>JAGFIV010000110.1 GCA_024103275.1 Flavobacteriales bacterium
ACACGCTGCGCAATAAACTGAACTGGGGGCTGGACGTGCGCTCCAGCCTTCCGTAACCGTAGGACCGCAATGGCGGGGTGCCACGGCTGCGAGACCGAAGCAGCCGTTGATCGCGCCTGCGGCAGGGGCAACGGCGCTCGGCACCAAGCGCCTCCTACGGCACCACCACCAGCCTGCCCGTGTACAGCGCGGTGCCTGCCCCAGCGCCCAGCCTTGCCACATACGCGCCCGGCGCCAGCGTGCCCGCCTGCAACGTATGCGTGAAGCCCCCCGCAGGCCATGGCTCCTGCAACACCATGCGCCCGCTGGCATCGTGGATGGTGAGCATGGCCTGTACGGGTGGTGCCATGCCCACCGCAAGCTGAACGGCCCCGCTGGCCGGGTTGGGTGCTATTTGCAGGGGCGCCGGTTGGCCCGTGGCTTGCTCCTCAATGCCCACGTTCAGCCCGTAGAGCTTGCTCAGCAGCCGCTGGCTGGCATCGTTGGTGGTGCCGTCATCGTAGCCGCGGTATGCACCGTAGATGAAGTAGCCGCCGTCCTGGGCGGGCTTGATGCCCAAGATGCCTTGGTACCAAGTGGGCATGGCCGTCCCTTCCTGTAAGCCCCCACAACCGTTGCCGCCGAAATAACCCGGCAGCAGGTTGCCCGCCGTGTCGATCATGGCAATGCCGCCATGCACCTCGCCGTTGATCCGGTCAAACGTACCCGTAATGGCCAACATGCCATCACCGATGGGCTCGACGTCCATGATGATTGGTGGCCATGTACCAGGATAGGTAACCTCAAAATCGAGGTTGTTGTTGAATGTGGGGTCCAGTTGTCCATTGGGCAGGAAACGCACCAGGCTCACCCAATCGGACATGCCGGCAAAATGCCAGCGTCCGTAGGCCAGCACCTTCCCCCCGGGCAGTGGCAGGAAGCCGTAGCTCTCGGTCCAGTCGTCGATGTGGGGTACCTGGAAGGTGGTGTCCAGGCTGCCGTCCGCATGTACCCGGAACATGCCTTCCACGGGAACCCCCTCGAACTGGCCGGAACCTCCGCTGCACATGAATTTGCCGTCAGGCATTTCGCGGATATGCTCCATGGCCCCGAATGCCCCTCCGATGGAGCGGTGGATGCGGGTGGTGTCCAGGCTGCCGTCGCTGTTCAGCCACACCAGGCCGTATTGCCAGCCCACAAAGCCGCGAACGCTGTCCCTAAGCCAATAGTTGCCAGCCAACAAA
>JAGFIV010000117.1 GCA_024103275.1 Flavobacteriales bacterium
CGGGCAGCAGCTGCATGCGCATGCTCACCGGTTGCAGGTGGCGCACACGCCGCGCGATCACGTCCGGGTCCCGGCCCAGCAACAGCAGCACCGCGATGCAATGCAGGGCATTTTCCACCGAGGCCGCGTCCACGAAGGGCAGCTCCACGCCGAAGGCACGGCCTTGCCAGCGAAGGTCGATCCGCATGGTGTCGCCGTCCGGCTTTTCGGCGAGGACCAGCAACGCGGCACCCTCGTTCCGCCCCCAGCCCAGCCGTTGCACATCCTTCAGCGCCGACAAGGCTTCGTGCACCACCGCGTGGTCGCGGCAGTAGACCACCGTTTCCGCATGGCGGAACAGCTTGGCCTTTTCCGCGGCCTTTGCCGCATCGCCGGAAAAGCCCGCGCCGTGCGCCGGACCGATGTTGGTGAACACGCCGATCGTCGGCGCGATGATCCGCTCCAACGCGTCCATTTCGCCCGGCTCGCTGATGCCCGCCTCGAACAGGCCCAGCGTATGCTCGGGCTGGATCTCCCACACGCTCAGGGGCACGCCCACCTGGCTGTTCCAACTGCCCGGGCTGCGCACGATGCGTTCCTCGGGCACCAGCAACTGGTTCAACCACTCCTTCACCACGGTCTTGCCGTTGCTCCCGGTGATGCCGATCACGGGCAGCGTGAACCGCGCCCGGTGCCACGCGGCCAGGTCCTGCAAGGCCTTCAGCGTGTCTCCCACCTCGATCGCGCTGTCCTCCGGCTCCAACATGGCGGCGCCTTGCTTCACCAGGAAATTGCGCACGCCACGCCTGCGCAGCTCCGGCAGGTAGCGGTGGCCATCGTGGTGCTTGCCGCCCAAGGCGACGAACAACGTGCCCTCCGCCTGGAACGGCTGGCGCGAATCGATGGAGAGGTGCCGGATGCGGCGGTCGTCGCCGCGCAGCACACCGCCCGCGGCCGTGGCCAGTTCACTCAGCAACCACCCTTCGGACATCACTCGAACAAGGTGTTCCCCGCGCCGGACTTTTCCTTCAGCGCCGCATTATAGCACTGGCGGCACAGGGGCTCGTAGCTGTCCGTTTCGCCCAGCACCACCAGCCGCTTGCTCGGGATGGTGCGGTGGCTGTAATGGGCCAGCTCACCGCAGCGCACGCAGATGGCGTGCACCTTGGTCACATACTCCGCCATGGCCAGCAGCTGCGGCATGGGGCCGAAGGGGCGTCCCTGGAAATCCATGTCCAGCCCGGCGATGATCACACGCACGCCCGCATCGGCCAACTGGCCCGCCACGCGCGGCAGGTTCTCATCAAAGAATTGCGCCTCGTCGATGCCGGCCACCTCCAGCTCCAGGGCCAGGGGCAGCAGCGCGGCACTGTCGCGCACCGGCACGCTGGCCACGGCACGCCGGTCGTGGCTCACCACATCGCTTTCGTGGTAGCGCGTATCGGTGCCGGGCTTGAAGATGCCCACGCGCTGCTTGGCGAATTCGGCCCGCCGGATGCGGCGGATCAGCTCTTCCGTCTTGCCGGAGAACATGCTGCCGCACACCACCTCGATCCAGCCCCGCCGGGGGTTGCGCTTGCCGCTTTGCTCCAGGAACATGCCGTCGTTGTGCTGGGGCCGCCAAGGTAGTCCGGGCCGGTGAACCCTGGATGCGAATGGGCGGTGTTCACAGGCCGAACACAACCACGGATCCACGCGGAACAACACGGATAAGGGGGATAATTGGACAAATGCCAGCCTTGGAACAGCAACCCGTCTTCCTGGACCAATCCGTGTTCATGCGTGTGGATCCGCGGCTCCTGAAAAAGCCATCCATGGTTCGCGGCCTGTTGTTTGTACAGGCGGGAATAGCGAATTTCGCCCGCAACCCTTTGCGCATGGCCGAGACCAAAGCCTCCGACCGCATGAACGGGCTGCTCCGTTCGCTGCAACAAGCCATGGAAAGGCTGCAGGACGGCCGGCTCACCTTGGAAGAGCTGGAACAGGCCACCGGCCAGGCGCAGGCTTTGTACGAGCGGTTCGTGGTGCTGCGCCACAAGGCACGCGAGGCCGCGGTGGGCGCGGTGAAGAAGGCTGAAGCACCGGCACCCAAGGCCGGCGAGGAGGAAGCCTCCATCCGCCTGGACACCCGGCCGGCCGAGATCGCGCCGCAGCAGACCTCGCTCATCGATGCCATCGCCGAGACCGAAAGCCTGAATGCCATGGCCGCCGAGGCCGCACCCACCCCGGCGCCCAAGCCCAAGGCCAACAAGCCCGCGGCCAAGCAGGCGGCAAGCGAACGGCCCGTCACCTTGGCGGACAAGCTGGAGCACGCACCCGTGGCCGATCTGCGCAAGGCCATCGCCCTCAGCCAGAAATTCTGGTTCGTCGCCGAGCTCTTCGCCAACGACCGCAAGCGCTACGAGGAGGCCATCGATGCCCTGAATGCCATGCCGGGCCTGAAGGAGGCCGAGGCCTTCCTGAGGAACGAGGTCATCGCCAAGCTGCCCAACCCGCCAGGCGAGGAGGTGGCCGCCACCTTTTCCGAACTGCTCCAACGCCGATACAGCTGATGACTTTTTTGAACGCTGGGATTCCCGGGCCGCGAGCCGTGAGCCGTGAGCTGCGAGCCACGAGCCTCAACGAGAGCCAAGCTCGAGGCTCAAAGCTCGTAGCCCGCAGCTTTCCCCGCCATCTGCGACAAGCCTTTTCAGCCTTCGCCTTTCTCCTTTCCGCTTTCGTGCTGGCACAGGACCTGCCTTCGGTCAAGGCCCAGGCCAAGCTTTACGTGGACACCTTGGCCTCGCCCGCATTCCAGGGCCGCGGCTATGTGAACGGTGGCGACAGCATCGCGGCCGATTGGATTGCCAAGCAGTTCGACCGCATCGGGCTGGCCAAGCTGAACGACACCCGCTTCGAGCGCTTCCACTTCCCGGTCAACATCTTCCCGGACAGCATCGGCCTGCGCGTGGATGGCCGTACGCTGATCCCCGGCGAGGACTTCCTCGTGGATCCCGCCTCCGGCAGCTCCGACGGCGAGTTCCACCTGGCGCACCTCAGGCTGGACGACCTGCTCAGCCCCGAACGCAAGGCCCTCACCATGGGCGTGATCCAGGGCCATGCCGCCGTGGTACACTTCCCGCCCACCACCGACCGCGACTCGCTCCAGCTGTACCGCGAACTGGAGAACGAACTCGCCCGCTACGTCCCCGTGATCCGCCCCGGCGGCAAGAAGCTCACCTGGAGCGTGGCCGGCACGCAGGCGCGCAACGCCATCCTCGAAGTGCGCGAAGGCCTGCTGCCCGACACGGCCGTGCAAGCCTCCATCCGCGTGTACAACAGCTTCGTGCCGCGCCACCAGGCCCGCAACGTGTGGGGCGTGGCCAAGGGCAAAAGCAAGGATTGGGTGCTCGTCACCGCCCACTACGACCACCTGGGCCGCATGGGCCAGGCCCTCTTCCCCGGCGCCAACGACAACGCCAGCGGCGTCAGCATGCTGCTCAGCCTGGCCGAATGGTTCAAGAAGCACCCGGCCAAATGCAACATCCTCTTCGTGGCCTTCGCAGGGGAAGAGGCCGGGCTGAAGGGCAGCGAATGGTTCATCGTGGACCGTCCGTTGGATTTCGCCCGGATCAAGATGGTGATCAACCTCGACCTCAACGGCACCGGCGAGGAGGGCATCACCGTGGTGAACGCCACCGAGCAGCAGAAGATCTTCGATAAGCTCACCGCCATCAACAAGAAGACCGGCGCCCTGCCCCAAGTGAAGGCACGCGGCCCCGCCTGCAACAGCGACCACTGCCCGTTCGCCCGCAAGGGCATCCCCGCCATCTTCATCTACACCATGGGCGGCGTGGCCCACTACCACGATGTGTACGACCGTGCGGAGACCCTGCCCCTCACCAAGTTCGATGAGCTGTACCGAACGTTGGTCACGCTGATCAAGCCGCTGAAATGAGCCAGGTCATTCACCACGCTTGTGCCATCGGTAAGCGACCGCAATAGCCGCCGTCCACGCCATTTCCTTCAGGTCCTCATCCTGAAAGAAATCGGGATTGCTCAAGGTGTTCAGGGCCGCATCGTAGCAGACTTGGATCCCAATGGACAGGTTTTCGGCGATGTGATAACCCAGACCACCAGAGCCATAGGCAAAATGGATAGGTCGGCCCATCTTTCCGGTAAGGTCCTGCAATGTATACGCCTTGGGGTCGGACACCTGCTCTATATCGGGTGTGCGCACCGATGCGCGATGCACCAGGGTAGGCATGAACCCCAAATGCAGTTCCGCATGCAGCCTGCCCGGTGTGCGGAAGCTTCCGCCCAAGGCAAAACCCCAATGGTCGAATTGGTATACGGCTTGGCGGCTGCCGTATTCCCGGCCTCCGGGGTCATACAGCACCAAGGGTAACTCACCGCCCATACGGATGCTGTTCACTTGCAGCTGGAAACCCAGGCCGTTGGGGTACCAGCGTTGGTAACCCACACCCATTCGATGACCAACTGTTGGGTCGGCTTGCTTAAAAACATTCTTGCCACACAGATACCCCTTGCCCGGGCCGGCCACCAGCACCACGGCTTGTTCTTGCGCGGTGCAAAGCGTGGACGCAAGAGCCAGGAAACCGATGAAAAGCGACATACGCATCTCAATCAGGGAAGGGAATGTCCAGTATTTCCATACCCGTGCCGTCCGGGTTCATCAACACGAGCTCATTCTCAATCTGTAGCGTGTTTTCCGCCACCGGGGTACGGCGGATGCGCAAGGCCAGCAGCTTGTTGGTCTGGGGGGCATAGTCGAGACTTACGA
>JAGFIV010000136.1 GCA_024103275.1 Flavobacteriales bacterium
CGTAGGCATCCGCCCCGGCGGCCATGGCCTTCCCGATCAGGAAGGCCCCCGAGCCCCCGCAAAGGGCCACACGCTTCACCGGCCTGTTCCGCAAGGCGGTATGCCGGATGGCGGGCGGGCCGAACACGGATTTCACCAGGTCCAGGAACGCGCCTTCCCCCATCGGGGCCTCGAACTCGCCTACCAGGCCGCTGCCCACCCCCTGATGCCGGTTCAGGAGCGGATACAGGTCATAGGCCACCTCCTCATACGGATGGGCAGCTTCCATGGCGGTAACCACGGCCTGCTGCACGGTGGCCGGGCAGATCACCTCCACCCGCACCTCGTGCTCCCCGTGGCGCTTGCCCTTCTCGCCCACGAACGGGTTGGTGCCCTCCCCCGCCCGGAAGGTGCCTGTACCATCGAGATTGAAGCTGCATTCGTCATAGGCGCCCACCCGGCCCGCACCGGCGGCGAACATGGCATCCCGCACCGCATCCGCATGGTCCTTGGGCACGAAAACCGCCAACTTCAGCAACTGCCCCGGTTTGGGATCCAGGACATGAAGCGGCTTCAACCCGAGGCGGGCGGCCATCTCCCCGCTCACCCCGTCGATCACGTTATCCAGATTGGTGTGCATGGCATAGATGGCCACGTTGTTCCGCACGGCCGCCAGGATGGTGCGCTCCACGTCCGTGGCGCCGGTGAGGCTTTTCAGCCCTTTGAAGATCACCGGGTGGTGCGTGATGACCAGGCCGCAACCCTTATCCACGGCCTCCGCCACCACGGCCTCGGTGCAATCCAGGGTAAGCAAGGCCGCATTGACGTCCTGGTCCGGGTGCCCCGTTTGCAGGCGGCTGTTGTCGTAGTCCTCCTGCAACATGGGCGGTGCCCATTGCTCCAGCGCTTGGATGACCTCCTTGATCTTCATGCTCCTCGGAATCGGTGCGCCAAGTTACCGCGTGCCTGCATGACCGATTCCGCCAGTCCTAATCCTCTTCGGCCGTGCTCTGCGGGCAAGGCCGACGGGAAGTGCGGCGGTCAGTCACAGCCCCCTCGACAGGTACCGTGGAATCAGATGATCGGCTGTTCCATTCTTCACTTTGTGGTCATATTTTCGCCATGACGTGGCGAATTTTACAAACCAGGATAACTTTGGGGTGTCATGAAAAACCGCAACATCGCCACAGCCATCGCGGCTGCGCTGAAGGATACCCCCGTGGTGCTGGTGAACGGTGCCCGGCAGACCGGCAAGACCACCCTGGTGCGCGCCATCGCCCGGAAGCGCAAGGCCGTTTACGTCACCTTGGACGACCACGGCAT
>JAGFIV010000006.1 GCA_024103275.1 Flavobacteriales bacterium
GCTTTGGACGCTGCAGCGCACGCGGTACCAGGCCCCGTCCTGGATGGGGAAGGGGTCGGGGTTGTTGAGGATGAAATTGGGGTAGATGCTGTTGTCGGGCAGGTAGGCCTTCAGGGCGCCGTTGTCCAGGTGGTCGGTCACATGGCTCACCTGCGCGTTGGTGGGCCAGCCGGTCCATCCGTTGACGTTGTCGGGGAAGTCGCCGTTGACCACCAGGTTGCCGGTGAGCTCCTGGATGGTGGCGTAGCCGGGCAGGCGCAGGGGGCTGCGGGTGCTGCCCGCGTCCAGGTTCTTCTCCGCCTGCCAGCGCTCCAGGGAGAAGTTGCGGTTCTGGTACCCGTCCATGAAGTTGACGATATTGATGCTCAGCTCGTTGTAGGGGTTGAAGTAGCGGTTGTTGCTGAAGGAGCCGTACTCCACGGGCACGGCGCTGTGGCAGTGGTACTGGCGCATGCACACCTGGTCCTTGGACAGGCAGTACATGATGTTGCCGCTGTACACGTCGTTGTAGCTGGGCATGTAGTAGGGCGGGGCGGCCCCGGCCCCCGTGGGGGTGGAGTAGTCCGACATGGTGAGCTGCACCTTGTTGTCGAACAGGATGTTGTCCTTCACCTGGATGCCGGTGGTGGCCATGGTATGGTCCACGTGGATGCCCGTCTGCGGGCAGCCGTAGACGGTGTTGCGCCGCACGATGGTGTTCTTGATCGAGTTGTTGCCGAAGTAGATGCCGATGCCCAGGCGCTGGGTGTGGGGGTACTGCATGGGGGCGCCGTTGGCATAGGAGCCGATGGGGTCGCCCACGATGTTGTCCTGCAGCACCAGCCCGTCGGTGCCGTCGAAGGTGATGCCGCCCCCGTCGTTCAGGGTGGTGAGCGCGTGCAGCACCACGTTGTGCTCCACCAGGGAGTTGCCCCCGGCGGCCAGGCCGATGTAGCCGATGCTGTCCATGCGGTTGCCCCGCACCAGCAGGTCCCAGCCCTCGGCGCGGATGCCGAAGTAGCCCATGGAGCTCTCCCCCTCGCCGTCCAGCATGGCGATGCGCAGGAAGTCGTTGTCGTCGATGGTGATCGCGTTGCCGAAGGAGGCGATCGCCGTGGCGTAGGTGTCCCGGAAGCTGTTGCCCGAGTACTCGCTGTCGGTGCCCGCCGAGCGGATGCCGTGGAAGACCCGGCGGAAGTCGCAGCCGGTCACCGTCACCTGCGAGGCCCCGTCGTTGAGCACCCCGGCCAGGACCTGGTGGCGGAAGGCGATGTCCCGCACCACCAGGTGGTGGCGCTGCCAGTAGCAGTTCACCCCGGCGCGGTGCATGGCCGCCTCCACCTGCAGCCCGTTGGGGTCCGCCCCCCCGGGCGCCCACAGGTAGAGCCGCTGCTGGGCGCGGTCGAAGTACCACTCGCCGGGGCTGTCCACCTCGGCCAGCTTGCGGGTCATGAAGAAGCCCCACGGCTCGCTCCCCATCGTGTAGTAGATCGGCGAGGTGAAGGTCAGCGTGCCGTTGGCGTAGCTGGCCACCCGCAGGGTGTCGAAGGCGAAGCCCGCCGTGCGCACCACGGCCGTGGCCCCGTTCCAGTAGCCGTCGGGCTGGTCCAGGTCGTTGCTGTGCAGCTGGGTGCCCCCGGCCTGGCTGCTGCGCAGCCAGCCCGTGTTGGGGTAGCGCGAGCGCTCCATCCGCGCCCCGTTCACGTATACCTGCTCCACCGGCCCCCCGTTGGGCGTGGCCACCGTGGCCATCCAGATGTTCCCCTGGTAGGGCGTCCAGCCCGTCACCAGCTCGCTCCCCTTGATCACCGGCAGGTTCCCCGTGCCGTAAGCCCCCACCGTGATCGGCTGCCCCTGGCTGCCGGATACCCCCATGATCACCTCCCCGCGCCAGGTCCCCCCGCGCTCAAACAGGATCCGGTCGCCAGGCTGGTAGCTGTACGTGCTCTGGTTCACCCGCCAGATGGTCTTCCAGGCCGTGGCCGGCGAGGTCCCGTTGTCCGAGTCATTCCCGTTGGG
>JAGFIV010000098.1 GCA_024103275.1 Flavobacteriales bacterium
TGATGGGGTGGGAAGATGAGATAGCACGGGTTGGAGCTCCTTGAAGTGAGGACGATCCGTTCTGAGCGGGGATCTCTGCAAAGGTTTTTCCACCGATTACGCAGATTGCGCTGATGGGGTGTGAGGAGAAGACAGCACGCGTGGAAGCGCCTTGTAGTGAGGAAGATACGATCTCAGCGGGGCTGGCGGCACACAGCTTTGCAGAGCTCTCCGCTCAGAACGGATCGTTCTCACTCCAATGTGCTCCAACCCCTGCTATCTCATCTTCACACCCCATCAGCGCAATCTGCGTAATCGGTGGAAAAACCTTTGCAGAGATCCCCGCTCAGAACGGATCGTCCTCACTTCAAGGAGCTCCAACCCGTGCTATCTCATCTTCCCACCCCATCAGTGCAATCTGCGTAATCGGTGGAAAAACCTTTGCAGAGATCCCCGCTCAGAACGGACGACCGTCATCATCCTCATCCCCGAAATCGATGTCCGGGCTCTCATCCCCGGGATTCACGCCGGGCGGATTGAACAGGCCCCAGTTGTCCACGAAGTACTTGCCCTTGTCGAAGCCCGCTACCCATACCACGAAGAGCTTGCGGAACTCCTCCACTTCGGTGCGCAGCAAGTTGAAGTAGTCCTGTGCGTCGAAGCCGAACATCTCCAGGCCGCGCAGGCCCACCACCAGCTCGCGCGCCGCCTTGCGGATCAATGCCGCGTTCTCCATGCGCAGGTCGTAGAGGTCGGCAGCTTCCGCCCCGGCGATCTTGGCCGGGATCAGCGTGGTGCCCGCGCGCATGTCGTCCATCTGCGACCTCAGCATTTCGCGGCGGCTGCCTTTTACCCCTTCCGGGGCTGCGGCCAGGATGCTCCTCACCAGGTCGTGGATCTCCAGGGCCTTTTTGTACAAGGCTTTGGCGTGCGGGTTCTTGAAGCGTTCCTCCATCATGGGCGTAAGGTTGAACAGCGAAGATGGGGAAAGCGGCGGAAGGGAACGTCTTCTGTCTCACGGTTTGCCTTGGAGTTTTTCACCGATCGTCGAATCCACTGATTCCGGCTGTACATTCGAGGCGATGGAACCATGTTGCGCACATAGAACCAACAGGGTTGAGTTGCAGAGTTGCGCAGGGGCGCAGGGGCGCAGGGGCGCAGGGGCGCAGGGGCGCAGGGGCGCAGTTGATCGCTCAACGAAACAAGGTACGGACGTTTACCGCTTTGCAATCCTGCATGGCGGCTTTGTTTTTCCACACCCCTTCATTCCGTTCCGCCATGGAACAACTGCCACCCTTTACTGCGTAGGTGCCGCCCGCCAAGCGCGGGCGGCGGTCATCCACCGATGACCGGCCCCTCCCGGCCGCCGCAAGGGAAGACATGCACGAGCGCTGGTTGCGCCGTGTATCGTATTTTTCACATCAGAGGACCGGACATGGCCGGTCATCACGAACTTCACACCATGCCAAGGCAAGCGAACACGCACCTGCTGCAGCGCCGCATGAATGCGATGCTCGCTCTTTGGTCCTTGGCCTGCCTTTGCTTCCTTGCCCTTCCGCGCTGCGAAGCGCAGAACCTGGTGCCCAACCCCAGCTTTGAGGAACGTGAAGGCGACTGCGACTCCTTGCAATGCTGCTTCAATGTGGGTTCGCGGCCTTTGCATTGGTACAGTTGGTTGAACAGCCCGGATTATTTCAACGCCTGCGTACCGGGCCTTGGGCTCGATTCCCTAGTGGACGTGCCTCAGAACGGCTGGTCTTTCCAATACCCATGGGATGGTGATGCCTATGTGGGCATGGTTGCCTACTATGGTGGAGAGAGTTATCGCGAGTATGTAGGCACGGAACTGAATGACCCGATGCAGATCGGTTGCACTTACCAATTGAGATTTCGGACCAGCCCTGCGAACAATGGGAACTATTGGCTGATTAGCGGAAGCACGGCGTGCAACAACTTGGGCATGCTGTTCACCACCCATTCCAATGCGTGGTACGGTATCACAGGCCCCGATTTTCCCTTCCGCAACTATGCCCATTTGCGAACGACCTTACCTGTGACGGATACGACCGCATGGACTTTGGTGGAAGGCACTTTTGTGGCCGACAGCACGTACCAGTATCTGGTGTTGGGCAACTTCTTTCCGGACTCCTTGACCACAGCTATCCAATTGGATGATGCGGACCCATGGTATGGGGTCAGCTATTACCTGATCGATGGCGTGGAAGTGGTTCCGCTGGACCAGGGATGCAACGGGTTGGGGTTGCAGGAGAATCGATCCGATGAAGGCCCTGATATCCAGTGGGCGGATGGCAGGATCCAGATACGCTGGTATGGGGAAGGCTACTCCGCCGAAGTGATGGATGCCCTGGGCAGGGATGTTGGGCGATTACATTCGTCAGGAGCATGGATGGATATGCCCCAACCCTCCGTTGGCGGAATGTATTACCTGCGATTACAAGGAAAAGGGAAGCAGCATGTGGTGAAGTTCGTGGTGTGGTAAAGGTCCGGTCGTTCAAACGACGAACGACAATGAAAACGAGGCAACTTCTTCTTGCGCTGGCAGGAACCTTGGCCATGCAGATGGTCCAAGGACAGGATTGGAACCGCCTGCCCGGCGGCAATGTGATCAATACTACAGAATGGCTCGGCGCGGATTTCGGAAGCACCATCCCGCTAAGCATCGAGACACGGGCCGACCAACCCATCGACTTCAGCACCTCGAACCAATTCCGCGCGCGGATCAACGAGAAGATCAGCTATGCATCGCTGAACAGTTTCCAGAACATTGATGCCTCGGGCTTCATGCTGGTAACGCCGGATGACGGCTTCTTGGGCCAGGTGCCGAAGGGGCCGTTCAGCAGGCTGCACTTGGCCGAAGGTGGCCCAACGGGCAATGCACAGCAATGGGGCTACATCGATCACACACCTCCAGTCAATCACAACATGGGAAAACTTAGCTTTATCTCCGAGGATAGGGCCATGAGGTTCATCACCACGTATCTGCTTTTCTTGGAAGCGAGGGTCCTAACGCAGCTCATAGGAAGGAATCGGTGAGCACCGCATCATTTTACAATCCGGGGGAACAGGGAACCTCGACGACTTCAAGACGACTGCAACAGGAAGAACGAATGCCTCGGGCACTCTGGAAAGGTGATATTAGTTTTGGGCTCGTTACCGTGCCGGTGGGATTATATTCGGCCGTGCATCAGGAAAAAGTCCACTTCCATCGCGTCAGTCCCGATGGAACCTGTCGATTGCGTCAAAAGCTATATTGTCCAGAAACTGGAAAGGAATACGACTTTCAGGAAGCTGCTCGCGGGTATGAGATTGCACCTGATCAATATGTCATCCTGGATGACGAGGAGTTGGATTCGCTCAAACCGGAAAATGGACATACGATCAACATCCTCCACTTTATACAACTTCAGCAGATT
>JAGFIV010000106.1 GCA_024103275.1 Flavobacteriales bacterium
GCCTCGCTGCGCCCGTCGTTCCGGTAGTTCTGCACAATGCCGATGAACTGCTTGGCGCGGTCCTTTTCACTGATCTCCTGCTCCTTCAGCTTGAACTCCACGGGAAGGCGGTCCATCACCGCGTAGGTGCTGTCGAAGTTTCGTTGTTGATCCATGGCTGCTTGCTGGGTCGGTCGTCACCCAAGATAGGCTGAAGCGGAATTTGCGGGTCAACTTCTTGGCTTGCGGTGTGCCCGGGACAAGAAGCGGTGGCTTCGAGTGCCTCAGCCACCAGGAGGGCCTACGGCACCACCACCAGCCTGCCCGTGTATTGCGCGGGGCCTGCCGCGGTGCCCAGCCTTGCCACGTACGCGCCCGGCGCCAGCGTGCCCGCCTGCACCGTATGCGTGAAGCCCCCCGCAGGCCATGGCTCCTGCAACACCATGCGCCCGCTGGCATCGTGGATGGTGAGCATGGCCTGTACGGGCGGTGCCATGCCCACCGCAAGCTGCACGGCCCCGCTGGCCGGGTTGGGTGCTATTTGCAGCGGCGCCGGTTGGCCTGTGGCTTGCTCCTCAATGCCCACGTTCAGCCCATAGAGTTTGCTCAACAGCCGTTGGCTGGCATCGTTGGTGGTGCCGTCATCGTAGCCGCGGTATGCACCGTAGATGAAGTAGCCGCCGTCCTGGGCGGGCTTGATGCCCAAGATGAACTGGTACCAAGTGGGCACGGCCGTCCCCGCCCCTTCCAGGAAGCCGCCACAACCGTTGCCGCCGAAATAACCCGGCAGCAGGTTGCCCGCCGTGTCGATCATGGCAATGCCGCGATGCACCTCGCCGTTGATCCGGTCAAACGTACCCGTAATGGCCAACATGCCATCGCTGATGGGTTCTACGTGCATTACACGCGGCTCGTAGGGTGATGTGGTGTATGTGCTTTCGAAATTCAAACTATTGTTGAATGAGGGATCCACAGCACCACTGGGCAATAGACGTATCAGCGAATGGGTTTGGTCATCCGTGAATTGCCATCGGCCAGCCACGATCACTTTACCATCCGGTTGCGGGAAGAAGCAATCAAATTCACACCAATTGGTTGAAAGCGCATTGAAGGTAGTATCCAAGGAACCATTGGCATTGACCCTGAAGATAGTGGAAACGGGGGCATCTTCAAACATGCCGGAGCCACCACCACATAGGAACTTTCCGTCCGGCAATTGCTTGAGCAAATGCAAGGCCCCGAATGGCCCTCCGATGGAGCGGTGGATGCGGGTGGTGTCCAGGCTGCCGTCGCTGTTCAGCCACACCAGGCCGTATTGCCAGCCCACAAAGCCGCGAACGCTGTCCCTAAGCCAATAGTTGCCAGCCAACAAA
>JAGFIV010000025.1 GCA_024103275.1 Flavobacteriales bacterium
GGATGTCGATCAGGGCCACCGGGACCTTCGCCAAGTGCTCCTCATCGGTGCCCGTCATGCCCATGTAGCCGCTCTCCGCCTGCAGCACCACATCATAGGCGGGCCGTGCGGGGTCTTCGGCATAGCCCCGGATGTGGCCGTGGACGAGCTTGGGGTTCAGGGCTCGCAGCCGTTCCGTTTCCAGCCCGAGCTTGGCCGCGTCCTTGTCCATGTGGTTGCTGATCAACACATCGGCCTGGGCCACCAAGGCATCGAATGCCGCGCGGTCAGTGGCCTGCGTCAGGTCCAGGAAGCGGTGTTCCTTGCCGTGGTTCACGCTGCTGAAGTAGGCGCTCACGGGGCTGGAAGGGTCCTCGGCAGGCAGTTTCCACTTCCGGGTCACGTCGCCGCCGCTGCGCGGGTTCTCGATCTTCACCACGCGGGCACCCAGCTCGGCGAAGAACATGCCCACGGAAGGCCCGGCCAGTACGCTGGCGGTCTCCACAACAAGCAGGTTCTTCAACATGGGGGCGAAAGTAGGGGAAGGGGAGCCCGTTCGTGGTACCACCGGGCACCGGCCAGGCAAAAGCCCCGATGCACGGCACCGGGGCTTTCGGAATGATGGTCCGGCCGAGATCACTTGGTCGCCTGGGCCGCAACCGGGTAAGTGGGCGTAACGCCCACGTTCCGGAAGAAGAAGGCCCACTTGTCGGCCTGTTCATCGATCACCATGCTCGTGGGTTTGCCCGCGCCATGGCCGGCGTTGGTCTCCACACGGATCAGCACGGGTGCGTCGCCCTGTTGCGCCTGCTGCAGGGTGCTGATGAACTTGAAGCTGTGGGCCGGTACCACGCGGTCGTCATGGTCGGCGGTGAATACCAGGGTGGCGGGGTACTTGGCGGGCTTCAGGTTGTGCAGCGGGCTGTACTTGTAGAGGTACTCGAATTCCTCCTTGCTGTTGTCGGCGCTGCCGTACTCGGGCACCCAGCCGAAGCCGGCGGTGAACTTCTGGAAGCGCAGCATGTCCATCACGCCCACGGCCGGGAAGGCCACGGCGAACAGGTCCGGGCGCTGGGCCATCACGGCGCCCACCAGCAGGCCGCCGTTGCTGCCGCCCTCAATGGCCAGGTGCGCCTTGTCCGTCCACTTCTGCGCCTGCAGGTATTCCGCCGCGGCGATGAAGTCGTCGAACACGTTCTGTTTCTTCTCCTTCATGCCGGCCTTGTGCCATTCCTCGCCGTACTCGCCGCCGCCACGCAGGTTGGCCAGGGCGAACACGCCGCCCTGCTCCAGCAGGATCATGCGGCTGGTGCTGAAGCTGGGCGAGAGGCTGATGTTGAACCCGCCGTAGGCGTACAGCAGGGCCGGGTTCTTCCCGTTCTTTTCCAGGCCCTTCTTGTGTACGATGAACATGGGTACGCGCGTGCCGTCCTTGCTGTTGTAGAACACCTGCTCGGTGGTGTACTGGTCGGGGTCGAACTTAAGCTCCGGCCGGAAGTAGAGGTCGCTCTTGCCGGTGGCCAGGTCATACTTGAAGATGCTGCCCGGATCGGTGAACGAGGTGAAGGAGTAGAAGGTGTAGGTGTCCCCGCGCTGCCCGCCGAAGCCGCCCGCGCTGCCCAGGCCGGGCAATTGGATCTCCTGTTCGCCGGTGCCGTCGGCCGCGTAGCGGAAGATGCGCGTGGTGGCATCCTTCAGGTAGCTGGCGAAGAGCAGGCCCCCGCAGGTGTTCACGCCTTCCAGCAGGTCGGCCTTCTGGGGGATCACATCGGTCCATTTCTCCTGCGCCGGTGCGGCGGGGTCCACGCTCACCAGGCGGTAGCGCGGTGCATCCACGTCGGTCATCACCAGGAACTTGCCGGCCTTGGGCTCGAAGGCCACGATGGTGGTCTTGTGGTCGAAGCCGGTCTGCAGGGGCGTCCAGGCCGTGGCCGGGGTGGGCAGGCTTCCCTTGCGCAGGTCGAAGAAGTACTGCTCGAAGCCGTCGGTGCCGGTGCTCACGTAGAGCGTGGCGAATTCCTCACCCTCGGTGGTGCCCACGCCCACATAGAGGTTGGGGTTCTCGTCATTCTTCCACACCAGCACGTCCTTCGCCTGCGGATCGCCGAGCTTGTGGTAGTACACCTTCTGCCACTGGTTGGCGCCGCTCAGGGCCATGCCCTTGGCCGGTTCGGGGTAGCGGCTGTAGAAGAAGCCGTCCTTGTACCAGGCGGCGCCGCTGAACTTGGCCCACTTCAGGGTGTCCGCCATGGGCTTCATGGTCTGCAGGTCCCACACGGTGATGTCCTGCCAGTCGCTGCCGGCCTTCTGCACGCCGATGGCCATGTAGCGGTGGTCCATGCTGGCGCCCAGCAGCCCGATGCTGGTGGTGCCCGCCGGGTCGATGGCGTTGGGGTCGATGAACACCGTGTCCTGGCCATCGAGCCCCTTGCGCACATAGATCACGCTTTGGTTCTGCAGGCCGGAGTTGCGGTAGGTGAAGAAGAGGTCGCCCACCTTCATGGGTGCGCCGGATTTCGGGAAGTTGAAGAGCTCCTCGTAGCGCTTGGCTATTTCACCACGGAAGGGGATCTTGTCCAAGTAGCCATGGGTCACGGCATTCTGGCGTTTCACCCAATCGGCGGTCTCCGCGCTGGTGTCGTTCTCCAGCCAGCGGTAGGGGTCGGCCACTTGGGTGCCGAAGTAGTCATCCACCACCGTGGTGTCCTTGCGCGTTTCGGGATATTGGATCTTCTCCATGGAGGTTTGGGCGTTGTCCGAGGGCGCCCCGCAGGCCGCCAACAGCAGCACCATGGGGAACAGGGTCTTTTTCATCGTCCTTGATTTGGACGGCGAAGGTAGGTTGCTCGCAAGGGGAGAAGTTGGCAATTGGCCAATTCGCCAAATCACCAATAAGCGAATGAGGAAATTCGCCAATTCGCCAATTCGCAAATGGACGATTCTCGAACTGGCCAGGTGCTGGCTTGGCAATTTGGCAACTTGGCAATTTGGCAACTTGGCGAATTGCCCGATTCCACTCACGCCCGGCGGCGGATCTCCTGGTCGGGCACGGTGGTCATCTGGTACACCATGCCGGGACCCGGCGCGATGGCCATGGAGGCATTGAGCTGGCCGGCCAAGGTGTGGATCAGGTCCATGCCCAGGCTGTTCGGCTTTTCCCACTTGTCCGCGTCGGACAGGCCGATGCCGTCATCACCGATGCGCAACACCAGCCCACCTTGCTCGGTCCCGGAAAGGTGGAGGATGATGGTGCCTTCCTGGCGGCCGTGGAAGGCGTGCTTGAAGCTGTTGCTCACCACCTCGTTGATCAGCAGTCCCAAAGGGGTCAGGGTGTCCACGCCGAGCGTCCCCACCTGGATGTCCACATCAAGGTGGAGCTTCATGCGGATGTTGTACGCGTGGACCAGGTCGCGGAGCAGGCTGTTGAGGTAGTTGGCCACGTCGATGTTGGCCAGGTCGTTGCTCATGTACGTTTGCTCGTGTACCAGGGCCATGGCACCCACGCGGTTCACGCATTCATTGAACAGCTCGGTCGTGTGCGGTTCGCGCACCTTGTCCATCTGGAAGCGGATCAGGCTGCGGACGATCTGGAGGTTGTTCTTCACGCGATGGTGGATCTCCTTCAGCATCACCTCCTTCTCCTCCTTGCTGAGCATGGTCTCGCGCAGGTTGCGGTTGGTGCGTTCCAGTTCCTCGCCGGTCCGTGCCAACAGCTCCGAACGCTCGTTGGCATGTACGAGCAGCCTGGCCACGTAGGTCACAAGCCCCGCGCACAGCAGGGCCAGCAGGCTCGCCAGGGCCAGCAGCACATGGGCTTCGGTCCACTGGCTGTCCAGCACCAAGGTTTGGGCCGCGAGGCCGTTTCGCTGCACCTGGCGCACCTCGTCCTCCACATGGCCCCGCATGTTGCGGATCATCAGGGTGAGGACGGCATCGGCCATGGTGGCCTCCGAAAGGGTCCGCGAGCGGCGTGCCTCCCGGTGCAAGGAATCACAGTTGGCCAGGTCTTTTCCCAAGGTCTTGATCAGGTTGGCCATGCCCACGCCGTCCGGCAGGGTGGCCAGCTGGTGGTCCATGAAGCCACGGATGGCGGCTACCTGCACGTTCCATTTGTCGCCGCCGTCGCCCAGTGTGGCCACATGGGCGGGCACCAACTGGTCGATCTGTGTGTTCAACCGGCTCAGGCGGTCCAGTTGCGCAATGTGGCCCCCCAACTTTTTTTGGGCCCTTGTGGTGCGTGCCATCAGGGCGGCGTCCCAGGCGATGAAGGAAGCGGCGAGGGCGATCGCAAGGACGGGCAGCAATTGCCAGGAAGGTCGGGAATGGTTCACGGGCATGTGGCCCCTTCAACGGAACCCGGCCTCCCCGCGTTACTCCATTTGGGCGGCCCGCCTCAATCGGGAGAAAAAGGAGCCGATCACACTGGCCAGCCGGGTGTCGACCTGTGTGCGCATGTCATCGTTGAGCCGTTGGGCCACGCCATGGCTGATCCCCGGTACGCGTTCGCGCGGACGATCCCCGGCATAGATGCGCCCCAGGCTCACCGGCCCGTCCGGTGCGTTGGCGTTCCCGATATGCTCAAATTGGCCAATGCGGACCTTGCATACCCCGTTCCCTGTTTGGATCGTGATCCGGTAGTTGATCACGCCAAGGCTGGCCAACCGGGCCCCAACGGTTTGGGCCTTGAAATTGAACCTCGCCACGCCCTCCATCAGTCCTGCCCCCTGATCCTCGCTCACGATAGCGGCGCCCGGTTCCTGCCCGAAGGAGTAGTTCCAGGCCTCGCGTACCGCGGGCATCAGTTGCGTGGCCGACAACGGTACGGCCACCGTCTCGGTGATCGTCAACGGGCGGGCCGATCCCGTGGGCAGCTCCTGGCCCCAAGTGGAACCCGCCACCAACAGCAGGAGCAGGGCCCCGGTAGTACGCATGGCCGAAAGGTAGGAGGAAGGTGCCGGGAACCCTGTGAAAATACTTGAACCGGGAAGGGCGTAACCGGCACCGCTTTACTTTCGCGGTAAGTTATAGAACCACTTATACCACCATCCCATGCAGATATCACGCAACCCCGCGATCAAGGTCGGCGTATTTTACGACGGCAGCTATTTCACGCACGTCAGCAACTACTACAATTACGTGCACCCGCACCGCAGGCGGCTCCACATCGGCGGTGTGCATGAATTCATCAAGCACATGGTAGGGGAACGCGAGGACGCACCGCCCAGCCTGTGCCACATCATCGACGCGCATTTTTTCCGCGGCCGCTTCAGCGCCAAGGACGCCAATGAAAAGGCCAACCAATTGTATTACGACCGGGTGTTCGATGACGTGCTGATGTACAACGGCGTGCAGACGCACTACCTGCCGGTGAAGGACCTGATGGGCCGCAAGCGGGAAAAGGGCATCGACGTGCTGATGGCCCTGGAGACCTTTGAACTGTGCATGCACAAGCGCTATGACGTGGTGGCGCTCATCGCTAGCGACGGGGACCACGTGCCGCTGGTGCGCAAACTGCACGCGTTGGGCTGCAAGACCATGTTGCTGGGGTGGGATTTCGAATACACCGACGAATCCTCGGGTGAGCTGCAGACCACCAAAACGAGCACGGACCTGTGGAATGCGGTGAGCTACCCCTTGGAGATGGCGCACCTGGTGGAGACGGGCCTGCGGGACGGGGACGAG
This sequence comes from Flavobacteriales bacterium, assembly GCA_024103275.1. GTDB lineage: Bacteria > Bacteroidota > Bacteroidia > Flavobacteriales_F > PHOS-HE28 > PHOS-HE28. The sequence goes on from JAGFIV010000025.1 coordinate 5,662, forward strand.
GTGGTGGAGGACATGTTCGTGGTGAAGGAGACCATGCCGCGCGACACCGACATGGAGCGGCCTGCGGACAGTTACGGCGATGTGTCCGGTGGGGAACGGTTCACCGGCGAGGTGATGAGCCTGCACAACGGATACGGCTTCATCCGCTTCCCGGACAACAACGTGTTTTTCCTGCACGACGACCTGGAGGACATCGAATTCAGCGCCCTGCAGGTGGGCATGCTCCTGGAGTTCAACGTGGCGATGAACAACCGGGGCCAGCGCGTGGCCAAACACATCCGCGTGGTGCAGGGCTAATGCCCCGGATCGGTGGGCAGGATCACGGTAAACGTGCTGCCGCAACCGGTTCCCTGGCTTTCCGCGGATAGGTCGCCGCCGTGGGCCAGGGCCCATTGTTTGGCGCGTGCCAAGGTGCCCCGGGCCTGGGATTCGCCGGCCGTGCTGCGGCTGCTGAGCAGGGCATAGCGGGTGAAGATGGCGCGCAGGTCCTCCGCCGTCAGGCCCACGCCTTGGTCCGTCACTGCAACCGCCACACCGCCATCACGGGGTTGTACCGATATGTGGATGCTGCTCCCGGGTCCCGAGAACTTGCTGGCATTGGAAAGCAGGGCGTCGAAGAGCTGCTCCAGGACGGCGGGATCCCCCGTGATGGCGGGGCTGGCGGCCGCATCCAGGTACACGCCCTGGTCCTTCTTCGTGGTGCGGAACGCGGTGTTGGCGATGCAACGCTCCAGCAGGGCCTTCAGGTCCACCGGGGCGGTTTGGAGGCGGGTGATCCCGCGCGGGACGGCGAAGTCGTCCATCAATTGCTCCAGCTCCCGCGCGGCAGCGAAATAATTCTTCTCCGCCAAGGCCAGCAGCTGTGCCTTTTCCGGCCCGTCCGGCAGGTCCTTCAACAGGTTGGCGGCCTGCCAAACGGCCCCGATGCGGTTCTTCACGGCATGGGCGAAGCCGTGCAGGCGTTCATTGCGTGCCTCGGGATCCAGGGGATCGAACGGCCTTGCCTTTTCAGGCTGCATCGCCCAGCATGATCCGATGGAGGACCTGGTTCAACCCGTCGGGATCAACGGGTTTCAGCAGGTAGTGGCACCCTCCCAGGTCGCGGATCCCTTCCACCACCTCGGGCTTGTTGCTCGCGGTGAGGAAGACGATCGGAAGCTTGTCCTTGGCCCGGATCTCCCGCGCCAAGTCCAGCCCGGTCTTTTCGCCTTTGAGGAAAACATCCATCATGATGGCGTCGGGGTGCACCTGTTCCATCAATTTTTCCGCTTCGGCGCTGCTGGCGGCGCTGCCGGCCACCTCGAAACCCATCTGTTCAAGCTGGAGCCTGTACCCGAACGAGATGATGGCTTCGTCCTCGATGATCAAGATCTTCTTCATTGGTTTTTCCCGGATCCTTGGCGCCGGGCGTGTTGTTCAGCGATCCTGTTGAATTGGTCGGGGGAGAGCGGCTTCTCAACGTATTCGCTGATGAAGACCGATTGCTTGGCCATCTCCATGTCCATGGGCCGGTTGCTGCTGGAGCACATCACCACCGTGGTATTGGCGGGCGAAAGCAGGTGTTCATGGGCACATAGCGAGAGGAACTCAAACCCGTCCGTGGCCGGCATGTTGATGTCCACGAGCAACAGGTCGGGCATTTCATGGGATTCCCGCAGGTGGGCGATGGCCTCATCCGGGTCGAGGAAGGCGGAGAACCGCCCGCGGAAGCCCGCCTTTTTGAGCATCATCCGGGTGATCAAGTGGTAGTCGTCCTCGTCATCCACCAACATCACGTGCAGCAGGTCCTGTTCCACTTCGGGATCTTCGATTTGAGGGGTCATGCGCATTTCAACGTAGGACCGGCCGCTCTGGTTACGATGCTCCCCGTGGCCCTGCCACGGTCAACCGGCCAACATCGCCCCCTCTCCCGCATGGCGGCTTTCGCGCAGATGCCTGCCGATCTCCAGCACCTCGCCGGGGCTGGCCTTGAAGCCACGGAGCACATGGCCTGTCAGCTCCAAGCTGCCTTCCAGTTCATCGCACACCACCAGGTCGGCCCCTTTGCCATACAGGATGGCCTCTTCGCCGTCCGTGCGTGAGCGCACGATCAGGCGGGCCTTGGAGGAAGCGTGCACCAGGGCGGTGACGCGCCTGGCCTCCACGGCATCGGGCACGGCCACCAGTACCACGCGGGCCGAGGCCACGTGCGCCATTTCCAGCACGGTCTCCTGGGTGGCACTGCCTTGTATGGCCCGCACACCTTGTTCCTTGGCCCGTTCCAGCAGTTCGGGATCTTCCTCGATCACCACGCAGCGCACCTTCAGGCTCTGGGCCGCCCAAGCCGCATGCCGCCCCGCCAGGCCAAAGCCGGCGATCACCAAATGGTCGGCCAGCTGCGGCGCCCCATGTTCCCCGGTTCCCGGATGGACGGCCAGCAGTGCATCCAAAGCCTGGCCGGTGCGCGGGAGCAGCCGGTTGAAGGTGCCGCCGGCGATGCGCCGCGAACGGGCGATCACCATGGGCGTGGCCGCCATGGTGAGGATGGAAACGGCCAGGAAGACCTGGTGGTGGGCCGGCGACAACAGGCCGTAGCCCGAACCCGCCAACGCAAGCACGAATGAGAACTCGCCCACCTGGAACAAGGCCAGCCCGCATTGCAGGGCCGTGCGCACCGGATGGCGCAGCAGCCACACGGCCAGGAACCCGGTAAGGGTCTTTCCCGTCATCACCAACAAGGCGAGCCCCAGGATGGTGAAGGGGGCGGCACGGAACAGGGCAGGGTCCACCAGCATGCCGATGCTGACGAAGAAGAAGCTCATGAACAGCTGGTGGAAGGGCTGGATGATGCCCGATGCCGAGTACACCTGGTCCGTGCCGCTGATGATGAGCCCCGCGAAGAAGGCCCCCAAGGCCAGCGAAAGGCCCAGCGCGGCGGTGCCCCATGCCGCCGCAAAGCACAGCAGCACCACGGTGATGATGAACAGTTCGCGGTTACGCCCCTTGGAGACCAGCCGCAGCAGCCTGGGCACGCCCCAGCGCCCGCCGGCATAGACCAAGGACAGCAGCAGCAGCACCTTGCCTGCCAGCAACGCCAGGTCGGTGCCAAGGTTGCCGCTTCGGCCGGCCAGCATGGGCGTCACCAGCATCATGGGCACCACCAGGATGTCCTGGAAGATGAGGATGGCGGAGGTGGCGCGGCCCATGGGGCTGTCCAGCTTGCCCTTGCCCTGGAGCACGCGCAGCACGATGGCCGTGCTGCTGAGGGTGACCAGGAAGCCCATGAATACGGACTGCGGCAGGGACATATCGAACAGCGTGCAGATGCCCGTGGTCAGCAGGATGGTGAACACGGCCTGGAGCGAGCCGCCCACGAAGACGGTGAGGCCGATGGAGGAGAGCTCCTTCAGGCTGAAGCCCATGCCGATGACGAACAGCAGGAAGACCATGCCGAACTCGGCGAGTTCGTTCACGCGCCCCACATCGTTGACCCACCCGAGCATGTGCGGCCCGGCGATCATGCCCGCAATGATGAAACCGAGCACGCCGGGCATGCGGAACCGGCGGAACAGCAGGATGATGCCCACCGCCAAGGCGAGCACAAGCACCAGCTCCTGATAAAGCCCGTCGCCCATCTATTTCTTGAATACGAGCCACACCGCGGCCACCAGCAGCAGCGCGGCGAGCAAATGGTTCCAGCGCAGAGCCTCGCCCCTGAAGGCGATGAGAGTGAACAACGCGAAGACGACGAGGGTGACCACCTCTTGGATCACTTTAAGCTGCACCAGGGAGAAGGGCCCGCCATAGCCGGCATAACCGATGCGGTTGGCCGGTACTTGCAGGCAATACTCGAAGAAGGCGATGCCCCAACTGGCCAGGATGACGGTAAGGAGCCCCCATTTGGCCCACACCGGATGTTCCTTGAAGCGCAGATGCCCGTACCAGGCCAGGGTCATGAAGGAGTTGCTGAGGATCAGCAGGCCGATGGTGAGCAGTCCGCGCATGGCGCGAAATTGCCGGACCACCGGGGGCATAGCCATGCCGGGGCGGCCATTCCACCAACCGGGGGCTGTTGGATCCCCGGCATCCGGGCGGATGGGTCAACGCTTGGTCTCGTTCCACGTGCGGTATCCGGCCCGGATGGAAGGACGGTCCTTCGGCACCTCGCGCAAGGGCTCGCAGGGCTGCAAGGTGGCGTGCAACTCGGCCGGCAGGGCCTGGTAGAGCTTGGTGCCCTCGGTCTTCCATGCCAGCATGTCGTCGCCCACGTCCTTCACCACGCGGGCGGGATTGCCCACGATCACCCTGCGCGGCGCCCACACGGAATCCGCGGGCAGGAAGGCCAAGGCACCCACGATGCAGCCTTCGCCCAGTTGCACGCGGTCCATCACCACGGCGTTCATGCCCACCAGGCAGTTGCGGCCGATGTGCGCCCCGTGGATGATGGCGCCATGGCCGATGTGGGCCCCGGCCTCCAGGCGTACGGTGACCCCGGGGAACATGTGCACGGTGCAGTTCTCCTGCACATTGCAGCCATCCTCGATGACGATCTCGCCCCAGTCGCCGCGCAGGGCCGCACCCGGCCCGATGTACACATCCTTCCCGATGATGACGTTGCCCGTGACCACGGCCTGCGGGTGGACAAAGGCCGATGCGTGGGCCACCGGCCTGAACCCGTTGAATGCATAGAACATGGCGCTAACGTACGGTGCGGCACGGATCGGCCGCCATGTGATCCCTGCGTCAAGAATCGGTTGAAACCGGGAATTGGATCGGTCGGTGCGGCTACATTTGCGCGCCAACCAGCCAGATCATGCCCATTGGAGCTTTCTTCCGCCTGTTCAAGCCCAAGGACCGCGTATTCTTTTACCATTTCGAGGCCTCTGCGGCCAACGTGCTGAAGATGAGCGAGGACCTGATGGAGATCATGGGCACGGAGCCGGGGGCACACCGCACCTCGGTGCTCGAACGCCTGGTGCTGGAGGAGCGGGCCAATGACGACCTGACGCACACCATCTTCAAGGACCTGGCGCGGAACTTCATCACCCCCATTGACCGCGAGGACATACACGCCTTGGCGGGCAGCCTGGATGATGTGGCCGACTACATCCTGGCCAGCGCCAAGAACCTGGAACTGTTCCATATCGACAAGCCGGACGACACGTGCAAGGAATTGGCCCGGCTGGTGCATGAGGGGGCGGGCATCGTGAAGAAGGCCGTGCACCACCTGCGCGACCTCAACAAGCCCAACTCGCACCAGCAGTTCGTGATCGACGTGAACAGCATGGAGAACGAGGCCGACGAGGTGTGCGACGCGGCCATCGAGCGGCTTTTCGCGCATGAGAAGGACGCCATCCACCTGATCAAGATGCGCGAGACGTACATGATGCTGGAGATGGCCACCGACAAATGCGAGGACGTGGCCAATGTGATCGAATCCATCATGCTGAAGTATGCCTGACGGTGCAATGCCCAGTGTGTCGCGTAAGCCAGGCAGGCCGATGGGGAAAAACCGCCCTGAGCACGCATGAGCCTCCTGTTGGTCATCATCGTACTGGCCTTGCTGTTCGACTACATCAATGGCTTCCACGATGCGGCCAACTCCATTGCCACGGTGGTCAGCACCAAGGTGTTGTCGCCGTTCCAGGCGGTGCTGTGGGCGGCCATCTGGAATTCAGCGGCCTATTTCATCTTCAGGGACCACGCGGTGGCGAACACCATCAGCAAGGTGGTACACCAGGAGTTCATCACGCTCACGGTGATCCTCAGCGGGCTTATCGCGGCCATCATTTGGAACCTGTTGACCTGGTGGTACGGCATCCCCAGCAGCAGTTCCCATACGCTGATCGGCGGCTTTGCCGGCGCGGCGCTCACCCATGCCTTCACGCACTATGAGGGACTCGGCTTCGCGGAAGTGGTCGAGAGCACGAAGATCCTGGTCATCGTGGCCTTCATCTTCCTGGCACCGGTGATCGGCATGGTGGCCAGCATGTTCTTCTCCTTCGTGAACATGGTGGAGAACACCTGGTTCCGGGTGACGCTGATCCTGCTGGTGGGGGTGCTTACCTGGTCGCTGTTCATGAATGCCCAGGAAGGCAAGATGCACCGCAACCTGGAGGCCGCCATGGGGGTGCCCGCGCTGCATGAAAAGGCCATGCTGGACCCCGCCTTCATGGATGATTACCTGGCGGCCCAGGAACGCTTCGAGGAGGCGGCGCCCTACCTGTCCATGTATTCCCACAAAGGTGCGCGAGGTGTGGCGCAGATCATCCAGAAGGAGGTGGATCCCTCCCTGAACGTGGATAAAGCCGCACAGGCGATCAGCTTGGGGGACAACAGCATGATCCGGTATGGGATCATGCTGCTGTTTGCCATCTTCATCACGGCGTACATCTACATGGAGAAGATGCACACGCCCAGCGCCTTCAACATGGCGCGCATGTTCAAGCGCTTGCAATTGTCCACCTCGGCCGCCATCTCGCTGGGCCACGGGGGCAACGATGCCCAGAAGGTGATGGGCATCATCGCGGCGGCGCTGATCGCCAACGGCAACATCCAGGACTTCAAGGAAATGCCCAATTGGGTGCCCATCGCTTGCTACACCATGATCGGCCTGGGCACGTTGAGCGGCGGATGGAGGATCATCAAGACCATGGGCAGCCGCATCACCAAGGTAACGCCGATCGAAGGGGTGAGCGCAGAGACCGGGGGGGCGCTCACGCTGTACCTCACCGAACAGTTGGGCATCCCGGTCAGCACCACCCACACGATCACGGGCGCGATCATGGGCGTGGGCGCGACCAAGCGCCTGAGCGCCGTGCGCTGGGGGGTTACCTTCCGGCTGCTGTGGGCCTGGATCATCACCATCCCGGTCAGTGCGGCCATGGCGGCCTTGGCATACTGGGGGTGCATGCTCATGGGCCTTTAGGGCCAGGTCCTGCCAGGCGGACATACGGCCGTTGGCAGCCCATGCCGATCTGTTGCGATCTTCGCCCCATGGCCATCCTGCTTTCCGATGCCGGGCTGCACCGGCACCTCCTCCCGCTCACCTACACACGGCCGGTGGGGCAATTGCGCCCCGGCATCCTCACCTTGGCCGAGGCTTGGGCTAAACTGTCCGGGCTGCCCGTAGGCTTCCTCACCGAGCCGTACCTGGCGGGGAAATTCCCGGCGGTGGAGGCGGACCGGGTTTTTGAGGTACACGGGGGCTTGCTGCCCAATCCCGCCATTGTGGCGGCGGTGCTTGATCTGGAACCTGGGCAAGTATTGGTGAAGGTGGGCAAACCACTGGCCTTCTCGCTGGAAGGGAAGGCACGCGCCGCCGACATCGACTGGGTGGAGCCGCCGGACTTCCTGCAACGTGTGGAGCTGGTGCCCGAGGCGCACGTGGTGGAACGGCCGTGGCACTTGTTCAGGCTATGTGGCAAGGCCCTCCTGTATGACCTGGGCCTGCTAACGGAAGGGCGCACGGGTCAACCGCTAAGCCGCACCAACACGGTGCTTGGCGACCCCAAGCTCATCTTCCTGGAGGAAGGCGCCAAGGTGGAGGCCAGTGTGCTGAACACCACGCACGGCCCGATCTGGATAGGCCGGGATGCGGAAGTGATGGAGGGATGCCTGGTGCGCGGGCCGTTCGCCCTGGGCGAAGGGGCGCAATTGAAGATGGGGGCCAAGATCTACGGTGCCTGCTCATTCGGCCCGCAGTGCCGCGTGGGCGGGGAGGTGAACAACTGTGTCATCATGGGGTACAGCAACAAGGGGCACGATGGGTTTTTGGGCAACAGCGTGCTGGGCGAATGGTGCAACCTGGGGGCGGATACCAACACCAGCAACCTGAAGAACACCTATGGCGAGGTGAAGGCTTGGAGCCATGCCGATCAGGCCATGGTGCCCACCGGCCAGCAGTTCCTCGGCCTGGTGATGGGTGATCACGGCAAGTGCGGCATCAACACCATGTTCAACACGGGCACGGTGGCCGGGGTTGCCGCGAATATTTTCGGCAGCGGGTTCCCGCCCAAGCACATTCCTTCGTTCAGCTGGGGCAGCACGGGTACGCATACCTTGGAAAAGGCCCTGGAGACCGCGCAGCGGATGATGGAGCGCAGGCATGTGCACCTCACAGCGGAGGACAGGACCATTCTACAGCATGTCTTCAACCTGACGGAAGGCTATCGCAACTGACAATTTCACCTCTTGTGGGGTGCGGCACAGAGCTTGCGTTGCCACAGGCCCCTCGGGCTTTGCCGACTGGCCTGCCCGAAGGGTACATTTGAAACCGACACTTTGGCACAATTCGCATGAGCGACATACTGATAGGTGACAGTTCCTTGTTTTCATCGGAGATGATCGACAATGAGACCGAGCTGATCCCATTGATCACTGCGGAGGACGAGGAGCAGATGAACGCGGAACAAACGCCGCCCGAACTTCCCGTGCTGCCGTTGCGCAACACGGTCCTGTTCCCGGGGGTGGTGATCCCGATCACCGTGGGGCGCGACCGCAGCATCCGCCTGATCCAGGACGTATACCGGGGCAACCGCACCTTGGGCGTGGTGAGCCAGAAGGATGCCGACATCGAGGAGCCGAACCAGGAGGACCTGAACAAGGTGGGCACCATCGCCACCATCATCCGCATGTTGCGCATGCCGGACGGCAGCACCACGGCGGTGATCCAGGGCAAGAAGCGCTTCGAGATGCTGGAGATGGTGCGCACGGATCCCTATTTCACCGCCCGGGTCAAGGAATTCAACGAGCAACGGCCGGCCAAGGGAGAGAAGGAGTTCGAGGCGCTGGTGAGCTCCCTGAAGGACCTGGCCACCAACATCATCAAGGCCAGCCCGCACATTCCCAGCGAGGCCAGCTTCGCCATCAAGAACATCGACAGCCCGAGCTTCCTGGTGAACTTCATCAGCAGCAACATGAACGCGGAGGTGGCCGAGAAGCAGCGCATGCTGGAGGTGGCGGACCTGCGCGAACGGGCCAACCTGCTGCTGGCGCACCTGACAAAGGAGCTGCAGATGCTGGAGATGAAGAACGAGATCCAGAGCAAGGTGCGCACCGAGGTGGACAAGCAACAGCGCGAGTATTTCCTGCACCAGCAGATCAAGACCATCCAGGACGAGCTGGGCGGCAACCCGGTCGAGCAGGAGATCGAGGAGATGCGCGCGGCGGCCAAGAAGAAGAAATGGACGGCCAAGGTGGGCGAGCACTTCGAGAAGGAATTGGTGAAGTTGCAGCGCATGAACCCCATGGGCGCCGAGTTCAGCGTGCAATACAACTATGTGCAACTCTTCCTGGAGCTGCCCTGGGGCGAATACACCAAGGACAAGTTCGACCTGAAGAACGCGCAAAAGATCCTGGACCGCGACCACTTCGGCCTGGACAAGGTGAAGGAGCGGATCATTGAGCACTTGGCGGTGCTGAAGCTGAAGGGGGACATGAAAGCCCCCATCCTGTGCCTGTACGGGCCGCCTGGCGTGGGCAAGACCAGCTTGGGGAAGAGCATGGCCGAGGCACTGGGGCGGAAGTACGTGCGCATGAGCTTGGGCGGCCTGCACGACGAGGCAGAGATCCGCGGCCATCGAAAGACGTACATCGGCGCCATGCCGGGCCGCCTGGTGCAGAGCCTGAAAAAGGCCGGTACGAGCAATCCGTTGTTCGTGTTGGACGAGATCGACAAGGTGAGCCGCGACTTCAGCGGCGATCCGGCAAGCGCCCTGCTGGAGGTGCTGGACCCGGAGCAGAACCATGCGTTTTACGACAACTACGTGGAGATGGAGTACGACCTCAGCCGCGTGATGTTCGTGGCCACGGCGAACTCGCTCAGCACCATCCATCCCGCGCTGCGCGACCGCATGGAGATCATTGAGGTGAACGGGTACACCATGGAGGAGAAAGTGCAGATCGCCCTGCGTCACCTGCTGCCCAAGCAACTGAAGGAATCCGGCATCAAGGCCAAGCAGTTCGCCTTGGGCGACGGCGTGCTGGAGGCGATCATTGGGAATTACACCGATGAAAGCGGCGTGCGCTCGCTGGAAAAGCGCATTGCCAAACTGGTGCGCTACCGGGCCAAGCAGATCGCGCTAAAGGAGAAGTACAACGTGATACTGAAGGTGGAGGACCTGAACAAGATCTACGGGCCCAGCCATGCACGTGACAAGTACCAGGGCAACGACGTGGCCGGGGTGGTCACGGGCCTGGCCTGGACCCCCACCGGCGGCGACATCCTCTTCCTAGAGACGAGCATCACCAAGGGGGAGGGCAAGTTGACGCTGACGGGCAACCTGGGCGACGTGATGAAGGAGAGCGCGATGATCGCGCTGGAATACCTCAAGGCGCACAGCGACATCATCGGCCTGGAGCAGGAGGTGTTCAAGCGCTGGAACGTGCACGTGCACGTGCCGGAGGGTGCCACGCCCAAGGACGGCCCCAGCGCCGGCATCGCCATGCTCACCAGCATCGCCAGCGCCTTCACCCAACAGAAGGTGCGCAAGTTCGTGGCAATGACCGGCGAGATCACCTTGCGGGGCAAGGTGCTGCCCGTGGGCGGCATCCGGGAGAAGATTCTCGCCGCCAAGCGGGCGGGCATCAAGGAGATCATCCTCAGCGAGGACAACCGGAAGGACATCGAGGACATCGATGCCAAGTACTTGAGGGGCATGCGCTTCCACTACGTCACGGAGATGATCGACGTGGTGAGGCACGCCCTGCTGAAGGAGAAGGTGGAGCACGCGCTGCATGTGGCCTGAGCCCCGGCAGCCACGCGGTCAGGTCCGTCGGGCCTTGCCCGTGCATTGACCATGGCTCACCGGCCACCATCTTTGCGGCCGCCATGCAAGGCCCGGCGATTCTCATCCTCATGACAGGCGGAATGCTTGCGCCTTTATGCGCACGTCCGCAAGGGGAGGCAGTGGTCCGCTTCGCTCCGGCAACGGGGCTCGTCGCGCAAAAGGACTCCACGGCGAAGGTCGCCTTGGGCGTGCGGGTGCAGAACCGGGCCGCTTTCCGGCGCGTGGAGGAAAATGGGTCCGGGGAGGATGTGGTGGATTTCCGTGTGAGGCGCCTGCGCCTGAAAGTGGAGGGGTTCCTGCTGGCAAGGCGCTTGGAATACAAGGTGCAGCTTGGCTTTTCCAAGCAGGACCTGGACCTTGGGGACGGCAGCTCCGTCGCCGCACCCCTCTTGGACGCGATCGTCCTCTACCGCTTGCTGCCGGGGACCAAGGTGGGGCTGGGGCAGATGCGCATGCCGGGCGGGAGGCTCATGATCAATTCCGATGCAACTTGGAAGACCCCTGACCGATCGGTGGCCGTGAACGGGGCTTCCTTGGACCGCGATGTCGGGGTCCATCTCTTCCAGGACCTGGCCTTGGGCAGCCAAAGGATGCACGTCCGTGCGGCGGTCACCCAAGGCGAAGGCCGTGCGCCGGGGGCCGGGGACAACGGGCTCTGCTATACGGGGCGTTTGGACTGGCTTCCGCTGGGTCCGTTCCAAGGGAATGGCGAATTCTCCGAAGGTGACCTGCGGTATGAGGAATCGCTGAAGCTGGCCGTGGCGGTGGCATATAGCACCGACCGCCGGGCCAGCCGCACGAGGGCGCAACGCGGTCTGCCGCTCCCCATGGGCCAGCAACGCACGATCAACACATTCTTTGCCGACATGCACCTCAAATACCGGGGTTGGGGCTGGCAGAATGAGTTCAACCGGCGCCTGGCCGACGGTTCCCCGCTGGTGTTGGATCCCACAGGCCTTGTCCTGGCCGGCGTCAACGAGGGCTGGGGCTTCACCAGCCAGTTGGGCCGCATGCTGGGCGAACGATCCCAAGTGGTGGCAATGGCCGCCATGGTCCGCCACGACCCGGATGTGGGGCGGCTGTACCCCGACTGGGATGAGGCTTTGCTGGGGTACAACCGGTTCCTTCGGGGACATGCCGTGAAGCTCCAAGGTGCGGTCGGGCGGTCCTGGACCAAGGGAAACGCCCTGAACGGCCCGGCCCTTGGTCAATGGACGGCCGTGATCCAGCTGCAATGGGGGATAGGATGACCAGCCAAGGAGCACCGGCGGGAAACCCCGGGCAGCTTTCGGTGGATGCGCTCACCTACGTCCTGCCGCCTGAACGTATCGCCCAATATCCGTTGGCTGAAAGGGACCTCGCGAAGTTGCTGATCTTCCGCAACGGCCAGATCCGTGACAGCCTGTTTTCCGGCCTCCCCGCCGAATTGCCGGGCAACGGCCTGTTGGTGCTGAACGATACGCGGGTGGTGCAAGCGCGGCTTCATTTCCGCCGCCGCAGCGGTGCGCTGATCGAGTGCATGGTGCTCAGCCCGGAGGACGGGCGCACGATGGAACAAGCCCTGAACGACCAAGGCAGCAGCCGCTGGTGGTGCATGCTGGGCAATGCCAAGCGCTGGAAAGGAGAGGAGCTGGCCCTGGAGAAGGACGGCCACCGCCTGTCGATGGCGCGTTCCGGCCTGCGCGACGGGGAATTCCTGGTCGATTTCCGTTGGGATGGGCAGGACAGTTTCCTGGAACAGTTGGGCCGCTTCGGTGCAATGCCCCTGCCGCCCTATATGAAGCGGCCTGCGGAGGATGGCGATGAGGTGCGCTACAACACGGTCTTTGCGGAACGGCCAGGTTCCGTGGCCGCACCCACGGCCAGCCTGCATTTCACCCCGGGCCTGCTGGCGGCGCTTGGCGCCAAAGGCGTGGGCACGGCGCGGGTCACCCTCCATGTGGGGGCGGGGACGTTCCTGCCGGTGAAGAGCGCCACGATGCAAGGCCACCACATGCATGGTGAACAGGTACGCATCTCCCGGGAAACCGTCGGGCGCCTGTTGCGCCATCTAGGCAACGGGCCGATCATACCCGTGGGCACGACCGCCCTGCGCACGCTGGAAAGCCTCTACTGGTTCGGTGCGGACCTGGTGTTGGGGAACGACGCACGGCGGTTGGATGTAGGGCAATGGCGGCCCTACGGGCAGCCTTGCGGCGTGCCCTCCGCTGAGGCCCTGCAGGCAATCCTGGCGTGGATGGAGGCGCAGGGCACGGATGCCGTGGAGGGTACCACCCGCTTGTTGATCGCCCCGGGCTACCGCTTTCGCCTGGGCGATGCCCTGATCACGAACTTCCATCAGCCGAAAAGCACGTTGCTGTTGCTGGTGGAGGCACTGATCGGCCCGGAGTGGCGGAAGGTCTATGCCCATGCCCTGGACCATGGCTACCGCTTCCTGAGCTTCGGCGACGGGTCGCTGCTGTGGGCGCGATGACCATCGCCTGCACGGCCATGGCCACGCCATCGGTCACGGGTCAAATACTACCCGCCGTTATCTTGCGTTCCCAACGCAGTCCATCGTACATGGCGATCATAAAACGTGCCCCGCTTGTCCTGTGCGCATTCCTGGCCGTGGCGGTGGCGCGGGCACAATTGGGCGGGTCGGCGGTATTCCGCATTTTGGACATCCCGAGCTCCGCCAGGGTCTCCAGCCTGGGCGGCTCCCCGGTGGCGGTCTATGACAACGACCTGAACCTGGGGCTCTTCAACCCCGCCCTGCTGAACGGATCCATGTCCAAGCAGCTGGCGTTGAGCTATCTGCCCTACGTGGACGGCATCATGATCGGCTATGCCGCATACGGCCAGCATCTGGACAGCGCCAAGATCACGCTCAGCGGTTCCGTGCAGTATGTGGACTACGGCACGTTTACGCGGCGTGACGAGACGGGCCTGGACCAAGGTGAGTTCAAGGCGGGGGAATACGTGGTGCAGGTGGGTGCCGGCCGTGCCATCGATAGCGTTTTCAGCGTGGGGGCCAACGTGAAATTCATCACCTCCCATCTGGATACATACAACGCCACGGGATGGGCCGCGGACGTGGGCGGGGTGTATGTGAAGAAAGCCTTGGGCCTGACGGTGGCCGCCACCCTGCGCAACATCGGGATGGTTGCCAGCAACTACACGGGCACCAAGGAAAAGCTGCCCTTCCAAGTGCAGTTGGCCGCCACCTACAAGTTCAGGCATGCGCCCTTCCGGCTGGGCCTTTCGGTTGACAACCTGCAACAGTGGGACCTCACCTACGACGATCCGAACATCAACCGGCAGATCGACCCCATGACGGGAGCGGCCATCGTGAAGAAGGTGACCACGGCACAAAAGGCGATGATGCATGTGAAGCCCAACGTGGAGGTCCAGTTCTCCCCGAACTTCATGCTTCGGTTCGGCTATGATTACAGGCGCAGGCAGGAATTGGCCATGGAGGCCAAGCCGGGCCTGAGCGGGATCAGCATGGGCATCGGCCTGCGCGTGAGCAAGATCCACGTGAGTTACAGCTACGCCCAATTCAACCCCGCGGGGGCGAGCAACACGATCACCTTGGCCATGCGTTTCAGCGAGCTGCACAAGGCCCGAACGGTGGAATAGCGGTTGGGCAATTTGCCCCATTTTCATTTCGTCGGATGTTCCCTTGGACCCTTGGCCAATGTCCATTGCTTCCCTGGTGAACTGGCCAATTGGCTCATTTCTCCTTTGCCTCATTGGTGCCTTGGCATGTTGGCCAATTGCCCCGGTCCGCCATTGACCAGTTGCCGTATTGCCCCATTGGCATAGCTTGCGGCCGATGCGGCGGATCACCATTGCCATCGACGGGTTCAGCAGCTGCGGCAAGAGCACGCTGGCCAAGCAATTGGCCCATCACCTGGGTTACACCTACATCGACAGTGGGGCCATGTACCGCGCCGTGGCCCTGTTCGCCATGGAAAGCGGCCTGGTGAAGGACCACTACATGGACCTGCAGGGCCTGGTGGAAGCCTTGGACGGCATCCGGATCGGGTTCCAGCACGACGACAGCACCGGACGAAGCGCCACCTTTCTCAACGGCCGCAACGTGGAAGGCCCCATCCGCGGCATGGAGGTCAGTCGGCATGTCACCTTGGTCAGCCCGGTACCGGAGGTGCGCGCCAAGCTGGTGGAACTGCAGCGTGCCTTGGGTAGTGAAGGAGGTGTGGTGATGGACGGGCGTGACATCGGCACGGTGGTGTTCCCGCATGCCGAGGTGAAGTTCTTCATGACCGCCAGCCCGGAGATCCGTGCCCAGCGCCGTTACCAGGAGCTGGTGGCGAAAGGCGTGCAGGTGGACATCGCCGCCGTGCGGGAGAACATCGCCCGGCGCGATGAGGACGATACCAGGCGCAAGGCTTCACCCTTGGTGCAGGCGCCGGATGCGATCGTGATCGATAACAGCGATCTTACGGAGGAAGAGCAGTTTCAACTGGCCCTGGGCCATGTGATGAAGGTGATAGGGGAACCGGAGGAAGTGCGGGCCCGGACCGCCCGTTGACCTACGCGGTCCAGTCTTCCAGTTTGATCCCTTGCAGGCGCTCGAAGTGCCGGATATTGCCGGTCACCAAAGTGAGCTCATGGAACACGGCC
>JAGFIV010000054.1 GCA_024103275.1 Flavobacteriales bacterium
TGCATCTCGCCCAACGTGGCCATCACCGGCAACCCGGCCACGACCCTGTGCACCGGCAGCGGGCCGATCACCTTGACCGCATCGGCCAGCGGAGACCTGCTGTGGAACACCGGTGCCACCGGCACCGCCATCGACGTGGGCACGCCCGGCAACTATTACGTGACCGCCGGCACGGGAGACTGCATGACCCAGGCCAACCTGAACGTGATGCTGGATCCCGACGAAACACCGGTGATCACCGCCCTGGGCCCCGTGGACATCTGCCCGAACGACCAAGTGGTGCTGGCCTCCTCGCCTGCCCCCAACTATGCGTGGAGCAATGGCGGGACGGGCCAGGCCATCACCGTGAACACCCCCGGCGACTACACGGTCTCCGTGCAAGGGGCCTGCGCACTGTTCAGCTCCGACACGATCACCGTGAACGTGCTGGATGCCGCCGGCGCGCCGCAGAGCGATGATGTGACGATCCCCGTCGCGGGCACGGCCGTCCTGACAGCCACCGGGGACAGCATCCGCTGGTATGATGCGGCCGCGGACGGCACCCTCCTGGGCTCGGGAAGCCCTTGGACCACACCATGGGTGGAGACGGCCGATACCTTCTGGTGCTCCGCCACACTGGAGAACGGAGGGGGCATTGCCTACGGGGGCATGACCAACAAAACGAACAACGGCGTCTTTCAAAGCAACGCCACGTACTACCTCCTGTTCAGCACCACGGCCGACATGGTGATCAAGAGCGTGAAGGTCTATGCCAACGGTGCCGGGATCCGCCCGCTGGCCTTGGTGGACCGGGTCACGGATGCGGTGGTCTATTCGGGCGATTTCGACATCCCCGATGGTGAAAGCCGCGTGGACCTCAACTGGACCGTGCCGGCAAACGGCTCGTACGGCCTGCGCGTGGCCTCCGGCAACCCGCAGCTGTGGCGCGATGGCGTGGGCAGCAACCCGGACTTCCCCTACAACCTGGGCAACCTGGGCGCCATCACCGGTTCCAACGCCGGTTCCGCGCAGTACTACTATTTCTTCTATGATTGGGAGGTGTCCGCGCCCGCCACTTGGTGCGAAGGGCCCCGCACCGCCGTGCACGTGTACGTGGGCACCACATCCGTGGATGACGTGGACGGCGGAAGCCCGATGCACCTGTTCCCCAACCCGGCGCTGGACCAACTTACCATCGGCGGCGAGCTGCCGCCCGGTGCATACGCGGCGGAATTCATCGATGTATCGGGACGCGTGTGCCTGACGGCGGGCCTGCGGCCGGGGGGTACCACGGTGGACGTGTCCGCCCTGGCACCCGGGGCCTATACCGTGCGCATCCGCGGCGGACAGGCCGTGGCCAACGCAGCATTCGTGAAGCAGTGATCACGCACCGGCACGGCATGATGGGTCCCGGATACGTCCGGGGCCCTGCGTGCGTTGCCACCCTGCCGCACCAGTCCGTTACTTTGGGGCATGCCCGCGGATGAATTGAACCCGCAAACAGCCCCGCGCCTGCTGGTGGTGGGCTGCGGGGCCTTGGCCAATGCGGTGCTGCCGCACATCGGCCACCTGGGCTGGGGCGGCATCACCCTGATCGACGGCGACCGCGTGGAAACGCGCAACCTGGAACGGCAACCGCTGTACACCGCCGACGACGTGGGCAAGCCCAAGTGCAAGGTGCTGAAGGGCTGGCTGCGCGCCCATGTTCCCGACCTGCGGGTGAGCGCCATGGACGAGTTCTTCGATAGCAGCAACGCCGGCCAGACCATCCCCATCCACGACATCGTGGCGGATTGCACCGATGATGCCCATGTGAAGCGCATGATCGACCGGAAATGCGCCGAGTACGGGTTGGCCCTGGTAAGCGGATCGGTGCATGGCACGCAAGGACAAGTGATCGTGCTGCATGCACGGGGCGAGGGCAAGGACCTCTCCCGCGACGACCTGTTCGCCGGCAGGCCCGGCGCGGAACAGGACGGGTGCGACATGCGCTACGTGCCCATGGAAACCATCAACCGCGTGGGTGACCGCATGGCCGCGCTGCTGCGGCAACTTGTGCAGGGCGGCCCGGTGGTGAACGGCCAGGTCGACCTCTTCGCCCATGGCGGGTGGACCGCCATTGCACCGCCCGGGACCTGAGCCATGGAACCTTGGTTACTGATCATCCTCATCGCCTGCGTGGCCTTTGCGTATGCGATGGTGGGGCATGGCGGCGCCAGCGGCTACCTGGCCCTGATGGCCCTGGCCGGCATGTCCGTGGTGGTGATGCGCCCCACCGCCCTCGTGCTCAACCTTTTCGTCAGCGCCATCTCCTTCACCCAATATGCACGGGGCGGCCACTTCCGCTGGCGCACCTTTTGGCCTTTCGCCGTGGCCTCGATGCCTGCCGCGTGGCTCGGCGCGCAGGTGCAGCTGGACCCGCTGGTGTACAAGCGCATCCTCGCCGTGTGCCTGCTGTTCGCCGTGGCGCGCATGTTCGGCCTGTTCGGCAGGGGCAAGGACAGGTTGGTGCCCATTCCCTTGGCGTGGGCGCTGGTGATCGGCGCCGTGCTGGGCTTCGTGTCCGGCATGATCGGCATCGGCGGGGGCGTACTGCTCAGCCCCGTGCTGCTGCTGCTCAATTGGGCGGATATGAAAACAACCGCCGCCACCTCGGCACTCTTCATCTTCGTGAACAGCGCCTCGGGCCTGGCCGGGGTGATCGGCAACGGGGAGACCTTGGGCCCGCACATGTTGCCGTGGATCGCGGCCGCCATCATCGGTGGCCTGCTGGGCGGATGGGTGGGCGCCAAGCGCCTGAACGAGGTCCGGTTGAAACAGGCATTGGGCCTGGTGCTTCTCTTTGCCAGCATAAAACTGATGTTCGCATGATCACGGTGGAGGAGGCCAAGGTGCGCACCATGGGCACCGCGCGATTGACCGCGGCGGTGAAGGTGCCGTTGGTACAAGCCGTCGGCCACTACCTGGCGCGTACCGTCACCGCGCCGCATGACCACCCGCTGTTCAACTGCAGCGCCATGGACGGCTATGCCTTCGCTTTTACCGAAGCGCCCGGGCGCCTGTCGGTGGTCGGCGAGGTGGCCGCCGGTGCCGTGTTCCCACGGGCCCTGGGGCCGGGCGAATGCGTGCGCATCTTCACCGGGGGCATGATGCCCGATGGCGCCGATACCGTGGTGATGCAGGAGCTGGTGCAACGCGAAGGCGATGCGATCACCTACGACGACCCCAAGCTGGTGCGCGGCGGCCACGTCCGGCGGAAAGGCGAGCAGCTGCGTGCCCGCAGCACCGCGGTGAAGGCCGGGACCCTGTTGGACGCGCCGGCCATCGGGCTCCTGGCCTCGGTGGGCGTGAAAGAGGTGGAGGTGCGCCGAAGGCCGCGCGTGGCCATCCTGGTGAGCGGGGATGAATTCGCCGAAGGCGACGCCCCGCAGCCCGGCAAGATCTTCGGCAGCAATGGCGTGATGCTGCAGGCAGCCTTGGCATCCGCAGGGATCCCGGCGGAAATGCGCCACGTGGCCGACGACCGTGGAGCCCTTGCCGCAGCTTGGCAGGCCGCACGGGCGGAACATGACGTGATCATCTGCACCGGCGGGGTCTCCGTGGGTGCCTACGACCTGGTCCCGGCCAGCCTGCAAAGCCTGGGCGCCAGCATCCACATCCATGGCGTGCTGCAGAAACCGGGCAAACCCATGCTCTTCGGATCGTGGGAGGGCCGTTCGGTGTTCGGCCTGCCGGGCAACCCGCGCGCGGTGATGATCCTGTTCTGGGAATACGTGCTGCCACATCTACGCGGCTTGCAGGGCGCAACGCATCCGTGGATGCCCGCGGACCGCCTGCCCCTGGCCCACGGGGTGCAGCTGAAGGGAAAGCGGGCCGAGTTCCGGGCCGCGCGCGTGGAGCACGGGCGGGTGGAACTGCTGGCCGATGAGGGATCGCACATGCTGCGCTCCCTGGTGGAGGCGCGGGCCATCGCTTACTTCCCCGCCGACCGGCGCCAATTCGCCGAGGGACACGAAGTGGAAGTGCATTTCAGGGATTGATGGGAAGCAAATACGCATGGACCGGCGTGCTGCTGGCCGGTGGCAAGAGCACGCGCATGGGCCGCGACAAGGCCTTGATGGAAGTGGATGGCAAACCGCTGCTGCTGCACGGCGTGGAGCGGCTGAGGCCGCATGTGCGCGAACTGCTCGTGGTGGGCGATCCGCGCAAGTACGGTGGCCTCGTTCCGGGTGTGCTGCCCGATGAGATCCCCGGCATGGGCCCGCTGGGCGGTATCGTGACGGCGATGGGTGCGGCCCGCTTTGAGCGCCTGCTGGTGCTGGCCGTGGACGTGCCCGGCGTGAATGAACGGCTGCTGGAGCGCCTCACCCGCGAGCTGCCCGAGGATGCCGACGCACTGGTGCCCCGCCATGGTGGCAGTCTCGAACCGCTGGTGGCCGCCTACCATCGCCGCTGCCTGCCGGCCTTCATGCAACAAATGATGGCCAGCCGCCTTTCCATGCACGGCGCGTTGGAACACGTGCGCACGGCCTACCTCGACATCGACCCCGGCCAGGACGGCTGGCCCGAGGACCTGTTTCGCAACCTCAACAAACCTGACGACCTTTGAGGCCATGGACGTGAAGCTGTTCGGAATGATCGCCGAGCGTGCAGGCACCGACCTGATCCGCGTGGAGGCCGGGTCGGCCCAAGCCCTGAAACGCGCCTTGGAGCAACGCATCGAGGGGCTCTCCGGCCTCAGCTATGCCCTGGCCGTGGACCGCCGAATCGTGAACGGCGACATCGACCTGAAGGGCACCGAGGAAGTGGCCCTGCTACCCCCATTCGCCGGAGGATGAGTGAAGCCAAGCCCCATAAGAAGCGCGACATCTTCGTGGAAGGCCCGATCGCCCCGGCCTTCATCGCGGAGAGCATCGCCAAGCACGCCACCAAGCACGACATCGGTGCACACGAGATCTTCCTGGGGCAGGTAAGGGCGGACAAGGTTGCGAATGTTGCGGGGCCATCGGAGAGCCTGACAACTGACAACCAAGAACGAACAACGGTTCAGGCCATCGAATACACCGCCTACCGCGAAATGGCGAACGAGCAGATGGCGGCCATCCGCGAGGAGGCCTTCGCCCGCTGGCCCATCACCTGCCTGCACGTGCACCACAGCCAAGGCATCATCAAGGCCGGCGAGCTCTGCTTCTTCGTCTTCGCCTCCGCCGCGCATCGCCAAACGGCCCGCGAGGTCGTGGCCTTTGTCACCGACGAGGTGAAAAAGCGCCTGCCCATCTTCGGCAAGGAGATCCTGGAGGGTGGGGCACACACTTGGAAGCGTAATCAGTAAGGGCGGGAGATCTCACGCCCCAACGACCATGATCGACATCACCCACAAATCGCCCACCCTGCGCGAGGCCGTGGCCGAGGCCACCGTAGCGGTGAGCCTGCCTGCCACCATCGCCGCCATCCGTGAACGGCGCGTGCCCAAGGGCGATGTGGTGGAGGCCGCGCGCATCGCCGGGCTGTTCGGCATCAAGCGCACGGCGGACATGATCCCGGATTGCCATCCGCTGCCGGTGGAACATGCCGAGGTCAGCTGCGATGTGCAGGACAGGGCCATCGTGGTCACCGTGAAGGTGCGCACCATCTACCGCACCGGCGTGGAGGTGGAGGCCATGCACGGCGCCAGCGTGGCCGCACTCACCCTCTACGACATGCTCAAGCCCATCGACAAGGGCATCACCATCGACCGCATCCGGCTGGTGGAGAAGAAAGGCGGCAAGAGCGATTGGAAGGACAGCTTCGACCGCGAGCTGCGCGCCGGCGTGCTGGTGATCAGCGACAGCGTGTCCGCCGGAAAGAAAGAGGACAAGGCCGGGGCCGCCATCGGCGATCGCTTGAAGCAGATCGGCGTCGCGGTTGCCGAACAGGGCCTGGTGCCGGACGAGCCGGAACAGCTCGCGGCCAAGGTGAACGAGTGGGCCACGGCAGGTTTGGACCTCATCCTCACCACCGGCGGCACCGGCCTTTCCCCGCGCGACCGTACGCCCGAGGCCATCGCCCCCATCCTGGACCGCGAGGTGCCCGGCATCATGGAAGCCGCCCGCGCCTACGGCCAGGAACGCGTACCCCTGGCCATCATGAGCCGCG
Source organism: Flavobacteriales bacterium (assembly GCA_024103275.1). Taxonomy (GTDB): domain Bacteria; phylum Bacteroidota; class Bacteroidia; order Flavobacteriales_F; family PHOS-HE28; genus PHOS-HE28. Next base: position 6,115 of record JAGFIV010000054.1, read on the forward strand.
GCATCGCCGGCATGATCGGCCGCACGTTGGTGATCACCCTCCCGGGATCAACACGCGGCGCACAGGAGACGATGGACGCGCTCTTCCCCTTCGTGCTCCACGTGGTGAAGGTGCAGGACAAGTCGTTCAGGCACGGGCAGTGAAAGTGTATTGGGGCAACAAGGCGATACGGCTTCCCCAGCAACATTCAACCGTTCGTTGGAACAAGCCCGGGGGCAGGACCTCAACTCACCTACGCTTCCTCTTCAGCTCCTGCACATCCAACAGGTCCTTGGGCCTGGCGCTACGAAGCTTGCTTGCGATCAGGTCATCGTAGCTCAGCACTCGGAACAAGGCCACGGGCTCTCCCGCCAGCTCGGAAACTTCACTGCGCGCCCATGCCTCTTCAAAAGTGCAGCCTGGCGTGAAGCGGGTGATGAGTTCGATCTCCATTTCGGGCGAGATCTTGATCGAGATGTTCTGCTCTTGGCGTAGTACCGCGTCAGGCAGATGATCCACGGTGTATCCCAATGATCGAAGCACGGTGAGCAGCCGATCGAAATTCTCCCCACTCGGCTCGATCCACAGGTCGATGTCCGCGGAGTGCCGCTGATACCCGTGAAAGTTCACGGCACCACCACCGACAAGCAGCACACGCAGGTCATTCTTGTGCGCTGCACGCAGGAAGCCGCTGACCTCTTTGCCAAATGGGGTCATGCCTTTTTGCGGATCACGAAATTCCGCGTCGGCCGTTCTTTCGCGTTCGGGTCACGCCGCTCTTCGAAACTGCGCAGGAACCACTGGAAGCGTTCCGCCGGGGTCAATTCCAGGAACGCACGTTCGCGCCGGGCGTTGTTTTCCGCCTTCGTCCCGAAATGGATGCGGGGATCGGTCGCCATGCCTGACCCCAAAGCTATGGCACCACCACCATCCCGCTGGCTGCACAACGTCCGTCCACAAAGCGCCACAGCACGCCTTGCCCCGATGCCAAACGGATGTGCTGCCCGCTCCCGGCGCCGATGCTGACCGTTCGCAGCGTCCGTCCTTGCAGGTCGAACAGGTGCAGGGTCCCCGCGTCGCCGGCGTTGTGGATGAACAGGCCTTGCGCGTCAGCGACCACACGGAACGACCGCGCCGCCTGCTCGTGGATCCCGGCCACGATGCCCGCCACCTCGAACACGCTGGTATCGGTGCGCCCGCAATCATCCATGGCGATGTAGGTCACCGTGTAGTCGCCGGTGACGGCGTAGCTGTGCGTGAAGCTGCTCTCCGTGCTGGTGCTGCCGTCGCCGAGGTCCCAGAAGTGGGAAGTAGCGTGCGTGGAGTTCTCGCTGAACTGCACCTGGCCGCCGCCGAGGTCGGTGAACGTCGGTGCCGCGACCGGATCGTTCACGCCGATGTTCCAGGTGTCCAGGCTGTCCAGAACGGTGTTGCTGGCCACCTGCTGCAGCGTGGCGGCGGTATTTGCATCCAAGGTGGAAAGCCAGCCGGCGCCCACCGTGCTCTTCCGGAAGAAGGTGCTGTACATGGTACAGGCCACCAGGTAGCTGCCCGCCACGCTGGGATGGCTGCCGTCGCTTGCATACAGATCGATCGTCGGGAAATTGTCCCGCACGTGCTTCCAGGCCATCCCCGCAGGGGCGCATTCCGCGCTGTTGTCTTCGGCCATCTGCAGGTAGCTTATACGCAATTGCTGCTGCATGCCTTCGTAGGTGCACACCGGTGGCCACGCCGCGCAGTTCTGCGCATCGCCGTTCTCGCGGCCCCAGGTCATGTAGAACACGGGTTCCGCGCAGACGGAATGCGCACGGATGCTGTCCACCAGGGCTTGTGCGTATGGCAGGCATTGGCTGGCCACCTGTGCCGGCGGAAAGGAGGGCAGCTGGCTTTGCTCTTGCAGCACCACGAAATCCCAATCGCCTTGGTCGATCAGCCCTTGGGTGGCCGCGTTGGTGCAATGTTGCGAGAAGGTGTACCCTCCCGGGTTGGAGCTGGCCACCACCAGCGTGTCCCCGAGGGAAAGCGCCAGTTGGCGGGTCATCTCGGGCAGGTTGTTCACGCCGGTATAGCTATTGCCGATGAAGAGCACACGGTGTTGCTGCGCCGAGGCAACGGTGGTGCCCAGCGCCAGAAGTATGGACAAGGAGATCTTTTGCATTGCGACGGTGACGGCAAAGTTCCGTGCCCCGTTGCACGGGATCCACCCCTTGCCGCAGTCCTGGATCCGGTGGGAATACAAGGAGGGCGGGCATTTCGGCACCATCCTGCGGAAGGCCGCCCGGATGGCGTTTCAGTTGCGTTCTTTGCAGTTCATGGTGAACGGCAAGGAAGCTTTCGTGGACGAGTTCGTGCTGCACCGCATCGCCGCCCGGGAGGAGGCATGCGTCTTCAGCGATTTCAGCGCGGTGATCAAGGGCGAGGAGGAACAGCAGTTCCTGCGGAAGCTCTTCCTGCGGCCCTTCACCAACATGGCCTTCACCTGCGCGTTCGACATGGAGGGCGGGCCGAAGTCGAACGTGCTGCAGGGCCTGTGCGCCAAGCTGCACAAGGGCGCGGACATCGTGGAATGCTCCGTGGCCATCGCCAAGCATGTGATCGCCGCGGGCGGTGAGGACATGCCCGAGGGCGACCTGATCGCAGCGCGTTTCAGTGAGGTGGAGGTAGGCGGGGCGGTTTATGATGCCGTGGGCATCTTCAAGTTCGACGAGAAGGAAGTGTTCCTGGAAAGCAAGCGCAAGGACGGCGGCATCGCGCTGCGCCTGAAGCGCGGCCTGGGCAACGGCAAGCCCAACAAGGCTTGCCTGGTGGTGTACATGGACAAGGATGCCACGCTCTTCATCATCGACAACGAGGGCAGCACGGCCTGGTGGCAGAAGGATGTGATCCGCTCGCGGCCCAAGAAGGACCACGTGAACAGCACCACCGACGTGATGCAGCTCACCAAGACCTTCATCACCCAGCAGTTGCCAGAGGACTTCGTGGTGGAGAAAACGGACCAGATCGACCTGCTGAACCGCTCCGTGCAGTACTTCAAGGAGCACACGCAGTTCGACCGGCAGGAATTCGCCGAGGAGGTCTTCCAGGATGAGAAGGCCATCCGCTCCTTCAACCAGTACAGCGACCGCTACCAGGAGGAGCACAACGTGGAGCTGGGCAGCAGCTTCGAGATCTCGCCCGATGCCGTGAAGAAGCAGGCGCGCGTGTTCAAGAGCGTGCTGAAGCTGGACAAGAACTTCCACGTGTACATCCACGGCGACCGCAGCAAGATCGAGCGCGGCCAGGATGACCATGGGAAGTTCTACAAGATCTACTACGAGCAGGAGAATTGATGCCCATTCGGCCAATGGCCCATCCGGCCCCTGCGCGCAGGACCGGCCCTGCCCGGGCTATTTCAGCTTGGCCAGCCACTTGTCCTCCTCGGCACGCATGGCCTTGCGCTTGGCCTCGCCCTTGTCGCCGTGGCCCAGCAGGTGCAACAGGCCGTGCACCATCACGCGGTGCAGTTCCTGCCGCGGGCTCACCCCGTAGGTGGCCGCGTTCTCCTTCACGCGCTCGTAGCTGATCAGGATGTCGCCCGAGAGGCCCGTCCCGGTCTGCAGGTCGAAGGTGATCACGTCGGTGTACTCGTCGTGGTTGAGGTAGCGCCGGTTGTAGGGCAGCAGGCCCTTGTCCGTCAGCAGCACGAAGGTGACCTCGCCGATGGAGTGGCCATGGCCGGAAGCGACGGCCCGGATCCATTGGCGCAGTTTCTCCTTGCCGCGAAAGGCATCGGGGACGTCGATGGCCTTGAATGCGATGACGCCGCCACCGGGCATGGCTATTCCTTGGGGGCCGTGAGGCTGAAGGTCATGGACACCGAGGCGCCGTTGTCCGTGAACTCCACCGAGTCCGCCAGGGCACGCATGAGGAAGACGCCGCGGCCGTGGGGTTTCTCGATGTTCTGCGGGTCGGTGGGGTCGGGCAGGTGTTCGTGGTCGAAGCCGGGTCCTTCGTCGCAGACCAGGAAGGTGACCTTGCCGTCCTTCACGCCGTAGCTGAGCTGCACCTGCTTGGAGGGGTCCAGCTGGTTGCCATGGTGGATGGCGTTGTTCACCGCCTCGGTGAGCGCGATGAGGATGTTGCCGTAGAGCGCCTCGGGCACGTTGTACTGTTTGCAGACCTCATCGATCAGCTTTTCGGCCAAGGCCAGGTTCTCCGCCTTCGCGGGAAATTCGATGCGCTGGGTGAAGTGGACGTCCTCGGTCAGTGGTGCTCCCATGGTCTTCGTTCAGGGTCGGTCAAAAGTATCGAAATACTGATCCACGCGCGCCTTGTAGTACGGTTTCAGTCCCGGCGGCACGGTGCGCAGCAGTTCGGCCTCGCGCATCTTGTCGCGCTGGTAGTTGAAGAAGCGCGCCGGGTCCGGATGGTCGCGGTCCTGGCCCGGAGTACTTTCCCGCTTGTTGTCCAGTTCCCGCTCGCGCTCGGCCTTCTCGGCCTCCAGCAGGCGCACCATGATGTCCTGCTGGCGGCGGACGGTCTCTTGCGTGATGTTCTTGTTCACGATGTCCTTTTCGTTCTGCTCCATCTGGTCGGCCAGCTTCTGCAGGCCGTTGCCTGCGCCGCTGCCGTCCTTGTTCATCTCCTGCGCAATGCGCTGCATCTCCTGCCGCAGGGCGGCCTGTTGCGCCGCCAACTGCGCCAGCTGCTGGCTCATGCCCATGGACCCCGGGTTCTGCCGGCCGGGCTTTTCACCGGGCTTGCTTCCCTTCTCCAGGGCCTTCTTCATCTCCTCCAACTGCTTGGAAAGCGCTTCCTGCTGGCTGCGGATCTTCTGCATTTTCTTGCTGTCGCCGCTGCTGTTGCCCGCGCCGGGCTTGTTGCAGTTGCCGCTGCCGGGCATGCCGCTGGCCTGTTGCTGCTGCATCTGCTGAAGGGCCTCGTCCAGCATCAGCGCCAGGTTGTTCAACGAGGTCATCGCCCGCTGCTGCCGGTCCGCCGCCTTGGGCCGCTCGGTGGCGTTGGCCCGCGCCTCGGCCAGGTGTGACAGCGCCTGCTCCATGTTCTCGTTCACCAGGTTCATCTCCCGGTTCACCATGGCCTGCAGCTGCGGCACGCGCTTGCTGAGGGCGAAGAGCGAATCCTCCACGATGCGCGAATCGTCCCGCAGCTTCTTCTGCTGCCGCCCGATGTCCACCAGGCGCGGATCGCGGACGGCCGTGGCCTGCAGGGCATCCATGTTCGACTCCTGGTCGAAGCTCAGCTGCAGGATGTTCTCCAGCAGCTGGCGCAGGGCATCCATGTCCTCCTCGGACTGCTCCTGCTGGCCCTTCTGGATGCTGCTGCGCATCTGCATGGCCAGTTGCTGCATCTGCTCGCCCGCGTTCTGCTGGCTCTGGCTGGCCTTCTTGTTCTGTTGCTTCTCCAGCTGCTCGCTGCTCTTCTGCTGTTCGTCCCGGATGCCCTTCTCCTGCTCGCCGGTATCGGGCAGGTCCAGCGGCCGTTCCAGCTCCTGGTTCTTCTTGTCCAGCTCCTCCAGCTGGTCCCGTATGTCCTCGAACCCCTTGTTCAGCTCGTCCTGCTTGCGCTGCAAGTCCTCCTTGCCTGTCCGGCCCTCTTTGGTCTCCTCCGCCAGTTTCTGCTGCTGCTCCGCCAGCTTGTCCAGCTGTTCGGCGATGTCCTCGGCCTTCTGCTCCACCTCCATCTGCTTGAACTGTTCCAGGGCGCGGTCCAGTTCCTTTTCCATGTCCTCCTGGCCGATCTTCATGTTCTGCATCTGCTCCTGCAGTTGCTCCTTGTCGATCTTCTCCAGCATCTCCTGCACTTGGCGGTAGAGCTCCTTCATCTCCTCGCTGAGCACGTTCTCGAAGAGTTCCTGCACCTGCTGCTGCTTTTGCAGGATGCGTTCGTCCACCTCCTTGTAGCCCTGCTGTTCCCGCTGGCTTTGCTTCATCTGCTCGGTGGCCCGCTCGATGCGCTGTTCCAGCTGCTTCTGGCGGTCCAGCACGTCCTGCATCTTCTGCTTGTCCTGCCAGTTGAGGTCCTTCTTGTCCAGCATGTCGCGCCGCATCTTCTCCAGGTCGCGCTTGAGGTCCTGGGCCTGGCGGATGCTCTCGCGCAGTTCGTCCTTGATGGTCTCGCCCTGCTCGTCCTGCCGCCGGGCCAACTCCTTCAGGCTGGGCGCCTCGAAGGTGCGCACCGCGCTGCGCGCGCTTTTGCTGCCGTTCACCCCGTCGTTGTCCCACACCTCGAACCAGTACTCGAGCTTGTCGCCGGGCATCAGCCGCAACTCGCCCAGGTCCTCGAAGTGGAAGAAGCCCTGGCGCGTGGTGTTGGGCTGGATGCCGATGTCGCGCGTGAGCTCGCGCTTGTCCGGCGGGATGCTGTCGCCGCCCTGGGTGACGCGGTAGTGGAAGGCCAGCCGCCTGAAGCCGTGGTCGTCGCCGATGTCGCCCCGGAAGTAGAGCCGGCGCGGGGCGAGGCTGTCGGCCTTCTCTTCCACGGCGATGGTGGGGTAGAGATCGGGCACCACGTCCACGTGGTACTGCGCCGGCGAGCGGGCCTGCAGCCCGCCGTTGGAGGGGACCAAGGTGTAGGCGTGGCCGCGCAGGAAGCGGCGGCTGGCGGTGAAGCGCTGGTTGCCCGGCGACGATGGCCCAAGCACGTAGGTGGTGTCGTCGAAGGTGATGGCCAGCCGGTCGGCGCTGCGGGTCTCGGCCATCCAGGTGACGCGGGTGCCCGCCGGCACGGTGATGTCGCCGGTGTTGTTGGTCACCGTGTTCTTCAGGCCGAGGTAGGGCGGGTAGTCCAGCGCCACGGTGAGGCCCAGCAGCATGGGGTTGGGCTCGGTGGCCAGGTGGAAGACGGTGCTGTTGAAGCCGTCGGCCGCCAGGCGGAAGTCCACCGGCTGCTGCACGTTGCGGAAGCGGTGCGCGAAGCGGGCCGCATCCTGCCGCACCAGCGGGATGCGCTTGCCGTCCTGTTCCAGGAAAACCTGCTGGGGCAGGGCGTCGCCGCGCAGTTCCACCTGCAGCTCGAAGTCCTCGTTCTCCGGCACGGTGAGGTCCTTGTTGAGCACCACGAAGCGGAAGGGGGCCTCGGGCAGGAACTCGGTGCCGTGGGCCAGGATGCGCCTGGTGGGCTGGGTGATCACCGTGGGCGCCGCGAAGAGCATGATCAGCAGCACGCCCAGCGGCGGCAGGGCGTAGCGCAGGTACCTGCGGTTCCTGGAAAGGTCGATGGCGCTGCTGAAGGATACGGGCTTGAGCTCGCGGCTGCGCTGGGCGATGCTGGCCTCGATGAGGGCGCGCCGCTCCGGGTTCGCGGTGGCCTGTTCCCGAAGCTGCAAGGTGTTCAGCAGCTTGTCCCGCACCTCGGGGAAGTGGGCCCCCACGATGCGGGCCGCCTCGGCATGGCTGATCACCTCGCCCAGACGGAAGAGCTTGAACAATGGCAGCACGATGAGGCGCACCAGCACCACGGCGCCGAAGGCCAGCACCAACCAGAACAGGGCCGTGCGCACCCCGGTGCCGAAACGGCCGAAGTATTCGCTGAGCGCCACCAGCAGGAAGAACAGCACCAGCAGCCCCACGCTATACAAGACCCCGCGGATCATGCGGTCCTTGTAATACTTGCGGATGAAGCCGTCCAGCTTTCCGATCAGCAGCTCGTAGTCCGATGTCATGGGGAACGCGATGCCCGCACAGAACGTGCCAATACGGGCGTAATTGCGCGAAAGTTAGGCAGGAACGGGATGAGGAAAGCTGCGTCGGGGGCCGGGAGCCGGGAGCGATGAGTCCGTGAGCCGCGAGCTATGAACTATGAACTATGAGCTATGAGCTATGAGCTATGAGCCGCGAGCTATGAGCTGTGAGCTTGGCTCCTGCTCCCGGCCCAAGGCATGGTGTTCCTTTGCACCCGGATTTGTTGTCCATCAACCCGGGCTTCTGGGACAAGGATCTGACGGATGAGACATACCGCTACGGGGGCATCAAGCACGAGATCCTGCACATCGCCCTGCGCCACATCCTGATGGTAGACAAGTTCGCCCACAAACAGATCTTCAATATCGCCGCCGACATCGTCGTCAACCAGTACGTCAGCCCCGATCAGCTG
>JAGFIV010000035.1 GCA_024103275.1 Flavobacteriales bacterium
AGGCGGTTGGATACGATAGGCCAAACTATCCCATCTGAAACCGTCCCAAGCCGCTTGGCCGGCCCCAATCACCGAATCATTCCCGTTCATGACCCATTTGAAGTTGCCCCCGGCCAACAAACGATCGGAACCCTTATCGCCATAGAGAGCCTTTACCCCGTTTGAGCATTTACCCCCATTGCCAAGCCCCCCCAGTAATTGGGCTTTCCCCTACTTTCCCAGGACCCGGCCGGCGGCCCCGATCAGCGGTTTCATGGTTTGGCCAGTTTGGCGGTGAGGGCCCTGCCGTCGGCACCTGCGGCCCGGAGCACATAGAGGCCCGGTGTCGCACCCGCAAGGTTCAGGTCCAGTTGATGGAGCACCTTGGCATGGCGTTGCACCCTTCGCCCCGTGGCATCATATACTTCCACCAGCCAAGGCCCGTCCCCCGGCAAGCGCACGGCCCAAGTGCTACCATCACCCATGGGGATCGGGAGCAAACGGTCATCGCTGGACGGTGAAGCGCTTTCCCCGATCCCTACCGGTAGGTGCCCGGCAAAGGAAGCGATAAAAGCATCGGTGCCCTGGTGCTGGTTTTCAGGAGAGGCATAGCCCAGTCCGCTGTTCTCCCAGATGAGGCCCCACTCAAAATGGTACCATGGGGCCAAGGGCCAGTAACCCCCGGTACCGCCCAGGTGCATGTTCTGGTAATAATCCAGCGGGCTGATGGTGCTGAACTCGTGCAGGGGGAAGATCTCCCAAGGCATGGAAGAGGTGGTTCCCGCCAGGTATACCTCGGCCATCGGCAGTTCCGTGGATGCGATACCCCACCCTCGCTCGCTCTTCAGGCCTCCATATGCAGTACGCCACAACATTTCGGGCGGGGCATTGTTGGCGCGGATGGCCAGGATCACCGCATCCCTGGTATTGACATTGGGGTTCAGCGGTTGGAAGTACCGCTCCGGGTCCAGGTCTGTCGCAAAGCCGGATGTGCTACGGGTCTCGCCGGTGATATACACATTATGGAGGTCATGACCAACGTCCAGCAGCATGTCGTACCGGTCCCCGCCTATCAAGGTCCCATAGGTCAACTCATAGCTGAAGGCATTCATTTTGAATAGGAAGCCATCGCCCCAATTATTCACACCACCAGCGTTGGCTGTGCTGTGGTAAATGGTGGAAGGCCCGCCCGGCAATGGGGCATCCTGTTCCGAAAGGCTTTCCCGGCGCGTGCCGCCCACCACCCACAGGTTGTCATAAACATCCACGTCCAGCCCGTACGCGATGCTCAACGGTGCATCATTGCCGCCTCCCCAGCGGGTGCAGTACAGCAAGCCCAGGTTCTCCATATCGAACTGCCCCAGGATGACCGAGCCTTCGTTGCTGAAGTAGCCTCCACCCGGCGGCTGTACCAGGTCTGTTGGAGGCGTGGACCCTGAGCTGATGCCGGTGAACCATAAATGCCTGCCGCTTTTAACGTACCGCATGTCGGTGATCTCGGTATAGGCCGCATCGGGATGGATGCTGCCCACGGTGGTGGCCCAGCGCAGGGTGTAGTCCTCCTTGAACGACAGGACAAAGGCACCACCTCCAGTATGCGCATAGGCCCCGGACGGGGTGAGCATGGGGAACACGGGGGACACCTGCGTTCCCCCCGCGATGGTGCGATACAACTTGCCGCCCACCGCCACCTTCCCATCATTGTCCACCACGATGGCCAAGCCGATCTCGAAGCTGTCATAGCCACCTGTCTGCCCATGGGTGGTGGTCCAATCGCGTATGCCATCCTCCTTGCGGAAGGCACCCACCCACATACGCCTTTGACCACCAAGATAGTTTTCTTGCACCGCATTTTCCATTATGGTCTGAGATCTGGCATAGGGCTGGAAATCTGTGCAATTGGTCGCACCGGTAACGAACACATAGTTGCGCTCTTGGTAGTCCCCCTTGTATACGGCCAGCTTTCGGGCCTCGGTGCGTGGTTGTGTGGGGCCTCCCAGCGGTGGTGGTGGTGCGGCCGTCTCCCCACCATAGTAGGTCGCCCATTCCAACTGCTTGCTGCTGCCCTCAAACTTGGCCATGATGGCATTGACGTGGCCGGCAGCTATCGGCTCAAAAGGATCATAGTAAGCATTGCCAGGCTGGACTGGGAAGTCTGCGGACAATGTGTGGCCACAGACGTACGGGTTTCCGTGCTGGTCGGTTTCCACGCAGGTGAACTCATCATCCTGCGTGCCGCCCATATAGGTGCTCCAGTTCATGTCACGCAGCCCGGTTCCACCCCATGCCATCGGCTCATAGCCGATCTGCAGGATCAAGGGCCACTCCTGATCATAAGCCTCGAAAAGGAAATGGACCACGGCGTTGCTTTGGTCAATCTCGTAGGCGGCCGTCCAGTTCACGGAAGTGATGTTCCCGTTGGGTGCCACCTGGTAGGCCAAGGCCTGCTTCAGCTCGATCCATTTATCCTGCATGTACACCTTCAAGGCACCTTGCCAATCGATGCCGAGGCTGTCCTGGCCAGTGAACACAAGCTTGATCTGGCCGGGATCGCCGCCCGGGCGCACCACGTAGGCCAAGCGGGGTCCCCCGGTGCTTCCGTACAGGTGCAGGTCTATCCTGTCGAATACCTCTTGGTAGATGCCACGGCGATATGCGGGTACCTGTTCCACGGCATGCTTGCCCCGGTAGTAATTGCTCACCCCGGCAGCAGGGACCACCAAGTCGGGTTCGGTCAACTTGGCTGCGCCCACGGAAACATCCACCCGGTAGGTGGTGTCCGGGGTGATGGTGTCATGGTGCATTACATGGTAGGTGAAAGACACACGGGAAGAATCCCGCAGGTAGATGCCCACCGGGCTGCCCTCGAAGTAGGCGGCTATATCACCTCGTTGATGGCCTTCGGTATCGAACACCTGGCCCATGTTTTGGCGAAGGATGGTTGCACCCTTGTGTTCATCTCCAAAGACATCGGGCGGTACATATGCTTGGCCACATGCCAGCATGGTGTAGCAGAAGAAGGTCGCGCTACCAAGGATCAAGCGCTTTGCGCGGGGGGGGGGGGGGGGGGGGGG
>JAGFIV010000072.1 GCA_024103275.1 Flavobacteriales bacterium
ATCGCGTCCGTGTAGGTGATCCGCTCGAAGGGGTGTTCCAGCACGAACTTCAGGCGTTCGATCAGGCCCATTTCGCTCCGCTGCTGCTGCGGCTTCTGCTTCTCCTCCTCGGCCATGCGCTTGTCCAGGAACTCCAGGTCGTCGGCGCTGTGCTGCAGCACGCGGGCGATGAGGTGCTTGCACAGGCCCTCGGCCAGGTCCATGTTGCCGTGCAGGTCCATGAAGGCGGCCTCGGGCTCGATCATCCAGAACTCGGCCAGGTGGCGCGCGGTGTTGCTGTTCTCGGCGCGGAAGGTGGGCCCGAAGGTGTACACCTTGCCCAGCGCGAGGGCCGCGAGTTCCGCCTGCAGCTGGCCGCTCACGGTGAGTCGGCTTTCTGCGCCGAAGAAGTCGGCCGCCCAGTTCACGCTGCCGTCGTCGTTCAGCGGCGGGTTCTTCGCATCGAGGGTGCTCACGCGGAACATCTCGCCCGCGCCCTCCGCATCGCTGGCGGTGATGATGGGGCTGTGGAAGTAGTTGTAGCCCTTTCCGTTGAAATACTCGTGGATGCCGAAGCTCACCTGGTGGCGGATGCGGAAGATGGCGCTGTAGGTGTTGGTGCGGAAGCGCAGGTGGGCGTTCTCGCGCAAAAACTCGAGCGAGTGCTTCTTCGGTTGGATGGGGTAGGCGTTCGGGTCGCTGTCGCCGAGCACTTCCACTTGCTGCACCTGCATCTCCACGCGCTGGCCGCTGCCCTGGCTTTCCACGATGGTGCCGGTGCAGCGCACCGCCGCGCTGGTGGTGAAGCGGGCCCGCGTGGCGGCGTCCACCTTCTCCTGGTCGATGACGCACTGCAGGTTGTGGATGGTGCTGCCGTCGTTCAGGGCGATGAAGCGGTCGTTGCGAAAGGTGCGTACCCAGCCGGCCACGGTGAGGGTGGTGCCGGTGAGCGATGTGTCGGTGAGGACTTGCTGGATGGAGTGCATCGGTGATCGGGCGATCAGAAACTCAGACGATCAGAAGATCAGACAATTGGATGGGCAGTCGGGATCTGGTCGTTGATCGGGCCGCAAAGGAACGAAGTCGGGGAGATCCCTGCATCCGCGTAACCTTGTACCCATGCCCGTGGCCTACACCGTGTATGTGGTCGAGCTCAGCCGCAAGGTCTTCACCGAGGACCGGAAGTTCCGCGAGGCCAACCCGCAGTACAACGGCGTGTTGGAGTGCCTCTACGTGGGCCAGACGGGCAAGACGCCGCAGGAGCGTTTCGCGCAGCACAAGGGCGGGGCGCGCACGGCCAAGGGCCACAAGCTGTCCTCGGACATTGTTCGCAAGTACGGGCTTTACCTGCGCCCCAGCCTGTACCAACATATCGGTCCGCTGAGCCGGGAGGAAGCCTTGGAAGTGGAAAAGGGGCTGGCCTTGGAACTGCGGCGCAAAGGCTATGCGGTGTGGTTCAATTGAACAGACCGCGCATTGATCTGAGGTTCCGGATCCGCGATCGGCATTGATCCGCTTTCCTCTTTTCCTCCGGCTACTCCTTCACGAACCGCCCAATGGCCCGCCGGCCATCCTTTTCCATCCGCACGAAATAGATACCGCCAGGACAGGCGGAGGCATCCACGGTGATCGGCCCGGATTCCTGCACGGGTAATGAAAAGATTGCACGGCCCAACGCATCCATCACGATCAACGTGCCGCCTATGGCATCGAACGGCGGTTGGATGAGCATGCGGCCCGCGGTGGGGTTGGGCCAGAGACGGACACCATGGCCGAAGTGCCCATCCACATGGCTTACGCCCAGCACTTCGGCCACGGCATGGTAGGCATTCAGCTTGCCCATTCCCCAGCGCAGGCTTCCCTCCGGCGGGATTGCGCCGGTCTTGCCGTCGGTGAGCGCCGTGTTGCGGATGATGTCGCGGATCTCCGCCGGTGTAAGGGCGGGGCCGGCCTGGAGCAGCAGCGCCACGGTGCCGGTGGCGGCCGGCGCGGACATGCTGGTGCCGCTGAAACGGGCGAACGGGTAGTTGCGGCCCTGGAACGGCACGTTGAGGATGGTGGAGTAGCTGTTGTCGGTAAAGGAGCTGATGGAGGAGGCGACGTTCAGGCCGGGTGCGGTGATGTCGGGTTTGTTACGGCCGTCCAACGTGGGGCCGAAGGAGCTGAAGCTGGCGATATTGCCTTCCTGCGGCACGCCTGAAGCAGACCAGGTGGTGGAGCCGCACGCCGCCACGGTGATCACCTTTTCGGTGCAGGCAGGCTCGCCGATGCCGAAGTTTGCGTCCCCGGCGGTCATGCCGGCTTGTCCGCCCAGGAACGCCTGGCCCCAGTTGCCCACGTCGTTGGTCAGGTCGGTCACGTTCCAGAAGTGTACGGTGCCGGAAGGGGCCGTGGCGCGGAGGTGCACGTGCAGCATGGTGTTGGTGTTCTTCACGCGCAGGCGGAAATGCGGGCGGCCGTTGAGCGGATGTGCCGCATCGGTGGTGAGCTGGAAGAAGACGGTATCGTTGAACAGCACGAGGATGGAATCGATGAGGGCGGGTTCGGTGCCGGTGTGGAACCAGCGGGTGTCGTGCGGGTTGTAGTTGCCGTAGAGCACGCGCAGGCAGGCGCTGAACGGCTCACCGGGCGTGCCCCACATGATCAGGCCCTGGCCGTACATGTGCGGATTGGCGCTGTACGGGTAGAACTGCACGCGGGAGGTCAGGGTGTCGCCGTTGAACTCCTTGCCGATGTGGAAGTTCACATCGCCGTTGTTGCCACCCGAAACGCAGATGGCCACGCCTTCGTCCGCCAGCTGGTCGTAGGCCTGGCTCAGCAGCGAGGTGCCGTCCAAGGTGCCCATGTGGTACAAGCCCCAGCTCATGTTCACCACCAGGCGCTTGCCGTCCTGGTCGGCCAGCTGCTTCATCCAGGCCACCCCGTCGATGGCGGCCGCCGCATCCACTTGGAAGGTGCAGAAGAGGAACTGCGCATCGAAGGCGATGCCGCGGTAGATGGTGCCCGCGCCTCCGCCGCCGGCGATGCCGGCCACATGGCTGCCGTGCGTGGCGTAGCTGTAGATGTTCGCCGTATCGCTTTGCGCGGCCGCCAGGGCATCGGGCGTTGCATACTCGGCGCCATAGCCGAAGCCGTCCGGTGCGGGCCCCGCCTGCTTGAACTGGTCCCATGCGGCGCGGATGCGCGAATGCGTCATGGCCGTGTCGTAGAACATGGGGTGCGTGTAGTCGAAGCCCCAGTCGAGCACGCCGATCAGCACGCCGTCGCCGGTATAGGGCTGCGGCAGGAAAATGCCTTGCTGTACGCTGTCGGCATGGATGGACTTCACCAGCTTGTCCAGCGTGGGCCGCGCGATGCCCGCCAGTTCGGCGTATTCCAGGCCGGGGATCTCCTGCAGGACATCCAGGGCGTAGGCATCCACCCGGAAGGAAAGCACCTTGCCGACCCTGCTGCCGATGTGCACCTTGCCCGGGTCCACCGCCCCGGGGTCGAATTGGTCGTTCACCTTCCCCAAAAAGCCGATCATGCACCGCCCGCCCATCCATGCCGCCGGATGGATGCCCTGCAGTTCGGCCGCCAGTTTCCGGGCATCGGGTTGATGGAGGGCGAGCGTCCGCAGTTCCCGGATGCCTGCGCGGGTGTCGGCGGGCAATTGCGGCTGCGCGGATGCCAGGCCGGCGATCAGGCAGCAGGGCAGAAGGATCGAATGGCGCATGGGGTCAGGTTGACGGGGGATGAAGAATGACGTCCTATTTCGCGGGGTACCAGTTTTCCAGCCGCACCTCGATGGAGGGGTCGCCGTGGTGGACCAGTTCCTTGAAGCGCTGCACGTCGCTGAGGCCTTCGGCCCCGCGGTAGTGGTAGGGGTACACCACCTTCGGCCGGAAGGCCAGCACGGCATCGGCGGCCTCGTCCACGCCCATGGTATAGGGCAGGTTCATGCACACGAATGCGATGTCGATGTCCCGCAGGTCGCGCATCTCGGGAATGCCTTGCGTATCGCCGCTGATGTAGATGCGTTTCCCGCCCAGGGTGAGCACATAGCCGTTGCCCCGCCCGGGCGGATGCATGGCCTGTGGCGATGGGGGCAGGTTGTACATGGGGATGGCCTCGATGTGCACGCCGTGTATGTCCAGCGTGTGGCCGTTGGGCATGGCCGCGCATGCGGGACGCAAGGCCCGCGGCAGCCGCTCCTTCACGGCCGGCGGGGCCACGATGCGCGCCCCGCCCAGGGGCAGTGCCTCCAGCGTGGCGGTGTCCAGGTGGTCCGGATGGATGTCCGTGATCAGCACCAGGTCGGGCGCCGGATACGCCGCAAAGCGCTGCGCGCCGTTGTGCGGGTCCACGTAGATGGTGCGGGTCCCGTATTGCAGCACCAGCGAGGCGTGGAAGACCGGATGCACCGCCACGCTGTCGCCCGCGACCGGTGTCCGTGACAGGGTGCCGGGCCCGGCGGCCGGTGGGGCGGGGGGGCCGCAGGCGGGAAGGAGCAGGCCGGTGAGGAGGAATGCTTTCATGATGGGGGCCATGGAAAAGCCATGGCAAGGTAATCGCCTGCGTGGCCGGATGGCCCATGCCGTGGTTCCGCTCCATCTTCGCGCCCATGGAAAAGCGCAGATTGGGCAAGAGCGACCTGGAGGTGGCGCCGCTGGCGTTGGGCTGCAACGTGTTCGGCTGGACGGTGAAGGACGAGGCCACGGCCTTCCGGATCATGGATGCGTTCGTGGATGGCGGGTTCAACCTGATGGACACCGCCGATGCCTATCCGCGCTGGGCCCCCGGCTGCCAAGGGGGCGAGTCGGAGGCGATGATGGGCAAATGGCTGGCGCGGCCGGGCAATCGGGGGAAGGTGGTGCTGGCCACCAAGGTGGGCAGCGACATGGGCGAAGGGAAGAACCTGCGCAAGGCGTACATCCTCCGCGCCGCGGAAGCCTCGCTCAGGCGGCTGCGCACCGACCGTATCGATCTCTACCAATCGCACTGGGACGACCTGGGGACGCCGCAGGAGGAAACGCTGGCCGCGTATGATGAACTGGTCACCGCGGGCAAGGTGCGCTGGGTCGGTGCTTCCAACTTCAGCGCGGAGCGGCTGCTGGCGGCCTTGCGATGCAGCGGGGAGAAGGGCCTGCCGGCTTATGTCACCTTCCAGACCCGCTACAACATGCACAGCCGCGAGGAATTCGAGGAGCAGTACGCGCGGCTCTGCCGGGAGCAGGGCTTGTCGGTGCTTACCTACTACTCGCTGGCCAGCGGTTTCCTCACGGGCAAATACCGCCACGAGTCACACTTCGGGCAGAGCGCGCGCGGCGCCAGCATGCCGAAGTACCTCACGCCACGGGGGCTGAAGATCCTGGAAGGCATGGACCGTGTGGCGGCCTGGACCGGTGCCTCACATGCCGCCATAGCCTTGGCCTGGTTGCTGGCGCGCCCCACCGTGGCCGCGCCCATTGCCAGCGCCACCGGCGTGGAGCAATTGAGGGAGTTGATGCATGCGGCGGAGCTGCGGCTGTCTGCCGATGAGCTGCGGGTGCTGGACGAGGCCAGCGCCTATACCCCGATGGTTGCGGGATAGGACCCTGTCGCGCACGGGATGCCGGACGTTGCGGGCAATGGGGAACGCCGGAGAGTCAGCCGGCCGACAAGGCTATTCAGGGGATGCGGTGGGCTGCTGTGCTGGCATGAACTCCAACACCGCCGAATTCATGCAGAAGCGTTTTCCCGTGGGCGGGGGGCCGTCATCGAAAATGTGCCCCAGGTGGCTGTCGCAGCGGCCGCACAGCACCTCGGTGCGCACCATGCCGTGGCTGCGGTCCTCCCGGTAGTGCACGCTGTTGGGCCGCAACGCCTCGAAGAAGCTGGGCCACCCGCAGCTGCTGGCGAACTTGGTGTCCGAGCGGAAAAGGGCATTGCCGCACACCGCGCAGCAATAGGTGCCCGTGCCCTCAAAGTCCCAGTATTTGCCCGTGAAGGCGCGTTCGGTACCTGCCAGGCGCGCCACCGCATACAGGTCCGGCGGCAGGATGCGCTTCCACTCCTCATCGCTCACGTGCAGGTGGGCGGTGTCGGTGCGGGAGTAATAGGGGTTGTGGCTATGGTCCGCGGGGACGGGCTGTTGGTCGGGCATGGCGGGCGAAATGAGCGCACCGGTGCAGGCCGTCGCCAGGAGCAATGGCCATGCGGCATGGTGCATGCGCAGGAACATGGTGCAAAGTTCGGCATCCTGGCGTTGGAAAGGTCTGGGGACTTGGGGAGCTCCGCCCCGGACCGCCGCTCATCCCCGAAGGCCGCCGCACTTCCCAATTCCCGCCCGGTGGCTGTCCGGCCCATTACCTTGGTGATCATGAAACGCCATCTTTCCACCCTGGGCGTCTTGCACTATGTGTATGGCGCGTTCATCTGCCTGATCGGCCTGGGCATGTTGTCGCTGGTCATCCTGGGCGGTTTCTTGAACAATGCTTGGATACAGGGAGGCATGGGCGATGTCCCGCCCAGGATGGTGGGGGTATTCCTCGGTGCCTTAGGCTGGATCCTCTTCGCCGTCGTGGAGACACAGGGGATCCTCAACTTGATCAGCGGCCGCATGATCGACCGCCGCAGGAACCGCACGTTCACGCAGGTGGTGGCGGCGCTGAACTGCCTGAACATCCCGTTCGGCATCGCCTTGGGGATCTTCACCTTCGTGGTGGTGGCCGATCCCGAGGTGCGCGCCGAATACGGGCTGGCCGGGTGACCCATGCGGCGCCCTGGGCCCCCACGGCCGGGGAGTACCTTCGCCACACCATGAATTACCTATCCATTATCCAAGGCGAATTGGACACCATCGTCCAAGGCAACAAAAAGATCCTCGAACGCATCCCGGGCGACAAGCTCACGTGGAAGCCGCACGAAAAGTCGATGACGCTGGGCCGCCTGGGCCAGCACATCGCGGAGCTGCCGCACTGGATGGAACGCATCACGGCAGCGGACCATTTTGACTTTGTGCGCAGCGGGTACCAGCCCCCGGCACCACCGGCCTCGGTGGCGGAGATCCTGGATCTGTGGGAAGCGAAGTATGCCTTGGCCAAGCAGGCGCTGGGGGGTGCGGCCCACGCGGACTTGGAGCAGCGGTGGGAGATGCGCCGCGATGGACACGTGATCTCGGGCTTACCGAGGCGCGTGGCCTACGAGACCCAGTTGCAGCACATGGTGCACCATCGGGGCCAGCTCACGGTATACCTGCGGCTGCTGGATGTGCCGATCCCCGGCTTTTACGGCCCCAGTGCGGACGAGCGGTGACCACGCCGCCTTGGACGCGCACGGCCAGGAGGCTCGGAGGAAGACGGTTCAGTCCGTGTTGCCGCCGGCCATCGCACGCTCCATGCGCCGGTCGGGGATGACCCACATGAGGGCTGCCCCGGCGTAGAGGATGGCCGAGCCCAGGGGGACGAGGAAAGCCATGGCGATGGCGGCGATGTAGATCAGGGCCGAAAGTTTGCCCTTCACATCCCTGCCCACGGCCTTGGCCACTACCGAGCCCTCACCTTGGCGGCGGATGATGGCCCCCTGGAGGATGAAGTAGGCGCAGGCGGACATCAGCAATACCACGCCGTACAGGGCCGTGGGCCAGGCCGCCAGGTGGTTTTCGCCCATCCAGGCGGTGACCAGCGGGATGAGCGAAAGCCAGAACAGCAGGTGCAGGTTGGCCCACAGGATGGTGCCGTTGATGCTGCCCGCCGCACGGATCAGGTGGTGGTGGTTGTTCCAGTAAATGCCCACGTAGATGAAGCTGAGCACATAGCTCAGCAGGCGTGGCATCAAGGGGAGCAGGTCCGTCACTTCGGTTCCTTTGGGCACTTCCAGGCCCAGCACCATGATGGTGATGATGATGGCCAGCACGCCATCGCTGAACGCCTCCATGCGCGATGTCCCCATCGTTCCGTTGGTGGAGGTGCCTGTGCCGGGCCGGCCGGTGGTGCGCTCAGTGCTTCAGCAGCACCTGCACGCCGCCCGGCCGGTTGTGGGCGTATTTCTTGTTCTCCTTGAACTTCAGCACGTCGGGCGTGAGCCGCTTGGTGATGTCCACGCGCTGGTCCATGGGCTCCACCAGTTCTTCCTTGGTGAAGACCAGCGGGTTGCGTTCGTAGTCGCTTTCCACCAGGCGGTCGGTGAGGAAGATGGCCTCCTTGGGGCAGGCCTCCTCGCACAGGCCGCAGTAGATGCAGCGCAGCATGTTGATCTCGTAGGTGACGGCGTACTTCTCCTCGCGGTAGAGGTGCTCCTCGCCTTTCCTGCGCTCGCCGGCGGTCATGGTAATGGCCTCGGCCGGGCAAGCCACGGCACACAGGCCGCAGGCCACGCAGCGCTCACGGCCTTCATCGTCGCGCTTCAGCACGTGGCGGCCGCGGTACACCGGGGCGCGGGGCCGTTCCTGCTCGGGGTATTGCACCGTCACCTTCTTGCGGAAGAAATGCCGGATGGTGATCCACAGGCCCAGCAGGATGGCGGGCAGGTAGATGCGTTCCCAGAACGTCATCTTCTTGTCGCTCACCTGCTTGCTGCGGCCCGAGAGGGAGGCGTAGCCGTTGGCGGCAGGGACATTGGTTGCCGTGCTCATAGCGATAGTTGGCCTTGGGCAAGCATGATGCCGGCCGTGATGAGGATATTCAGGATGGCCAAGGGGATCAGGCCTTTCCAGCCCAGGTTCAGCAGCTGGTCGAAGCGGAACCGGGGCAGGGTCCAGCGCACCCACATGAAGAGGAAGATGAAGAAGAATGTCTTGGCGAACATCGCCGCCGCCCCGATCAGCGTGATCACGTTGGGGTCCCAGCCCGTGCCGGCCAGGCCGGGCACGTGGTAGGCACCGAAGTACAGCGTGGCCATCACCGCGCTGCTGATGAACATGTTCACGTATTCCGAGAACAGGTAGAAGCCCAGCTTCATGCTGCTGTACTCGGTGTGGTAGCCGCCCACCAGCTCGGTCTCGCACTCGGGCATGTCGAAGGGCGAGCGGTTGGTCTCGGCGAAGGCGCAGGTGATGAAGATCAGGAAGCCCAGGGGCTGGTAGAGGACATTCCAGCCGTGCTCGGCCTGGTATTCCACGATGCCGCCCATGCTCAGGGTGCCGGTCATCATCACCAGGGCCACGATGCTCAGGCCCATGGCCAGTTCGTAGCTCACCATCTGGCTGGCCGCGCGGATGGCGCCCAGCAGCGAGTACTTGTTGTTGCTGCCCCAGCCGCCCAGCATGATGCCGTACACGCCGATGCCGGTCATGGCGAACACGAACAGGATGCCCACCTCGGGGTCCATCCCCTGCAGGTTGATGCTGGTTTCGCCGATGGTGAGCGTGCCACCCCAGGGGATGATCACGCCGGTGATCAAGGCTACGGTCATGGCCACGGCGGGGCCGAGGAAGAACAGGGTGCGGTTGGCGGTCTCGGGGATGAAGTCCTCCTTCATGAACATCTTCACCCCGTCGGCCAAGGGCTGCAGGATACCAAAGGGGCCTGCGCGGTTGGGCCCGATGCGGTCTTGCAGGAATGCGGCCACCTTTCGCTCCCCGTATGTGGAGTACGCGGCCACCGTCAAGGTGATCACAAAGAGCACGAGCAGGAAGATCGCGGAAGGGATCATTGGAGCTTCTTTGCGGGTTTCAGGCGGGCCAGTTCGGGCACGTTGGGCGAGGGGTGGTCCAGCACTTTCTGCTTCACCGGCAGCGTGTAGTGTCCTTGTGAGATCACGCTGTGGCGGTCGATGTTGCGCGGGCCTTCAACGACCCAGTCGCCGAGCTGCTTCTTCTCGAAGCGGCACTCGTTGCAGATCCATTCCTCCACCTCGCCCCACTGGTTTTTGCGCCCGGTGACGCGCAGCACCTCCTGGCCCTTGAGCCAGATGGCCACCTTGCCGCTGCACTTGGCGCAGTCGCGGTGGGCGTCCATGGGCTTGGTGAACCACACGCGGGAGGAGAAGCGGAAGGTGCGGTCGGTGAGCGCGCCCACGGGGCACACGTCGATCATGTTGCCGCTGAAGTCGTTGTCGATGGCCTGCTCGATGTAGGTGCTGATCTCCGAGGCGTCGCCGCGGTTGATGATGCTGTGCACCCGCCCGTCGGTGATCTGCTCGGCCACCTTCACGCAGCGGTAGCAGTATATGCAGCGGGTCATGTGCAGCTTGATGGTCTCCCCGATGTCGATGGGGTCGAAGGTGCGGCGCTCGAACTGGTAGCGGCTCTGGGACACGCCATGCTCGTAGGTGAGGTCCTGCAGGTCGCATTCCCCGGCCTGGTCGCAGATGGGGCAGTCCAGCGGGTGGTTGATCAGCAGGAATTCGGTCACCCCTTCGCGGGCGTCGAGCACCTCGGCGCTCAGGGTGTTCTCCACCACCATGCCGTCCATCACGGCGGTGCGGCAGCTGGCCACGGGCTTGGGCATGGGCCGCGGGTCGCGCTCGCTGCCCTTGGTCACCTTCACCAGGCAGGTGCGGCAGTAGCCGCCGCTGCCCTGCAGCTTGCTGTAATAGCACATGGTGGGCGGCACCACGAAGCGGTCGGCGCTGTTGCGCTCGCCGATCATGCGGGCCGCCTGCAGGATCGTGGTCCCCTCGGGCACCTCGATCTCGATATGGTCTATGGTAACCTTGGGCATGGGATACCGGAATGGAACAGATGTACGGAATGGAGGCAAAGAAACGGAAGGAAGGGGAGAAAAGCGAACCGCTGCCGCCGTTCAGGCCGTGCCGTGCCTGTCGGGCCCGGGCACCAGCCGCGAAAGCTTGCGGTCCATGGCCGAAAGCAGGCGGAACTGCTCTTCCTGCACCTCGGCCATGGAGCGGATCTCCTCCTGGATCAACAGGTCCATCTTCTGGTGCAGGCTGCGCAGTTCCAGCTCGGCCTTCAGGTTGATCAGATAGTCGTTCTCGGCCCGCTTCCGGTCCTTCTCCTCCTGCCGGTTCTGGCTCATCATGATCACCGGGGCCTGCACCGCCGCCAGGCAGCTCAGCACCAGGTTCATCAGGATGAAGGGATAGGGGTCAAAGGCCTCGCCGCCGGGCAGTGCCACGTTGAGCACGATCCACAGCGCGAGCACCACGAAGAAAGCGATGAGGAAGCCCCAACTTCCGCCAAAGGCGGCCACCCGGTCCGCGAGCTTCTGGCCCCGGGTGATCGCCTCCTGCGGCGGGTGCGCCAGGTTGTTCGCGATCAGCTCCTGCTCCTCGATCGTTTGCCGGACGATGTCCTGCAGCTTCTTCATCCGCTCGTTGCGGGCGGTGAGCAGCTTGTTCAGCTCGGCGTGCATCCTGCTTTTCGCCATGGCGGGATAGCTGCCCGAATGGTGACGGGCATGCCGTAAAGATGGGTCGTGCGGCGGCTGGACAGGTCGCCCGCCAGGCCGCGCCAAACCATGTGCCCCTCCCGGGCGTTCCTGTCCGTCGCACCAAAGATCCACCACCATGTGCCGTTTCCTTGCCTACCTCGGCGCGCCCATCGGCATGGGGGCGCTGCTGTTCGACCCTTCGGACTCCATCATCAAGCAGAGCTATGCGGCGCGCGAGATCGAGGAACCCCTGAACGGCGATGGCTTCGGCGTGGGCTGGTACCACCACGACCGCAGCCCCGACCCGGCGGTGTTCGTCAGCGTGATGCCCGCCTGGAACAACCGCAACCTGCGGTACCTGGCGCCCAAGGTGCGCAGCCATTGCATCGTGGCGCACGTGCGGGCCGCCAGCGTGGGCGACGTGGCGGAGGCCAACTGCCACCCGTTCCATTGCCAGGACCGGCTGATGATGCACAATGGCGGGGTGGAACAGTTCGCCAAGATCAAGCGCGGGCTGTGCAACCGCCTCAGCCAGCCGATGTACGACTGGGTGAACGGGCAGACCGACAGCCAGCACCTCTTCGCGCTGATGCTGGACCATTTGCAGGCGGAGCACCCCACGCCGGACCAGGTGGCCGATGCCTTCGAGGCGATGATCGCGGACCTGAAGGAGCTGATGGCGAAACACGGCATCACCGATGCGGCCTACCTGAACATGGTGTATGCCGATGGGCGCATCCTGGTGGGCCTGCGCTACGTCACGGACCGCAGCGCTGCCCTGACGATGTACTACAGCGAAGGCAAGAAGTACAGTTGCGACGGCAATGTGTGCCGCATGATCCGCGGGGCGGACAAGAGCGAACACACGGCCATGATCGTCTCCGAGAAGCTCACCGATGTGGAGGGCGATTTCATCGAGGTGCCGCCGCACCATTTCGTGCTGGTTGATCCCGGCCTGCAGGTGCGGCTGCGGCCGGTGAAGGGATGAACGCGGCCCGCCGTGACCGGTGTATTCAACTTCTTCGTTGTTCCGCCGGAGCGTTGGCGAACGCAGGGGCGGCTTCCGTCATTCAGCTTCCACCCGGCGCGGCCATTTGCGATTGGTTTTTTCAAATCCACGCTTCCGATTTCCTGTCCGGCTTCCGGCCTTCCCTTCCCTGGCTCACATGCCACCGGGCTTGGTAAATAACCCGTTCACCGCGTCGTGCGTGAACGCGGCCTGTTCCAGCAGGCCGGACCAGCCCTTGGCCTTGATCTCCTGTGCCATGCGCTGCACGGCGGGCAGGACGGCGCGCATCAGGCCGGTGCCGAAGGTGATGCGGCGGATGCCCAGCTGCTCCAGCTCGGCCACGCTAAGCGTCCCGGGCCCTACGATCACGTTCACCGGGCAGTCCAGCTCGCGCACGAAGGCCGCTACTTGGTCCCGCTGCTTCAGGCCGATGGGGAAGATGCAGTCCGCACCGGCTTCACGATAGGCCCGGGCGCGTTTCACACCTTCGCGGAACTGCGCCTCCGTACCGCCCAGGTCGTGGATGAACGCATCCACGCGGGCGTTCAACACCAAGGGCACCTCCTCTTCCGTGGCCACCTGCCGGATGGCCTTGATCACCTCCACCTGGTAGGCGAGGTCCACCAGGCCGCCCTTGGAATCCGCCGTGTCCTCAATGTTGGCGCCGGCCAGCCCCGACTGGATCGCCTTGCGGATGGTTTCGGCCACTTCGGCCGGTGTCCGGCCGTAGCCGGCCTCCAGGTCGGCGGTGACCGGTATCCCCACCGAGGCGGCGATGCGCCCGGCCATCAGCAGCATCACATCCCGGGGGATGTACTGGTGGTCCGAATAGCCCAGGGTGGCGGCCACGCCCCCGCTGGTGGTGGCAATGGCGGGGAACCCGGCTTTTTCAAACAGGACGGCGCCGGGGCAGTCCCAGGCATTGGGCAGCACCAAGGCATGGGGCCCGTTGTGCAGGGCCGACAGCTTTTCGGCCCGCAGGCGCAGTACTTCCTTGGTCATTTTCGGTGTCAACCGTTTGGGCGCGGCCGGTAGGAACCCACCTCTGCGCGGAACGAGACCGCCAACCGGTTCCATCCGTTGATGGCGATCACCGCCAAGGTGAGGTCGGACAGCTCCTTGTCGGAAAAATGCTTCCGTGCCAGGCCAAACACGGCATCCGGCACACGGGAGCGTTCCACCAGGGTCACGGCCTCCGTCCATGCCAGGGCGGCACGCTCCCGTTCCGTGAAGAACGGTGCCTCCTCCCAGGCGGACAGCGCGTAGAGCCGCTGTTCGGTCTCACCCGCCGCCCGGGCATCCTTGGTGTGCATGTCCAGGCAATGTGCACAGCCGTTGATCTGCGAGGCACGCACCTTCACCAGTTCCAACAGCGGCCGTTCCAGCCCGCAGTGGTGCAGGTAGGCTTCCAGTGCCGCCATCGCCTTGATGCCTTCGGGTGAAAGCTTCTTGTAGTCCAGCCTTGTCTCCATGATCACTGATCCAAGGGCGAACAACCGGTACGCACATGCGGTTCGTTGACAGTGGCCAATGGTTCCGGGCGCACTGGAAGTGGTTCACGCCTGCGGAGTTCAACACCCCTACCCGCAGCGACTCTATTTTCAACTTTCCTCTTTCTTGTTTTCCTGTTTCCTGTTTCCTGTTTCCCCTAGTGTTCCTTCACCAGCTCATAAAGCTGCTTCAGGTCGGGGGCCAGGATCACCTCGATGCGGCGGTTCTTGGCCTTGTCGTTGGGGTCGGCGGGCAGGTATTCGCCGCGCCCTGCGGCGGTGATCCGCCTGGGGTCCACCGCTGCACTTTCCTGCAGGATGCGCACCACGCTGGTGGCCCGCAGCACGCTCAGGTCCCAATTGTCCTTGTAGGGGGCGCCTCCCAGCACCTTGTCGGTATCGGTGTGTCCCTCCACCATGATGTTGAGGTCCTTTTCGTTGGCGATGGCCTTGGCCAGGTTGCTGAGGGCTTCGCGGCCCTTGGCGTCCACGGTGGTGCTGCCGCTGGGGAAGAGCAGCTTGTTCTCCAGGCTCACATAGATCTGCCCGTTTTTCTCGGTGACGGTGAGGCCCTTCCCCTCAAAGCCGGTCAGGGCCTGGCTCACGCGGTCCTTCAGCGCTTTCATGGCCTGGTCCTTCTGGTCCAATTCGGCCTGCAGCTTGGCCAGTTTGGCCTCGCGGTCGGCCAGGGAGCTGCTCAGCACGTTCAATGAATCCTCCTTGTTCTGCAGCTTCAGGCGGTTGGCCTCCAGGTCGGTCAGGAGCTTGCGGTTCTCGGCATTGCCGCCGGCCAGCAGGGTGTTGTACTTGCTGAGCAGCTCGTTGTTCAGCGCGTTGATCTTGTCGTATTGCATGGTCATGTGGCGCAGGCTGGTGCCCAGGGTGAGCGTGTCACGCTCCAGCATTTCCCGCCGGCGCCTCAGGTCCTCCAGCGTCACGTCCATGTCCTTCAGCGCGGCTTCGGCCTGTTGGGCCTTGGCCAGTGCGGCGCTCTCGCTTTCCTGGGCGGCCTTGTACCGCGCGTTGATCTCCTCGTATTTCCGGGCCGGCACGCAGGCACTGAGCAGGGCGGCCACGCCCAGCAGGGCGGGCAGGGTCTTCTGGATCTGGATCATGGTTATCTTTACAATGGACACCCCAAAGGTGGCCCTCCACCGGTTTCGGGGCCGCCGCGGCACAACCTTTTTATGAACATCACGTTTCCCTGTTGGCCATGGAACCTTTGAGCTGGAGCGGCATCGGCACGGACCGGATCCTGCGGGTGGCCTTGGACGAGGAACTCGAGGAGTACCATCTGTTGGCCTACCTGCAGCGGATGGATGCATCCTACCGTGAACACAAGCTGTATCCCATGTTGGACGACCTGGGCCGGCGGATCGGGCAATTGCGCGAACTGCAGGGACGGGCCGATGAACTGAAGGCCCATCTTTCCGGGGAGCTGGTGGGCATGGACCTGGCACGCATGGAGCTGGTGCGCCGTTCCCCGGCGGATACGGCGGCCTGGGACCAGGTGGAACGTTCCATCGAACGGGTGCTTCCGCCGCTGGTCACGGCCCATGGCCGTGGGCAGGAATTGCGCGGCGAACTGGAAGGCCGCATCCGCATGGCCCCGGTGGGGGTGGTGCCGCTGGATGTGCGCGAAGGATGGCTGCTGATCCGCCAGCAAAATGAGGCGCTGGCGTATGCCTACGTCCTGCCCATCGTGCAGGAGGTGCCGCCGCCGGACCGCTACCGGTACGTCCGCACCCGCTACTTCGCCACGTGGACGCTGGGCCTGTCCACCACCTACGAGGACATCAAGGCGGAGCTGGTGCGGCGGGGGCCGCTGCCCAACCCGGCCACCTTCGCCTTTGAATCGGACGTCACCCTGCCGCGCATCGAGACATTCCTGCCGCTGGCCAAGCGCATCACCTACGAACTGGTGGCCGCCTCCCCGGAGCGCGCGGCCTGATGGCCCAGGTGGACCTTGCGCAGGTCCAGCAGCTCCATGATGTTGATGTGCAGGTCTTGCACGTTGGGTGCCACGAGCATGATGTAGTTCTCGTGGTACAGGGGCACCACGGGCACATCGTGCATGGCGATGGAGTCGGCCAGGGCCAGGTCGCGCATCCGGGCCGTTTGGTCGCCTCGCCCCAAGGCCGAGGCATAGAGCTTGTCGAACGCGGGGTTCATGTACCGGCTGGTGTTCATGGGCGATGGCAGGGCGGTGTCCGCCACGGCGTTCTTGCCGTACAGCAGGGCCAGGAAGTTTTCCGCGTCGGGCAGGTCGGCCACCCAGCCCTCGCGCCAGAACAGGGCCTCCCCGCGTTCGATGCGGTCGTAGTACACCTTGGGCGCCACGGCCGTCACGGTAATGGCCACGCCCAGCTCGCGGCCGAGCATCTCCTGGGCCTCGCTGGCCACGCTGCGGTAGCCGAAGCCGTTGGTGTTCACCTGCAACTGGACGCGCGGGAAGCCGCGCCCGCCGGGATAGCCCGCCGCCGCCATCAGGCCGCGGGCGCTGTCGGGGTCATACGGGATGCCGGGGACCAGATGGTAAGGGTAGGCGGGCAACCCCGGTGCCACCAGGCCGTGGCCGGCAGGCACGGCCAGGCCGTGCAGCACGCTGTCCACCAGGCGGTGCTTGTCCAGCGCCAAAGCGAAGGCACGGCGGACACGCGCGTCATGGAAAGGCGGCCTGGAGGCATTGAACCCATAGTACTGCACGGCCAGGGCGGGGGTGGACAGCACCTGGAAGCGGCGCGCCCCGGTGGCCGGGTCCGCCGAATCGGCCAGCAAGGCGAAGCTGGACAGGGACAGCTCGGTCACCATGCTCAGGTGGCCCTTCAGGAATTCGTTGATCTCGGTCTCCTTGTCCGGCACCAGCGTCACCCGGATGGCATCCAGGTAGGGCAGTTGCCTTCCATGCTGGTCCCGGCCCCAATAATTGGCATTGCGCTCCAGCACCAGCGCTTCTTCGGGCCGCATGGCCTTCAAGCGGAAGGGCCCCGTGCCGATGGCGTGCCGCAGCAGCTCTTGCCCGTATGCCTGCACCAGCTCGCGTGGCCATATCCAGCAGCCCGACCCGGCCAGGATCTGCAGGAAGGTGGGCAGGGGGCGCACCAAGGTGATCTCCACGGTGCGGTCATCCTTGCTCCGGATGCCTTTCACCCGTCCGCCGCGTTCACCCGATCCATGGTAGGCATCCGCCCCCTCCACCTTGTCCTGGAACACCCAGAACACCGCGTCACCGATGCCTTTCTCACAGATCGCGGTGAAGCAGTCCACCACATCCTGGGCCGTCAGTTGCCGCCCCTTGCCGTCGGGGAAGGCCGGGTCATCGTGAAAAAACACGTCCGGGCGCAGGTGGAACGTGTAGACCTTTCCGCTGGCATCCACCTCCCAGCTTTCCGCCAGGGCAGGCTCCACCTCCAGGTTCTTCGGGTCGAACCGGACCAGGCCCTCGTAGATCTGCCCGGCCACATGCTGTTCGGAAACCAGGGTGATCCCCAGGGGGAAGATGTTGCGCAGCACCTGGGTCTCGTTCCAGTTGAACACGCCGCCATAAATGCCACCTTCACCATGGGTGCGCGGCTGCGGGGGGCCGCAAGCAGCCAGCAAGGTGCACAACGTGGCAAGAATGGACCAGCGGGGCATCAGGATGGCCAAATCTAACCGGCCGTGCCACCACGGCATGGGGCGCGTGCACGGATTACGAACAAGGGGGGTGGGATCAGGCGGTGCAGGGGCCAAAGCGCCCCGGGAACAATAATTTTCAGCCCTTTGCCGCGTAACCCTTGGCAGCAGACCGTGCCCATCCCCGCACCCCGACCCGTCCTGACCCGAACCTGTTGGGTGTTGCCGCTTGTACTGGTGGCCGGGGTGGCCCTTGGGCAAAACCCCGACAACCGGGTGGTGCGTACGCTGGTGATGGACCGCGACACGGTGATGCTCGACTCGCTGAGCATTGTCCCCGGTTCGTTCAGCCTGTGGAAGGATGGTGTCCAGCTGCCCGGGACGGCCTACGTGATCGACCCGTTCCGCAGCTTGCTTGTACGCACCCCTGAAAGCCCGGCCGATACGGTGGTGGCGCGCTTCCGGGTGATGCCCCTGGACCTGGGGGGCACCTTCCGCCACAAGGACGAGCAGGCGTTGCTGCGGCCTTCGGGCGACCGCCACGACCCCTTCAAGTACGTGCCGGGCGAGGCGGAAAAAGACCCCTTCGGCATGGGCGGGCTCAGCAAGAGCGGAAGCATCTCCCGGGGCATCCTCTTCGGCAACAACCAGGACCTGTCCGTGAACAGCACCATGAACCTGGAGCTCAATGGGCGGCTGACCGACAAGATCAACGTGCAAGCCTCCGTCACCGACAACAACATCCCCATCCAGGCCGGTGGCAACACCTTGGAGATCCAGGATTTCGACCGGGTGTTCATCCGCCTGTTCGACGACCGGCAGGAACTGGTGGCCGGGGATTTCGTGCTGCAGCGGCCCGCCGCCCATTTCCTGAACTACCATAAGAAGACCAAGGGATTGAGCTACCACACCCGGCTGGGGGGCGGGGGTGTCCGCAACGAACTCGGCGTCAGTGCCGCGATCAGCAAAGGCGAGTTTGCCCGCAACCAGCTGCAGGGCATCGAAGGGGTGCAAGGCCCCTACCGGCTCACCGCCCCCGGGGGAGGCACCTTCATCATCATCCTCTCCGGCACGGAGCGCGTGTACCTCGACGGCCAAATGCTCACCCGGGGCATGGAGAACGACTACGTGATCGACTACAACACCGCCGACCTCACCTTCACGTCCCGTCGCCCGATCACCAAGGACAGCCGCATCGTGGTGGAGTTCCAGTATTCGGACAAGAACTATGCGCGCTCGTTGGTCAGCCTCTCCGACGTCCTGGCCACGGGCGGCACCCAGGTGCGCTTCAACCTGTACAGCGAGCAGGACCACCGGAACCAGCCCTTGCAGCAATCGCTGAGCGATGCCGAGAAGCAGGCCTTGTCCGACGCGGGTGACGACCCGATGCGGGCCGTGGTGCCGGGCGCGGACAGCGTGGCCTTTTCCGCCGAAGAGGTGTTGTATGCCCGCGTGGATTCGCTGGGCTGGTGGCCGGTATACCGGTACAGCACCCATGCGGACAGCGCGCACTTCCGGGTCAGCTTCAGCGCCGTGGGCGCGGGCAACGGCGATTACGTGCAGCAGGGCTTCACCCCCAACGGGCGCACGTTCCGGTGGATGGCGCCGGACACGGTGAACGGGCAGATCGTCCACCGGGGCGACCATGCCCCCGTGCGGGTGCTGGTGCCCCCGCGCCTGAAGCGCATGGTGGCCTTGGGTGCCGAGCACCGGTTCGGCACGCGCACCAAGGCCTGGGGCGAGGTGGCGCTGGCCGACCAGGACCGGAACACGCTGAGCGCGCTGGATGATGCGGACAACAAGGGCCTGGCCTTCCGCGCCGGGGCCAGCCACGACCTGCTGCTTGCCGCCGGCGACACCACCAAGCGGCTGGTGGTGGGCACCGACAACGAGTGGCGGTCCAGGCGGTTCAGCGTGGTGGAGCGCTACCGGCCGGTGGAGTTTGACCGCGACTGGAACCTGGGCGGGGTGGTGCAGGACGGCGACCAGGTGCTGGCGACGGCGAGCGTGGGCTGGTTGAACGGCAAGCAGGGGAGGGTGGACCTCAGCGGGTCGCTTTTCCACATCGACGGGCGCTACGACGGCTTCCGCCAGGTATTGGCGGGGCAGATGCGCATGGGGAAGATGGACGCCAGCCTGGACGGCAGCGTGCTGGGCACTTCGGCGGGCGTGCTCTCCAGCCGGTTCCTGCGAAGCAAGGCCAGGCTCTCGCGCCGCTTCAGGGGCATCACCGTGGGCGTGTACGACGAGTTCGAGCGCAACCTGTTCCGCAACGACAGCCTGGCACAGCTCACCGCAGGCAGCTATGCCTACAACCTGTGGGAGGCCTTCGTGCAAAGTCCCGACTCGGCCAAGGCCAAGTACCGTGTGGCGGCCGGTCAGCGCGCCGACCAAGCCTTCAGCCAGGGCGGGCTGGCGGCAAGCACCTTGGCCGACCAGTACAGCGCCAGCCTGGACGTGGGGGGCAAACGCGTGCGCAAGTTGGCGGCCAACCTCAGCTACCGGCGGCTGCGCGTGCTGGACAGCCTGCTCACCGCGCAGCGTGCCGAGGATACCTGGCTGGCCCGGCTGGACCACGGCCACAGTACGCTCAAGGGCGTGCTGAACTGGGACCTCTTCTATGAATTCGGCAGTGGGCTCGAGCAGCGCCGCGAATACATCTACGTGCAGGTGCCGGCGGGACAGGGGGCCTACGTGTGGATCGACTACAACGGGGACGGCGTGAAGGACCTCAACGAATTCGAGCCCGCTGCATTTTCATACGAGGCGGACTACATCCGGGTGAACGTGCAAACGAACGAGATGGTGCGCGTATACAGCAACCAGCTGAGCGCCTCCGGGGAGCTGCGGCCGGGGGCGGCCTGGCGGGATGCCAAGGGCCTGCGCGGTTTCCTGGGCCGTTGGAATGACGTGGCCAGCTTCCGAAGCGACCGCAAGACGGCCAACGACGATGTGCGCGAAGGCATGAACCCCTTCGGCCTGAACACGGTGGACAGCGCGATGATCGCCCTAAACAGCGCGGTGCGGAACACGGTGTACTACGACCGCAACAGCCGCACCTGGAGCATGGACCACACCTGGCAGAGCGTGCGGGGCAAGAGCCTGTTGATGGGCGGCTCCGATTCGCGGGTGCAGGAAAGCCACCTGCTGCATTTCCGGTGGAACACGGCCACGCAGTGGACCTTGGAGCTGGAGGGGATGGAAGGGCGCACGGTGAGCAACAGCACGCTGCTGGCGGGCCGGCGCTTCACCATCCGCGAACGGGGCGGGGCGCCCAAGCTGACCTGGCAGCCCAATACGCGGCTGCGCGGCGTGCTGCGCTTCAACTATTCCGAGAAGGCCAACGAGGCCGAGCTGGGCGGGGAGGGTGCCGTGCTGCGCGACCTGGGTGCCGAGTTCCGCTGGAACACGGCCGACAAGGGCTCGTTGCAGTGCAGCGCCAACCTGGTGGAGATCTCCTACGACGGCACCGTGGATTCCTCCCTGGGCACCGAAATGCTCAAGGGCCTGAAGCCCGGCACCAACATCACGTGGAACGTCACCCTGCAGCGCCGCCTGAGCGGGCACCTGCAGATGGACCTGATGTACAACGGCCGTTCAAGCCCCGGCGTGCCGGTGGTGCATGTGGGCGGTGCCCAAGTGCGCGCCTTCTTCTGAGCGCATGCTTGGAATCTTTTCAAACGCGGCCCACGGCCTCTTCCCGCAAACAGGATGAGGCATGTCCGCCCATGCCCTGGGGGAGCGGGCCGGCTTTCCTGTTCCGGCTTCCCCGGTCCGGGCTACTTCAAGTTGAACGTGGTGTGCCCCACGAGCAGGCTGCTCTCGTACACGTCCACCTTGTACTCGCCCCCGGCCAGTTCGCCAGAAGCGGTCCAGAACACGCAGACGTCCACCGGTGCGTTTTGGTAATCCACGTCGCGCTTGGCGCTGAACTCGCCCTCCACGCCGTCAAAGAAGAAGCGGTTGGCCTGTTCCTGGGCGGGCATCACCGACCCGTCGGGCCCGATGATGCGCATGTAAAGGGCCTTCTTCCCGGCGGTGGTGATGCGGTTTTCCCCGAGGGTGAAGCAGCACTTGATCATCTGGGCCTTGCGGCTGCGGTCGGTGTCCACCTGCTTGCCGTTGCCGCGCACGAACAACGCGCCGGCCTTCATGCCGGTGGCGGTAAGTGCCGACCCCTTGGCGATCAAGGCCTGCTGTTCCGCGGTCTTTGTCTCCAAGGCTTCCTTCTGGCCCGTCATTTCGCCCAGCTGCTGCTTGGTGCTGATGTTCTCCGCCATCAGCGCCTGGTTCACCTGGTTGAGCGAGTCGATGGTCTGCACATAGCCCTTCATGATCCGCCGCAGCGTTTCCGCTTCCTTCTTGGCCTTCCCCAGGTCGTAGTTGCCGCGCTGCACCTTGTCCTTCAACGCCACGATCTGTTGTTGCAGCGAATCCATCCGCGTGCGCAGCTGGTCGTTCGTGGTGCTGAGCGTGTCATACTGCACCAGCATGTCCTCGAGCAGCTTGGTCACATTTTCCTTCTCGCTGGTCACCGCCGTCACCTGGTCGGCCGCCGCCGTGGCCTGGTCCTTTTTCTGGAACCACAGGAAGAGCAGGATCACATTGCTGATCAGCAACAGCACCACCAAGGCGCGCAAGAGGGTGTTGTTGCGGTTTTTCCCGGTGGGCTGCGAGGCGTCGGTCATGGGCTCCTGTTATTGGGCTGGAAGGCAAAATTATCTTCGGTCCGGGTTGCCCTCCACGGTCCGATGGGCAATTGTCAACAGATCCATGAACCATGGCCGTGCGGCACACCCGTTTGTGGCACGACATCGTGGGCGTGTTCCTGCCCCGTTGCTGCGCGGCCTGCGGCGAACGGCTGTATGGCCATGAATCCGCCTTGTGCACTTCTTGCCTGGATGATCTTCCCCGGCTCCGCGACCTCGATGACCCGGACAACAAGGTGGAGGCCATCTTCCGCGGGCGGGTGCGGCTGGCAGCGGCCGCCGCATTCCTGCAGTTCACCAAGGACGGGATGGTCCAGCAGGTATTGCACCGGTTGAAATACGGGGGCGATACCGGCGTGGGGCTGGAACTGGGCCGGCTGATGGCCAAGGAGGCGATGCAAAGCCGCAGGTATGCGGACGTGGACCTCCTGCTGGCCGTGCCGCTGCACCGGAAACGCATGCGCCAACGGGGCTACAACCAGGCCCAGGTGTTGGTGGACGGCATGCTGGAGGAATGGGGCTTGGCGAAAGTGGACATCGATCTGCTCCGTGTGGTGCACACCTCCACCCAGACCCGGCGGGGCCGCATGGCGCGGTGGGGCAACGTGAAGGCAGCCTTCCGTTTGGCCGATCCCGAAGTGCTGCGCGGCAAGCACGTCCTGTTGGTGGATGATGTGGTCACCACCGGGGCCACGCTGGAAGGTTGCGCCTTGGCCTTGGCGGACGTGCCGGGCATCCGCATCAGCGTGTTGGCCTGTGCATGCGCCTGAGGCGAAGGTTGCGCCCCGCCTGCCAGGCACGTGCCGCGGCGACAAGCGGTTTCAACTTTCAACTTTCACTGGTGTCCGGGAAAAACCCAAGGCCCCCGCTCAATCCCTTGATTTCATCAGCCTGTATTCGTGTCCTTGTCGTGGAGGCTTGATGTTTCGTTTGGAAGCATTTCAGGTTGGCTGCGACACCCTTCGGGGTCGTCTTCTCCTATGAACGTTTTTCCTAGTGGCTGTGACCCCTTTGGGGTCAATCACTTCGTGGGCATTCGACACCAGCGGGGTCGCAGCCAATAGAAGACAAATAGAGAAGGGTTCACGACCCCGAAGGGCGTCGCAGCAATTCCCCGGACACCAGTATTTCAACTTTCAACTTTCAACTTCACCCCACCGCATCCATCCACGGCATTCGGGTCCAGCCTCGCCGTCCCGCCAAAGCCGTGGCGAAGGCCTGTCGGCTTCGCCCTCCCCGCGTTGCCTCACGCCAACTTATCGCTCAGCAGCCGCATCTCGATCGCCGGTGCCACGCGCTCGTACAGCATGCGGTAGGTGGCTTCCGTGATGGGCATGTCCACGCCCAGCTTGGCGTTGATCTCATGCACGCACTTCACGGCGTAGTACCCCTCGGCCACCATGTTCATCTCCAGCTGGGCGGCGCGCACGCTGTATCCCTTGCCCACCATCACGCCGAACTCGCGGTTGCGGCTGAAGGTGGAATAGGCCGTCACCAGCAGGTCGCCCAGGTAGGCCGGTTCGTTGATGTCGCGCTCGATGGGGTGTACGGCGGCCACGAATCGCTCGATCTCCTGGATGGCGCGGCTCACCAGCACCGCGCGGTAGTTGTCGCCGTAGCCCAGCCCCACGCTGATGCCCGCGCACACGGCGATCACGTTCTTCAGGATGGCGGCATATTCGGTACCGTAGATGTCATCGCTCAGGGTCGTCTTCAGGAAGCGCCCGGCCAGCGCATCACCCATCAGCTGTGCCTTGGCTGCGTCCTGGCTTGCGATGGTCAGGTAGCTCAGGCGTTCCAGCGCCACCTCCTCGGCATGGCACGGCCCGCAGATGATGCCCAGGTCCTGTTTGGCCACGCCCCGGTGGTGGAACAGGTATTCGCCCACGATCTGGTTCGTCTCGGGCACGATGCCCTTCACCGCGCTGAAGCAGGACTTGCCCCGCAGGGCATCCGGCGGCAGCCGGTCCAGGGTCGCCTTCAGGAAGGCGCTGGGCACCGCAAGCACCAGCACATCGGCCTGCCGCACCACCTCGCGCAGGTCCGTGTCCATGGCCAGCCGGTCCGGATCCAGCCCCGCGCCCGATGTATAGTCCGGGTTGTGGCCGTATTTCCTCACATGCTCGATCACCTCTGGGCGCCGCACCCACCAGCCCACGCCCTGTTGCGTGCCGCAGAGCAGCTTGACCAGGGCGGTGCCCCAGGAACCGGCCCCGATGACGGCGATGCGCGGCGTGCTCATTTGAAATGGACCGTGGCCTTCACTTCCTTGCCTTCGCGCAGCACGA
Source organism: Flavobacteriales bacterium (assembly GCA_024103275.1). Taxonomy (GTDB): domain Bacteria; phylum Bacteroidota; class Bacteroidia; order Flavobacteriales_F; family PHOS-HE28; genus PHOS-HE28. Next base: position 24,382 of record JAGFIV010000072.1, read on the forward strand.
TCACTTCCGCTGCGTCGCCCTTCTTGAACATGCCCAGTGCCTTCATGTAGCCCATCATATCGGGCACGTCATGGCCGCCCAGGCGCACCACCACATCGCCTTTGCGCAACCCGGCCAAGGCCGCGGGCTTGTCCTCGGACACCCCGTCGATGCGCATGCCCTTGCCGTCGTACATGTAGTCGGGCACCACGCCCAGGGTGACGCTGAAGCGGGGCGCGTCGGCCGTGTCGGCGTCGGCCGTCTTGGTGAAGGTGAGCTTGGTGCTGTCGTTGAGCAGGGTGATCAGCTCCTCGATGTAGCGGGCCGTGCGCAGCATGCCCGGGTAGTTGATCTTGTCCGCATCATCGCTGGGCTTGTGGTAGTCCTCGTGGCTGCCGCTGAAGAAGTGGATGGCCGGCACGTCCTGCAGGTAGAAGCTGGTGTGGTCGCTGGGGCCGATGCCGCTTTCGGTGGTCTTGATCTTCAGCCCCCCGGCGCGCACCTGGCCCACGACGGCCCAGGCCGGGGAGGTGCCCACGCCGTTGATGCCCATGTGCCCGGTGCTGTCCACGCGGCCCACCATGTCCATGTTGATCATGTAGTTCAGGCTGTCGATGGGCACGGTGGGGTGCTTGGTCCAGGCGCTCGAGCCATACAGCCCCTTCTCCTCGCCGCTGAAGGCGATGAACAGGTAGTTGTTGTTCCCCGTGTTGGGAAGGTGCTGCAGGTCCGCTGCCAGTTGCAGCATGGTGGCCACGCCGCTGGCGTTGTCATCGGCGCCATTGTGGATCTGCGGCTCCTTGCCGCGGTACAGCGAGCCTTCGCCGCCATGGCCCCAGTGGTCATAGTGCGCGCCGATCACCACCGTGTAGGGCTTGCCGTGGCCCAAGAAGCCCACCACGTTGTATCCGGTGAGCTCCGGACGCACGATGTCCGTGTGGATCACCACCGGGTCGCCGTCCTGCCCCAGTTTCTTGGACCCGCTCCGGGTGAGGAAGACCACGGGCACGGTGGCGGGCTGCAGTTTCATCCTGAACTCCTCCGCGGGGTCTTCGGCCTTGTCCGGGTCATCGTTGAAGAAGATCACCGCGTTGGCGCCGCGCTCCACCGCCGCATTGATGCGTGTGCGCAAGTCGTTGTACGCCAGCCAGGCGGAGTGGGGGTGGATGCCGTCCGGCGAACTGATGCTCATGCAGGCGGCACGGTCCTTGACCTCCACGCCCTCAAAGTCGTCGCGGCCCTTCTCCGGCGCCACGATGCCATAGCCGCAGCGCGCCACGCGGGTCAGCACCTGCGCGTTGGCCGAATAGCCCAGCGGGTAAAAGTCCTCGCCCAGCTTCAGGTGGTTGCGGCCCAGCTGCAGCGTGTTGTCCGTGCCCCGGTGGGGCAGGTCCTGGAACTGGAAGGCCTGCGTGTAGCCTCCGTCATCTCCCTTGGGCGCCAGGCCCACTTGCCGGAATCGCTTCACCAGGTAGTCCCGCGCCATCAGTTCGCCTTGGGTGCCCACCTCCCGGCCTTCCATGCTGTCATCGGCCAGGGTGTACACGTCCAGGCGCAGCTGGCGCAGGGCGGCGCTGTCGCCCATAACGGATTGGGCGTGCATGGCCGGCGGCGCGAGCAGGAAGGTGCAAAGGGCTGCGGGGCCCGCAAGGTGCATCGGTTTCATGTTCTGTGGTTGCGGCCGGCGAAGGTACCCAACGCAAATTGCGCGATCCCGTTCCTGATGTACATCGGGCAGGGGAGGTCCCACCCTTGTGCAAATACGGCAATTACCATAGTTTAACGCCCTCAAATGCCAAGGAAACAAACTCCCCAAACCAAACCACCGATGATCATTCAAGGACTACACCGTTCGGGATTTGTTGCCGCCCGATGGTTGATCATGTTGCTATTGGGCATGGTAACCGCAGGGCTCTCTGCCCAACCCCTCGAAAACGATACGATCTTGGATATCGGGGTTTTCCAGAAACCGGGCGACCCCGATATCCTACAGGTGCGCTTGCGCTCTTCACAGGATTTTTACCACGTCGTATCGGCGGTCACGTTCACTATCCGGTGGGAGACGGCTTCCGGGGCCAGCCTGGGTGCCATCAATCAGACGATCGGGTCGATGGGTGCCGGATGGTGTCCGGCAACGACCATTCCGATGGCAAAATCCGGGGATGGAGAGATTGATGTGAACGGCTACCGCTATCAGACCATCAATGGATTCGGGTTGATGAACTTGCAGGATTGTTCCTTCAGCCCCGGTTTCCATTTACAGGCAGGTGTAGAGCTGGTGGTGGCCGAACTTCCGATCCTGGCCCATGCGGGATGCGCCAACTTCAACATCGTCAATGACTCCTATACAGGAGCCAACAACAAGAACTACTATTCCTCGGTTGGCGGATGGCCATCCGTGGGCATCATTTATTCGCCCGGTTTCGAACATTGCGGCACGGTGTTCGATTGCCCCGGTCTCGGGCTTAACATCGGTGACCCATGCGATGATGGCGATGCCTCCACAGGCAATGATGTGGTCAATGCATCGTGCGAGTGCGTGGGCCAACCGATCGACTGCAACGGAGATATCGGCGGCACGGCGGTGATCGACAACTGCGGCGAATGCGTTGGCGGCAACACTGGCGCGGTGGCCTGCGTGCAGGACTGCAATGGCGACTGGGGCGGCACGGCCTACCTGGACAACTGCGGCCCCTGCGTGGGTGGCAACACGGGGCAGGCGCCCTGCGTGGCGGACTGCAACGGTGACTTCGGCGGTACGGCCTACCTGGATAACTGCGGCGAATGCGTGGGCGGCACCACCGGTGCAGTGGCCTGCGTGCAGGACTGCACCGGGGACTGCGGCGGCACGGCGTTGATCGACAACTGCGGCGACTGCGTTGGCGGCACCACTGGCGCGGTGGCCTGCGTGCAGGACTGAAAGGGCGCCGGGGGCGGCACGGCCACCCGGGCCAACTGCGGACCTGGCGGGGGGGGAACACAGGGCCGGTGAGCCGGTGTGGAGGACTGCACGGTTGACTGTGGCGGCACGGCCGTGATTGATCACTGCGGCGAATGCGTGGGCGGCAACACTGGTGCGGTAGCCTGGTTGCAGGACTGCAAGGGCGACTGGGGCGGCACGGCCTACATTGATAACTGCGGGACCCGCGTGGCCGGCAGCACTAGACACTTGCCCTGCACGGCGGACTGCAGATGTGACTTCGGCGGTACGGCCTACATGGATAACTGCGGCGAATGCGTGGGCGGCAACACCGGTGCAGTGGCCTGCGT
>JAGFIV010000086.1 GCA_024103275.1 Flavobacteriales bacterium
GGCAGCGACGGTGCGGTGACGGTCTGCTCGGACGGTACGCCGATCGACCTGTTCGCCAGCCTGGGCGGCACGCCGGACGCGGGCGGCACCTGGGGCGGCGGACTGGTGAACGGGATGTTCGACCCCGCGGTGAACGCGGCGGGGACGTATACCTACACCGTCACGGCAACACCACCGTGCGTGGATGCAACAGCATTGGTGGTGGTCACGGTGGAGATGCCAAACAACCCCGGTATCAGTGCGGTGGATACCGTTTGCACCGGCGATGCGCCCTTCGACCTGTTCACACGCTTGGGCGGCAACCCGGATCCGGGAGGCTCCTGGACCGGTCCCGAAGGACCGATTGCAGGGACCTTTGATCCAGCGAGCTCCCCACAAGGGACCTATACGTACCTATTGACGGGCTTGGCGTGCGGGGATGCATCGGCCACCGTGCAAATGACCGTCCTCCCGGGCCCGAACGCCGGACAAGACAATGCGGTAGCCCTGTGCAACACGGGACCCTTGGTGAACCTGGCGGGATTGCTGGCCGGTACGCCTGATCAAGGCGGTACTTGGACCGCACCGGATTCATCCGTCATGCCTTCCGGGATCATCAATCCCGCCACGGCATCAAGCGGGCAGTACACCTACACCGTGGCAGGCAATGCATCCTGCCCGGATGCCTCAGCCACGGTGAGCATCAGCATCAACCTGGCACCTGATGCCGGAACCAACGGGTCATTGGCCGCTTGCAGCTCGGATGATCCCGTGGCACTGTTCGGGCTGTTAGGGGGCTCGCCCGACCAGGGAGGAACTTGGACCATGCAACCGGTAGGCACTCCGTTCAATGGGACCTTGGACCCGGCTAGCGATCCATCAGGGAGCTATGTCTATACGGTTGCTGGCTTGGCACCTTGCCCATCGGCCAGCGCACAGGTGACGGTCACCGTGACCCAGGCGCCCGACGCGGGAAATGATTCGACACTTGCCCTGTGCAGCACCGATGCACCGGTGAACATGTTCAATTTATTGGCCGGCACTCCGGATGCGGGTGGGTCCTGGACGGATTCCGGAGGGAACGGCACATCTGCGATCTTCAATCCGGCCCAGTCCTTGCCCGGGACGTACCGGTACGTGATCCAGGCCATCGGCCCGTGCCCGCAGGATGTCGCACAGCTTGATATCAGTGTTTCCCAGGCCGCATTCGCGGGCGTGGGCGGCGATACGACCCTTTGCGCCAGCGGGGACCCCTTCCCGTTGGCCACGTTGTTGGGAGGCGCATTTGATGCTGGAGGCACCTGGTCAGGTCCCGGCGGAATGGGTTCGGATGGTTGGGTCCACCCCGACACGGCCACCAGCGGATCGTACAGCTATACCGTCACGGCACCGGCCCCATGCCCCGCGGCCATCGCGGTCGTGCAGGTCGAGATCATCCCCCTGCCGCAAGCCCAACCTTCGTTTGTCATGGACAACGGTTGTGCACCCGTGGGCGTAACCTTCATCAGTGGATACGACGGACCCGGCGCTTGCCACTGGGATTTCGGCAATGGCATGGACACCACCGCCTGCGGGCCGGTGACGATCGTTTATGACCAACCCGGCAACTACACGGTGCATTTCACGGCCGATCCGGGGAATGGCTGTGCCACCATGTTCCAGACGGAGGTGGTCCAAGTGGTGGTGAAACCCACGGCAGCATTCAACATGGTCGGGCCCGTGGCCAGCACCCACAACCCTACCGTGGCATTCGGCAACCAAAGCAGCGGGGCCACTGGTTATGCCTGGGATTTTGGAGGGCAAGGCACCTCCACGGCCGTCACGCCCCAGTTCACCTTCCCGTACGATGTGGAAGGCATCTACCCGATCTGCCTGATCGCCTACGCATCACCCACCTGTGCCGATACGGCCTGTGCCGACCTGCTGATACCTGCCAGTGCCTCCGTATTCGTGCCCAATGCCTTCACCCCGGACGGCGACGGGAAGAATGACGACTTCGCACCGATCGTGGGCGGATTGGACCCGGGTGATTACCATTTCTACATCTTCGACCGTTGGGGCCAGCTCGTCTTTTCAACGGACGACATCAAGGCTGGATGGGACGGCAAGAAGGACGGGCACGATGCGCCGCAGGATGTGTATGTGTGGAAGCTCGTCGGCCAGGATGTCATTGCCAAGACGCGGCTCGAACGCACCGGCCACGTCACCTTGGTCCGGTAAAAGGCCCGGGGGCTCCCATTCCCGCCGCCCCGGAACCGGGGATGCGGAACCGGCAAAGGACCGGAAGGAGGGGTACCATGGCGAAAATGGAAAAGCCCGCGCATCCGGTGCTTTTCCTCGACCTTTGCCGACATTCCCACCAGCATGAGCGATCGATTGGTCATCATACCCACGTACAACGAGAAGGAAAACATCCGCGACATCGTTACGCATGTCATGGGGTTGGAGCCGCAGTTCCATGTGCTCATCGTGGATGATGGTTCGCCCGATGGCACCGCAGCGATCGTCAAGGAGATGCAGCAATCCCTGCCCGGGCGCCTGCATGTGTTGGAGCGGAGCGGCAAGCTGGGACTTGGAACGGCCTACATCGCAGGCTTCAAGTGGGCGTTGGAGCACGGTTACGGCTTCATCTTTGAGATGGACGCGGACTTCAGCCATGACCCCGATGACCTGGTGCGCCTCTACCGGGCCTGTGCCGATGGCGGGGCGGACATGAGCGTGGGCTCGCGCTACGTCAAGGGAGGCCAGGTACGTGATTGGGCCTGGGACCGCATCCTGCTCAGCTGGTGCGCCTCCCTGTACGTGCGCATGGTGCTGTGGCTGGGCGTGCGCGACACCACTGCCGGATTCGTGTGCTACCGCGACAGCACCCTGCGGGCACTGCCGCTGGACGAGGTGCGCTTCATCGGTTACGCCTTCCAGATCGAGATGAAGTACCGCGTGAAGCTTGCGGGCTTGCGGATCGCCGAAGTGCCCATTACCTTCAAGGACCGCGTGAAGGGGAAAAGCAAGATGAGCGTGAATATTTTCCATGAGGCGTTCCTCGGCGTGCTGAAGATGCGCTTCACCATCAAGCATCCGAAGGCATGAACAACTGGTTGATCCGCGATGCGCGTGTGGTGGACCAGGGCCGCACCGTGCAGGCCGATGTACTTGTGCGGGACGGGGTCATCGAACGAGTGGCAACAGAAGGCATCGGTAGGGCCCGAGGGGTACAGGAGCTGGATGCGGAAGGCCGCCACCTGCTGCCCGGCGCCATCGACGACCAGGTGCATTTCCGCGAACCGGGCCTCACGCACAAGGAGGACATCGCGCACGGGTCCGCGGCGGCCGTGGCCGGTGGCATCACCACCTTCATGGAGATGCCCAACACCGTGCCCCAGACCCTGACGCAGGAGCTCCTGGAGCAGAAATACGCCCTGGGCGCTGCCTCCAGCGTGGCCAACTACTCCTTCTACATGGGTGCCAGCAACACCAACCTGGATGAGTTGCTGCGCACCGATCCCCGCACCGTGTGCGGCCTGAAGGCTTTCCTGGGCAGCAGCACCGGCAACATGCTGGTGGACGATCCCGGGACGCTGGACCACCTCTTCAAGGAGGCCCACCTGATCCTGGCCGTGCATGCCGAGGACGAGCCCACCATCCGCCGGAACATGGCCGAGGCCGTGGCGAAGTACGGCGAGAACATCCCCATCGCGCAGCATCCATTGATCCGCAGCGCCGAGGCCTGCTGGCGCTCCAGCAGCAACGCGGTGAAACTGGCCCAGGAGCACGGCACACGTCTCCACGTGTTGCACATCAGTACCGCGCGGGAGCTGGAGCTTTTCGAACCCGGACCGATGGAAGGAAAACGCATCACTGCTGAAGCCTGTGTACACCACCTTTGGTTCACGGATGCGGACTATGCCACCAAGGGCAACCTGATCAAGTGGAACCCCGCGGTAAAAACCCGCGAGGACCGCGAGGCCATTCGCCAGGCCGTGAGAGATGGCCGCATCGACGTGGTGGCCACCGACCATGCGCCGCACACGATGGAGGAAAAGGCCATGCCCTACGCGCAATGCCCAAGCGGCGGCCCGTTGGTGCAGCACGCGCTGCCGGCCATGCTGGAGCTGATGCACCAGGAGGTGTTCACCCTGGAGGAAGTGGTGGAGAAAATGAGCCACGCACCGGCACGCCTGTTCCAGGTGAAGGACCGCGGCTTCATCCGCGAGGGTTTCTTCGCCGACCTGGTGCTGGTGGACCTGGACGCTCCGTGGACCGTGGAGAAGAAGAACCTACTGTACAAATGCGGCTGGTCGCCTTTCGAGGGGCAGCGCTTCCGCTCCCGGGTGCTACGCACATGGGTGAACGGGCAACTGGCCTACGCCGACGGGAAGGTGGACAACACCGTGCGCGGCATGCGCGCCACCTTCGACCGATGAGGCTGCCCGTGCTGTTGATCGCTTCGGCCCTGATGGCCTGCGGCGGAAAGCCGGAACCGCCGAAAGGCCCGCTGCCACCGGAAAAATTCGAGCGGGTGCTGATGCGCTCGCTGCTGATCGAGGCGCGCACCGGGCAAAGCATCGCCTTGGACCAGGCAGGCCCCGACATCCACGCCGCGTACGACAGCATGTTCAGCGAAGAGCACGTGACGCGCGCGGATTTTGACAGCACTTACCGGGCCTGGCTCCACCAACCCGAGGCCTTGAAGGGCATGTACGAGAAGGTGCTGAACGACCTGCAGCAGATGGCGGACACGGCGCAGGCGCGGTGAACCGGTGCCAGCGGTTTACCTGTGCTGCGAGAGTTCCGTCAATGCATCTGGCTGGAGTTGTTCACCAACACATAGCTGTAGCCCAAGTCCAATTTCTTCGCGTCCAAGGTATCCAACATGCCTTGTGTAACACGTAGCGGGAAAAGCGTGCGGTTTGCCGGAATCTCCATCAGTTTCAGCCATTCGGCTTCATTCATGCCCTTTGGGCAGTTGGCGCGCAGCACCGCGAGGGTGGCCGCCGTCATTTCCCCGCCGTCATCGCGAGGCGGATGCGAGGCACGAGCATCCGGCGAAGCGTGAACGTCATCGCGAGCCCGCCCCTCAGCGGGCGAAGCGATCTTTGATCGCGCCTGCGGCCCGCCAATACCTTCTTCGCTACACTGCCTTCCCGAATCAAAGATCGCTTCGGAACTGTTCAATGCACAGTTCCTCGCGATGACGGTGGGGGTTTGCCCCACGGCCGCCAACGGCAGCAGGCCCAGCAGCGCTATCAAGGTGTATGTTCTCATGGCGTAGTAATGATCACTCGTGTATTCAAGACCTCCATTCCCCAGCGCATGCTGCACTGGTACATCCCCGCCGCTTGGCCGGTAAGGTCCAGCGCATGCACGGTGCTCCACGGTGCAATGTACCCGCGCAGCACCATGCGCCCTTGCAGGTCGCGTACCTCCAACTGCCCGGCTGAAGGGTTTGCCGGATAGTTGAGCACAAAGGCTCCCGTGGACGGGTTGGGTCGCACTGTCACCCCGAGCGCAGCCGAGGGGCCAGTGCTGCCCAACCCTACATTGATCCCCAAACTATCGCACACACTTCCGTCCACAGGCCCCAGGAAGTAGTTGGGGTGGTTGGGCAAGGAGTTCACATAGTAGGTGGGCAGGGTGATGCCATGCTGCACCATGCCGCAGGCTAAACCGGGCTGGTCCGGGTGGTTGATCACATGGAGTTTGTCCGTTCCATTCCCAGTGCCGATGTAGATCTTGCCGTCCGGGGCCAATTGGGCGATGTCGAACAGGGTGGCAAAGGGCGGCGACGGTGAATAGGTGCTGTCCCAGTGGGCGATGTGGACCATCGAGGCCTCCACGTCCGGCACCGTGACATCATACTGGTACACGTCTAACACGGACGAAACATAGAGGAACTGGCTGCTGGGGGAAAAGGCCACGCCGCCCATGGAATTCGCATCATCGATCGGGATATGCACGGGATTGGAGAAGAGGCCCGTGCAGCGGTCGAAGTCGAAGATGTCCAGGTCGCTCCCGTCCCCCCAGTAGTAGGCGAACTTGCTACCGTCCGGGGAGAAGCAGACCTGGCCGAGGTCATTGGGACGAACCGTACCGACACTTTGGGTCTCGGGGGCGCTCACGCCTTCCGGCGTAAGCAACAGCCGATAGAAGGTGTTGGAGTCGACCTTGTGGCAGAACACCCACCAATCGCGTCCGTTGGCATGCCGCACGGCGGTGATCTTGCCAATGTTAAGCAGATCATCAATGAGCACCTGGTTCTTGGACACCACCCCACCAAGCCCGTTGTTCAGTGTCATGTCAATGATGGTAAGGTACAGGTATTGTGCAGTGCCCCAGGGGGGGTGGTCATACGTGCCATGGAACAAGAGGTAGATGGCCGGGTCATCCGGCTTGGGCAAAAACAAATCCGCTTGGGGAAGATGCAGTCCTTCAGGGAATTGGGTCGTGTAAGAACTTGGGTTTAAGCCCGATCCATTCGGCATGGTGTCTCCACTGGCATCAACTATGTAATATCCATTGGTAGCAGCCACCAATGACCCTGAGCTTCGGGTGATATCCGCGACGGTTCGGCCAAAGCTCATTTCCCGGTTCACGTAATAGATAGCGACAGGGATAGAGTCGAATTCCAAATTGGTCCCTCCGTATGGCAGGCCACCTTCACTGTAGTAGCCTCCCATCCATAAGTTGTTCAAGCCTTGGCACACGCCTGTATTGGCCAGTCCAAGTGACAGAACCAGCGAGAATGCCGCATGCACAGCAAAGTTGCATGGCATGCGGCATTCCATCTTGGGCACAGAGCGGATCAACGGATGATGCTCAGCTTGCCATCGGATACTTTGCCCGAGGGGCCGCGTACCCGGTAGTGGTACATCGCCGGGGCCAGGGCAGCGGTGCTGAACTCCCAGTGCGGCGTGTAGGCCGGTACCTCGGCCCGCATCACTTCCGCACCCATGGCATCGTACACAACGAACACACCGGGGGCATCCCATGCTTCATCCAACACTAAGCTGGCATGGTCCGTGGCCGGGTTCGGGACCACGGTGATGGCATGGTCGCCCACCTGCTGCATGCTCCGGTAGATCAAGCCATGCTGCAGGCATAGCACCGGGTCGTCGTAGTCCTGTTCATCATCGATCAGGGCATACAGGGCACGGGCGCGGTACACCGCGTTGCCACCCGTCAGGGGGCACTGGTTGGCGATGGCGAAGAGTGTGGTGGACTGCTCCGGTGTAAAGCCGTCGATGCCCTTGGCCACCGTACTTAGGTAAATGCCGTTCACCTGTTTCTCATTGGCCTCGATCAGCTCGCTGGTGGCGATGCTGGCGTTGGTGGCCTTCACGCCTTCGGCCGTCAGCGCCCGGCTGGTGTCCGCCAGTGCCAGGGCTTGGTTGTTCAGCGCTGTGAGGGAGCTGATGTTCTGCTGCAGGCCCCCGATGGTGGCCTGTAAAGCCATGTGTTCCGCGCTGGTGAGGCCGGGATCACGCAAGCTGTCCATGGCCAACTTCAACTGGTCCATCAAGTCCTCCAATTGCGCTTTGTTCTGGGCTAAGTAGTCCAGCACGGTGCTGTCCAAGTGGAAGAGCGCCAGGTAATCGTCGTTGATCAGCTTGAACTGGGCGGTGGTGGTGCCCTGCATGGTCGCGTAGAAATCGGCCAGTTCCTGGTCCGTGGCCATCAGCGATGCGTCGTTGTCCAATTTCCCGTACAGGTCGCCCTCCATCACCCACTTGGTCTCCTCGGTGTAAGGGTCATTCGCCAAGCTGTCCGCCGCGATCTTCCCGTCCAGCCCCGTGATGCATCCCACGCAAGCCTCCCGGACCACATGCCCGCAATAGCCGCTTTGCTCATCCCCGCATTGGTAATTGGTTCCAGGATGGGGGATGAACCAGCCTAATGGGACCCACGATGGTGGTTCGGTATTTCCACCTGTGATGTATTCCTGTTCATAGAGGAACGGGTATGCGCCGGCATTGGTAGTATTCTCATACCACGCCCCCAGTCCGCCGTTCACCGGCGCATTGTACCACAGGTTCCCCTTGAAGTCCTGCTCCTCGATGATGGCGTTGTTGTCCAAGTGCAGGCCCCATTGGTGCCGCTTGATGTTGTTGCCGCTGAGGTCGGTGCCGTAGCACGGGCCGCTGAAGTAGATGCCGTTGGTGGTGCCGTCCACCGTGTTGCAATAGAGGGTGGCATGGTCGCCCATGTTGCTGCGGATGGCACTTTGGCCCTGAAGGACGCCATAGTTCGTGGCCGAGCCGTGTACGTCGTTGCAACTGATAAGGGGCCTGCGGCAGCCGGCGGCAATGATGCCCATGCGGTTCACCGCGTTGTTGTCCATGAGCAGGGTATTGCCCAGCACCTGGTAATCACTGGCGGACAGCAGCGCGATGCCGTTCGCGGCGTAGAGCGATCCATGCCGGTAATGGATGGTATTCCCCTGGATCACGGAGGCAGGGTTCGCCGCGTTCCCCTCCTGCACGTTGATGGCCGTATAGCCCTTGGTGTTCTCGTGGTGCAGGCTGCCGAAGGTGATGTCGTTGTCCGCCACCAGCAACTGCACGGCCCCGTCGTTAAAGCGCAGGTCTATGCTGTTGTAGCGGGTGTCCAGCTTGTTGCCGGTGATGTGTACCTTCCTGCCGCCGCTCCGGTCCACGCGGTAGGCCGTGCCCATGTCCACCATGCGGTTGGCGGTGGAGTACACGTTCATGTACTCCGTATAGATGCCCCAGCGGCACTTGGTGAAGCTGGCCGCAGCGAGGTTGCCTATGCCGTAGCCGCTCTGTTTCAGGGAGAAGGAGCCGTGGTCCCCGCGCGCGTAAATGCCGGCACCGTTGCCCGTGTAGGCATAAGCGGCATCCGGCTGGATATCGTGCATGGCGCAGTTGGCCACGCGAACATTGCACCGGCGGGCCACGATGCCGTTGCTGAGGTGGTGCAGCACATTGGCCTGGCCCGTGAAGTCAAGGGTCATGTTGTATACCTCCAGGGCGGCAAAACCCTGCTGGCCCAGCACCGAGGTTTGCCCCGGATAGGGCTGTGCCAGCGGACCCTCCGCGTGGAACTCGCTGTTGTCCGCATGGATCGACACGCTGTTGAAATCCACCCCGGGGATGGCAGGAACGGAAATGGCCACCCTGTTGTTCGCGAACTCCGAGGCGCTCACCAGCAGGATGGAATTGTTCATTCCCGTCCAGCCTGATTCGGCGTCCGCCAGATAGGAATTGTCCACCTGCACGATGGTGCCGACTTGCGCCGTGATGCCCCGCCACATCACCCCTTGGCAGCTTTCAATGGTGCTGTTGAACACGTTGAAGTTCCGCCCCGGCTGCACGATGATCTCCGCCCCGGGCTCGGTGGTCACCTGCGCATTGCTGAAGGTGAAGTCCTGGTCGATGATGAACTGGCCTTGGATGTCCACCGTGCCGCTGATGGTGGAGCCGAAGGTGCTGCTGTACTTGCCGTCCTGGATCACCGTGACCGCCGGGCAGCACTCCGTAATAGTGACCTGTTGGGTGCTGGTGCCCACCACGCCGTCCACGATCACCGTGTGGGTGATGGTGTAGGTGCCTGGCGCGGCGGGGGGGATGTTCACTGGCCAGCCCTGGTTGTCGGTGATCGGCCCGAAGTAATCGTAGGTCCAGTTCGGTGCGCCGTTGGTGGGCGTGGTGCGCTCATCGCCCCAGGTCCAAATGTGGATGGCATCCGGGTCGCCCAGGGCCGCCGCGACGGACACCTCGCCGCCGCAGTTGGGCACCTCCACGGTAAAGTTGGCGTTGGGGGCATTGATGCCTTCACAGCCGGTGAAGAGGATGTGATAGGCCTGCGTCCAAAGGTCCGCGCTGCCTCCGGCCATGTTTACGGTAACGCGGTTCCAGCCCGCCTCGGAAGGCGTGGTGCTCGCCCAGGTCCATACGGCGTTCACGCCGGGGGGCACGCCGCCAGTCCCCACGGTAAAGCCGATGCAGAAGAACGTATAGGGCGGCGAGGGGCTTACCGGCGTGCTGAACGCCACGTGTACGGGCACGGCACTGTATCCGGGCGGCCAGGACAAGCCCGTGGGCGTGCCCATGGTGGCCGATGCGATGGGGAACGGGCCGGTGATGTTCCCCAGGATGCTACCCGGCGCGGGCGGTTCCAGGAAATCCGGGTAAATGATGTAGTAGTCAATGGACTCCACGTCCGTAAGCTGCGTGTGCATGCCCAGGCACAGGTTTACCGGGTCGCCCGGCTGGCAACCGCCGTTGCCGGAAACGAGCATGGGGCAGCCTTGCAGCAAGTTCACGGTGGCATCGGCGGAAAGGGAAACGCCGGGGGCCTGCTCCAAGGTTGCCGTATTGGTGTGCGGCCCGATCTGCGTGAAGTAGCCGGTGATCTCGGTGGTAATGCACTGTCCCGCCGGGATGGTCACCGTGGCCGTGGGCCAATACGGGTCGTTGGGGCTGTTGAAGGCGGGCACGAAGCCTGCGGGCATCTCATCGGTGATGTCCACCACTTGATCCGACGCGTCGTTGTTGCAGGCCTGTATGGTGAACATCACCGGAGCGCCCGCGTAGGTGTTGGCGGGGTTGTTGGGGGTAACCCATTTGGTGAGGGTGAAGGGGCCGGCGCAGTCCGCATTGCCCACCACGTAGCTTTCCGTGAAGGTGGCACAGCCCAGCTCCGTATCGGTGATGGTCACGGTGTAGGTGCCCGGCGCCAAGTCCGCAAGCGTCGCCGTAGTGGCACTCGTATTCCACAGGATGGAATAGCTGCCGGGATAGTAATGCACATCCAGCGCGATGGAGCCATTGTTCTGGCCGTTGCAGGAGGGGGTGATGGTGGGGGTGGCGGTGATGATGGGGCGGATGGCAAGATCATCGACCGATAGTGAACCAAATGTTGGACCGGAGGAAAGCACAACGAGCCAATTTCGTGGGCTTCCGGTGAACGTGAACGCGATAGAATGGAGCTGCCACGGTGAGGAGGATACGGTTTGTAAGGGCACACATTCGATTGGCACCACGCCACCGTTGCACGGATCCGCAACGGCAAAATTCGTTAGGCCCTGAAGTGGGTTGCACGGCCGATCATGGAACGCATAGAATCTCAGGTCCCGCGCACATCCACCCGTCCTGGCCTTGTACTCCACTGAATAGGTGACCCCATCCAGCAACGGTCGACACAATTCGAAGAGCAAACCTTCATTATTCGCATTTGCAGGAACCGAGGCAATCATGGTCAGATACCGTTCATTCGGAGGCAGACCTGCACCAGGTACGATAAGCATGGGAGGGCCGCACATGCCGACCATGGTAGTGTAGGAGTTCATTTCGAGCCAATTTGGCGGTGGCAGTGAAGGATCCAGCGCGAAGAGGTCCGGTGAGTTGGAACTGGCCCCGGTACGTTGATAGCTATCGTATGGTGCCCCGGTCCTGCTTTGCAAGGGCAAACCCTCGAAAGTGCCCCCGTTCAGGATATTGCATGGCTCCACACCACAGACATCAGGTGGCCATACCTCCACGAAGATGTACGTGATATTGCCAAGCCGTCCATCCACCGAAACAGGTCGGTAGCGGATGATCGCCCAGCCTACATAGCCTGGATCGGGGCGATATTGGAAGCTCGTGCTGCCACTTGCAGGTGGAGGGATGCCATTGTCCCCACCGAGGATTACTTCCATACAGGCATAACTTTGGGGTGTCCCTATGATACCAAGCGTCGTATTGGCTTCATCTTCATCATTCTCGAGGAAATTATCGATTGTGATCGGAAGTGCTTGCCCCTGCTTATAGGTGTAGAATGGTCTTGTAGTACAATCGCTGATCAGATCATCAACTCCGGCCAATCGCTTTCCACAAGAGGTACGCACATGGTATGTATCGTCCCAACCGCTTCCCGATGTGCCATGCTGGGTGGTCGTGTGGTAGTCGATATCGCATAGCACGTTCACCTCTTCCTGGAGCGGCACACGTGACATGCCGAACGGATTGAGGTTGTTGTGATGCATCAGGTACGGAAGGCTCCCGCAATCACCATCCAAGTGGGACAAGCTGCTTCCATTCCATGGTGTTGGCGCATGCACGGGCTGGGGCACCGTCGTATAGTTGCCTGAAACGGTCGTGCCACAACCGCCCGGACCAAGGTCGAATGCCGGGTCAGTATTCGTGTCCCAATCAGAACAGAGCAAAGGATCGACGATCCAGGCCGTTCCGCCTTGCCCAAGGAGCAGATCGTACCTGGAGTAATAGCGTGAGTTCAAAAAACCAAGCCCGGCTTGTGTCGTGAACGTGTGGAAGCCCAGCATGTGCGTTGCCTCATGGGCTATGACGCTGTATAGATCGGCCATTCCTGCGGGGACCGGAAGTGATGTGCCGGTGTAAAACGGCGCAGCATTGAAGTCAATACTGACAAGTCCGTGGTTCAGGAACTGAGGAAGTCCGGCCGCACCTCGACGAATCGCATAGTTGATGGACCGCCATGAATCCATGCCACCATTGATCGTTCTCCAAACTTCTCCGTCGAGAACCCCCTCTTGTAGGCTTGCGGGTGTGAAGTCGTCGTACGGTATCGCTGAATTGTTGATGGTCACATAGTTGTAGAATGACGAGCCGACCCCAGCCGCTCCTGGCGGAACGATACCGGAGGGGGCGGGAAACCACACGCGAACGAACGGAGCCAGGTTCGGCCCATTGCAAGGATCGTCCGCAGGAACGATCAACTGCGAATAATCCTCGAACACCTGCCGGGCCACTTCTTGGCGGGCAGGCCCATCAATGGGGTCATCAAATCCTGAACCTGCAGCAAAGTCCAACAGGAAGATACCCGCTGCACATGGCGAAGGACACCCTCCACCACCCATGGACATCATGGCGGGTGAGTTATCCGCTTCGATCTGGTCGGCCGTATAGGTCCGGCCGAAGCGATCAACGGCCACGACATTTTGGGCTAAGGCATCTGCATGAAGCGCAAGGAATGCCAATGCAATAACTGGAGTAAGTGATGGATGTTCCATGGCGGATCCTTTAGTGTATGATGCACACGGGCACTTTCATTCGAAGGGCTTGTCTGTCTTGGAACTGGAATACGGCGATACGAGGCCCCATGCTGCTCCATGCAGGAATGGGTAACCCGGATACGGGGACCGGGGTTTCCATCAGGGTCCGTCCCATTGCATCGCTCAGTGTCAGGTCGCATGGCCCAGCATCATTGGCCCGCAGAATCTGGAGTTCACCGCTGGCGGCATCGCAGGACCAGCGGATGAGCTGGGGTCTTCGTATCTCGTCGCCGGATGGTGTGGTCAGGTCAAGCGTGATCGTATCCGAGGTGACACACCCAACACCATCAGTAATGGAGTACCCATATGATCCAGCCCCTAATCCGGTGCGCAGGAAGGTCGTACTGCCATCGTCCCAAAGGATGGTGTGGGGCGGGTTGCCTTCCAAAATGACGATTTCGATAATACCGTCTTCTGTGCCAGAACCCGAAGGTTGAACCACTGTAACGGAGTCCTTAAAACAGATCACCGGCGTAGGATCCGTGTAGGTGAACGGGACACCTCCCACGATAACCCCGTAATATGCCCAGCAGGCATCGAAGTGGATGTCCACCGCTGGATCCTTGGCGATAACTTGTATGCGGAACTGGTCCGACTCGGTCAGAGTGGGTAGCTGAACCTGCATGTAGGTCGGAGTATTCGGTAACAACGTGTAACATTCCAAGGGGGCGAGCGTGCCGCAATCCCCAACCCACCAACTGACGTGGCAAGTATCCGAACAGGTCATTTCCCACATGTATGTATTGGCCCATCCGGAGGGATGGAACCAAACATCCCTTCCCGGAGGCCCCATGGAAGTGGTATAGCCTGAGCAAGGGTTGGGATTGGAGGGATAAGGGAAATTTACAAGCGCGTTATGCGTGGAGTCCCCTTCCCAGTAATTGGCTTCAGCAAACCCAGGTAATGGACAGTGTACGGTTTGCCAGATTGTGACAGGAATGGCGTTGGCGCAATCATCATTCGCCACCTGCGCTTTGCCGCCCAGCCAGCAGCCCAAGCAGGCCGCCACACATGCCACTCGCCAACCGGCATTCCATGGTGAAGCAGTGTTCGGCGTTTGCATGGTGTGGGTTGTTTACATCGCTCCTTCAGGTTCCCATATCCAACACGAACCTAACGCGCCTGTCAGGAAATTACAAATTTCTGTCAAGGCATCTGGTATTGCGGTTCCGATCTGCGAAACGTGTGCGCCCCAGCCGCACGCGTCCATGCTTGAGCGCATAAGACATGGAAGGCACGAGCGTGGACGCGCCAGTTGGGGGGGAAGTCCTCGAAAACACGGATAGCCACTTGCTGCCATCCCTTCAGGGCACCTCACCAGGATTGAACCTTATTTGCCCAGGAACGCGGCCACATTGGCCACGGCCTCTTCCGCCGCTCGGAAGTGCATGCCTAACAACTTCGTGGCCTTGGAGCCGTCGTAATGCCGGGTCCGTGAGGCCGTGCGCGCCGTGTTGCGCGTCACCAAGGGCCTGCCGCCGAACAGCGTGCGCATGGCTTCCGCGCGCCAAGCCAGCTCCAACGTCCAAGGCGGCAATTCCATGGAAGGTGCAGCTTTGCCGTTGCTGGTGGCGATCAGCGTGAAAAGCTTGCGGTAGGGGAGGTTCTCGCCGATCAGCAGGTAGCGTTCACCCGTGGCACCCTCGGTGATCAAGCGCGTCATGGCCGTGGCCACGTCGCGGGCGTCCACCACGGCGTTGCTGCCTTTGGGGAAGAAGCGCGTGCCCTGGCGCACCCGCTCGATCATCGTCATGCTGCTGCGCCCGGGCAGGCCCGGCCCGATCACCACGCAGGGGTTCACCATCACGGCATCCAAGCCTTCGGCGATGCCGCGGTGTATTTCCAGCTCCGCCTGCGCCTTGCTGATCGCGTACGCCGAGGAACGCTTCTCCTCCGTGAACGCCTTCGTTTCGTCGCCTGTACCGCCGTCCAGGGCCCCGCCGATGGTGGCCGTGGAGCTTACGTGGCACAGCCGCCGCACACCGCATTCCAATGCCGCATCCACCACATTGGCCGTGCCCTGCACATTGGTCCGCAGCAGCGCGTCGCGGTCGCGCGGGTCGAAGCTGACCAGCGCGGCGCAGTGGTACACGTGCTCCACGCCTTCCATGGCCCCACGGAGCTGGTCCACATCGAACAGGTCGCCTTCCACCCACTGGATCCGTTGAAAGCGCACGTCTCCGTCCGCGTGGTAATGCCGCAGGATGCGCCGAACAATAGAGGCATCGCCGCCCTGGCGCAGCAGCGCACGTACCTCACGGCCCTGCGCCAGCAAGGCGTCCAGCACATGCGCCCCCACGATCCCCGTTCCTCCGGTCACCAGGTCCATACTACCATGATTGGCGGGCCAAGGTATCGCCCGATCCATGGCCCGTTTCCGATCCGGTTGGAGAGCCGGATCTTTTTCTCAGAAGGTGTTGATGAAGCGGGCCGAACCGATGTACCCGGCGCCTGTTGCCCTCAGGAGATACAGGCCGGGAGCGTGCGTGATATGTTCCATTTGAGCGCGGCCGTCGTGTGAGTTGATCCAGTGGGAGGCGACCTGCCGGCCGGTGGCATCGAAGACCGTAACTTGGAAGAAGCCGTCCGGCAGGCCGAAGATCGTTCGACCTCCTCCTCCTTCGGGGCCAATGGTGATTATTGCGTTCGGTAGGGAAGCCTCTTCCGCAATGCCCACCTGCTCGCAGATCTGTTCAAATGCGCCACCCACCCAGCGCGCAACGTAGTTGGCCGGCTCTCCATTCAGCGAATCGCCGCAGGTGATGAACAGCGTGTCGTGGTAGAACGCCATGCTTTCCACCTTATGACCTATGCTATCCCCGGTGGCGCACCACTTCTGGCCATCCCATATCGCGAATTGGTTGGCATGCAGGGTGCCCGCATAACCGAAGGCCCCGCCCACGAGCAGCTTGTCATCGTTTACCAGGAGGCTGCTGGCACTGGCGTTGTACTCGGTCGTTCCATAAATGTCGCGCATGCTGCCGCCCACGTCACGCCATTCGGTCCCATTCCACCTGACCAGCCCATGCGCTGGGCTTCCGGCCCCCACATACAGGCCGCCGCCCACGTATAGTTCATCGTGGTACACAGCCAAGCAGGTCACGGCACCCACCCCGTCCAGCAGACCGTCGCCCACATTCACCCAATTGGTGCCATCGAACTGGATCAGGTCGTTCCCCAAGCCGACCGGGTTCAGCTCACCCCCAACTACAATGTTGCCTTGGTATTCGCATACATCGAGAACGATGGGTTCGTCTCCTACAGGATAGTTTATTGACCCCAAGTTCTCCCAATGACCTCCTACGCGCTTAGCCACCCCGTGGCAGGTGTGGCCGTCCACGGAGATGAAGGAACCGACGGCATACAATGAACCATTCAGAACGCGAAGTTTGCGCACCACCCCATCATCAGTTGGAAAGGCTCCGAAGGCATGCCACGCGGAATCATACCACGCACCTATCAGGTCAATAGGCATGCCGCCAATCTGGTGGAAATATCCTCCAGCTAAAAGGGTGTCACCATAACGGATCACAGTATAGATGCCGCCACCCGCAAAGCCATCTATGTATGTCCAATGTCCGGAGTCATATTGCGCGATCACCGGAGAATTGAAATCGTTCACAAGCGCGATGTACCCTACCGCCAATAGTTGGTCGGCCACTGTGTCTGAGAGCAACTGCCGTACTCCATAACTCAGGTACGGCATTCCCGCATCCACCCAGTTATTCTGGGCGGATGCGGAGGTAGTGGCCAGCACGGCCAAGGCTATAAGAACACGCATGGCCCCTAATCCTAATGCTCGGACACAAAGCGTGCCGTCGCCCGGAAGCCCTCGGCCAAAGCTTGCACCATATACACACCTGATGCGGGTTCAGGGATATGCATGGATGCATGTCCTGCCATGGATACCACAGTCCCGGTGGTGACCAAGCGTCCGGTGGCATCGAAGACCCGCAGTTGAACTCGGCCATCCGGCAGGCCGAACAGCTCGCGGCCATCGCCATCCAAGGCACCTATCCCGAATGTGGCATTAGCAGTTCGGACTACTTCCTCAATGCCCACCATGCCAGTACAGATGGAAGCAACAAACGCATCGCTGTTGTTCTGGTTCACCCCGCCCGAGTTGGGGACGAATTGATAAGTGCCGTCGAAATAGGCGGGGAGACCGGGGTTGACCAGCGGAAAAAAGGTAGTAACATCCTGCCCCTTGGCGGTGATGCCTGAGAGGTACAGGCGTTGGTGGCCCCACGCAGCGGTGGTGATCTGATCATGCGTAACGCCGCCTTCGTCACCCCCATAATACGTGCCATAGTATTGAAGGTGCTCACCAGTCAGCCCCAATTCATAGCCGAGCACCACCCCATCCCCTTCACCATACCACGTGGATTGGTTGTAATAGGGAGCGTAATTCACCAGTGGAAATGTGCCTGGTGCATTCTCAATGGTCGTGCCTACGGCGAATATGTGGCCTTGGTCATCCAGGCAGGCGGCATAAAGTGGGGCGTTCACAAAAGTGCTCCAGGTCAACTCCAGGTTCTGGTGGTGGATGAAAGCAATGAACCCGTTGGAGGTGCCGGTGTTCACTTGGTCGATGAAGCCGCCGTCATCCACCAAGGGGAAATCAGTTGTGCTCTTCGTGTGGCCCACGAAGTAGAGGTCACCGTCCTTGTTCACGGCAAGGCTGTTGATGCCGGGGATGTCGTCATTGTTGCCGCCGAATTTGGTCGTGTGGTCGCAGTGCGCGGCCGTGTTGAATTTCATCAGCAGGCAGTCCTTCCCGCCCTTGTTTGCGGGGTCGAAATACGCCACGCCGCCCTGGTCGATCATCGGGCTGTTGGAACCAGCGATGGCAGAGACGTAGAAGCCGCCTGCAAAGCACTTGATATCCCCTGGGCCACCGTCAGTTTGGGCAGCGGTACCGCTGTTGTAGGGCGTACACCAATTGATGGCATCGGCCGGGGTGAAGCGGGCAAGGATGGTATTCGTGGTGGTGCCTGTGAAAGGCCAACTGGTGGCACCTGCTAAGGGCGTGATAGGGATGCCCTGGTTGGTGGAATAACCCATGATGTGCAAGCGGCCGTTCACGTCCACGTCAATTCCCTTGATCCCCGATTCTCCGTTGCCGAAGTAGGTGCTCCAGTATATTGCTCCGGTCAGATCGAATTTCGCAATGAAAGCGCGCGAATAGTTGCCGGGGGAAACGGTTTGAAGATTGTAGGCACCGGTTTCTACAACTCCGAATAGATTCGCTCCATAGGTGGACCCGCCTATATAGATTCGTTCTGGAGGACCCTCGCGAACCGCAATTGCCTCAGCCCCACCCGTTGCTCCATAGTAGGTCAGCCAATCAAGGTGGTAGTTGTCATGGAACCGGGCCAACAATGTCAATTGCCCGCCATTTATCGTGGTGGTTCCGGGATTGTCCGGTATGGTGTTGAAATCACTGCTAGTGGATCCTGTTACGAAATAGTTGCCAGCGGCATCCAAGGCACTGGTAGTCGCCTGGTCGAAATTGGTGCCGCCGAGGTAGGTGGACCAGCAGAGGTTGTCCAATGGGTCCGTGCCCCCCGCCGGCAGGGCACCCACTTGAAAGACCAGTGGTTGGGCGGCGTTGTACGAGCTGAAGTTGAACTTCACCACGCCGCCCCCACTGACCAAGGAATAGCTGGCGGACCAATTGATGGGGATGATGGTGTTACCCGTGCCCACCTGGTAGGCCACCGCCTGGGGCAGGATGTAGTACTGGCCGTTGTAGTAAACCTTCAAGTTGCCCCAAAGGTCCACTTTCAAACTGTCCTGTCCTGTGAATTGGAGTTGCAGGTCGGCGGGGTTGGCGCCGGGGCGCATGACGAATGCCATTTTCTGGCCACCGCTGCCGCTGTAAAAGTGCATGTCAATGCGATCGTAGATGCTCTCATAGATCACCCGGCTATAGCCAAGGACTTGGCTTGCCCCCGCAGGGGCCGTTTGGGGCAGGTAGAAGTTCTGGTACCAATCCTTGACCGCCACGCCCTCCGGATTAACGCGTTTTGCTTTGCCAACCGGGCGCATTTTCACCTGCATCACCGTTACAGGGTCAGTAGGGGTGGCACCATGCTCGTAAGTCAGGAATGAGACAATGGAGTTTTGCCCAAGGCACGCCTTGGGCACGCATCCCACACTGGAGAACATGATATCATTGCGCGGGTTCCCGTTCTCATCGATCAATTGGCCTTGGTTCTCAAACCAACCGATCGGGTTCTTGTAGGGTTCGTTGTACCTGTCCGGAGGCACGTATGGTTGGGCCTTGGCCGTAGTGGCCAGCAGTGCAACTGATCCGAGAAGGGTAGATAGGTTATTCATGGTTTTTGGGAATTGTGGGGTTGGGGTGAAAAACGGAGTAACGAAGGTATTCGTGATTACCACGGATCGCAAATCAGTATAGGCTTGGCCAAAATGTGCCGGATCACTGCCCCTTCCCGTTCTTTGCAGCGAGGAACACATGATGGCCAAGACCGATTTCATTGAGGCGCTCCGCTGGCGCGGCATGCTGCAGGACAGCACGCCCGGCGTGGCGGAACATTTGCAAAAAGGCCCGGCCAGCGGCTACATCGGCTTCGACCCCACGGCGGATTCGCTGCACGTGGGCCACTTGGTGCAGGTGATGACGCTCACGCATTTCCAGCGCTGCGGCCACCGGCCCATCGCCTTGGTGGGCGGCGCCACCGGCATGGTGGGCGACCCCAGCGGCAAGCGCACCGAGCGCAACCTGCTGGATGAGGACGCGCTGCGCCACAACCAGGAATGCGTGCAGAAGCAACTGGAGCGCTTCCTCGATTTCAGCGGCACCAACGCTGCCCGCATGGTGAACAACTACGACTGGTTCAAGGACATGGGCTTCCTGCGCTTCATCCGCGAGGTGGGCAAGCACATCACCGTGAACTACATGATGGCCAAGGACAGTGTGAAGAGCCGCTTAGAGAGCGGGCTGTCCTTCACCGAGTTCAGCTACCAGCTGGTGCAGGGCTACGACTTCCACTGGCTGAACAAGCATGAGGGCTGCACCGTGCAAATGGGGGGCAGCGACCAGTGGGGCAACATCACCACGGGCACCGAGCTGATCCGCCGCATGGGCGGGGGCGAGGCCTACGCCGTCACCACGCAGCTGCTCACCAAGGCCGACGGCACCAAGTTCGGCAAGAGCGAGGGCGGCAACGTGTGGCTTGATGCAGCGCGCACCTCGCCGTACAAGTTCTACCAGTTCTGGCTGAACACCGCCGATGCCGACGCCGCGCGCATGGCCGCCATCTTCACCCCGTGGAGCCAAGCCGAGGTGGAGGCCTTGACGGAGGAACATGCCAAGGCACCGCACCTGCGGCAGTTGCAGAAGGAGCTTGCGGCGCACATCACCACGCTGGTGCACGGCAAGGGTGAACTGGACGCGGCCATCCAGGCCAGCACCATCCTCTTCGGCAACGCGGCCGAAGGCTTAGGCACGCTCAGCGAGCGCCAATGGCTCGATGTGTTCGACGGCGTGCCGCAGGCGGAAGTGGCCCGCACCGCAATCGAGGCCGGCATCCCCATCGCGGACCTGCTGAGCGAGACCACGGGCTTCCTGCCCAGCAAGGGCGAGGCCCGGCGCGCGTTGAAGGAGAACAGCATCAGCGTGAACAAGGCGAAGGTGGACGACGGCCGCACCGTGAACGCGTCCGACCTGATCAACGGCAAGTTCATCCTGCTGCAGCGCGGCAAGAAGAACTACTTTTTGGTGAAGGCGGGGTAACGTCGGCGGCATCATTCCCCCGGAACCCGAACGGCGCAAAAAAGGAAGGCCGCCCACCGGCGGCCTTCCCCTTGGTGCGGACAGCCGTTCACCGGGCCACCACGAACGAACGTGCCGGGAGGACCGTGGCAGCGGTACGGATGCGGTAGTTGTACATCCCGTTGCCCAGCCGGTCCGTGCGGATCCGGATCTCTCCGCCGGCGGCCTTGAATGCTTCTTCCGCCACCATCCGGCCCGTGGCATCAAACACTTCCACGGAGCCGTCGCTGACTGCCGTGCCAACGGGGATGTGCAACACGTCGGTGGCCGGCACCGGCCAGGCCTTGCCCAAGGCCCCCATTGCGGCATCGAACTCTTCCACGCCCACGGTGCCATGGAACCAATCGTGGCTCAGTTGGATCATCTGGCGGCCCACGGAGGCGTTGCCCATCTGTTCAGGTCCGATGCCGAAGTAAACGAGCTTGTAGCTGCCGGTCTGTGCCCGGATGCCGCCGATGCTGTTGGCCGGCGTGTTGTAGTTCAGGATGGCCACGGCCGGCGCGATGGGCGTGATCCGGTCGGGGTAGGTATAGCTGCTGCTGCCAAAGACATGCGCCACGCTGGAGTTGGGTACCGTGCCAAAGACCGCGTCGGCATCAATGAAATCCACCTGGTTGCTGGACGGGCTGCCGTCATTGACGAAAGTGGCCAGCAGGTAATTGGTGTAGAAGGCGCGTGTCACCGGCGTGCCGTAGGCATTGGCATCGCCGCTCTGGTCCCAACCGATGTCCTGCCCTGCGATCATCAGGTTGCCGCCGCCTTCAAGGAAGGGGATGAGGACCGCCACTTCATCCTCCGTGTAGCTGGGGAAATTCCAGCTGACATTCCGATAGACATGGAGCACGCCGTCCAATGCACCGGCCTGCCCGAACTTGATGAACCGGGTCCGCGTGGTGACGGCAAAGGCATTTTCGTTGGCCTGTCCCATGGCCGTCCTGTACAGGTTCTCCCAGCTTTCCGCGCCGTCATTGCTCACCACCAGGTCCGTCACCCCGCTGATCACGTGCAGGTCGCGCTGCATGGGCAGGGCATCGGGGTGGTCGACTGATGTGACCGTGAGCAGGTAATCGCCCAGGCCGGGCGTGGCGTCCGGGAGAATGTCCACCTGGATCTGCGCCGTGGTCCCGGCGGCCAGGTTGAAGACTTCCCCATTCCCGATGCTGTTACCGTTCACCTTGATGGTGCTGCCCCAGGTGTCGGGCGCGCCGTCGGCCTCCAGCTCCACCAGGAAGGTCCCGTCCACGTCCATCTGGCTCGTCAGCCCGGTGGTGAATGAGTTGGTGTTGCCGTAGCTGCCTGCCTGGAAGGCGCTTGCAAAAGCGCCCAAGGAGCCGGCCACCACCGTGGCACCGCCGTCGGCCGTCACCGTGCGGGCCTGGTACACGTCGCCCTGGTATTCACTCACGAAGGCGATCACGTCGCAGTTGGCGATGTCCCATGTCCCCGGAACATTGTAGGTGTATGTGCGGTCCACGAGGGTTCCGGTGGTGGTGGTGGCCACCTCATCGCCCCACAGCTCCGTGAGGTAGGTGCGCAGCACGTGCTTGTGGTTGTAGTTGGCGGAACCCCCGGTCTGCGGCCCGATGATGTTGCTCTCGGTCAGCAGCACGGAGATCCGGTCGTTGTTGCCCGGGCTGTCCTGGGTATAGTACAACTGCACGTGCACGGTGAGCTGCTGCGTGCCTTCGTCGTAGCTGCTTTCCACGCCCACGTTCACCGGGCTTTCCATGTCCAGGACCTCCTCGGCGGCACCGGCCCATTGCCCGCGGTTCAACACCGTGGCCCCGGCGAAGGAATGCCGGTTCAGCATGCCCATCGGATAGCCGGTCGGCTGGTAAAAGGAGTTCAGGGCATTGCCTTGCGGGGTGCGGAAATCGGGCTCGCCGGCCGACGGCACCGCAAAGCTGCCCGCATGGACGCCCACCAGCGACACCAGCCCGGGATGTGCCGTGGCCACCTGTTCCATGATCACGTGGCCTTCCGGGCAGTAAAAGCAGTGTATGCCCGTGAAGTCCTCGAGCAGGACCGTGCGGTTCTCGGGGGATGTGCCTACCAGCGACTGGCCCAGCGCCAGCGTGGGCATTAAGACGGAAAGGGTAAGGATTTTCTTCATCGAGCCTGATTTTTTGCTCTCACCAAAGTAGGGCACGCGCCTTTTCAGGGCTGCCCAAAATGCCGTTTCCTTGCATTCCTTGCGGGCTATTTCCGCTCCGTCCACACCACCTGGGCCACGGTGGCACCCACGGCCTGAAGGCTCTCCTTGTCGATGTTCGCCAGGTTGTCCGCGTGGGTGTGCCACGTGGCCGGGAAGGCGTTCGTCGCCGCATCGAAGGCAATGATGTCGATGCTGGGGATGTTCAGCCCCTCATTCACGAACACGTGGTCGTCCACGCCAACATGGTTCCTCACCTCGCTCAGGAATCGGTCGCCGTGGCCCGCGGCCGCGGCCGCTTTCCAAACCTTGTTCACCACCCCCGCCGCGTAGCGCATGCTCCAACCTTCCTTGGCAAACTTGGCATCCTGGCCGCCCACCATGTCGAGCAGGATGCCGAAGCGCGCCTTGTAGTCAGGCACGTGCGGGTTCTTCACCCAGTACTGCGTGCCCAGGCACCAGGTCTTGTAGCTCTCCTGCCCGATGCCCATCGCACCGTGCGGCTCGCCCCAGTCCTCCACGTCGGTGAGGAAAATGTCCACGCCCACTTGTGCGGCCTGGGTGGATAGCTGGCGGGCGATCTCCAGCAGCACGCCCACGCCGCTGCCGCCGTCGTTGGCCCCGTCGATGGAGCCGGTTTTCCGCTCGGGGTCCTGGTCGGCCATCGGCCGGGTGTCCCAGTGCGCAAACAGCAGGATGCGCTCTTTCTTCCCCGGCTGCCAGCTGGCGATGATGTTCCGCATCGGCACCTTCTGCCCGCTGTAGATGGTCACTTCCGCGTTCTGCTCCACCACCGTTCCGCCATAGCCCTTCAGCTTTTCCACCAGCCAATCGCCGCATGCCTTGTGCGCGGCGGTACCCGGCACGCGCGGCCCGAACGCCACCTGCTTGGCCACGAAGGCGTAGGCGCTGTCGCCGTTGAACAGGGGCACGGGCGGCAGCTCCGGCAACTTGGTCTCCGGTTGATGCACGGGGGTGGTCTCCGGCTGGCAGGCAGCCAGCAGCAGGGTGATCAGGCCGAGGCCGAGGAGCTTGGGGTGGATCGTTTGCATGGGGCGTGTCAATCCGGCGGGTGGTGTTATGGGTGCTTGGGGATCTATTGGATCATCATCGTCGACCCGGTGGGTCGACGTTACTGCACCATGCCGATGGCATGGTTTCATGTTTCACCCCCTCTCCCACGTCACTCCTTCCTTCGTGTCCTTCACCGTGATGCCCAGCGCGGCCAGCTTGTCGCGGATCATGTCGCTGGTGGCGAAATCCTTGCGGTTCTTGGCATCGGCGCGCAGGCCCAGCAGCACGTCCATCAGGCCGTCGCTCAGGTCGTCGCCCGCCTGTGCACCGTCCTCGGCCTTCAGCCCCAGCACCGTGAAGAGCATGTCGTGGAAGAGGGCTTTCAGTTCGTCGATGTCCGCTTGCGAAAGCACGGCCTTGCCCGCATGCGCCGCGTTGATGGCCCGGGCGCCGTCGAACAGCTGCGCGATCAGCACCGGCGTGTTCAGGTCGTCGTTCATCGCCGCGTGGCAGGCCGCCTTCAGCGCCGCCACGTCAAAGGGCTCGCCCGCCGCGGAAGGCTTCAGGCGCTGCAGCAGGTCGTTGGCGGCCATCAGCCGTTGCAGGCCCTTCTCCGCTGCCTGCAGGGCCGCGTTGCTGAAATCCAGCGTGCTGGCGTAGTGGCATTGCAGCATGAAGAAGCGCACCGTCATCGGCGAGTAGCCGCGCTCCAGCAGCTTGTGGTTGCCGGTGATCAGCTCCTCCGGCGTGAAGCCGTTGCCCTCGCTCTTGGCCATCTTCCGGCCGTTCACCGTGAGCATGTTGCCGTGCACCCAGTACCGCACCGGCGCATGGCCGTCCGCCGCCGTGCTCTGGGCGATCTCGCATTCGTGGTGCGGGAACTTCAGGTCCATGCCGCCGCCGTGGATGTCGAAGGTGCCGCCCAGGTACTTCGTGCTCATGGCGCTGCACTCCAGGTGCCAGCCGGGGAAGCCTTCGCCCCACGGGCTGGGCCAGTGCATCAGGTGCCCCTTCTCGGCCTTCTTCCACAGCGCGAAGTCCAGCGGGCTGCGCTTCTCGTCCTGCCCTTCGGTGCCGCGCGTGTTCGCCAGCTGCTCCTCGATCTTGCGCCCGCTCAGCTCGCCGTAGGCGTGCTTCTCCGCGTACTTCGGCACGTCGAAATACACCGAGCCGTTCACCTCGTACGCGTAGCCGTTGGCGAGGATGCGCCCGATCATGCCGATCTGCTCAATGAGGTGCCCGGTGGCCGTGGGCTCGATGCTCGGCGGCAGGATATTGAAGAGGCGCATCACATCGTGGAAGCCGTTGGTGTACTTCTGCACGATCTCCATCGGCTCCAGCCGCTCCATGCGCGCCCGCTTGGCGATCTTGTCCTCGCCTTCATCCACGTCATCCACCAGGTGCCCCACGTCCGTGATGTTGCGCACGTAACGCACCTGGTAGCCGAGGTGGCGCAGCCAGCGCACCAGCACGTCGAAGGTGAGGAAGCTCCGCACATTGCCCAGGTGCACGTCGCTGTACACCGTGGGGCCGCACACGTACAGGCCCACATGCGGCGGTTGCAACGGCACGAAGCGCTCCTTC
>JAGFIV010000087.1 GCA_024103275.1 Flavobacteriales bacterium
ACGGTCGATGTTCGGCGCCTCTTCCTCGTAGTCGGCGGTGACTTTGCCGTTGAGGGTCAGCTTGATCTTCGGCCCCTGGGCGTCGATCTCGTACGCGTTCCAGCCGTCCTTGTGCACGATGCGCTCCGTGAGCTTCGTATCGGCTTCGACCAGCGTGACCCGGCGGCGCGATTCATCGTAGAGGTCGCCCCACCAGCCGGGACCGATGTCGGCTTGGTAGCCGATCATCTCCATCGACCCCTTCATGCGCTGCGAGCGGAACTGGACCCCGCTGTTGCCTGCGTCGTTGACCAAGCGAACTTCGAAGCGCAGCACGAAATCGCCGTATTCGGCGGCCGTCGCGAGGAAGTCGTTGTAGCCGATGCCGGGCGTGCGGCCCACGAGCTCGCCATTGTCGACCGTCCACAGCAGCGTATCGCCTTCCCATCCGCTCAAGTCTTGGCCGTTGAACAAAGGCTCATCGGCGTAATCGGTGGACCTCGTTCACCCGAAGCTTCGCATTCCCATCCGTGTTCATCCGCGGTTCCCCAACCCCGCGAGCCTGCGAGCATCCCCTATCGGCGCAATCTGCGTAATCGGTGGACCTCGTTCACCCGAAGCTTCGCATTCCCATCCGTGTTAATCCGCGGTTCCCCAACCCCGCGAGCTTGCGAGCATCCCCCATCGGCGGAATCGGCGGAAAAACCACACGCCCCGTACACGCACCCCCCAAACATCCCCGTTATCCCCAAATCCCTGAAGCACCTACATTTGTTCGTCTTTTCCAATCCCTGGTTGCCGTGAGCGATCCCACCCATCTCTATCCGCTGCTGGAGCGGATCAACTACCCCGCCGATCTGCGTGAAGTACCCGAGGCCCGGTTGGACCAGGTCTGCGACGAGTTGCGCAACTTCATCATCGACGTGGTGAGCGCCAAGGGTGGCCACTTCGGCGCCAGCCTGGGCGTGGTGGAGCTCACCGTGGCGCTGCACTACGTCTTCAACACGCCCTACGACCAGCTGGTGTGGGACGTGGGGCACCAGGCCTACGGGCACAAGATCCTCACCGGGCGCCGCGAGGTCTTCCACACCAACCGCATCCACGGCGGCATCAGCGGCTTCCCCAAGCGCAGCGAAAGCGAGTACGACACCTTCGGCGTGGGCCATAGCAGCACCTCCATCGGTGCGGCGCTGGGCATGGCCGTGGCCAGCCGCCTGAAGCATGAAAAGGACCGCCACACGGTGGCCGTGATCGGCGACGGGGCCCTGACGGCCGGCATGGCCTTCGAGGCGCTCAACCACGCCGGCGGCATCGGGCCGGACATGCTGGTGATCCTCAACGACAACTGCATGAGCATCGACCCCAACGTGGGGGCGCTGCGCGAGTACCTCACCGACATCACCACCAGCCGTAGCTACAACAAGGTGAAGGACGAGGTGTGGAACCTGCTGGGCAAGCTTAGCAAGGTGGGGCCCAATGCGCAGGTCATCGTGCAAAAAGTGGAAAATGCCGTGAAGGCCGCCCTTTTGAAGCAGAGCAACCTGTTCGAAAGCCTGCATTTCCGCTATTTCGGACCCGTGGACGGCCACGATGTGGAACGCCTGGTGAAGGTGCTGCGCGACCTCAAGGATATTCCCGGCCCGAAGATCCTGCACACGCTCACCGTAAAGGGCAAAGGATACAAGCCCGCCGAGCAAGGCAATGCATCCGTTTGGCATGCCCCCGGACTGTTCAACAAGCAGACCGGTGAGATCATCAAGGTGGTGCCCAAAAACCCGCAGCCGCCCAAGTACCAGGACGTCTTCGGCCACACCATCGTGGAGCTGGCCGAGAAGAACCCGAAGATCGTGGGCATCACACCCGCCATGCCCAGCGGCTGCTCGCTCAACATCATGATGAAGGCCATGCCCGACCGTGCCTTCGACGTGGGCATCGCCGAGCAGCACGCCGTCACCTTCAGCGCCGGCATGGCCACGCAAGGCCTGGTGCCCTTCTGCAACATCTACAGCTCCTTCATGCAGCGCGCCTACGACCAGGTGGTCCACGACGTGGCCCTGCAGAAATTGCACGTGGTGTTCTGCCTGGACCGCGGCGGACTGGCCGGCGCCGACGGCCCCACGCACCACGGCGCCTTCGACCTGGCGTACTTCCGTTGCATCCCCAACATGATCGTGAGCGCGCCCATGAACGAGGAGGAGCTGCGCAACCTGATGTACACCGCGCAACTGCGCGATTGCGGCCCCTTCAGCATCCGCTACCCGCGCGGCGAGGGCGTGATGACCGAGTGGAAGACGCCCTTCAAGGAGGTCGCCATCGGCACGGGGCGCCGCCTGCGCAATGGCAGCGACATCGCCGTGCTCAGCATCGGCCACATCGGCAACATCGCCGCCACGGGCATCGAAGCCTTGCAGGCCGAAGGCTACAGCGTGGCCCACTACGACATGCGCTTCGTGAAGCCCATCGACGAAACGCTGCTGCACGAGGTCTTCGGCAAGTTCAAGCACGTGGTCACCGTGGAGGACGGCTGCATCCAGGGCGGCATGGGCAGCGCCGTGCTGGAGTTCATGGCCGACCACGGCTATCAGGCCCAGGTGAAACGCCTCGGCATCCCCGACCGCTGGATCGAGCACGGCAGCCAGAAGGAGCTCTACGCCGAATGCGGCTTCGACGACGTGGCCCTGGTGGCCGCTGTGAAGGAGATGCTGCCGGCGAAAGGTGCGCGCACGGTGGGAGTCTCGGCGTGACCTCGATCACCAGCGATATCTGACGTGGAGGTACGGGGTTGAGGTACCTTTGTACAGGCACACCATATTCCCATGAAAGGCATCACCATTTTGAAGGACGAAGCGAGCAAGAAGCGCTACCTGCAGATCGACGTGGCCACGTTGAGCAAGCAACGTGAACACATTGAGGATGTGATCGACGCACTGGTGGCGGAGGAGCGGGCCGGACAGCCAACCATTTCGCTGGATACCTTGGAAAAGAAACTTCGCAAGGCGGGCAAGCTTTGAGCTACGAGGTGCGCATCGTCCGCGATGCCGAACGGGACATCCTTCGCCTGCCTTCGGCCATGGTGCCACGAATTGTTCGGGCCATTCGGGGCCTGGCCTCCGATCCGCGCCCTCAGGGATGCAAGAAGCTCAAGGGGCAACGCGAGGTATCCTGGCGGATCCGCGTTGGATCCTACCGCGTCATCTACGTGATCGACGATGGTATCCGGGTCGTGGAGGTCCGTGAAGTGGGTGACCGGAAGGATGTTTATCGATAGCACCTTCGCTCCTGGGCAGTTTATTAGCGGAACGCTACGCTGCCCCCATCATCTCTGGTCCACAGGTGGTGTGCCGTGTATGAAATGATGCCTCGGCCTATCTTTACAGAACGATGAGGCTGCTGCTTGTCAATATCAAGGACCCGAGCAAGGAGAAGCTTGTGGCTGACATCCTGAACGAGATCGAAGGTGTTGAGGTACGTCGTTTGCCAAAGGAAGCTACCATGCCCGGGCGGCGCGGTTCCAAAACGACCCGGGTGAGCCGCGGATCACGCGCCCCGCTGGATCCACGGGAAGAAAAGTTTGTCAAGGGCCTGACCCGTGCCTTCAACGAGATGGACGAGCATATCGCCGGGAAACGCCCTTTGAAAACGCTCAAGGAGGTCCTTGATGGGCTATAAGGTCATTCCGCTCCCGGAGTTCGTGAAGGAGTTCAAGAGGCTGGCGAAGAAATACCGTTCCTTGCGGACAGAGTTGGAGGCGTTGGGGAATGAACTCGCCGAAAGCCCGAGGATCGGAACAGCCATTGGCCATGACTGCTACAAGGTTCGGATAGCGATCCGGTCAAAAGGCACCGGCAAGTCGGGCGGGCCGCGGGTGATCACTTGTGTGGTGGCCGTGCGGGAAGAGGTCTATCTGCTTTCCATCTATGACAAGAGTGAGCAATCCACGCTCACGGACAAACGCCTGAGGGAACTCGTGAAGCAGATCAGGAAGTAACCGGTTCTCCAAAAGAAGCAGCAACATGGATGCCGCAAGGGGGGCAGGTCAACCCCGCTGCCTCATCATCGCCGGGCCGAATGGAGCAGGAAAAACCACGTTTGCCAAGAAGTTCCTGACACCGGACAAGGGCATCCTTCATTTCGTGAACGCAGACCTGATCGCATCCGGACTGTCACCGCTGCATCCGGAATTGGCGGGACGCGCTGCTGGGCGCCTGTTATTGGCCGAATTGGACAGATTGACCAGTGAACGAAGATCCTTCGCGCTTGAATCCACCCTGAGCGGGATGACATACGTGGAAAGGCTACGTCAATTTCGCAAGCTCGGATACCTGGTTGAGATGGTGTTCTTGAAATTGGACAGCCCTGACCTCGCATTGAAGCGCGTGGCATACCGTGTGAAACAAGGCGGGCACAGCGTACCTCCGGAGGATGTGAAGCGTCGCTTTGCACACGGATGGCCTAACTTTGTTAAGCACTATCGCCCTCTGGCAGATGCATGGGCGGTCTACGACAACTCCGGCTCCAATCCTATCCTATTGGAATGTCACCCCTGAAAAAACCAGCGAACAGGAAAAGCTCGGACGATTTCGTCAAGTCCGTTACAAAGGCACTGAAGCAAGCCGCCAAGGAAGCCCGCCGCCAAGCCAAAATTCACGGCACCAAGGTGTGGGTGATGATTGACGGCAAGGTGGTGGGGCTGAAACCGTGAGGATCCCGTCGCGCACAACTTGCACGGTTCGCTTGTTAGGGGTTTGTTTGTGGTGGAAAGTCATGGAACTACGCATCGAATCCGACAGACTGGGGGACTATTTGCAGGCGGTGCCACCGGTGATCCAATGGGACACGCCGCTGGTCAGTGGGAAGATCAAGGAGATTGAATCCAAGGCTTCGACGCCAGAGGACAAGGCACGGCTGGCTTTCGAGTTCGTGCGTGACGATATCCGGCACTCATTCGACACGAAGAGCAAAACGGTCACCATCAGCGCCGAGGATGCGCTGGCGAAGAGGGAAGGCATCTGCTTCGCGAAGTCGCACGTGCTGGCCACCTTGCTGCGCGGCATGGGCATCCCGGCGGGTTTCTGCTACCAGCGCGTGCTGCGCAAGCCCACCGTGCCGGAATCCGGCCACGCCCTGCATGGGCTGAACGCGCTCTACCTGGAAGGCCGCGGCTGGTTCCGCGTGGATCCCCGGGGCAACAAACCGGGCGTGGATTCACAGTTTTCCATCGACAAGGAAAAGCTGGCCTATCCCATTCGCCCCGAGCTGGGTGAGGTGGACTATCCGCACGTGTACACCAAGCCCCTGCCGGCCGTGATCCGCGCCATGCAGGAGACCCAAGATGGCCAGACCTTGTTCTGGGACCGGCCGGTGGCAATCTGAAGGCGGGACCCGCCGGGAGGACTGTCAGCCTGTACTGGACGAGGCCGTGGGCGTGGTGGCACGGGGAGGGGGTAAGGCAGGTAAGGGGGGTAAAGAGGGTAAGGAAGGTAGGGAAGGTAAAGAAGTACGGGGCGTGAAACAGGTGAGGCAAGATGCCTTCGCCCCGCCCGGTCGGTCGAACATCCGGTCACAGCGTGAAGGGCAGCCGGTGTACCCCGGCGCGGTCCGTGGTCCATACGTGAATGGCATACTGGCCGGCGGGCCAATCGGCCACCGCCACCTGATACCGGCGGCGGTGCATTCCGGGGCCGATGGTTGCGTGATCTTCGAGCCGCTGCACGATCCGCCCTTGGCGGTCGAGCACCATGGCGCTCAGCAACGTGGGGCTGCCTACGGTGATGGTAAAGGGTTGCACGATCATCGCGGGGCGGCCGGTGCATACGCTTTCACCGTCGCGGGCGAAGTGTACGGCATAGCGTGGCGGAGGCTGTCCGCTCAGGCGCGAAACGAGGTGGCGCAACGTGTCCGCCGCCGTGCTGTCCAACGCGCCCATGCCGCCGATGGAATAACCATTGCCCAACACCCACACGGCCGACTGCACCAGGTCATCATCATACGGCGCACGCGCCACGGCCCGGGCCAACTGCACGAGGCGGGGTGCCGCCATGGCGCCTGCGAAAAACCGCTCCCCCGCCATCGGGGCACGCAGGTTTCCCTGGGTGCAAAAGGCCCTGCACATGATGGTCCGCGACGCGCCCGGCGCGAGTGTGAACACCTCTTCGCGCACCACCATCAGGTCCTGCACCTGCTCGTCCACGCTGTTGAACACCCAGCCCGGAGGGATGCTGGCAGCCAACGGTTTGCCGGAGGTGTTCCGCACGTCCACGCGAACGGATTCACCGGTGTACCCGCCGGTACCGACGGCCGTCAACCGGAGCTGGTCGGCGGCCAGCAGTTCGAACAGGCCGGCCTCCGCCGCATGGACCATGACCGGATGGGCCGCGTACGCACCTGCGCATAGGAAAAGGACAAGGGAGCGGCGCATGGCAATGACTTTGGTGCATAACGCCGCCGGGCCCGCCGATCATTGCCCGCCAAGCCGGGCACTCCCTTCTCCCGTCCGTCTTGGCCTCGTCAATCCCTTGTGGCATGGCTTGGCGGCAAGGCCACGAAAAAGCTCGTGCCCCGTC
This sequence comes from Flavobacteriales bacterium, assembly GCA_024103275.1. Lineage (GTDB taxonomy): Bacteria > Bacteroidota > Bacteroidia > Flavobacteriales_F > PHOS-HE28 > PHOS-HE28. The sequence continues at coordinate 6,543 of JAGFIV010000087.1, forward strand.
CTTCCCCGGTGGTGAACCACACGCGGCCGCCCGCATTCTCCACCATGCGCTTCACCATCGCCAGGCCCAGGCCCATGCCGCTGCCCTTGGTGGTGAAACTGGGCTGGAAGATGCGCCCGCGGTCCTCCGGGGCAATGCCGCTACCGTTGTCCCGCACCTCCGCAACAACTTCCTCCCCTTCCTGCCGAAGCAGCACATCCACGCATCCATCGGTCCCATCGGGGATGGCCTGCAGCGCATTCTTGACCAGGTTGTTGAACACGCGCAGCAGGTGCTCCCGGTCGGCCATCACAGGCAGGGGGCCTTCGGCATGGAGGGTCACGGTGCAGTCCGGCGTATCGGCGAAGAGCTGCACGGCCGCGCGTGCCACCTCCACCAGGTCAACCCGTTGCGGCCGTGCCGGGGGGATCTGCGCGAAATGCGAAAACTCGCCCGCGATCCGGCCCAGCACATCGATCTGCTCCACCAGCCCGTTGCTGAAGCGGTCCAGCCTTTCCTTGGCATCCGGCGCCTGCGGGTCCCAGGTCCGCTGGAACTGCTGGATGTTGAGCTTCATCGGTGTCAGCGGGTTCTTGATCTCATGGGCCACCTGCTTGGCCATTTCCCGCCATGCGCTCTCGCGTTCGCTGCGTGCCAGCTTAAGGGCGCTTTCACGCAGCTCCTCCACCTTCCGGTTGTACACCTGGACCAGTTGGCCCAGCTCGTCGTTGCCGCGGTACGGGATGGGCTCGTTGCGGGCACCCAGCTCGATCCGTTCCAGGCCTTGCCGCAGCACCTGCAGGGGCCGCGTCGTCCAATGGGCGATCAGGGCGGCCGCCACCACGCTGAGCAGGAAGAGCAGGGTGAACAGGTTCACCAGCGCCACATAGCCCGATGCCCGCGCCTGCTCCACCTCGGCCTGGCGGGCGAAATAGGGCAGGGCGAGGTAGGCGAGCACCCGTCCTTGCTCGTTGCGGAAAGGCAGGTAGGCCGTGCTGAAGCCGGCCTTGCCGATGTGCTCGCGCCCGATGTAGGAGGAGGCCCCTTCGATGGCCAGCCGGTGGTACGCACGGGGGTCCATGCGGCGGCCCAGCAACCCGGAACTGAACACTTGCTCGCGCGAGGTGGCGAAGACCAGTCCGTCGGGGGCGTACAAGGTGAGGTCGGTGAAGAAGACGTTGCTGAGGTTCGCCAGCAGGTGGTCCAGGGAAGGTGCCATGGAAGGTGGCAGCGCATCCTCCCAGCGGAGGGTTTGGCGCAATTCGGCGATCACCCCGCGCGCCCGTTCGTCAAGGACGCGCGTGCTGCGCTGCTGTTGGCGCACATCGATCATCTGCAACATGCCGAAGGCGAAGAGCACCAGCCCCGTGAGGGCGAAGCCCGCCACGCCGATGCGCACCTTGCCGCTCACGCCAATGGCGTGCATGCGTCCCGCCCGCACCGCATGGATGCCCGCCACCACGATGGCCAATAGGCAATAGAACAGGAAAAGGTAGGAGAAGGTGGTGACGTGGTCCCAGGGCGTGGGCACGGGTGTACCCAGCACCACCAGGGATCCCTGTGGGTCGCCCTCGGCCAACAGGTCAAAGCCTCCCTCGCGCCATTGCAGCCCCCCGGCGGGCACGGCCTTTTTCCAGGCCAACGGAAACACCAGGGGCCCGGAGGCCGAGGCCAGCACCCCGCGCACATAGCGCGCCTGCACGTAGCGGTTATGCTGCAAGAGCTGGGGGCGCTGCCCGGCCAGCAGCAACTCCGGGAACCCCAGCCCATCCGCCACCAGGCGCGGCCGAAGCTCGATGTAGAGCATCTTCCCGCCCAGCTCCATCCGGCCCAGGTACAGGGCATCCTCGCCCGGACGGCCCGTGATCCGCAGGTCGTGGTCGGAACCGGCGGGCACGCCCTGCTCAAAACGGTCCGTGATGGTTTGCGCCGAGGAGGCCGGGTCCGCCGACGTGGTGCAATAGGTCGGCGGGTCCGTCCCCACCAGGTGCAGCCGCAGGTCGTAGCGGTCCCAATAGCCGGAGAAGAAAGGTTGGCGTACCGATCGGTCCAGGTCGGTGGCCCCGCAGGCTGCCGCGCTTCCCGCCCATTGCCGCAGGGCGGCACTGCGGTGCATTTCCATGCGGGCCTCCTCAAAGAGCACTTCGATCACCGGATCTTCCGACGTGGTGGCGCCCTCGGCGATGGTCCTGCGGTCCGTCTCCATGCGCTTCAGGGTCTGCCGGTTCAGCACGTGGGCGGTGATCAAGGCCATCACCGCGATCAGGCCCAACGTCGGAAGCGTGGCCGGCCGGCCGTGGATGCGGTGGATCAGCCAGAGGGCCGGAACGGGCCACAGCGAGGGCACCAGGTCATAGTTCCCGGCCACATGGTTGGCCGCGATGGACACGACCGAGGCCGCCAGGACAAGGGCCAGGGACCGCATGCCGGACACCCCGCCCCCATACAGGCCCACCAGGGTATCGGCCAGCACCGCCCAGCCGAGCAGCAGGATGCCGATGGACAGCAGTGCCAGCAGGCTGTATGCGTTGAAGCCTTGCACATGGAAAAGGTCGAGGCTCACGCTGCTGTCGTGCACCAGGGCCTCCATCACCGTGGTGATGCCGGCCGCCATGGCGAACAGGACCAGCAACGCCGTGAACGCCGGCCACCAACGCCCCTTGCCCGTATGGGCCCCGCGCAGCCGCTCCCGGGCAAACAGGACCAGGCACAGCAGCAGCACGGCGTTGATCAGCAGGTCGCCCAACGAGGGCATGTAAAGCGAGGAGGCAAAGAGGGAAGGGTCGAACAAGGTGTAGCTCGCCAAGGGCCGCGTGCCCCCCAGCGCCAGGAAGGCCAGGCGGGCACCGATGAGGACGGCCGTGAACGCCAAGGTGGAAAGCCAAGGACCCGCAATGCGCCGCGCCAACGCCCAAAGCAGGGCCACGGCCACGACGGAGGCCGCAAACCGAAGCAGAATGCCGGCCAGGGTCCTCGTGCCGGGCGGGGCCTCGTCATCCAGCCACCGCAGCCGCAGCATCTCCTGCCCTGCGGCATCCCGCACCACCGGGCCCGTACCCGCGCCGGTGACCGCCTCCACCCCGCCAGCCACCGCAAAGCCCTTGTCGAAATGCCGGTGGAGGTATTGGTTCTCAAAGGGCGGCTGGAACCAGATCCGTTGCACGGCGTGCACGCTGGAACCCTTCCCTTCAGCAAGGGCATGCAGGTAGATGCCGTCGGCCAACACCAGATGAGCCCCGATCGCCGTGTCCAACCCGGCATCGGTGATGGGGGCATGGTCCGTCCATGAATCCACCACGTGGCCCCGGTACAGGCGCATGCCGCCCTCACCCTGGCCGTGCGCGGCCCCCATGTCCAAGGTATCGGCTTCCAAGGCCGCGTGGGCTTGACGGCCCAACCGGGCGGTGGCACGGTCCACCTGCGCCTTCAGTTGCGCCGCCGCTTCGGCAAGGCGCTCATCGCCCGGACGGTCGTGCACCAGCACGCCGCCCAGCCCCAAGGCAATTGCAAGCACGGCAAGGAGGGACAGGCGGCGCATGGGCGGATGGACCCTGCAAGGTTTGCGCCAAGGTAGGAGCCGTGGGCGGCCTGTGTGACTTCGGGCACATTTCCCTGCCCAGACCCCATGTTAACTTCGCCTGCCCGGCGCGGCGGCCGACCGGCCAAGAGGACCACAACCGTTCAGAGCAACACCATGAACAAGACCAAGATCACCGTTTTCATCGCTCTCGGCATTGCCGTGCTGGCGTTTACCCTGCTGGGCTTTTCAAAGCGGCCCGGCGGCGAGCCGTGGACGCAGGAACAGTTGATGCCGCCGGCCGAACTGGCCAAGGCCATCAACGGCGGGAAGGCGGCCGACATCCACATTTTCGACATCGGCCCGGCCGGGGAGATCAAGGGGGCCGTACACATCGGCGAAGGACGGGACCCGGCCAACATCGGCAAGCTGCGCGCCGAGCTGGAAAAGCTTCCCAAGGATGCCCAAGTGGTGATCTACTGCGGCTGCTGCCCGTTCAAGAATTGCCCGAACGTGCGCCCGGCATTCACGCTGATGAACGAGATGGGCTTCACCAACCAGCGGCTGCTGGACCTTTCGGAGAACCTGAAGGTCGATTGGATCGACAAGGGCTATCCGATGGCGGATTGAAGCTTCGGGGAAGCAACTAGCCCCCGAACACGCCCGTGGGCATCACCTGGATCTCCCGGAGCAGCGGCTTGCCGTCCACCAAGGCCCGCACGAAATAGGTGCCGGGCACCAGGCCCTCGCCCCGGGCGTACACGGCATCGCCCGAATACTCCAACTCCATGGGCATGAACTGCCCCCGGTTGTTCAGGATGCGCACCTCAGTGATCGGTCCGCTGCCATGCATGCTGAAGTGCCCGGGGATGCGGTCATTCTCGATCCGCAGGTTTGCTTGCCGCACATACTCCACGGCAAAATCATCCGACACCTCCAGCTTCCGGCCGTCGGCCGATGCCACCAACCGGTAATAGGACACGCCCGCAATAGGCTCCAGGTCCATCACTTGGTAACCGTTGTAGCCTTCGGCCTTCCCTTCGGCATCCTGCGTGAAGGCGGGCCGCCAGTTCATCCGGTCACGCGAACGCTCCACGGTGAATACCGTACGGGGCAGCTCGGCCGCCGTATTCCACTGCAAGCTCACGCCTTCCCCGTCCACGGGGCTGGCCACGAAGGAGATCAGCTCGAATGCGGGCGCGGCTTCCCGGTGCCCTTGGGGAGCACCTGCCGGGTAGCCCTGCATCACGGCCACGTCACCTCCCTGTGCAAAGGCCAGGGCGGAGAGGCCGAAAGCAAGGATTGAAAGCGGCTTTTTCATGGTCCGTCGTCGGGTTCGGGGCGTTCAACGGGAAAACGGCACGGGAGGTTCCCCCGAACAAGGTGCTGCGGTTACACGGGCCAGCGCGAGGGCTTGAGGTGGTGGCCCCTGAAGCCGACGGGATCCTCCCGTGGCTTACCGGCTGCCTCGAAGGCTTCATGTGGGACCTGCAAACCCTTAAACACCCTGGGATTGTACGGGCGCTCCCGATGATGGAACACCTGCGTGCCAACGGCGTGGGGCTCATTCGTTTGATCCTGCCGTACCGGTCCATGCATACCCCGTACCTTCGCTGCATGCCCAAGCCCTGGCCCGCGCTGGACCGCCGCATCTTCTGGGATGTGGACTACGACCGCATGGACCTGGACGCCAAGTGGCGCTTCGTGATCGAGCGCGTGTTCGAGCGGGGCGATGTGGAGGACATCCGCCAGTGCCGCCGGTACTACGGCGATGAGAAGGTGCGCCAGGCGCTGCTGGAGGCGAAGTACCTGCCCGAGCAGACCATCTATTTGGCCAGTGCCGTGGTGGGTGAACCACTGGAGAAGTTCCGATGCTACACTGCGACGCACTCCCGCCCCGGGTCCTTCCCGTATTGAGGGAGCTGGCACGGATTCCCATGCTGGGGAATCATGCCTTGGTGGGCGGCACCGCGTTGGCACTGCGTTACGGGCATCGCATTTCGGTCGATATCGACCTGTTCAGCACCCGACCGATGGATACCGATGCAGTGACCAAGGAACTGGAGATCCGCTTCGGCGAAAGATTCAGTTACCGCAAGGACCAGCGGGCCAAATGGGCCGTGTTCGGCTTCATCGATGAGGTGAAGGTGGACCTGATCCATTTTCCCCATCCGTGCATTGCGCCGGTGGAAGAACATGATGGCTTCCGCATCTACGCTGATGCCGACATCGCGCCGATGAAGGTCCAGGCCATCCTTCACCGGGCCAAGAAGAAGGATTTCTTCGACCTCGACCTGTTGCTCCGGGCGCATGGACTGCCGAAGATCATGGAATGGCACCGCCGCAAATACCCCGACCATTCCATCGCGATCAGCATTCCGTCGGCCATCACTTGGTTCAAGGATGCCGAGGACAGCGAGGATCCCGTCAGCCTGAAAGGGCAGACCTGGGCCGAGGTGAAGGCCTCGATCAGCGAGGCGGTGAGCGATTTCTTGCGGTAGCTCACAGCTTCCGCAGCAGTCCGCGCAGGTCCACCTTCTCGCCCACGATGCGGGGCAGCTCGCCGATGGCCACACGCTCCTGCGCCATGCTGTCGCGCTCGCGGATGGTCACGGTACCCGTTGTGAGGGTCTCAGTGGCTACCATGGTGCCGTCGTGCGCGCCAGCCCATGGCGGCGGCCAGCCGGAAGCGCGGGGAACATGCCTCATGGACCGGACAAGGCCTGCTCCCGAGACCTGAATGCGTGCCAATGGCTCCGCGCCGTGCGCATCAGCATGGGCGCCATGCCCACGGCGAGGAACAGCACCGGCAGCGTGTAGCGCTCCTCCACCCCGCGTTGCACATAGGCGAGGTAGCCCAGATAGAGCAGCGCGCCGAAAGCCAACGCGCGGCAGCGGACATCGGTGCGAAGCCCCAGATGCACGAGCAGGCTGCAGAACAACGCCAGGTGCAAGATGGCACAAGCCCAACGGAACGCCTCCATCAGGGGATTGCCACGCCATGGATGCTGGAAGACGAACATGCTCAGGTTGGAATGCCCCACAAGCACCCATAGCACCTGGAACGGGACCACAACATGGTAGTGGAAAGCATGGTCCCTGCGGTAATGTGCGGTAATCCCGTCCAACCGTTCGATGATCGCGCGTTCCTCGGGTTGCACCCCCAGTAGCGGTGGTGCCATGCCGGCCGCCGCCGGGGCCAACCGTAGGCGGGTGAAACGCTGCCATTGCATGAAGGTAGTGCCGATCAGGGCCGCCTGTGCCTTGGTAAGGTGCCCCGCCGGTGCCGTCCGGACAAAGGCCTCCGCGCGGGCGGTATCCACCCTTCCTGCCATGGCGTCATCAAATGCCGGCACCATCACCTGGTGGAATTCATGCCCTCGGATGCCCCAGCTCTTGGCGAGTTCCCAAAAGGCCTTATGCGTGGGCCTGAACAAGCCTTGGGCATCCTCCGAATACACCGGGTGCAGGCTGATCGGGCCTTGGTTCATCACTGCATTGTGCACCCAGAATACCGCCGTGGGCAGGCAGGCCAGTAGGACCAGCATTGCCGGGAGCCGCCATCGCCGCCCTGGAGCGGCCCGTTGCCAAGTAACCACCAGCAAAGGCAAGCCCACCCATATCAACACGGGACGCGTAAGCACCAGAAATGCCCATAGCATCGCGCCGATGACGGTCCAACGACCGCCCCGGTCACCATGGGCGCAAAGGGTACAGGCCCAGATGGCCAGGGCCAGCGAGGGTGTGATCCCCTCCGTGAGCGTATGGAAAAGGAAGCCATGGAACATGGGCACCACGGCCAAAAGCAGCGCCCAGGCCCAGCGCCCAAGGCCAGCGAAGCCCTGCACCGCAAGCGCATGATGGAACAAGGCCACCGAAGCGGCAAACAAGGCACATTGCAGCAAGGCCACCACCTTTAGCGCCTTGGGCAGTGGCGCCAATGCACGCGACAAGGCGTACCAGATCCCATAACCCGGTGTGCGAAGGACCGGGCCGCTGGACGGCATTCCGGCAATCCACTGCTCCACGGGGTGCAGGTAGGAATAATCATCGGCGGAAACCAACGTCCCTGCCGCGGATACCCGGACCGAATGGACGGGATCCTCTCGCAGCATGTGGATGTTCAATTCATTCCAACCCCACGAAAAGGCCATGGCCAACAGCCATACCCAAAACCAGTCCTTCCGACATCGATGCCGCATCAAGGTGCAAGGTAGGTTCCTTGTTCGGCAGCGGCGGCCCGACGCCCGGGCTATCCGGGTCAAATCCGTTGCGGGGCAAGCATTCCGGCGCAGGGGCCGGAACATCAGGCCGGGCCTCACAGCTTCCGCAGCAACCCGCGCATATCCACCTTCTCGCCGATGGCCACGCGCTCCTGCGCCATGCTGTCGCGCTCGCTGAGGGTCACGGTGCCGGTGGTGTGCGTCTCGTGGTCCACGATGAACCTGAAACCGGTCTTTATCACCCTGTTGGTGGATTGGTTGTTGTGCGCGGGTTCAAGCGCGTTGTGTCCTGCCAGCCGGTGCCGTCAATTCCTCGACAGCGTTCCGCATGGCTGAATCCACGATGAACCCCCGGAGGGACAGGTCCTCATCCAACATTTCCCAATGGATGCCCCTCCCGCCCCCGATCAATTGCCATTGTTCCAGAACGGACTGCTTCGCACCTTTCAGCCGACGGTGCATCGACACCGTGCTGCGGACCGTACTCCCGTTGTTGAGCACCACGATCAGGAGGTCCAGGTCCTTGCGGATGTAGACATCCTTGATCCGCAACCCGCCGTCAATGATCAGCCGGTCGATCGGGTCGGAGGATCGCTTGCCTTCAAACTTCGCCGAAGTGGTCTTTCCAGGCTTGGAGGAACGCATTTCAATAGTTCCCGGATGGTCCGTAGTTCCTGCACCTTGAAGCCGTCGCCGTATTCCTCCTCCAAGCTCGGGTCGATCCACCACTTGGATTCCGCAGTCCCCTGGATGACATGCACATGCGGCGGTTCGTTGTTCTCGTTGCTGTAGAACTTGAACGTGAAGCCCCGGAGCTTGAATACGGTCGGCATCACATGCCCAAAGGTATGGGGCTTCACAGCTTCCGCAGCAACCCGCGCAGGTCCACCTTCTCGCCCACGATGCGGGGCAGCTCGCTGATGGCCACACGCTCCTGCGCCATGCTGTCGCGCTCGCGGATGGTCACCGTGTCAGTGGTGAGCGTCTCGTGGTCCACGGTGATGCAGTAGGGCGTGCCGATGGCGTCCTGCCGGCGGTAGCGCTTGCCGATGCTGTCCTTGTCGTCGTATTGGCAGTTGTGGTCCAGCTTCAGCGTGTCGATGATGGCGCGGGCCTTCTCGGGCAGGCCGTCCTTCTTGACCAGCGGCAGCACGGCCACCTTCACCGGGGCCAGCGGCGCGGGGATGCGCAGCACGTCGCGCGTTTCGCCGTTGGGCAGCTGCTCCACCTGGAAGGCCGCGCTGAGCACGGCGAGGAACATGCGGTCCAGACCGATGGAGGTCTCCACCACGTAGGGCACGTAGCTCTCGTTGGTCTCGGTGTCGAAGTAGCGCAGCTTCTTGCCGCTGTACTTCTCGTGGTTGCCCAGGTCGAAGTCGGTGCGGCTGTGGATGCCCTCGAGCTCCTTGAACCCCATGGGGAACTTGAACTCGATGTCGCAGGCGGCGTTGGCGTAGTGCGCCAGCTTGATGTGGTCGTGGAAGCGGTAGTTCTCCGCAGGCAGGCCCAGGGCCTTGTGCCAGGCGATGCGCTTCTCCTTCCACGTGTTGTACCATTCCATCTCGGTGCCGGGCTTCACGAAGAACTGCATCTCCATCTGCTCGAACTCGCGCATGCGGAAGATGAACTGGCGCGCCACGATCTCGTTGCGGAAGGCCTTGCCGGTCTGCGCGATGCCGAAGGGGATCTTCATGCGCGCGCTCTTCTGCACGTTGAGGAAGTTCACGAAGATGCCCTGGGCGGTCTCGGGCCGCAGGTAGATGGTGCTGCTCTCGCCGCTCACGCTGCCCAGCTCGGTGGCGAACATCAGGTTGAACTGGCGCACCTCGGTCCAGTTGGCGGTGCCGCTGATGGGGCACTTGATCTCCTCGTCCAGGATCAGCTGGCGCAGCGCCACCAGGTCGTTGGCCTCGAGCGCGGCCTTCATGCGGCCCTCCACGGCATCGATGCGCTCCTGGGCGCGCTTCACGTTGGGGTTGGTGGCGCGGAACTGCGCCTCGTCGAAGGCCTCGCCGAACTTCTTGCGGCCCTTCTCCACCTCCTTCTCGATCTTGTCGGCGTACTTGGCGATGTGCTCCTCCAGCAGCACGTCGGCGCGGTAGCGCTTCTTGCTGTCCTTGTTGTCGATCAGCGGGTCGTTGAAGGCGTCCACGTGGCCGCTGGCCTTCCAAGTGGTGGGGTGCATGAAGATGGCGGCGTCCAGGCCCACGATGTTCCCGTTCAGCTTGGTCATGGCCTCCCACCAGTAGCGGCGGATGTTGTTCTTGAGCTCCACGCCGTACGGGCCGTAGTCGTAGGTGGCGCTCAAGCCGTCGTAGATCTCGCTGCTGGGGAATACGTAGCCATACTCCTTGGCATGGCCGATGAGGGTTTTAAGCTTGTCTTCGTTGGTGCTCATTACGGGTTCGTCTACGTCCTGGAATGCTGCGACGTGGCGGGGGGCGAAAGTAGCTCCCGGGGGGTTTAGCTTCGAGCCGAGAGCCGCGAGCCACGAGCATGAAGTTCCGAGAACCGTGCGAAGCTCATGGCTCATGGCTCACGACTCGCGGCTCGTGGCTCGAAGCTCGTGGCTCTCAACTCCTACCGATCAACCTTGCACGGATCTCCAACTTCCCTCTACCTTCCCCAAAACCCTACCAATGAAAGACTTCAAGAAACTCCAGATGTGGCAGAACGGCATGGCCATAACCGACATGGTCTTTGACATCTACGAAGAGCTTCCATGGCAAAAGGTGGTGGGGCTGAAGGAGCAATCCATACGCTCCGCCATCTCCATCCCCTCGAATGTGGCGGAAGGCAATTCCCGAAGAAGTGAAAAGGACAAGCACAGGTTCATGGAATTCTCGCTTGGGTCAGCATTTGAGTTGGAGACACAAACGCTCATCCTCGATCGTCGAGACTGGGTACCCGAAAACCGGATCAAACCCCTGCTTCAGGCCCTTGACGAACAACAGAAAATGCTCATGTCATTCATGGCCAAGCTCAAAATCTGACGCGAATCTCAGGGCTCGTGGCTCGAAGCTCATGGCTCACAGCTCAAGGCTCGAAGCCCATGATTCATGGCTTGTGCCTTGCAGCTCACCGCCCCCCCGTACTTTCGCGGAATGATCGAACACCGCGGCACCCTGATCAGCGAGGAGCTCTTCGAGAAGCAGTTCGTGTGCAACCTCGACGCCTGCAAGGGCGCGTGTTGCGAGGTGGGCGACAGCGGCGCACCGCTGGAGCCCGAGGAGGCCAAGCTGATCGATCAGCACTATGCGGCCATTGAGCCGTACATGACGGCGCGCGGCCGCAAGTCGGTGAAGGACCAGGGCTGCACCAGCGTGGTGGACCTGGACGGCGAGCTGGTGACGCCCATCGTGCAGGAGTACGCCGAATGCGTGTACGCCAAGAAGGACAAGAAGGGCATCTGGAAGTGCGGCATCGAGCAGGCGTACCACGACGGCAAGATCCCCTTCAACAAGCCGAAGAGCTGCCACCTCTACCCCATCCGCGTCACCAAGCTGAAGTTCCACGATGCGCTGAACTACCACCAGTGGGAGATCTGCGCGCCGGCCTGCACGCTGGGCAAGAAATTAGGCGTGCCGGCCTTCCGCTTCCTGAAGGATGCGCTGACGCGGGTGTACGGCGCGGACTGGTACGCGGAGCTGGAGGTGATCTACGCCGAATGGTTGAAGCAAAAGGAGTTGGACGGGAAGAAAGTGGCGGGTCCGGCGTAATGCCGGGTGGCCTCAGTGCTTGGTGACGGCTCCATACGGCCAAGGAATACCCGAGACCACCACACTGCCATTGGGGCCAGGAGCCGTGGCGCAGGCCACCATGGTGCCGCCGGGGCAAACGTTCCAGTGTACGTCCACTTGTTGCAGATCCCTGCCAAAGGAAATGGAGCTTTCCAAAGCATGGGAGTGAAGCGCCACGTAGAGCGCACAGGTGTGTTGCTCCACGTCGAAGGCCATCGGGTCGGACGGCGGGTGTGGCATTCTTACATCGGCCGTGGCGCGGCCTGATCCCGGATCGCTGGCAGCATGGCGGCCACAGGCTGGCATAAGCAGTGCGGCCAAGCATGCAAGGAGGAAGGTGTTGCCCATGCGACAGGGTTGATGGGTTGAAGTTCGTTCGATCCCGGCACCATCCATCGGGCGCGGGCACTTTTAACAGATGTTCCGGAAACTCCAAATCCGTGCGAGCCAGCCGGGCGTGGTCTGCGTATCCGGTCTGTTAGCCCAGGGCTGGTCCCTTGGTCTCGTTCAGCGGGAAGATGCCTTCCTTTCCTTGCGCAAGGCCTTCTGTTCCTTCAGGCGATCAAGGTCAGTGCGCAGCATCGTGCGCATGCGCTCCTTGGCCTCCGGCACCAGGTTGCGCAAAAGCCCTTCGCGGACACCATGCCAGGCGTAGGTGAGGACGGAGCGGTCCTTGGCGCGGTCCACGGAAAAGTTGCGCTCGCTGTCGGCGCTGATGCCGCCGCCGTAGGTCTGCGAGATCATGGCATCCAGCACGTTGCCAAAAAGGCTGTGGCGCACTTCGGCAGGCGTTCCGGGTTCCACCCCGAAGCGCAGGTCGGTGTAGTACATGGCCAATGATCCCTTGGCGCGGTCGTCGTTGCCTTCCATGTGCAGGTGCAACCGGTGCAGCTCGCCGGAGCGGACCTCCATGCGCAGCAGTGCGCGGGTCAGCGGGTCGATGCGGGTCAAGGCCAGGTCGGGCACCTCGGCATCCACGGTGAAGCGGTTGCTGCCGTCCAGCGCCGCGCTGTACGTGGCCGTGGCCGGGCCGCTGCCGAAGATCCGGAAGCGCAGGTTGCCCTTCAAGCGTGTGCCTTGGGCCTTCAGCTCCTCTTCGTTGGTGATGCCGGTGAACCGGCCATCGACCTCTTGGAAGGGCACTTCGCCCCAGCGCCCGGTGCGGGGTTCGCGTTCGCGGTACACGATGTCCGCACGGAACAGGTCCAAGGTGTCGAGCCGGATGGCGAAGGGCAGCGAATCCAACGCCATGGCCGGAAGCATCACGGTGCGGAACGGGGGCTCGGGCCTCGTCTTGTCCAACGCCGCCGCGATCCGCAGGTTGTACAGCCCGGTGCGTTGGATGCGCAAGGCCTCGTCGCTGATGGAGCGGTCCAGGTCCAGGCCACGGAGCGTGATGCTGTCCACGGTCAATGCCACGCGTGTGGTCCGCAAGGCTGTCCGGTCCGTGCTGTCCAAAGGTGCAGGGGTGATCCGCACGTTGTTGATCAGCCCTTTGCCGCCGTTGCGTTCCAGGGAGATGCTCCCGACTTGCAGGCGGCTGCCATCGGAAAGCCAGGCACCGATGCTGTCCACGTGGATGTGCGCATCCCCAATGGCGAGCCGCACCCCGGACCGTGTTCGGGCGGCATGGATGTTCGCCCCCCTGCACTCCAGGTCCAGGCCGTCCACGTGGAGGGCGGGCAATCGCCAAGCTTCATTCTGCACGATGGCGCCCGCATGGTGCACCCGGATGGTATCGGCGTAGAGAAGCCGCACCAGGGTGCCATCATCGGTACCGGCCAACCGGTTGAACGGGTCGGCCAAGTCCACATGCCCCGGCCCGGTGTAATAGTGGAACCGGGGCTTGGAGACCACCACGGCATCCACATTGAACTCGCCGCGTAGCAGTAGGCGCCAGAAGGACAGGCCGCGCAAGGCAATCGTATCCACCTCGGCGGCGAAGAGATAGTGGTATGCACCGGCTTTCAAGCTGTCTTGCAAGCCGGGCTCGAAACGCAGGTTGGCATGGACCACGTGCAGGCTTCCGTGCACCGCGTCCGCATCCAGGCTTTCCATGGTGAAGCTGTACCCCGGCACGCAAGCCCGGTCGATGATCTCCTGGACGCGCGCTTCCACCTTGCGGTCCAGCCAGGCCTTGCCATGGCGCTTTGCCCACCAGCCCAACCCTGCGAGTGCCGCTACCAGCACCAGTCCGACGGGCAGCAGCAGGCGGGTGATCCGGGACCGGGGCATGGTTCAATGAAGACGGGACATGCAAAGTTCAATCGTGCGGACCATGGCGGCTATGGATGGAGCGGCTTGCATTGGACCCTTCGCGGGATGATCGGCCCTGCAGGGAGCAACGTACTTTCGTTCATGGTCGCTGCCTGACCAGGCAACATATCGGCACCAGGTGTTGTCCTTGTTGATGGATGCAATCTGTTCCCCCATGGGCAAACAACGTCTTTTCAGCCGGACCATCCTCATGGCGATTGTCGCCATCGGTTCCATACATGCAGCCCTGGCGCAGCTTGTTTTCGTTCCGGACACCAACCTGCGCAACGCCCTCAACGCATGGGTGCCGGGGTGCGTGGATGCCGCCGGGTACTTGAACCCGGATGATCCCGACGTGCAGGCGCATCATTCGCTCACGCTCCAAGTGGATTGGACCCCTGCGGACCTTACCAGCGTGAATGCCTTATCCAGCTTGGATACCCTGTCCATCCGGGGCGGATATACCGTTGTGGACTGGGGCGAGCCTGAGTTCATCCCCAGTGACAACGGGTTGATCGGCATTCCCGATTGGCCCAGCAGCCTACAATCCTTGGTTCTTGATCGAGGCACATGGAATGTGCTTCCTTCCTTCCCAGCCGGATTGGAAGCCTTGTACATGGGGGTTCCAGGCCAACCGGTGATACCGGTGATACCAGCCGGGGTGACCACACTGACCGTGGTCGACCAGGCCACGTTATCCGCATTCCCGGGCATTCCGGCAGGCGTGGAATACCTTCGCTTGGAGAGCCATGGAAATCCGTTTCCGACCTTGCCTGAGGGTATCCAAACGCTCATCCTGAAAAGTTCCCCGGGAGTGGGCCTGCCGTCCTTTCCCAACTCGGTGGATTCCTTGGTCCTGATGCAGTTCGATGCGACCACCATTCCATCCTGGCCGGATTCCGCCCATTCGATCGTGGCATCGAACATGGCCCAAGTGGAGCAGGTCGCGCCGTTCCCGGAAGACCTGCACCACTTGAAACTGGTCCTTTTCAACACGCTGGACAACCTTCCTCCGTTGCCTGCGGGACTGGAATACTTGGACCTGGAGTTCTGCGATTCCCTGCAAACCATTCCCACTTTCCCGAACAGCCTGGCGTTCATCAGCCTGTTGCAGATGCCGGAGGTGGATTCCCTGCCCCCGTGGCCGATGTCCGTCAATTCCATTGTCATGTTCAACCTTGGGGTGGCGGCATTGCCGGATTTCCCTCCAGGCCTGGAGTACTTGGATATCAATTTCCTGAGCTCGCTGAGCTGCCTGCCGGTATTGCCACCAGGGCTAACAACCTTGAATATCGATGCGGACCCTCTTGGATATGCCCCCACGGCCTTTACCTGCATCCCGAACTTTCCCCCGAACTTGTTGAATTTCCAATGGGGCAGTTTCGGGAATACACCTCAGGACCCGGACCTGCTGTGTACTGCGTTGAACAGCAGTTGCCCGTTCCAGAACCCGGTGGTGACCGGCACCGTGTATTGGGACCAGAATGCGAACGGGACGCGTGAAAGCGGTGAACCAGGCTACCCATTTGCAACGCTTCATCAGGAACCTGGCGCCGCCCTCCATGGCGTGTACGCAGACGGCAGCTATACCTGGCCCATGCCCATCGGCAGCTATACGCTCTCGGCCAGCGGAAACAATCCATATGTGACCGGCATTTTGCCGGCGCAGGTTCCCTTGTCGCTTGCGAACAACGGCCAGGTATCGACCGGCAACGATTTCGGCGTGACGCTCCAGCCGGATGTTCAGGACCTGCGCATCGACCTGATGCAGTTGTGGAGCGTTCCCGGCCTGGATGCCTATGGCACGATCACGTGCAGCAATGTGGGCAGCCTTCCCGCGGACGCCACCGTGACGCTCCAACTGGACACGATCCTGGAATGGGTCAGCGGAAACCCGGCACCCGCATCGGCGGTCGGGAATACCGTTTCCTGGACCATGCCCGCGCTGCAAGTGGGGGAGACCCGCCAGATCCATGTGATGGTGCACACGGATGAGGATGTCCCGCTGGGCACGCCGGTTTCCGCCATGGCCCAAGTGGATCCCGTGGCGAGCGATGCCACGCCCTTGGACAACGTATCGGATTTCAATTCGGAAGTGATGGGCCCCTACGACCCGAACGACAAGCTCGTCTTGCCCGCCGCGCTTTCCCCGGCGGATGTATCCTCCGGCGATCACGAGGTGGCCTACACCATTCGGTTCCAAAACACGGGCTCCTGGCCTGCCATGAACGTGGTGGTATTGGACAGCCTGTCCCCGGAACTTCAATGGGGCAGCTTCCGCATGGTGTCCAGCAGCCATCCCTGCAGTTGGGAAATGGCGGGCAACGGCGTGCTCACGTTCCGCTTCGAGGGCATCAACCTGCCGGACAGCACCAATAATGAACCGCTCAGCCACGGCTTCGTGAAATTCGCCATCAAGCCAGCTACGACCCTGGCGTCGGGCATGAGCGTGGCCAATGTGGCGGACATCCTGTTTGATTTCAATGCGCCGGTGCGGACGGCACCCGCCGTGTTCACCATTGCCGATAACGCCGGCATCGCCACGTATTCCCGGCCCATGCTCCAGTTGTATCCCAATCCGGCGGGGCAGGTGCTGAACGTTCGGCTGGAACAGCAAGGCCCGGTACGGGTCGCCGTGCTGGACGGCCTGGGCCGTGAGTTGAACTTGGGCGCCAGTAGGAACGCCGGGACCACCACGCTGCGCGTAGACGACCTTGCACCTGGGGTCTACATCGTGCGCTGCATCACGGAAGCGGGGACCTGGTCCGCGAAGTTCCTGAAGCGGTAGTCGTCCGCATAGGACAACCTGCAAGAACGGCCCTCGCAGGTATCCGGGTGGGGCACTTAGGGGGGGCCAGGCCCAATATCAAACCAATCCCTGAAGAAGGACCAACGAGTTGTAGTTGAGCCAAGGTGGGCTGCCGCGAGCGGCCGCCTCGCACTCGCTCGTGTGTCCGCCGCGAGCTGCCGCCCGATCATTTGCCAAGCGGCAGGCATTGCAGAACCTCCTACCCCGGAAACGGCATAAGGCGAGCCGGTCTCAGCCGGGTGTGGCATCCGTGAAACACCGTATTGCTACGAGGTGCTGCGCCGCATACGTTTGATATGCGATGGCGGAACACTCGCCCAACCAACGAACAAGC
This sequence comes from Flavobacteriales bacterium, assembly GCA_024103275.1. GTDB lineage: Bacteria > Bacteroidota > Bacteroidia > Flavobacteriales_F > PHOS-HE28 > PHOS-HE28. The sequence continues at coordinate 23,401 of JAGFIV010000087.1, forward strand.
GGGCTCCTCTTCCCCCATGCACAACCTTCAACACGATACAGAACCATGAAACGCATTACATACCTCTTCCTCTTCGGCATCCTGTCCACCGCCGGGATGGCCCAAATGTTCAGCCCGGAGCTGAATGCCTTGGACTCGAAAGAATATGGCGAACCGGTCAAAGCCAACTTGATCACCCAGCAGATGGAGGATGACAAGATCCCGCCGATCCCGGTGGAGATCTCCGTGTTGCTGAAAAAGCCGATCGTGATGGGCTGCCAGTACATCTACCGGGTGGTCAACAAATCCACGGAACACACGCTGAGGCTGAAGTTGTACGCGGTCTATGACCAACAGTACGAGACGAAGATCAAGCCCGGTGGATTTGCCGAACTGCTGGCCAACACCATGAGCCGTTGCGGTGAAACGAAGGAGGAAAGGAAGGGGGAGAAGGGCTGCCTGAACTGCCAGCCCAGCCTGAACATCACGGAGATCACCGTGAAATAGGCCATCATCACCTCCCTCGGATAGTCCGGCTGCTGAAGGGGGGGGTATCCACGGCCATGGGGGCGCAGGCCCCGGGATCACCGGGGTCCGTGCTTTTCAGCGATTCAGTACCTTGCCCCGCATCCACCAATTCCTGGTACACCCCATGGATACCTGGCTCACCTCATTGATCACCAAGACCCCGCAAGAGGGCTTCGAACTGGCCATCAAGCTCTCCCGCATGGGCGTGCGCTACACGCAACCCGACAAGGACGTATTGCACAAGTTGCGGCCCGATTACGCCAACAACGCAGACAGCCTCACCATGGCCTCCCACGTGGTGGCGGTGAACTTCCAGACGGTTGCCGCCGCCAACAATTACTGGCGGTAGGCGCTGTACCTAGGGCTTCACGAAGCCTTTGGCCAGCCACCGGGCACCAGCCAAGGCCTGCACCACATAGTATCCGGGCGGGTAGGCGGCCATGGACCATTCCATGCCCGGGCCGGCGGGCAGGCGCCCCAGTTCCCGGCCGGTCATGTCCAGCAGGCGTGCTTCACCCCTTCCTTGCAAGCCGCGCAAGCGGACCCGGTCGTTCACCGGGTCGTAGTGTACGCCCAGGCTTGCGGCCGCAGGCTGGTGGATACCTGCCAGGTTCACGCATCCATTCGCGGGTGCTTCGCTGTAATCGAATTCAACCCCGTCCGGGCATTCGACCACCACGCTGTTGACCCCCTGCAGCTCCACCGCATCCGCGGACACGGCATACACCGTGTTGTTGTTGCCCGTGACGTCCAAGGGCCAGGTGCCTTTGTAATAGATCGTGTTCCCGTTGCTGTTGATGGAATTGTTCCCGCCGGCGGCCTCGATCCAAAACTGGTTGTTGGCACCCATGAACAGTTGGGCCATCGAGCTGTCGCACAGCCAGAAGTGGGTGCCTTGGTCCAATCGGACGGTGAAGATGTCGGACGTGATGGCCACCGCATCGGGCGGCACGGAACTGGTGCATTGGGCACCGGCCATAATGGACAACAGGGTCACGGAAGGGAGGAGGAGTGTTCTTTTCATGTTGATCGTCGACATGTTCGCGTTCAATTTATCCAGCACGCTCCGGAGCAGGGTGGATCGGGGGATGAAAGGTGAAAATGAGGACCAGCCGCCGCCTAACGCTTCAGCAGGCGGGCCACCAACAGGCCGCCTGCATGGTGCAGCTCGCAGGTGTACGATCCAGCCGGCAGTTGGGCCATGTCCACATGGATCCGGCCCGACCGTGGGGTGGACCGCA
>JAGFIV010000105.1 GCA_024103275.1 Flavobacteriales bacterium
GTTGGGCCATCCTGCTCACCGTGGCCGTGGCGGGATTTGCCGCCCTGGCGGGCTGGCTGCGGAACGGGCCGGTGATCACCTGGCAGCGGGCCGTGGCAGCCGCTGGCGCGCGACTACCCATGGACGATCTCGCCCCCGGCGGCGACTGCGGCTGCCGCGGCCCGGTCCACCACGCGAACAACCTCGCCAACGTCGCCGTACGCACCGCCGTCCCCACCCTCACCTTCCTCCCCACCCTTACCATCCTCACCATCCTCACCATCCTTATCCTGGCCGGAAACCGCAGGTGTGGGACCTATCGGCCCGTTGGTACCGTCCCAATAACTTTGGCATCCATGACATTGACGACGAAATGCTCCTCGCCGCCTTCATCGACCCCACCTCGGTCCTGCTCTTTTTCCACAGCCTTCTCCGTTGGGCCATCCTGCTCACCGTGGCCGTGGCGGGATTTGCCGCCCTGGCGGGCTGGCTGCGGAACGGGCCGGTGATCACCTGGCAGCGGGCCGTGGCCATCTGGGCCATGGTCCTGTGCCATATCCAACTGGTGGTGGGACTGGCCTTGTATTTCATGCGCCTGAGCGACATCGGGCGCATGGCCAAGGACCAAATGATCTACTGGAAGTACGTCCACCTCGGCGTGATGGTGATCGCCATAGCCATGGTGACAGCCGGGCGGATCGGCAGCCAAAGAGCCCGTACCGAGCGGGGCAAGCACCTTCGTGTCGCCCTTTTCTACCTGGCGGCGCTGGCACTGATGTTATGGATGATCCCATGGCCATTCACGGCGCTGGGCATTGGGCGCACCTGGCTATGATGCGCCAAGCATTGCAGGGTTTCCTGATGTTGGGCCTGGCGGCCTGCGGGCCACCGCACCAACAGCAGGCCGGTGAAGATCCCCAAGGGCCCGGTGCAGCCATCTTCCGCACGGAATGCGTTGTCTGCCATGGCAGGGACGGGACGTTGGGCATGGGCGGGGCCAAGAACCTGGCGCGCAGCCCGCTTTCCCGCGAGGAGATGATCGCCGTGGTGACACAGGGGAAAGGGGGAATGCCCGGTTTCAGGGCCGCCCTTTCGCCCGACGAGATCGGGCAGGTGGTGGAACATGTGCGCTCATTGCATGTGGATCACTGACACCGTTGCATCTTTGGTGCGCGCGCAGCGATGATCGACCCCCGGGAAACACGCCTTGAAGGAGAGAGGGCCGTACTGGTCGGATTGGCTACCGACCGGCAGGCCATGGAACAGGTGGAGGAGCACCTGGATGAACTTGAGTTCCTGGCGCACACGGCCGGCATCGCCACGGTGAAGCGCTTTACCCAGCGGCTGCATAAGCCGGACGGCAAGCACCACATCGGGTCGGGCAAGCTGGCGGAGCTGAAGGAATGGATCGCCGAGCATGACCCCGAATGCTGCGTGGTCTTTGACGATGAGCTCACCCCCGCGCAGCAGCGCAACCTGGAGAAGGACTTGGCACGTCCCGTGCTGGACCGGCCGCGCCTGATCCTGGACATCTTCGCCGGCCGCGCCCGCACCGCCCACGCCAAGAAGCAGGTGGAACTGGCGCAGCACGAGTACATGCTGCCGCGCCTCACCAAGTTGTGGACCCACCTGGAGCGGCAGCGTGGCGGCACCGGCACGCGCGGCGGCGCGGGCGAGAAGGAGATCGAGACGGACCGCCGCCTGGTGCGCGACCGCATCGCGCTGCTGAAGGCGCAGCTCAAGGACATCGACAAACAGAAGGCCACCCAGCGCGGCAACCGCGGCAAACTGGTGCGCGTGGCCCTGGTGGGCTACACCAACGTGGGCAAGAGCACGCTGATGAACCTGCTGAGCAAGAGCGACGTCTTCGCCGAGAATAAGCTCTTCGCCACGCTGGACACCACCGTGCGCAAGGTGGTGCTGGGCAACCTGCCCTTCCTGCTCAGCGACACGGTGGGCTTCATCCGCAAGCTGCCGCACCAGCTGATCGAGAGCTTCAAGAGCACGCTGGACGAGACCCGCGAGGCCGACCTGCTGATGCACATCGTGGACATCAGCCACCCGCAGTTCGAAAGCCAGTACCACACCGTGAAGCAGACGCTGGAGGAGATCGGTGCCGGCGGCAAGCCCACCATCGTGGTCTTCAACAAGATCGACGCCTACCGCCCCGCGCCCCACGACCCGCACGACCTGGCCCCCAAGCGCGAGGACCAGTTCACCTTGGAGGAATTGGAGCGCACCTGGATGGCGCGGATCGCCGGCGATGAGGAGGCCATCTTCATCTCCGCCGTCCGCAAGGACAACATCGATCAATTGCGCAAGCTGATGTACGAGCGGGTAAAGACCATCCACCTGACGCGCTACCCCTACGAGAAGGACCTGCTCTTCCAGGACTGGATGCTGCGGGAGGAGTGAGCTCCCACTGGGTTGGCCGGGCTGGCGGATGCATGCCGACTTCAGCCGTGAAACACGAGGTGGCATGCAGGCGCGCTATCTTTGTTTCAATACAGATCCCATGAGCACGTTGGCTTCCAGGAATGAGCTGATCGAATGGATCAAATCCTTGGATGATCCCGGGTTGCTGAGTACGCTATTGGGCATCAAGAAAGCGACGCAGCAGAAGGATTGGGCCGAGGACCTCTCGGCAGATGAACGCCGTTCCATTGAGAGGGGCTTGGAGGACCTCCGGAAAGGACGGCGCATCAGCAGCGCGGATTTTTGGGCCGGCCATGGCCGTTAAGCGATCGGTTTTCTGGTCCTTGGAGGCTAAGGACCAAGTGGACGTGATCAAGAAGTATGTGTGTAGCCACTGGAGCGAACGCGAGGAAAAAGCCTTTTTGGACTTGTTGCACGAGTTTGAACAATTGGTGGCCCAATTCCCCAAGGGTTATCAGGTTTCATCACTTTACCCCGGCTGTCGCAGGGCCGTCATTCACCCGAACATTTCGGTGGTTTACCGTGTAGGCCGGAATACCATCGAAGTGGTCACCGTGTATGATAACCGGTCGGCCAAGAGCCAATAGGAGGTGGCCAAGTTCATCGCTGCAAGGACAACATCGATCAGCTGCGCAAGCGGATGTACGAGCGCGTGAAGGCCATCCACCTGACGCGCTACCCCCATGGGAAGGACCTGCTTTACCAGGGCTGGATGTTAAGGGAGGAGTGAGCCAGACTGGGTTTGCCGGGCTTACCTTCGTGGCATGCCTGGACACCGGAAAAAGGCCACTGCGGCTGTGAAGCCGTTGGCTCGTCGTGCGCGAAAGGGCAGGAAGCCATCTCGAAGTGTGCACAAGGGCATGGCGATGCGTAAGGTCGTTGGAGATCGAAGCCTGTTTGGGATCCTGCCCGATATGGGGGAATGGGCGTTGCCGCTCTTGAAGGACCTGCGTGATGAATGATCCAGCGATCGTGGCTGACACGAGCGTACTGATCCATTTCCTGGAAGGCCAAGTAGCAGCAGGAGACTGGCTGCTTGGCCGTGAAGTGCACGTTTCCATTGTGACTGAGATTGAATTGCGGACCATTGCGTCGGTGAAGAAGAATGCAGATTTTGCCGTGGCCCGCATGTTGGCTTCCTGCTCCATATGGGACATCAGCCCTTCCATCAAGGAACGCTGTATTTGGCTGCGCAGCAACTACCGGCTGAAATTGGCTGATGCCCTTATCGCTGCAACGGCGGCTTCCTTGAACATGCCGTTGGTCACGGCAGACAAGGACTTCAAACGATTGAAAGAGGTGGTGGACGTACGGCTGCTTTGAGGGTATGCCGGAACCCGCCTACAAGGGGGCGGACCATGGCCCTGCGGTGTATCATGGCTAAGCGAAGAAGAGCCAAGTCCAACCAAGGCCGTTCCTTCCTGCTCAAGGCTTTGTTGCTGGTGCTGGCCATCGCCTTCATCTCCGTCTTCCTGCTGGTGATCCTGGTGCAGAACGGTGTCTTCGGCAAGCTCCCTTCCAAGGAGGAACTGGCGGCGTTGCGCAGCGAGGAGGCCACGTTGATTCTTTCCCGCGAGGGGGCGGTGATCGGTAAGGTCTTCGCCAAGGACCGCACCAATGTGCGCTACGAGGACATCCCGGCCCATGTGGTGGATGCCTTGGTATCGACGGAGGACAAGCGCTTCTTCGAGCACCAGGGCGTGGATGCCTTCAGCTATGTGCGCGTATTCTTCCGCACGCTGCTCGGCGGCGATCGCAGCGCCGGCGGCGGCAGCACCATCTCCCAGCAGCTCATCAAGAACCTCTACGGACGGGAACGGTACGGGCCGCTAACCATCCCCGTGAACAAGATCAAGGAAGCCCTGGTGGCCCAGCGCCTGGAGCAGGTGTACAGCAAGGAGGACGTGGTAGCACTCTACCTAAACTCCGTACCCTTCGGGGAGAACATCTACGGTATTGAAGCGGCCTCGGAGCGCTTCTTCAGCAAGGGCGTGAAGAAGCTGAAGGTGGAGGAGGCCGCGGTGCTCATCGGCATGCTGAAGGCCAACACCAGCTACAATCCGCGCCTGCACCCCGAAGCCGCCAAGGGCCGCCGCGACCAGGTGCTGGCACTGATGGCGGGCAACGGCAAGCTGACCGCCGGCCAGCGCGACAGCCTGCAGGCCCTGCCACTGCGCATCCGCTATGCCGGCTTGGATGCCTTGGATGCATACGGCTACTTCGATGCACGGGTGGAAACGGAGGCGCGTCGCATCCTGCTGGAGGTGGGCCGGAAGAAGGGGAGGACATGGGATGTCGAGAAGGACGGCCTGCGGATCCACACCACGCTGGACACCGCCTTGCAGCAAGCCGCCCTGCGTGCCACCGCGAAGCAGCTCGCCACCATGCAGCCCAAGCTGGACCGTGAGCTCCGCGGCCGCCATGCCCGAAAGGCCTGGGAAAAGGCCATGGGGAAACGCGCCAATGCCGCTTGGAAACGGAATGAACGCGCCGTGCGCAGTGTTTTCACCTGGGATGATGCCCCGCCGGACAGCATCACCTTCCGCGACAGCCTCTGGCACTACCACAGCATGCTGCAGGCCGCCTTCCTGATGATGGACCCGCTCACCGGCAAGGTGCGGGCTTACAGCGGCGGCAACGATTTCCGCAGCCTGCCCTTCGACCAGACGGAGAGCCACCGCCCCATCGCCTCCACCATCAAGCCGGTGATCTATGCCGCCGCGGTCCGCAAGGGGCTGGATCCCTGCACCTACCTCAACAACGAACAGAAGACCTATCCCGAGTACAAAGGATGGTCGCCGCAGAACTTCGACAAGGACACCATCGGTGGGCAGGTGGCCATGTGGTACGCGCTGGCGCATTCCATGAACATCCCCACGGTGGACCTGTATTTCCGCACCGGTGCGGACAGCATCCGCGAAGTCTTCCAAGCGCTCGGCCTACCCACCGGCGGCGTGGACAATCCTGCGCTGGCGCTGGGTGCGGCGGACATCTCGCTGAAGGAGATCGTGCGGGCCTATGCGGCCTTCGCCAACGGCGGCCTGGTGCGCGACCCGCAGCTGATCGAGAAGATCACCGATGCCCAAGGAAAGGTGATCTGGCAAGGAAAGCCTGCCGCCGCCCGCCGCGCGCTGGACGAAACGGTCACCACCACCATCACGGCCCTGTTGCGCCGCGCGGTGGACCAGGGCACGGGTGCGGCCATGCGCTCCCGCTTCGGCGTGCGCGCCGAGCTGGCCGGCAAGACGGGCACTTCGCAGGATTACAGCGATGCCTGGTTCGTGGCCTACACCCCCGAACTGGTGGCCGGCGCCTGGGTGGGCGCGCGCGACCCGGAGGTGCATTTCCACAGCGCGCTCGGCACGGGCTCGCAACTGGCCCTGCCCATCATCGGCGGCGCCCTGGCCGAAGTGGAGCGCTCATCCGTGCTGCGATCACGCTACATCAAGCCCTTCCCGGCGGACAGCAGCATCGCCATGGACTGTGCGCCGCGCCGGTCGGCCGACCCGCTGGAGCGGTTGATCGAAGGGATCTTTGGCAGGAAGGCAACCAAGGCGGACACGGGCCGCAAGAAGCAGAAGGAGGGGTTCTTCCGGAGGTTGTTCCCCGGCAAGGGCCGGTGAAGCCCCGTGCCAAGTTGGAGGTCACGCAAACGCCTGCAGGTCGCACAGTTTGCGGTACTGTCCGTTGGCGGCGAACAGCTCGGCATGCGTGCCGCGTTCGATGATGCGGCCGTGGTCCAGCACCACGATCTCGTCGCAGTGCTGGATGGTGCTCAGCCGGTGCGCGATCACCAGGGAGGTGCGGTCCTTCATCAGCTTGAACAAGGCATCCTGCACGAGCTTTTCGCTTTCGGTGTCCAGGGCCGAGGTGGCCTCGTCCAGGATCAGGATGGCCGGGTCGCCCAGCACGGCACGGGCGATGGCCACGCGCTGCTTCTGGCCACCGCTGAGGCGGTTGCCGCCATCGCCGATCGAGGTGTGGTAGCCTTGTGGCAGCCGCGTGATGAACTCATGGGCGTTGGCCACCTCGGCCGCCCGCCGGATATCGGCCTCGCTGACCCCCGTGCGGCCGAAGGCGATGTTGGCGGCAACCGTGTCATTGAACAACAGGCTGTCCTGCGTCACCGTGCCCATCAACGACCGCAGGTCGCGGATCCGGAGTTCACGGATGTCCGTGCCGTCGATGGTGACCGAACCGGCGGTGACATCGTGGAAGCGGGGCAGCAGCCCGGCCAGCGTGGTCTTGCCGCCGCCGCTGCCGCCCACCAGCGCCACGCTCTTGCCCTTGGGCACGGTGAGGTTGATGTCCCGCAGCACCGGCTTGTCGGCGTAGGCGAAGGACACATCGCGGAATTCCACCTTGTCCGTGAATGCCCGGATGGGCCGGGCATCGGGCCTTTCGGTCACCGTGTTCGGCACGGCCAGCAGCTCGAACACGCGCCGTGCGCTGGAGCTGCCGCGCACCATGGCCGAGTAGCCCTGCGAGAAGCCCTTCACCGGCGTCAGCAGCTGGGAGAAGATGATGATGAAGCCCAGGAAGCTGTCCCCGCTCAGGGTGGCCCCGGGGCCCAGCACCAGGGTGCCGCCGAGGTAGGCGATGGCCGCCATGGCCGCCGCCCCCAAGGTTTCGCTCAGCGGCGAGGCCAGGTCCTGCCGGTACATCATGTGGATGCCGGAGCGCATCAGCAGGTCGTTCTCACGCTCGAAGCGCCGCCGCATTGGTTCCTCCGCGTTGAAGGCTTTCACCACGCGCATGCCGCCCAGGGTCTCCTCCACGCGGGCCAGCAGGTCGGCGCTCCGTTCCTGCACCCGGGTGCTGCGCTTCTTCAGGCTACGGGTGATCCGGCCGATGAGCAGGGCGCTGACGGGCAGCAGCAGCAAGGCATACAGCGTGAGCAGCGGCGAGAGCGTCACCATGGTGGCCAGGAAGAGGAACACCGCGATCGGTTCCCGCACCACCATCTCGATGGACAGCATCACCGAGAATTCCAGCACCTGCATGTCGTTCGTCATCAACGACAGCAGGTGGCCCTTGCGTTCGTCGTTGTGGTAGGCCAGCGGAAGCTCCAGCAGCTTGGAGTGGATCTCGCCCCGCAGGTCGCGGATGATGCGGTGGCGGAAGTTGCTGATCATGTTCACCGCCAGGTAGCGGCACAGGTTCTTCAACAGGAACAGCAGCACCACCGCCAGGCAGATCATGGCCAAGGCGCCCAACTGTCCGCGATGCTCGATCAGCTGCGTGAGCCACCAGTTGAAGGTGCCTTCCAGCATCTCCTTGCCCCAGCCGCCCGCCGGCCGTTCGTGCACCGGCTGCACCTGGCCCATCAGCAGCCGCAGGAACGGGATGAACAGCAACAGGCTGGCCAGGTGGAACAAGGTGGCCAGCAGGTTGAACACGGCGTTCAGCACCGCGAACCGTGCGTAGGGCCGCCCATAGCGGAGGATGCGGAAAAAATGCCTCATCGCGGAGCGCCAAAGGTATCCGCGGCCGACACCCGTGCGCGGGCCGCCCCCGCCCGCCCGATCGGGCCGCTTCCTGCGCCATCCCGGGGCACCCCGTCCCAGGCGCGTTGGCGGGGAGGGATCGCACCCCGCCTATCTTCGCCCTATGGACAGCCTTCGACAAAACAAGGTGAACAGCCTGCTGCAGCAGGAAATGGCCGAGGTGCTGCATGGCCACAACAGGGCCTTGCTGCCCGGCGGGTTGATCACCGTGACCGGCGTACGCATCACCCCCGACCTGGGGATCGCCCGGGTGTACGTCAGCCTGTTCCCCGCCAAGGACAAACAGGCCGTGCTGCGGCATATCCGCGACATGGGCCCCAAGTTGCGCGGTGAACTGGGCAACCGGGTGGGCAAGCAACTGCGCATCGTGCCCGAGCTGAATTTCTACCTCGACGATTCCCTGGACAAGGCCGAGGAGATCGACAACCTGCTGAAGAAGGGCTGATGCAATATGACCCGGTGAAACGCCGGCTGGGCCTGGTCTTCAACCGCACGCCCTTCCTGCGCAAGGTCTTCTACCACCTGCTGGACCTGCTGCTGCTGCGCGCGTGGCACATCCACCGCGAGCTGCGCCGGTGGGCCGCCGACAAGCGCGGCCGCCAACTGGCGATCTACGACGCGGGAGCGGGCTTCGGCCAATACAGCTATTGGCTTAGCGGTCTTTCCCCCAGGTGGGCCATCACCGCCATCGATGTGAAGGAAGAGCAGGTGGCCGACTGCAACACGTTCTTCCGACGCATCGGCAGGCCGCAGGTCAGGTTCGAGGTCGGGGATGTGACCCGGTTCCAGCGGCCCGGGGCGTTTGAACTGGTGGTGTGCGTGGACGTGATGGAGCACATCCAGGAGGACGAGGCCGCGCTGCGCTGCTACAGCACGTCGCTCAAAGAGGGCGGCATGCTCATCATCAGCACGCCCAGCGACCAAGGCGGCAGCGACGTGCACGGCGAGGGCGAAGGCTCCTTCATCGAGGAACATGTGCGCGACGGGTACAACATCGACGACATCCGGGCCAAGTGCCTGCGCAACGGCTTCTCCAGGGTGGAGGCGCGTTACAGCTACGGGGCGCCGGGCAAGGTGAGTTGGCGGCTCAGCATGAAATGGCCGCTGCTGATGCTGGGTGCCAGCAGGCTCTTCTTCATCGTGCTGCCGTTCTATTACCTCATCGCCTACCCGGTCGCCTTCGTGCTCAACATCCTCGACGTGCACATGTGGCATCCCACCGGCACGGGCCTGATCGTGAAAGCGTGGAAGTGACCGGTGGCCGCTGAAATGCAGGACGGATGAACCTCCCGCTTCTCTTCGCCCGGCGGTACCTGCTTGCCAAGCGCTCGCGCAACGCGGTGAACATCATCACCGCCATCAGCATCGCGGTGGTGGCGGTGGTCACCGCCGCCATGGTGGTGGTGCTCAGCACGCTCAACGGCATCTCCGCCCTGGTGGACACGCTGTACAGCCCCTTCGACCAGGACATCACCATCACCCCGGCGGAGGGAAAGACCTTCCCGCGCGACAGCCTGGACCTCGCCGCCATCCGGGCGCTGCCCGGCGTGCGGCGCACCAGCTGGGTGATCGAGGAGAACGTGCTGCTGCGCTCGGGCGGGGACCAGGCGGTGGCCACCATGAAAGCGGTGGAGCCGCAGTACCTGGCGATGAGCTGCATGGCGGACCACCTGTACGCCGGCGAGGCGCGGCTGGATGACGGGCACGGCCCGGTGGTCATCCTGGGCGCGGCGTTGAAGGACGGCCTGCACGTTCCCCTGGACGACGGCGTGCTGCAGCCGCTGGAGGTGGGCGCGTTGCTGCGCGGGAAAAAGATCGCCAACCTGTCCAACTCCGCCTTCAGGCTGGAGCACGTGGCCGTGGCCGGCGCCTTCACGATCAACCTGGAGTTCGACCAGCAGTACATGCTGGCGCCCATCGGCTGGGCGGCCGGGCTGCTCCACTACGGGCAGGAGGTGAATGCCTTGGAGGTGCAGGCAGCCTCGGGCACCGATACCGACCGGCTGAAGCGCGACGTGGAGCGGGTGATCGGACGGTCATTCACCGTGAAAACGCGCCACCAGAAGAACGCGCTCATGTATGCCACCAACGCCAACGAGAAGTGGTTCACGTTCGCGGTGCTCGCCTTCATCGGGCTCATCGGCGCGTTCAACATCATCGCCTCGCTCACGTTGATGATGATCGAGAAGCGCGACGACATGCGCACCCTCGGCGGCATGGGCGTCACGGCAGGGTTCATCCGGCGCGTGTTCTTCGCGGAGGGCATGCTGATCGTGGTGGTGGGCACCGTGCTGGGCCTCGCCATCGGGCTGGGCCTGTGCGCGCTGCAGGTGTGGACCGGCGTGATCCGCCTGGAAGGATCGGTGGTGGAAAGCTACCCGGTGAAGGTGATGTGGGGCGACCTGCTGCTGATCTTCATCGCCGTGATGGCGATCGGCACCTTGGCGGCCGGGGTGCCCTTGCGCAGCCTGAGCAGGCGGTACCTGGAGCCAGGGGCCTAGCGGCTCGGGTTGGTGGGGTCAGTTGTTGGTTGGCAGTTGTTCGTTGTCAGGTGTCAGTTGTTGGTTGTTGGTTGCCAGTTGTTGGTTGCCAGTTGTTGGTTGTACTCCGGGCAGCAGCGGACCCTGGGGTTGGAAGTACCGTGGCTCATGTCGCCATGCACCACAGCCTACGCCCTACGCCTACGCCCTACGCCCTACGCCAACGCCCTACGCCTACGCCTACGCCCTACGCCGAACCCCTACGCCCTACGCCTACGCCCAACCCCAACCTCCTAGCCCTGAACCCACACCCTACACTACACGCGTAAGCACCCACCCTAAGCCTACCGCCCATGCCCTCCTGCCCGCCCACCCCGACCGTCCACCCCCGACTCCATAACAACGCCCCACTATCC
>JAGFIV010000009.1 GCA_024103275.1 Flavobacteriales bacterium
CCAGCGACCGCCCACCCGTGGATGAGAAAGGGAAACCCACAGCACCGCAGCACCACCGGGACATCAACGAACGCCTGAAGGTGTTGCAGGCATCCGCCGTGGGCATCTTGGACGCATTCGCACGGGAGAAAGGTCGGGCACCTTCGCGCAACGAGCTACGCGATGCGCTCAACAGTGCGGACGGCAAGGCCACCGGGCAGGTGCCCACGGACCTGTTGACCTTCGCCCGGTCTTACATAGAGAGCGCACAAGGGCAGTTCAACAGCGAGCGCAAGGCACCTTACCACCGCGCCACCATTAGCCGCTACAAAGTGGCCTTGGAACTGTTGACCGAATACGCGGCCAAACGGTCCCGGCGGAAAACAGCCCCGCCCGTGGCCTTCGCGGAAGTGGATGCCGACTTTGTGGCCGGGTTCACGGCGCACCTGACCGCCCACGGCTACGCGGCCAATTCGGTAGTGAAGTACGGCAAGACGCTGCGGGAATTTCTCAAACGTGCCAAGGAACACAAGGAGCTGGGCAAGGAGGTGAACCCCGAAGTGTTCCACCGCCGCCTGACCTTGAAGGAGGAACCAAGTGAACAGGTGTATTTGAGCGCCGATGAACTGGCAGCGTTCTACCGGCTGGACCTTTCCGCCCACCCGCGCCTTGAACGTGCCCGTGACCTGTTCATGGTGGGCGCATGGACCGGATTGCGGTTCGGGGATCTTTCACGCATCCAGCCGGAACACATCCACGAGGTAACGGTAAAGGAAGAGCTGCTGCATTTGAAGAACGGCAAGGAGGTCAAAGAGATCGTGGAACGTAAAGAACAACGCCTGCGGATCCATACATCCAAGACGGGCAAGGAGGTAACGATACCGCTACACCCTTCCATCCCTGCGATCATGGCCAAGTACGGCGGGCGCATCCCTTCAGGCATATCGAACCAAAAACAGAACGGCTACCTGAAAGAGGCCGCTGCCATGGTGCCGGAACTGCAAGTGAAAACCATGGAGGGGCGCACCAAGGGCGGCATCCGCAGGGAGGTTGCACGGGCCAAGTGGGAGCGCATCACCACGCACACCGCCCGCCGGTCCTTCGCGTCCAACTGCTACCGCGATGGCATCCCCGCCCGTACCATCATGGCCGTAACGGGGCACCAAACGGAACAGGCGTTCATGCGCTACATCCGCCTGACCAACGAGGAACACGCGGACATCATGGCCCGTTCCAGCCTGTTCACCATGCCGGTAATGAAGGCGGTTTGAAGGAAGGCGGATACGTCTCGAACCCCTGCAAATGCGTATATCGAAGTAAACCTGCGCAGTTATTTGAGTAAGGAAGGGGTCTTTTGCGGAAACAATTCACCGCAATGGATCAACAGATCGTCCTTTCCCCCGTACCGCTCACCGACTTGGTGAACGAGATCGTTCGCGCCGTTCGTGCGGACATAGATACCGCAGCCGCGCCACAACCTGAAGAACTGTTGACGCGGCAGGAAACCGCCAAACAGTTGCACGTGACCTTGCCCACGTTGCGGGACTACACCCGCCGGGGTTACGTGAAGGGGTACCGCATGGGCAACCGCGTCTTGTACAAACGCAACGAAGTATTGAACGCTTTGCAGCAGATGCGCACCGCAAAACAGGCCCGGCCATGAGCTATCCAGTATCCCCATCATTCCGCGTCATCAACTACGCGCTGGATCCGGTCACGGGCTGGTATGTGAAGGAACCGCAACGGATCGCATTCGGCAAGGCACCGCAACGCCTGAAGGTGGAAGAAACCCAGGATGCAAAGATCCGGGCCAATGGTGCCCGCGAATTGATCCACGGCCCGCAAGTGAACGGCAAGTGCCCGTTCCTTACCGGGCTGGTGCCCTTGGACGTACCGGGCTGGCATGAGGGCAACGCATACGAATACCGCAAGGGCCAAGGCACCCGCAGCCTTGTACTGTTCCGGTTCACCGATCGCGATGCCGCGTTGACCTTGTTCTACTTCACCGGCTGGTACATGCAGGGGCGTGAACAGCGGCTGCAATTCGCGCGGGACTTCGCCCGCCATGTAGAGGCCCACGGCATCCCTGAAAACAGCAACGCGGGCGTGTAGCCCGCGCTGCCTTTCCAGTATCGCCCACACGGTTTCCCGAATGATCGACGGCGTGAAATTAAGGATCCACCCGGACGCGCAACGGCGGATGCGGGAACATGCCCTGTTGCAACACTGTTGGCGGTCACGTGGCGAAGGGAAGGCCGGGGAGCAACGGCACACGGCAAAGTGGAACGGCTGGACCTTCACCGGCGATGCAACCCGCTGCTGGGAGCTACGGGGATCGTTCCACAAGGCCCACCACGGCGGTACCAACTGGCAGGACTTCACGCTATCGCAATTCCGGCAAACCGTGGCCGCGCTATGCGATGCCTTCGGGTTGCACGATGCGGGGCTGACCTTGGCCACGCTGGAAGTGGGGGCGAACATCATTCCGCCGATCGCCACCGCTGCGGTGCTGCGGTCCATCGTGCTGCACAAAAACGCCACGCCCGCCCCCATGCGTGAAGGCCACGGCATCCAGATCGTGCATGCAGGCTACCGGTTCAAGATCTACGATAAGGCTGCACAGTACCAGGGACACGTGAACGGCGAACTGCTGCGGTTTGAACTGAAGGCAAACAAGATGCGCACCCTTGCCGGGTGCAATGTGCGCACCGTGGCGGACCTGCTGGACCCGGCGGCATGGACCCGGCTACGGGCCTTCCTGCTGGCCAAGTTCGATGAACTGTTGATCGTGGAACCCGATATGCCCACCGGTGGACTTCGGCCCGCTCAACGCGATCTTGTGGCCAACGCTGCGGTGCCGTCCTACTGGCAGGAACTTCACCGGCGGACCCGATCGCGAAGGCGCACCGCCTACACCGCGCTGGTGCAACGCATCCAACCCAACGGCCTGCAACCCACCCTGTGGGCATTGATCGCGGCGAAGTTGTCCGAGGTCAACAGGTGGGACGTTTGCACCAAGGGGACAACCGCAACACCGAACCCTGAAAGTGGGACGTTTGCACCAAGGGGACAACACCCGGCCAAGGCACCCCAAAAAGGCCAAAGTGGGACGTTTGCACCACTTGCGATAAGGGGTGCAAACGTCCCACCTACGGTTCCCGTTCCAGGTAAAGTTGCCCACCCTTCGGAGGTGCCTTCGGAGGGGGTGCGGAGGTGCCTTGCCTGCGGTCGGGATATTTCGGACCAAGATCCCCGCAGCCGGGTATGCAGCGAACGCATCCACGGGAAGGCGGGGAAGGCATGCAGGAACAAGTTGAGCAACCGCAGCCTGACCTTGCGACGGATGAAAGTGCGCGGCCTGCTGCTATTCGATGAACGGCCCTTTGTTGTGGTGGCCACGTCAAACCCACCGCAGCACGTCAACAGCCATGCACGGCCCCGGTAGTGGTTTCCACCTGAAAAGAACAGGACAAAAACAGCAATGGAAACGCAACCCACCCGGCGCGGCACCTTCAGGAAAGGCACATCCGGCAACCCCAAAGGCAGGCCCAGGGGCACGCCGAATAAGATCAACGAGCGCATCCGCGAAACGATCCACGCGGCCCTTGACGAAACGGCCCCGGACGTGGTGAAGTGGATCCGGCGGCTGGGCAAGGACGATCCAAAGGGAGCGTTGCAGGTCTACGCGGCACTGGCAGAGTTCGCCCTACCGAAGTTGAGCAGGCAGGAGGTGAAGGCTGAAACCGATGCCAAGGTGAAACACACGATCACCTTTCGGCGGGGTGGAGAGGTCGTTACGCCGGGAAAGGATGGCCGTTTCGGTTGAGGCCCGATCCCGCATATTCCACACCCTAAAAAGGGAGGAAGAGGGGTAAAAGGGTCAACAAAGGGTCAACAGCACCAACGCGAAAACGCCGCATTCCCTTGATACTGTAAGGGATGCGGCGTTAACGTTGCGGTCCGGACGGGACTCGAACCCGCGACCTCCGCCGTGACAGGGCGGCATTCTAACCAGCTGAACTACCGAACCGTTGGCTTGGGCTTTCGCCGAAGCGGCTGCAAAAATAGCAGCGGGAAGGACATGGGCAACAGGCGATGGAAAAAGCTGAGAAGTGGAGGGGGAGCGGAGGCGTTCCCCGCTTCAGCAGGAGCGGCGCACTTATCCTTGCCCGCGCTCCAGCAGCGCCAACAGCCGCTTGTTCATTTCCTGTAGTTCCTTCAGGTGCGCTTCATGCACGGCCATCATCTGCCGCATGAACTCCTCGGGGAAATGCTGTTCCACGCGCTGGCCAACCATTGGTCCCGCCCTTGTTGTCGTGTACATGGAATACAACGGGTTCGGTATTCAGCAAGTCCTCAACAGGGACTTCCAGCACCTCGGCGATCTTGCGCAGGCGCTCCACGTCCAGCTTGATCTCCCCCATCCCCAAGCGGCTGTACGTGCTTTGGGAAATACCCAGCCTCTCGGCCATGTCCTCATCACGCAGCTTCCGCTGCTTGCGCAGCATCTGGATCTTTTCATGGATCATGGGGAGGGAAGTTTGGTCGGCCCGAAACTAATGCAGGGATCGCATACGCTTATGCGGAAAGCGGGTTGGATATGCGCTGGAAAACCGTTCCGTTTGCGATGTCCTTCATGATCGATCAAAATTTCATCCACGCCACCCATGGAACAGAAGCACTGATCCACCTGGCCACTCCCGCACCTGTCCGCCGCCCTCCGCCTGTGGGCCTGCCTCTGTTGCGTGCCGACGCTTTCCGCTACGGCCTTTTCGGCCCCCACGCTGGAGCTTTCCCTGGTGGCCAGCAACTACAACGGGTACAACATCAGCTGCTTCGGCATGAAGGACGGCGGCATCGACCTCTCGGTCTCCGGAGGCACGGCGCCCTATACCTATAAATGGAGCAACGGTGCGGCCACTGAGGACATCAGCGGGCTGGCCGCCGGTTACTACAAAGTGGAGGTGTACGACAGCAACGGGGAGTACGGCGTGGCGGAGGTCACCTTGGAGCAGCCGTTGCCCATGAAGCTGGACGTGGACGTATATGAATACCCGAACGGCTACAACGTAAGCTGTGTTACGAATGCTACAACGGCAATGCTTCCGTGGTGGTGTTGGGCGGGGCCGTCCCCTTCACCGTTACGTGGAGCGATGGCCCCGTGGGCGCGAACAGGTACAATCTTGGCCCCAAGGATTACAAGATCTCCGTGGCTGATGCCAACAACTGCGAAGGCGCCGCCACCACCATCCTGCTGCGCGGGCCCGCGCGCAGCGACTGGAGCATGACCGGCAACGCCAATACCCTGCCGGGGCAGCAGTACGTGGGCACCAGCGACAACAAGGACGTGGTGTTCAAGAGCAACGGGCAGGAGCGGCTGCGGCTGAAGGCGAACGGGCAGATCGCGCTTTGGGGCGCGGACACTGCGGCAGGGCCGCTCTACCGCGATTATGACGGGACGCTGAAGATCGGTCCGGGGCCGACGGACCCGCCGGTCGGTCCCTGCTACTCCCTGGTGGCAAGGCCCTATTGGCTGACCAAGGGCAATGATTTCGCCCAACTTTGTCCCACCGAGCCGCGGCCCATTTTGGGCACGTTGAGCAATGACCACCTGCCCATTTACACCAATGGGGTGGAGCAGATGCGGGTTACCAAGTACGGGCAGGTGGGCATCGGAACCGCCGTGCCGTCGGAAAAATTCGAGGTACACCACACTGATGTCCGGGGCGGCATGCTGCTGGGCAACGATCTGCCGGGCAATGCCCACAGCGAGATCCGCTTTGCCCAAGGGGCTGTTCAGCGGTGGGGCTTGGGCTGCGACCTTGCCGCCGAGGGCGACCAGGACTTCTTCCTTTGGGACGACGTGGCCGGTGCCGTGCGTCTGTTCGTGGACGAGAACGGAAAAGTGGGGATGGGCACCCTGGTGCCCAAGGGGAACTTGCACGTGCGCGGCCCGGGCCCCACCAAGGCGGTGTTCTCGGCCAGCAATGCGGAAAACGCCGAGAGTTGGGTCTATAACAGTGTCTATGGCTACGGGCTGCGCGTGGATCCCGCCGGAATGGGGCGGATCATGTACAATTTCAATGATCCGTCCACGGCCATCAGCATCACCAGGGAGGGCAAGGTGGGCATCGGCTATGATCCCCCCTCGCCGGGCGGGCCGCTGTACAAGTTCTACGTGGACGGCGGCATTGCCTGCCGGGACGTGCTGGTGACCATTGATGAGTTCCAGGACAAAGTGTTCGCAAAGGACTATGCATTGATGCCCTTGCCGGACCTGCGCACCTACTTGGAACAGCACGGGCACCTGCCCACCATGCCCAAGGGCAGCGAGGTGGAGGCCAATGGGGGCATGGAAGTGGGCGACCTGCAAATGCGCCTGCTGCGCACCGTGGAGGAGCAGGCGCTGTACATCCTGCAGTTGGAGGAACGGTTGCGGGCGGTCGAGGCTAAATTGGACCATTGAGCCATGAGGATGCTTCGGACCATGGCCTGCTTGAGGAATGCCCTGTGGTGCGGCCTGCTGGCCCTGCCCTCCGCCGGGCACGCACAGTTCGTTACCTTGGAGGGCCGGAAATTCATGTCCGGCGGGCAGGAATTCTACCCCGTGGCCATGAACTACTCCGTACTGCTGACCCGGAGCAATGCCGTACAGGGCCAACCTGCCCCGGCCGAAATCTACTTCGCCCCGGACGCTTCTTTCGGGCCAACAAGCGGCTTTGACTGTCTTGGGGAAACCAATTGCCACGACCGGTTGCTGGCAGACTTCCAGAAAGTACGGAGCATGGGCTTCAACGCGGTCCGTTTGACTGGTTGCCTTACCGTGGGGTACCGTGATACCCCGGAACATGGCGACAATGAACGGCGGTTCAATCTGGAAGTTTATCAAAACCCGTTTCCCAACGGGAATCACGACGCGGACCACGTGCAAGTGGACCTGGAGGAAGGCATTGACGGGGCTTATTCCCAGCGCCTGTTCGAACTGATAAACGGAGTCCTGGACGTGGCACAGGAGGCCGATTTGAAAGTGATCCTTTTGGTGGCAGGCCCCGGAAAGCGGAACCCGGACGAAAACCGTCGATACATGTACCCCACCTTCGATCAGCAGGCCGTGGACGACTATGCCAACTACCTGGCCCACTTGGCCACCGCCTTGCAGGGCCACCCGGCCTTGCTGGCCTACGACCTGTTCAATGAACCGCAATTCAACTCGCTCGAATACCAGCAGTGCGCCAACCCGGTCCTGGGCGAGGACCGCATCTGCGGGGAGAAATGGCACAAGGAGGACATCTGCGCCTTTACGGACCAATGGTACTCGGCCATCAAGCAGCACGACCCGGACCACCTGGTGACCTTGGGCGGCCTGGGGCTGTATGAATTGGAAGTATGGGACATGGGAGCCCTGCACCTGGATTTCTATTCGCTTCACATATATCCATATGCCGATTACCGTGGAAATTGGAACGATCCCCAAAGCCGTGCCCGGCTGCAGGCCGAACTCTATTGGTTTGGCCAGG
>JAGFIV010000026.1 GCA_024103275.1 Flavobacteriales bacterium
CACTATTCGTGTATGAAATGCTCTTGAAGGCATAGCCGTTCTGGATGTCGACCAAGTCTCCCAATCGTACTTCCACCCACCCCTCCTTCCCCTCAAACACCCCGTTCAAGTAGCTCTCGAACAGCTCGCGGGCATTGGCGCGGTTGCGCTCCAGGTGCCCCTCGGCTTCGCGCAGCGCGGCGAACGCCGCATCCAGCTTCGTGACGATCCGTCGCTGTTCGGGGAGGGGGGGATTGGGAAGCAGGATACGCTTGTATTCAGGCACTCTCAAGTTTGGGTATGTCGAACCAGAAACCATTGAGAGTACATAGTCGCGAACCTGCTGAGACTGGAGCATGTATATCAGAAAGTGGGAGCTGTATCGACTGTCGTCCACACGCAGGCGCAGAAGGAAGTTTGCAAATCCATAGCAGCCGTCCTCAATCCCAGTAACCAACGACGCTCGACCCGATACAACATTGGTGGCCGACCCACTCGATTTGACAACAATTATGTCACCATTCCTAAGAGTCTTTGTTGCTCGCTTCGATGCTGTGAGTGCTCGGATAGGTGCTGTCGAGAAAGAGATTTGATTGTCGGCTTTGACATCAGCAACCCTCAATACAGGTGTGCCTTCACCATTGACAGGATCATCGCCCCACTCACCAGAATCACAGAGTGTGAGGATGTCTTCCAGATGTACTGCTTGTCCCCTCATTTGAGCAGCACTGTGATACTGTCCAACAACTCCTTCGTCTTCTCATCCAACTCCTGCATCTCCTGCAGGATGGCCTTCGGGGCCCGCAGCGGCGCCTCCTCCGCGCGGTTGGGGTTCTTTACGCTGAGGTCGTAGGTGTCGGTGGCTTCGAGGACCTCAGCCACCGATCGGCTCCAGCTGTTCACGCTATCCACCTTGGTCCGGGCCAGCTGCACGAAGTCGGCAAGGTCGGCCTCGTTCAGCGGGTTGGTCTTGCCCAAGCTGCGGCCGGGGTCCAGCTGGTAGTACCAGATCTTGCGCGTGGGGCGGCCTTTTTCGAAGAAGAGCACCACGGTCTTCACGCCCGCGCCCTGGAAGGTGCCCTGCGGCATGTCCAGGACGGTGTGCAGGTCGCATTCCTCCAACAGTTTGCGCCGCAGGCTGATGCTGGCGTTGTCGGTATTGCTGAGGAAGGTGTTCTTGATGACGATGCCCGCGCGGCCGCCGGCCTTGAGGCTCTTGATGAAGTGCTGCAGGAAGAGGAAGGCCGTTTCGCCGGTCTTGATGGGGAAATTCTGCTGCACCTCCTTGCGCTCCTTGCCGCCGAAGGGCGGGTTGGCCAGCACCACGTCGTACTGGTCCTTGGGCTGGATGTCCTGCAGGTTCTCGGCCAGGGTGTTGGTGTGGATGATGTTGGGCGCCTCGATGCCGTGCAGGATCATGTTCATGATGCCGATGATGTAGGCCAGGCCCTTCTTCTCCTTGCCGAAGAAGGTGCGCTGCTGCAGGGTCTGGTGGTCGGCGGTGCTGCGGGCCTTCTCCTGCATGTAGGCGAAGGCCTCACAGAGGAAGCCGGCGCTGCCGGCGGCGCCGTCGTACACGGTTTCGCCGATGCGCGGGTCCACCACCCGCACGATGGCGCGGATCAGCGGGCGCGGGGTGTAGTACTCGCCGCCGTTGCGGCCGGCGTTGCCCATGCGCTGGACCTTTTCCTCGTACAACGCGCTGAGCTCGTGCTTCTCGGCGCTGGTCTGGAAGTGCAGGGCGTCCACGGCCTCCAGGATCTCGCGCAGGTTGTAGCCGCTCTTCACCTTGTTGGTGAGCTCGCCGAAGATCTCGCCGATCTTGTATTCGATGGTGTCGGGCCCGCTGGCGCGCTGTTTGAAGCCTTTCAGGTAGGGGAAGAGCTTCCGGTCCACGAAATCCACCAGGTCGGGACCGGTGAGGGCCTTGTGATGATCCGGTTCGACAAGCTCACCGGCCGCATTCTTCTTCTTCGGGCAGGCCCACACCGGCCAGCGGTATTCGGGGCCGAGGATGGGCGTGTAGGGGCGGCCCTCCAGTTCGGCGGCCATGCGCTTGGTGGCCTCCAGGTCGTCCAGGTACTTGAGGAAGAGGATCCAGCTGGTCTGCTCGGTGTAGTCGAGTTCGTTGCTGCAGCCGGCTTCCTTCCAGAGGATGTCATCGATGTTGCGGAAGGCCTGCTCGAACCCACTGGGGGCGCCACCTGGGCCGCCGCGCCCCAGCGTGGCAGGCCCAGTACGGGCGTTTCCGCCACGCACGGATGCGGCGCGCTTTGCCGCCGGGCGTATCGCCGGGCTGGAGCCCGGCGGAACGCCCGGCGGAACATTCAGTTGGATGCTGCCGCCCCGCCCGCGGCCGGCCTTGATCTTGCCTTGTGCGAGCAGTTCGGCCTTCACCCGTTCATAGCTGGCTTCGTCCAGGTCCAGTAGCTGTCGTGCCTTTTGATTGCCCAGGCTGGGCGTTTCGGCCAATAAGGCCAGCAGGGCCTTTGTGGGGTCGTTGTTTTCCGCAGTCATTCAGCCGCTGAAAATACCGTTTTGCCGCAAAGGTTGCCGGTAGCGTGAGCTTCGTGGATCTCGCGCATGTGGGCTTCGCGAGCCTCAGCCCCTGGAGGCCCGATCATCTGATCGTCTGATCGTCTGATCGTCTGACCCTCCCCTACTCCTCCATCGGCCTTGCGGCCGTGTAGGTGCGCCAGCGCTCCAGCACCGCTTCCATGTCCGCGGGCAGCGGGCTTTCGAACTTCATGCGCTTGCCGGTGGCAGGGTGGTCGATCTCCAGCAGATAGGCATGCAGCGCTTGGCGCGGCAACAGTGCGAAGCAATTCTCCACGAACTGCTTGTACCGCGTGAACACCGTGCCCTTCAACACCCGGTTGCCGCCGTATTGCGCGTCGTTGAAAAGCGGGTGGCCGATGGACCTCATGTGTGCACGGA
This sequence comes from Flavobacteriales bacterium, assembly GCA_024103275.1. Lineage (GTDB taxonomy): Bacteria > Bacteroidota > Bacteroidia > Flavobacteriales_F > PHOS-HE28 > PHOS-HE28. The sequence continues at coordinate 2,917 of JAGFIV010000026.1, forward strand.
TCTGGTGCGTGCGGCCCGTCTCCAGCTTGCATTCCACCAAGGTGACGTAGGTGAAGCGCTCGATCACCTTCCAATGCGTGACGGCCGTCTTGCCCTGCTCGGGGTCCGGCGGCACGGACATCACCGTGCGGTCCTTGGGCGAGCGGGCCAGCGGTGCGTCGATGGTGCCTTCATCCTCATCGAAGTCGCCCCAGACCAGGGCGCGGTAGCGGCGGTCGTTGCTGCGCACGTAGAATTGATGGGCCAGGTGGGCCAATGCGTCATCGGTCTTGCCGACCACCATCACGCCGCTGGTGTCCTTGTCCAGCCGGTGCACCAGGCCGGGACGCGGCACGGGCTGGTTGGGCGCGGAGGGCAGTTTTCCGAAATGGAACAGCAGGGCGTTCACCAACGTGCCCGTCCAGTTGCCGTGGCCGGGGTGCACCACCAGGCCGGGCTGCTTGTTGAGGACAAGGATCTGATCATCCTCGTACATCACTTCCAGCGGAATGTCCTCGGGGATCAGTTCCACCTCGCGCACCGGCTCGGGCAGCACCACGGTGACCACGTCGCGCGGTTTCACCTTGTAGCTGGGCTTTTCAGCCTTGTCGTTCACCAGCACGTTGGCGTTGCGGATGGCCGCGGCGACCCGTGTCCGCGAGGCGCCGGCCAGGCGCTCGGCCAGGAACTTGTCCAGACGCACAAGCCCTTGGCCGGGATCGGCCGTGATGCGATGGTGCTCGTAAAGGTCCTCGCCAGCCTCGGGGGCCTGGTCCACCGGTCCGTCGGGCACCACCATCAGCGCTGGATCATCAACCGGGAGCGGCCCAGCATTTCACCCTTGCGGCCCAACATCCGCACCAGGTACAGGCCCGGTGCCACGTCGGCCACCTGCCAAGGCCCTTGGGGGGTCTTCCATTGCCGCACCACGCGTCCCATGGCATCCACCAGCTCCACCTGCGCGGCCCCCGGCATGGCAGCGGATGCACTGAAGGTGTCACCCGCCGGGTTCGGGTACACGGTGAACGCCCCGTCGTATGCTTCCTCCTCTCCCACGCCGGCGAAGGGATCCACGGCAGCCACCATTACGGGGCGGATCATCCACGATGCGTGTTGGCCCGAAACGGACCAGTTCAGCCCCGTCCTGTAGTACATCTTGTCCTGGTTGTTGCGGTTCTTGTCCATGCCCAGGTTCATCTGCACGGCGTTGGTCTGCACCCAGCCCACGTAGAAGGTGCCGTCCACGGGTACCACGCTGTCCAGCTCGTATTCCACGAAATGATCGGGGCCCCACAGCCTGTATTCCGGCTTGCTGAAGGACACGTTCTGGTGGATGATCACCTCGGGGTTGAGGCTCTTCCAGATGGTGATGATGAAGGAGCCGTTGGGCGGATAGTTCACCGGCGGCGGGTTGTAGGTGAAGATGGGCGCGAAATAGGCCCGCACCGCCCGCAGCGAGTCGCTGCCCTGGGTGTCGAAACGGTACGCCTGCGCCGCCCCGGGGGCGTTCAGGCTGTAGCCGGCCTCGGCGCTGCCATCGTCGTAGCTGTAGTAATTGCTGATCTCCTGCACATAACGCACCGTGTCGTTGTATGCACATACGTCGGGCGTGGCGTTCGTCCAGAATTTCACGTCCAGGAAGGCCGCGTCGCTGCAACCGCCGACATCATACACCAGCGGGTCCGCGCCGCTGTTCACCGGATGCACGCTGTTGAAGTTGCTGTAGGCGTTGTTGCTGATGTTGTTGCCGTAGCTGCCCCTGGTGGCGGACCATCCGCAATCGGAACCCACCTGGTAGCCCCAGGTGATGAACTTGTCCACCACGTCGTTGTTGCGCTGCCCCAGGTCCACTTGCGCGGCCATGTACGCCGCCGGCGATTGGATGAACTTGGCATGCGGCACCGAAGTGTAGCTCTGCAGCAGGCCCACCTGCTGGTCGACGAAGGCGACATCCTGCAGCACCGTATCGGTGTAGGTACGGTTGCGGTCGAGCCGCACGTAGTCCACGTGCCACTGGTCCACCATGCCGCCCAAGGTGGCCTCGTTGCGGAAACGCATCCGGAAGTTGTTCTTCAGGAATTTCTCTTCGGTGATGGGCACCATCACTTGGCGGAACACGTCCGGTGCGGCCGTCCCCGGGCTGGACCACGCGCGGTACCATCGCTGCTCCAACGGCGCATACAATTCCAGCACCAGGCTGTCCTCGGCATGGGCGAGGTCATCGCCGCTGCGGCCGATGGGCTGGCAGAAGAAACTCAGGTAAATGCTGTCACCGGCCGAATAGGCCAGGTCGATCGGCACCGAGGTGAGCTTGTCCGCGCTGCCGTTGACGTTGGGGTTCAGCGGGTCGTACGGGTATCCGGTGCGGTCCATGCCGTCCAGCGTGGCCACGCCGATGGTGGGCGGGTTGATCGGGAAGCTGTTGTTCACGTACGCATCATCATCCTCCCACAGGATCCACGGCCGTGTGGAGTTGTCCGGGTTGATGTACGTGCGCGGGTCGGCGTCAACGGTATACACGAGCAGCGAATCCTGAAGCAAGTCGGGGTCCAGGGCCAAGGTGTCCGCGTAACTGGTGCCGGCCGTATCGATGACCGTGTAGGGCGGCCACACGAACATGCTCTGCTCCTGCACCGGATAGGTGCCCAGGTCGCGCACGATGGCCACCTGGGCCGGGTTCGGTTGCACCACGATGATCAGGGTGTCTTCCTCCACCTGGAAAGTGTAATGGTAACTGGTGTCGGTCATGAAGGCCATGTCCGCCCGGCTCTCGCCGTCCACGACGATCCTGTAAACCACCTCGTTCAGATGCACGTTCGCGTCCCCGTGGGCCGCATTGCGGTGCCGCGTGCGATCCACCGAGAAATCATCGACCACCGGCAGGGTCTGCGGCGCATTGTCGTAAAGGAACACCTCGTTCAGCCCTCCTGCCTTCCATGCGGGGGCCTCATTGCCCGGGCGCGGCACCACGCCCAGTGGCGTGATGATCTCCTGGCCCGTTGCCACGATGGCCGAAAAGGACCAGGCAAGCACGGCAAGCTGTATCCCGGAAAGTGCTTTCATGTTCACGAAGTTTAGGGCAGGGCCGGAATGCTGTCCAGGGTAAGCCACACGTCCACCATGCCCCCGGGGCTGATCCCTTCACCGGGGCTGGGGGCGGGAAACTGGCGGAACACCTTGGCCAACGCCGTATCGCACCCGGTATTGCCGCATCCTTCCAGCTTCACCACCAGCCCGAGGTTCAGCCCGGCCAGCCCCAACACGGCCTTCATCTCCTCGAAGCCGAGGCCCCGCAGGTCGGGCACGGGGATCTGCTCACCTTTCTGCCCCTGGCCCAGCACCAAGGTGATCCCTTCCCCCTTGCGGATCCGGGTATCCGGCGCGATGGGCGCGTCGTTGTAAAGCTGGGCCACCACGCAGTCCAGGCAGGGGTCGGGCTTGTATTGGATGCCGGCCACCTTCAGCCCGAGGATCTCCAGCATGCTCACCGCCTGCCGCTTGCTCAGGCTCACCAGGTCCGGCATGTTCAGCATCTTGGGCTGCATGGCGTTCATCACCAGGTACACGGTGCGGTCGGGCTTCACGAAATGGCTGGCCTTGGGGTCCTGGTCCACCACCGTTCCCTTGGGCACATCGTCGTTGTACACGGAATCGATCACCTCCGCCCGCAGCCCGAGCTTCCCGAGGGTTCCGGCCGCCTCGTCGTACGGCAGCGTCCTGAGGTCGGGCACCTCCACCTGCGCATCGTGCCGGGTATAGATGCCGAGCCAGATCCAGGCGGCCAACACCAACAGGGCGGCAACCGCCAAGGGGGCGAGGATCAATAGGAATCGTTTGCCGGCTGTCATCCGCGGTGCTGAAGGCCGTGCGGCGCAGGTTTCAGCGAGGCGCGAATATACTTCGGCCTTGCGGGCATCGGCAGGACGCGATCAAGTTGTGCGAACCCCTGTCCATGAACTGGCGGTTTGGACCTGTAGCGTGACCCAACACTCAAGTATCATACTGGGGTTCAATCCATTCCAATCCCATCCACCGCCTACGCACCATCGACCCTGCTGCATGAAGGGTCTACGCGGCGCAGCTACCCCCCTTCCACACTTCTTTTCCGGCATGACATCACCAGCCTTTCCATGGAAAGCGCAATAAGGGCAAGCATGAGCAGCCGGACCGGAACCGTATACCTTGCTTGGATCACAAATGGGATGTTCACCATCCCGAAATAAATGACCCATAGAAGCAATGGCAAATATCTTCGGGGCAATTCCCGGTATGTCCACATGGCCCATGGGACCAATGTGATGAACAACAAAAAGATCACCAGGGAGGACAGGAAGGGATAGAGCATCGTCAATCGCCCCGTGAGGCCGGCCCTCCGATACGCTTCCGTATCGATCCCTGTCACCCATAGCCTGATGGCGCTGTACGCCTTCCATTTTATCGTGTACCAAGGTTCATCCACAACATGCCGCAAGGTTGCCGCAACCAGCGCCTTTTCCCGGGCCGACGTGTAGGCCGTGTTGTAGGTCCGGAACATGGCCGGTCCTTGCGCACGCAACATGGCACTGTCCGTGGCCGTCAACAAGGGCCTCAAGGAGGAATCGATGGCGGCCCATTCCGCCTCATAGGCCGCAATATTTCCGGCTATGGAATCCCGGGGCGTGGCCTGGTACAATTCATGGATCGCAAAATTGCCCCAATACCAATGCTCGGTATGGCCCGGAATCTTGCCGGCCCACCAACCCATGTGCAACACCCCCCCGCCACCTTCGATCGGGACAGGCTTCAATACCCCATGGTGCTTTAAATTCCATAATGAGTAGGGCATGATCGTGGCCACGAACAACAGGATGAACACGCCTGCCTCCCCCCAGCCCGGTTTCCTCCTTGCCCACAATCGTGAACCGATCAGCCAAGCCAACGGGAACAACATGACCGTGGAACGGCATTGGCTTATCAAGCCCACCAACAAGCCCAAGGCGATCGCGCGCTTCCATCCGGTCGACCAGTTCCAGTCAACCCATATAAAGGCTGAAATCAGGAACATGGTCAGGATTTCCGGAAATATGGTTGTGACCATATAGGGAAGTTGCAGGCTGGGCAGCACCAACAACAAAAAAAGGTTGGATGCCAAGGTCGATCCGCCGAGCTTCGCAATAAGCCGGTGGATGATCACCAGTGAAAGGAAATAGAGAAGGAATTGGGCAACCTGGACTGGCAGCAAGGATGTGGTGAATACCCTGAAAACGGCAAGGAAAAGTGGATAGCCGGGATTCCGGAAGGTGTCGGGTATGTCCTCCCCCAACCACCACCACATGGAATAATCCCCATGCAGTATTCCATCGGCCAATGCCGTGTATGACCATAGATCGCCCCCGTACTGATGCCGGAACGCCATGAAGGATGCCACGGCCATCCCGATGTTCAGCAACCATAGGTACTTGGTGGCGTCCGCAGATCCCAAGAGCCGCCCGATCCGTCGCATCATCGATCCGGGGATTTCCGGAAATCCCCCCTGGAAAAGTACTTCTCGATCAAGCAATAGAGCAGGATGAAGAAGTAACGCGATCCCATTTCCTTGATCTTCAGCTTCGATTCGCCGGCTTTGCGGTTTTGCCAGGAATTGGGCACCACCGCGAAGGAATAGCCCCGCACGATGGCCTTGAGCGGCAGCTCCAGCGTCAGGTTGAAGTGCGGCGACAGGAAGGGATGCAGGCCCAAGATGGTCTCCCGGCTGAAGAGCTTGAACGCGTTCGTGCAATCGTCGTAACGCAGGCGGAACACCAGGCGAACCAGGTTATTGGCCATCCGGTTCACCACCCGCTTCGTCCACGGGTAGTCGATCACCTTGCCTCCCTTGGACCAGCGCGTGCCGAACACACAGTCGTAACCCTCGTCCATCTTGCGGTTGAAGCGCACCAGGTCCTCGGGATCATCGCTCAGGTCCGCCATCATGATGGCCACGCGGTCGCCGGTGAAATGCTCCAGCCCCCTCCGCACGGCATGGCCATATCCGCTGGGGCCTTCATTCTCCACGACCACCAGTTCCGGCAGTTCCGCACGGAGGCGACCGAGCAGTTCCCCGGTACCGTCCTTGCTGTGGTCGTCCACCACCACCACCTCGAACGCCAGGCTTTCCCGTTGGAGCGTGGCATGCAACGAGCGCAACGTGGCCTCGATGCTGCCCACCTCGTTGTGGGCCGGTATGACCACGCTGAGCTTCACTTGCGGCCGATCAACAGAAACTGCTTGCCGAAGAAACGCCACGCCCACGGCCTGGCCAGGTAGGAGCGTACCAGGAAGCGGTTCACGGGCAACCGGCCCCGGAAGGAAAGCGGAAGGAAGCGCGGTTCGACCGACTCCACTTCGAAGCCCGCGCCGTACAAGTGTTCCGCAGCGCCCAGTTCCGACAGGACCACCGTGTGGTCCGCAAAATCAAAATACTCCTTGTACGTGTACTTGAAATTGGGGCCCATGACCGCAATGCGGCCACCCGGCTTGATGTGGGTGTGCAGCTTGGTGAGGAAGTCGGCCACTTCCTCCTGCGACCCCAGATGCTCCAGGAAGTTGCTTACGAACACAGCATCAAAGTGGTCCTTGGGCAGGTCAATGGTGCGCGTGTCCCCGATGGCCACCCGCACCTCCTTCGCCGCATGCGCACGGACGAAGGGCTCATTGACGTCCACGGCCCATTTCTCCCCGGCCGGCACGTGGTTGATGAACTCGCACATCCCCGCAGCCGGGTCCAGCACCGCCTGAGGCTGCCCCAAGCGCCGGAAGAGATAGGCGGAAAGCTCCTTCCAGACCATGGCACGTTTGGCCTGGTCCACATCCCGGAAGCGGTAGGAATAGATGCGGTCCAGGTTCATCCCTTGGGACTTCTATGGGACGCACCATCGGGCTCCTCATCCGTCATCCCTCTTCCGAAGGTGTCCGGCACTTCACCGCGCTGGATGTTGGACAGAGCGACGGAACCGTAGGGGTCCATGAGGCACATGTTTTCACGAATGGACACCTCCATGCGATCCTTCACGCCCTTTCCGGTGGAATCGACCAAGAACCGGGATCCGGCACCATGATCTACCACGGTCCAAGGTGCTTCAGCATATTCCACGAACGGAGCCCCTGCTGGTGCCACTCCCTGGCCTCCAATGTTCCGCCAAGCATATGGCCAGGGTTCCTTCCTTCCCGGCAGTAGCCGCTCCCATGCCGGTCCACCGCCAAGTTGCGGATCGGGCAGGGCAGGGAGCCGGGGGCAGGGAGACCTCCGCATCCCATGCCAGGCCATGTGGCGGTCCATGCACCTGGGGTCGCCTGTGGTTGACGGCAGACGTCCTTTAATTCCATGCGGCATCCTGCGGGGCAATGGGCGCGAATATAGTCCGTCATGCAAGCTTCAACAGGGACCCGTTGGCACTTCCGGACGGTTCATGTTTCACCGCCATCCATCCAGCCCACCTTTGACCGTCATCCACATCATGCCACTCCCCTTCATCGCCATCCTGCGCGGCGGATTCACCGGCGAATCCGTGATCAGCATGCAAAGCGCCGACAACATGATGGCCGCCCTCGACGCCGCACGCTATGACGCGGTGTTCATCACGGTGGAACGCGATGCCTGGACCTGCTCCCGCACCGATGGCACCCCGCTGCCGTTCGACCGGGGCCATTTCACCGCCGACCGCGGGAAGGGGCATGAACGGTTTGCGGCCGCCCTGATCGCCGTGCACGGCACCCCTGGCGAGGACGGCAAGCTGCAGGGCTATCTGGACCTGCTGGGCGTGCCCTACCAGACCGGCGGCGTGCTCAACATGGCGCTCACCATGAGCAAGTTCAGTACCGTGAGCCTGCTCCGGCAGATGGGCTTCCCGGTGGCGCCCTCGCTGCTGCTGCACCAAGGCACACCTGATGCCACCGGCCGCGTGGCCCGCGAGGTGGGCTTCCCCTGCTTCGTGAAACCCGACACCAGCGGCAGCAGCCTCGGCATCAGCAAGGTGAAGACGGCTGACGAGCTGCCCGCCGCCCTGGACCTGGCCTTTGCCGAGGACCCCTTGGTGATGTGCGAGAAGGCCGTGACCGGCCGCGAGCTCACCTGCGGCGTGCTGCGCATGGACGGAAAAGTGCAGGCCCTGCCCGTGTGCGAGATCCGCACCACGCACGAGTTCTTTGACTACCAGGCCAAGTACCACGCGGCCGACACCCAAGAGCTGGTGCCCGCCCCCATTCCGGACGAGATCGCCCAACTCATCCAACGCCGATGCGAGGCCATCTACGCCGCCATGAACTGCAACGGCATGGTGCGCATCGACAACTTCTGGCTGGAAGGACAGGGCGACGGCAAGCAAGTGGTCACCATCGAGATCAACACCGTGCCCGGCTTCACCGCCGCCAGCATCTATCCGCGCATGCTCAAGGCGGCCGGCATCAGCCCCGGCCAAGTGGTGAACGGCATGGTAGCGGAAATGATACGGTGAGGGGAATTCGCCAACTGGGCATTTGGCGAATTGGCAATTTGGTGATTTGGCAAATTGGCGTATTCCATCACCCATGTTCCGCCAGGTGCCTCGCCAGCTTCCACACCGCGTGGCTGCGGTGGCTAATGGCATTCTTCGTTTCCGGGGGCAGCTCTGCGAAGGTTTGTTCGGCGGCGTCGGGCACGAAGACCGGATCATAACCGAAGCCATTGCTGCCGCGGGCCTCCAGCGCGATCCGGCCCTGTACCTCACCCTCAAAGAGGTGCTCCCCTTCCCCATCCACCAAGGCGATCACCGTGCGGAAGCGCGCCCGCCTGTCCGTTGCGCCTTCCAACACCCTGAGCAGCTTGGCCACGTTGGCCCTGTCGTCCTTCTGCGGACCTGCATAAAACGCGGAGTCCACACCGGGTGCGCCGCCCAGGGCCTCCACCTCCAGGCCGGAATCATCCGCAATGGCCGGCAAACCGCTCCGCTCATGGCCCAACCGGGCCTTCTGAAGGGCGTTCTCCGCGAACGTGCGGCCCGTCTCCGGCAGGTCCTTCGGCAGGTCGAAGTCGTTCAGGGTGGCCAGCTCGATGCCCGGCGGAAGCATCTCGCGGAGTTCCTTGGCCTTGCCAGGGTTGCCGGTGCAGAGCAGGTAGCGCATGGCGCGTATTTGGACCGGAAAGTTCCGCATTCCCCTGTTAACCCGGCTAAGGTCAGCATGCCACCAACGTACTGTGCAGTCTCCAACACCGGTTGCAGGTGCATGCCCAAATTGGTGCGACCTTGCGCCAGCCAATCACCGTTATGCGGCTCTTTGGATGTCCATGTATCCCCCCCCTTAGCACAATGAACACACCAGTCTATTATACCCAACGATCGGTCAAGACGCGCTTCCTGAACATGCTCAGGTCAGCATTCAAGATCCCTGTCTTTGAACGATTACTGGCCAAGGCGGTCTCAGGCCATGAGCCCAACTCTTTCCGAGGCCGGCTGGTACCACTTGAGTATCAATATGCGAAGGGAGCTTGGCGCACGATCACGAGATCAGGGCTGAAATACCGTTTGGATATTTCCAACACGGTGGACTATTGGGCCTATTTCAACTTTATCAACCACGGGGACATTGAACTGGACAGGTTGATCAAACCGGACGACACTGTTGTGGATATCGGTGCCAACATCGGGACCCGTGCAATGGACTTTGCCCGCCTTGCCCCGCAAGGCACCGTCATCGGGTTTGAGCCCGACCCCGACACCCATCTCCGGCTTTTGGAGCACATACGCATGAACGGGCTCACGCGGCTTAAGCCGATCAACAAGGGCATTGGGCCCGTTGAAAGGAACGAATTGCTTCACCGGGTAGTTGACAATAACCCAGGCATGAACCGGATCATCACGAATCACACCGTCGATGATGACCACGGCTCCGTCCAGATATCGCTGACTCCTTTGTCCCCCGTGTTAAGTGGCCTTGGGATCAACCGGGTCAATGTGATCAAGATCGATGTCGAGGGGTTCGAATTTGAAGTATTGAAGGGATGCGAGGACGTGATCGACGCATATCATCCGATTCTCTTTATTGAGCTTGACAACGACAATTTGACCAACAACGGAAGTACCGCCCGGGAACTGGTGGATTGGGTCAGGGCGAAAGGCTATCATATCAAGATAGCAGGCAGCGATGCCCCACTGCCCACCAATTTCGATAATTGCCATTTCGACATCTTATGCATCCATGCTCCAACGCAACCGGCGGAGCCCCAGGTGCACCATCAACCATAGCGACGGATGGACAGCACTACACCGACCGCTTTACGCCAATGAGGGTGCAGATGCTCGCCGAGTAGCTCGCCGCACGTGGATCTGTCATGCCCGTATAAAAACATCCCCGCAACAACCCGTTCAAGGTTCATGCCGTTGGATCATGCAGCAGGCTTCATGGCAAGTGTCAATGGCACAGTGGCGGCGAGGGTTTCGTCGGGGGGATGTACCGGGTATGCCGAGGCGAGGAATAGCCGTACCATGCCGGCGAAAGGAGAGCCGGTACCTGCACGGAACTTGTCGAAGTGCAACGCGCTGCCCCTGCGATTCCGGCCTTAGCAGATATCCCATTGCGGGTTCCGGGTCACAGATCCGCCCAATGAAGGCCGGAACATCACGCACCTATCCGGCTTGATCCGCTCCCATTATTGCAGATGGCAAAGGCCGGTCCCGATATTTGGGCATCTTTGCGCTCCTGCCCAGCCCTTTCCATGGGAAAGACCATTTTGATCACCGGAGGTGCCGGTTTTGTCGGTTCCAGCCTCGCCTTTCACCTGAAACAAGCAGACCCTGGGAACCGGGTGGTCGCCCTGGACAACCTGAAGCGGCGCGGAAGCGAGCTGAACCTGGCCCGTTTGAAGGCGGCCGGGGTGGAGTTCATGCACGGGGACGTGCGCCAGCCGAGGGACTTGGAAGCAATCCAGGGATTTGATATCCTGCTGGAATGCTCCGCGGAGCCGTCCGTGTTGGCTGGTTACGGCGGCGACTCGCGCTATGTGGTGGACACCAACCTGGTGGGCACCGTGAACTGCCTGGAAGCGGCCGCCCGCCATGGAGCATCGATCATCTTCCTGAGCACCAGCCGGGTTTATCCGATCGAAACGATCAATGCGGCATGCATTGAAGGCGAAAACGGGTTCTTCATCGATCCCGGGAAGCGAGTGCCCGGCATTTCTGGAAACGGCTTCGGGGAAGACCTGCCCCTGAAGGGCACACGCTCGTTATACGGGGCCACCAAACTGGCCAGTGAACTGCTGATCACTGAATATGCCGCCATGCACGGCCTTCGCTCCGTGATCAACCGCTGCGGCGTGATTGCCGGACCTTGGCAGATGGGCAAGACCGACCAAGGTTTTGCGGTGCTTTGGATCGCGCGCCATCACTGGGGGCTTCCGTTGAGCTACACGGGCTTCGGGGGCCGCGGATCGCAGGTGCGCGACATGCTGCACATAGACGACCTATGCGAGCTGATATCCCTTCAGCTGCGCAACCTGGACCGGTTGGGCGGCATGACGTTCAATGTCGGCGGCGGGCCGGCAAACAGCTTGTCCCTGCGTGGATATTCCAAGCTCGCCGCCGATACCACGGGCCGGACTATCACGGTGGGTAGCGCCCCGGATGACCGGCCAGGCGACTTGAAACTTTACATTACTGACAACTCCTTGATCACGGCCACCACGGGCTGGGCCCCCAAAAGGGACCTCCGTACACTCTTCGCCGACACCCATCGTTGGCTTGCCGACCACGAGGAGGAACTTCGACCCATATTGACTTGATGCATACTGTGATCATCACCGGCGCCGGCGGGCTCATCGGCGGCACCGCTGCGCGCTTTTACTGCGGACTGGCCGACCGCGTCGTCGGCATAGACAATGACATGCGCAGCGTTTTCTTCGGCACGGAAGCCAGTACGCGCTGGAATGTGGACCAAGTGCGGAATGCCTGCCCGAACTACATCCACCATGATGTGGACATCCGCGACCGGACAGCCTTGGAGCGCATATTCGGGGAATACGGCGCAGACGTTGACCTGATCATCCACACCGCAGCCCAGCCGAGCCACGACAAGGCGGCACAAATCCCGTTCCTGGATTTTGAGGTGAACGCCATGGGCACCTTGAACCTGCTGGAAATGGCCCGCCAACATGCACCGGAGGCCGTCTTCATCTTCACCAGCACGAACAAGGTGTACGGCGACATGCCCAACACCCTGCCTTTGGTGGAACTGGACACCCGGTGGGAAGTGGCGGAGAGCCACCCCTACTTCGCCCATGGCATCGATGAGCAAATGAGCATCGACCAATCCAAGCACAGCCTCTTCGGCGCATCCAAGGTCGCGGCGGACATCATGGTGCAGGAATACGGACGCTATTTCGGCATGAAGACCGGCATCTTCCGTGGCGGCTGCCTCACCGGGCCCAAGCACAGCGGAACCCAGCTGCACGGCTTCCTTTCCTACCTGATGAAATGCGCGGTGGACAAGCGCCCGTACACCATCTTCGGCTACAAGGGCAAGCAAGTGCGCGACAACATCCACAGCGACGACCTGGTGGCCATGTTCGAGGCCTTCCGGAAAAACCCCAAGATGGCCGCCGTGTACAACGCAGGAGGCGGGCGCTTCGCCAATTGCTCCATGCTGGAGGCCATCACGCTCTGCGAGAAGATATCAGGCAACAAGATGGAGATCGCGTACAGCGAACAAAACCGCATCGGTGATCATATCTGGTACGTGAGCGACCTCTCCAAATTCAAGGCCGACTTCCCCGAGTGGCAGCCACGGTACGGGATTGAGGAGACCTTGGTGCAGATCCACGAGGAATTCACCAAACGACCGCATTGACCCGGACCGGCCATGGCAGCCGCTTGCTTTCATGGATTGCACGAAGGTTCCTTGGTTACACCGCAAAGACCTGCCGTCGTACGCATCTCCAGTCGGCCCCACCCATGAAGGTTGCCATCCTTGAAACCGTGCATTTCCAGTACGGGCTTACACAGGCGGAGGTGTTCCAAGATGCGGAAAAGGTCTTCTTCGTCACGGAGGAGCTGCATCGGCGGATGCATGACTACGACGCATCCCTGTGCGAGGGCGAGTTCATCATCATCCGCGACTTGGCGCAGGACGCACAGGCCATCATCAACAAGTGCAATGGCAGCAACGTCAATCTCCTGCTCATCAACCCTATCTTCAAGGAGTTCGAAGACCTGTACCGTATCGTAAGGCAAACCGCCTGCCCCAAGGTCATCACCATCCACAACCTGAATTTCTGGCTCAAGTCCTTCTTCCGGACCCCCAAGTATTACCGCGAACGCAAGCTGAAGCAAGCCATCGTGCAAGCCTGCGAATACATTGCCGTGGAAGACTTTCTGTACCATTATATCCGCACCCGGGACCCGAAGCTCTTCAACCGCTACAAATTCATCTACATCCCCTTCACGTTGTTCCATCCGCGCACAACCAGCCGCTATGTGAAGGACGACCCCACGCGGTTCAAGGTGGTCATCCCCGGCCAGATCAATCCGGCACGCAGGCGCTACGAGGAGGTGATCGAGGTGATCCATCACTTCGCCCGGTCCAAGGCGCCCATCACCTTCTCGCTGCCTGGCAAGCCTATGGGCGACTACGGCAAGTGGGTAGCGGCCGAATTGGACAAGGCCAACCGGGAACATCCCGGCATCACCTACGTCTTTCCCGCGGAAGGCACGGTGACCACCGAGATGTTCCTGCGCGAAATGGAAACGTCGGACCTGGTGTTGTCCTCCAGCAGCGTGATCTTCCGCGATCTGGGCACCAAGGAAATCTATGGTAAGACCAAGGCACCCGGCGCGATCTACGACATGATGTCCTTTCAGCTCCCCGGCCTGTTACCCGCCCATTTGGGCATCCCGGAAAATCTGGCCGGATCGGCGTTTACCTACGCCACGGCCGACGAGCTTCGGCAGTTGCTGCAAACGGCCATGGACAGGCCGGAGATCTATGCCGGCTGGAAAAAACGGGCCGAGGAGAACGCGTTCAACTATACTGCGGAGGCGGTGCGCAAGCACCTTCCCTTTTTCAACCCGGGGCTGGAGACGACATGAATGACAACCTGATAGCGATGGCGCGCAGGGCAGCCCGAAAGGTCTTACTTGGTTGTCGGCTTTCTACTTTCGTCGCGTACCATGAAGAGCCATGATGCGCCCTCAATAACGGTTCTACCCGATACCTGGGTGGCGCACCAAAAAGAGCGGACGGCCTACCTTCCGGCCAAGACTGGCGGCCACCAACGGTCCGAGGCATCCGGAAGAACATGCGAGACCCCGGCCCGCATGACTAACACCTGACCTTGCATCACTTGCCTTCATGTTGAGAGTGTTCTTCGGGCAACATAAATGCGCATCCAAGTGGGTAACGCTCCTGATCGAGCGCATCTGCAATGAAATGGGATGGAAAAGCTGCATCGCCTACCGGGCAAGGATCAACGGGCATGGAAGCTTGGAACGGCTGCTCCAACACGAGCAGCCCGACTTCCTGATCATTCCGGAGTCGGACCATGGCATGTTGCAGGAAATCCAAGGTCCCTTCAAGGGTTTTCATGTCATTCGCGACCCCCGGGACCTCGTTGTATCCGGTTATTTCTCCCATCTGAAGGTCCATGAGTTGACCTCCGACATCTCCCAAGGGGTTACCGCAGGCCATCGCGAACAACTCCAAGCCTTGCCCAAGGACCAGGGGTTGGACCTGGAGATCGCCACGATTGCGCGGGTCCCATTGCAGCACCTCTACGAATGGGATTACCGGGACCCCCGGATATGGGAGGTCAAGTTTGAACAACTGACCACCGATCCGCATAAGGAGTTCTCCTCCATTCTGTCATTCCTGGCCATGGAAGAGCCTAAAAACGATCTGCTCTTCGCCATGCAGTGCTACACCAACCGCCTCCTGAAAAGGGCGGGGCTCCCCCGGTTCAGGGCCCACCATTATTCCCGCATGCAAATGCGCAAGACCCTGCGCGATCTTTCTTTTGAGAACCTGAGGAGCGGGCGGCCGTGGTGGCTTAACCAGAAAGGTGCCCATTACCGGGAAGGCAAGGCCGGCAATTGGAGGGAACATCTCGACGCAAGGCATGAACAGGCCATCGTCGATGCTTTTCCAGGAATCCTGGAAAAGTTGGGCTACGAACCCGCTTCCAGTTTCCACACTTGACCAAGAACAGAGACCCTGACCAATGGGATGCCAGGATGGCGGAACGGAGCCGGCGGGCAGCATGTTGAACGTGAAAGGCCGGCACACATGGAATTGAAAGGCCTCAATATCCTGCTGGTTTCAAACGAACCGTGGGGTGACGTGTGGTATTCCAAGCACAACTACGCGTACGAACTGTCCAAGCACAACCATGTCACCTTTGTCGGGCCTGCCGACCGCTGGATGCCCCGGTACCTGCTCGGATGCCACGTGGTGTGCGAGCCTGTCTCCGACCGACTCACAGTACTCCACTACAACAACGTACTCCCGGCAAAGCCGCGGGTTTGTTACCACGCGAACAATGCAATGGTCTCCCGGGCGATCCGCGAGCACCTGCAAGCACAAGGGCGGCCAACGGACTTGTTCATCAGTTTCGATCCGGCCCGGCTTTATGACCCCCGGCTGCTGGGGGCCAAGACTTCTCTCTTCATTGCGGTGGACAAGTACTTTTTCTCCCTGCCCGGCGAACGCTATTTGTACGCCAAGGTGGATGGCATCGTAACCATCAGCCGATCGTTCAACAGTCTGTACGCCCCCTTCCACAAACCGGTGCTCACCATCGGGCACGGCATCTCCTCCGAGGAGTTCGAAGCCTCGCCAGTTGAAACCGATCTAAGGAGTTTCGGTTTGTACATCGGCGGGATCGACAAACGCATGGACCTGTCGATGGTGGAACAATTGGTGCAGGCGTTCCCCGAGGTGCCTTTTGTGTTCATCGGACGCTTCGCGCTGCCCGGCCAGCCCTTGGCCGAAGACTTGTTCCTTCATGGCCGATATCCCAACGTCCGGTTCCTCGGGGTAAAACCGTTCAAGGAATTGAAGCGATGGATCGCGGCTTCGCACTTCTGCCTGGCACCGATGGACGTGAGCCTATCGGGCAATGACATTTCGCACCATAAGGTTTTCCAATACCTTGCATTGGGCAAGCCCGTCTTTTCACCGGTCTTCAGCGAATACGGCAATATCGCGGAACTTCTGTACATGGACAACGACCCACAGGCGCTGGTGAGGAAACTCGCCCATTTCCTGGAAGAGGCGGAAGCACCCGAACTGAGCGCTGCACGCGTGACCCGCATGAAAGGCCAGACTTATGAGGAGATCCTCAAACGGCTGGAAGTGTTCCTGGACGAGATCGAGGGATAACGGGAAATTTGCCGGGGGCCCCGTTCGAGGGCTGCACGGTCCGGGATATCTTGGCCGCGTCGCATTCACCCAATGCTTCCCGGCCGGCCCGTTCGAGCCGCTCGTTTGACATGCACATTGTACACACATTCTCCAATTGTTCCAGCGTCCCCTACATGAGCTGGTTTGCCGCCAGGGCCAGCCGTGAGGGCTCGCCCCGCTATTCGTTCATCCTCATGCATCCGGAACGGCCACGCATGATCGATGAGATGGAGGCCTATGGCTTCAAGTGCATATGGATCAAATACAGCGACCGGCACCGCAAGCGGGGCATCCTGAAGACCTTGCCGCTGATGTGGTGGCATATCCTGCGCCTGCGGCCCGATGTGGTGCACAGCCATCTGTTCGATGATTCGCTGCCCGCCATGATTGCCGCCTGGGCCGCCCGGGTGAAAGTGCGCGCCGTGACCAAACAATGGACGGGTGTGCACTGGTTGCAGGCACCCCGGTGGGTATGGACGGACAGGCTGATCAACCGGCTCGCCACACACTTGATCGCGGTGACCGGAGAGTGCAAGCAATTCATGATCGACATGGAGCATGCCGATCCAGCAAAGATCCACCTCGTGCACCACGGCATCGACCCTGGTGCCGAGACCCGCGTGGATGCCGGGACCGTGGACCAACTGCGCCAACGCTTCCGGACGGAGGGGCGCTTCCCCGTGATCGGCACCGTGGCCCGCATGATCGAATGGAAGGGGCACCGCCCCATCGTGGATGCCGCACAGGTCGTGGTGGAGCGCCATCCGCGGGCCCTGTTCCTTTTCTGCGGCATGGGCGAGCTGGAGAAGAACGTGCGAAAGTACGTGGAGGAGAAAGGGCTCGCCGACCACATCCTGTTCACCGGCCGGATACCGAGGCCGGACATGCCTTCCTTTTACAGCCTGCTGGACATCTACCTGCATGCCGCGCAACTGGAACCCTTCGGGTTCGTTTATCCCGAAGCCATGATGAACGCCGTGCCTGTGGTAAGCACACCCACCGGTGCCGCTCGTGATGCCTTGGAGGACGGCAAGAGCGGCATCCTGGTTGAGCGTAACGGCGCGGCCATCGCGAAAGGGATTGAACGCCTGCTGCAACTGGACCGGCACGCCATTGGCCAGGCCGGGCGCGAAGCCGCGTTACGCCTGTTTACATTCGACCGCATGTGGGCTGGCACCCTGAAGGTCTATCACCAAGCCCTTGGAAAGGAATGATGAGCCCAGCTCCGGCGGTCTCCATCATCATCCCGGCCTTCAACGCCGCCCCATGGCTGAAGGATGCCGTCCACAGTGTGCTGGCCCAAAGCTATAGGGACTGGGAGTTGATCGTGGTGAACGACGGCTCCACCGATGGCACCTCGGCCTTGGCCAAAAGCTTCAACGACCCCCGGATCAGGGTGATCGACCAGACCAATGCCGGGGTGAGTGCAGCACGAAACGCGGGGATGGCCGCAGCCCAAGGAAATCTGTTTGCCTTCTTGGATGCCGATGATGCCATGCTGCCCGAAACGCTCAACCGCAAAGTGGGCACCCTCCGCAACAGCGGTGTGGATTGGGTGTTTGGCGACATGGCGCTGTGCAACCCGCTTTTGGAGCCGACCGGAGAAGCACTCATCGGTACCCGTGGTGATGTGCTCCGAACCGTGCTGCTGAACATCAGCACGGCCGTACCTGGAGCCAGCAGCAATCTTGTCATCCGCCGCCGGTGCTTTGAACAAGGTGTTGCGTTTGATACGAGCCTCTCCAATTCAGCCGACCAGGATTTCACGGTCCAGTTGGCCGCAAGATTCAGCTACCAGTATGTGCCCGATGCCGCCAACCTCTACCGCATCATGCCGGGAACCATGAGCAAGAACGTGTCCCGGTACCAAGAGGACCACCTGCGCTTTTTCCGGAAGGTCACGGCCCAAGGCTTCCTCCATGATCGGCGGTTCCGGAATGAGTGTATGGCCAACGTATACTGGGCCATAGGTGGCAGCTGGTGGATCATGGCGCACAAACCTGCCAAGGCGATTCCCTTCTTCTTCAAGGCGGTGCTGCTGAACCCCCGCGTGCTCGTCAGGCCCATCCGCAAACGGGTGAAGCCTTGGCTCGGATGACCGGGCCGCCTTCCGGAAATTCACCACGCCCAGCATGATAGCCCCCTACCAACCTCCCTTGCGAACGTGAGCCTGAAACGAGGCATATTCTACACCTTCCTCACCCAGGTGCCTACCCTGCTGCTCTATTTCGTGGGCAGTACGCTAATGACCCGCATTTTGGGTGATGAGGGGCGTGGTGCCTTCGCACTGCTGCAAAACCAGGTGACTTTGATGACCATGGTGCTCGGCTTTGGCATGGGCATGGGATCCACCTACTTCACGGCGAAGGACAACGGCGACCCCACACGCATGGTCAGGGTCTGCTCCAGCCTGCTCATGATCAACCTGTTGGTCATACCCGCTTATTTCCTGGTCATTTTCTCCTCGCCGGCCATGCGCAAGGTCTTCCTGCCCGTTCAAGCCCTGCATTGGGGTTACTGGGCATATCTGGTATTGGCCGTGTTCTTGAGCCAAGTAAATTCCTTTATCAGCAGCATTTCGCTCGGTTTGAAGAAGTTCCGGACGCTAAACCGCATGAGCATCTTCACGGCCGGGTGCGGTGCCTTGGGATTCTCGATGCTGTACATATTCAAGGACCGCATCGAAAACGAATCCACGTTGCCAGCGGTCCTTGGGGTAACCCTGTCCTATGTGATCCTCACCTCGCTGGTTTGGGTGACCATCTATGCCCGCACGGTGCAGGTACCTCCACGTCCCACCTGGTCGTGGACCGCGCTGAGGCCGGTGCTCGCCTTTGTCATGGTGGGCTACCTCGGCAATCTCATCAATCTGATCAACTACCGTTTCGATGTATGGGTGGTAGGCAGCTATGCCGGCACAGCCCAATTGGGGCTCTACGCCGTGGCCGTGGGGTTGGCCCAGCTTTTCTTTTACATACCGGAACCCTTTTCCAATGTTATCCAGCCCTACTTGTACGGTGAAATGAGCCCGCAATTGTTGGCCAAGTTCAAGTTCATCATGCGACTGAACTTCACCACCGTGGCTTCCTTGTCCTTGCTGCTGGGCCTGGTGGCACCATGGATCGTGCCCTTGCTCTTTGGCGAGGTATTCCGTGGCTCGGTAACCGCGCTTCGGTGGCTGTTGCCCGGGATCATCCTGGTCAGCTGTTCCAAATTGCTGGGGCCGTTGGTGGTGCAAGGCGGGTTCATCCGCTTCAACCTATACGCCGTGGCCCTTTCCGCCCTGGTCACCATTGTGTTGGATTTCCTGCTGGTCCCTTCTTGGGGGATCAAAGGTGCCGCCGTCGCCAGTTCCGTGGCCTACCTCACCAACATGGCCGTACAATGCTATGTGGTCCGTTTCCGGATGGGGATTCCCATCGGCGACATGTTCATTTTCCGAATTTCCGATGTGGTTCGGCTGCGCCAAGTATTGGCCAGCCGCATGCGGCCTGGCACGGCTGCACAAGCCTAAGCCCCTGCCAGCGCGCTGCGCAAGGCATCCACCATCAGACCGGTATCACGGCATGCCATCGCCGTATCCACGCAACGTTGTTGCAGGCAAGGCCCCTCCGGGCCAGCAACCTCAGCCACCAAGGCTTTGAACGGGCCGTAGGGCACCTGCAGAAGGTCCGGCACTACCAACCCCACCCCGCGATCCCGCGTGAGCCGCCAATCGTCGGAAATTCCTTCCGGGACGATGATAGGCAGACCTGCTGCCCAGTACAGCGCACTCTTTACCGGTGTGCGAAACACTTGCGACGGGGTGGGCGGCACGGCGATCACCCCGATATCTGCCACCGAAAGATGATCGGTCAGAAGATCGGAGTCCATAGGGCCCAGCACGGTGCAACGGCCTTCCAACCCCTTGTTGGCCATCCCCTCCTTGATAAGGCCGCCATGCTCCGGGAAGGTGATGACCAAATGATGTACCCTTACGTCCATGCCGCAGGTGGCTTCCATGAAACGCACGTATTCCGCTTCGCTGTAATACAACCCATTAAACTTGCCGGCATAGACCAGCACAACGCGGTCCCCAAGGTGTAGCGTGTTGCGCAAGGCGTGCCGCTTGTCGGCACGACGTGCATTCGCCCGCACATCCACCGTAACGCCCTGGTGCACCACCCGTGCCCGCGACCCGCTGTGTGCAATCAAGTCCACGGCAGCTTCCGTAGGGGCCACGATCACATCTGCGTTCTGCAATTGTCTCCGTTCAAACCACGCCGCCACCCGGTATTTCAAGGATGCCTCGTGCCATACGCCAAGTTCAACCATATACCGGCTGTGCGGCTCGAAGCTCACCAGCACAAACCGGTGAAAGCCCAGGGAGCGCAATACGCTGGCATAAGACCCTGACATGGAAAGAAATGCCACAACCGTTTTCTTCCTGCTGCGCCGCGCGAACCATAGGCTTTTAACGCAGAAGAGCACCATGTTGCGCATGCGCTGCATGAATTGGCGGCCCTGGACATGGTACTTCAATGGCTGCCAACGGATGCCCCGTGCGACCATGTCGTCCAATACGGATTGAGGCGGAGATGCCGTTCCTTCAGGTTCTTCCGTGAAAAACAGCATGGGCGTGCCTGGGTCTTCCTCCTGGAGGCGCATCGCATAGCGGAGCATGAGCAACGATACCAATGGATCGTTGATCCCATGGCTGCATACCACCACGACACACTCCCGTCCCATCAAACAGCCACCGGCGTTGCGCTCCCTTCAACAAGGCCCACCGGGCCCGTCTTCTTCGCCGGCTTCCGTACCGGTTCCCCACGGAGGTAATTTCTCAATTCAAAACGCTTTCCACGTGCCTCGCACCAAAGCCGCTCCCTGTTCAAGAAGTCCACAATGAAACAGGCGCTGACCAGAAAGGGGATCAGTGGAATCTTGAACCGCACCAAGGCACCGAAATTCGGCGTGGTGAGCCCAATGATGAAACCAAACACCAGTGCAAAGGACATGCACATCATGACAATGGGGCTGCCCCTAATGCAACGCAAAAAGAACCATACCCGCGTACGCCACAAAACCACCATTCCCATGATGAGGAGCCATGTGTTCTCCAAGGCGCTCAGCACCATGACAACGCTTCGCGATTCCCAAAGGAAAGGCCTGAACAATGCAGCCATGATGGCGGTCGGGGCCCTTTTCAACATCCCGGTGGCCGTTCCATCGAGCTTCCCCACATCGAAGTAGTTCGAACCATACTCTTCGGCCCGCTGCATGTCGCGCTGAATGTTGATCGTGGTGGTCATGGCCTCATCCAAGCTGAACTTGCCCAACTGATCCCCCAGGGCAACCAATAACGTGTACGCCCCAGCAACCAACATCATCAACAACATCGGCAGGGCCATAACCCGGATGATGGCATTCCGAAACTTGGCTACCCGATAATAGGCAAGCCACAGCAGCGTCACTGGCATGAGGACCATGAAGATATAGGGCTTCAACATGAGTAACAGGCTTGCAGAGAGCATCAGGCCAGCGATATTGAAAAACAAATGGTCCCTTTTGAAAAACACCTTATCAAAACAATGGACCCACCAACATGTGGCACTGAATGTCAGCGTATCCTTCATTATGCCTGAGCCCCAAAAGGCGACGGAAGGCAAATAGAGGAACCCGATGGCAAGCCTATTCATCAAGGAAGGGAAATAGCCGACGAACGTCTGATAGCATCGCCAAACCCCGATGTAGCAAATACTGGCGAGCAGCAGGGCGGTGAGGACATAGCTCCGGAACGTGATCAACACAAGCGGGGAAATGACCCGAACTACCATAAATGTGCGCGAATCGTTGAAGACATATCCGAAAGGTTGGGTACCGATTGCCGTGAACAAGTTCAGGTGGGCTGCATCATTTGGGCCAAAGAGCACTTGAAGGAATGCGATAAAATCCGCGGCCGCCAGTTGGGTCATCGCCACCGCTGAATAGAAATAGGCAATTGTATCACCGCCATTGTAATAATAAAAGTAGATCAGGCTGAAGGCCAGCCCGCCCCCGACCTTAGCATAGAACCCCCATAGGAAGTGCTTGTACTCGGGTTCCTTGCGCAAGCGCATATTTTTTTGGCGGCTGAAATAGAGGAACGCGACCATGACGTACACGATGCTCATCAGCCACTCCCAAGGCTCTATGCCCACCTCTCCGAAATAATACACCAGGATCAACAGCATCGTGCCCAAATGTCGGGGTTAACCGGGAACCATCAATGCCATAGGACACCACCTTCCAGCGGACCAAGCGGGCGCCCCGGCGGGTTTGTGGCTTTCTTTGCGCCATGGTCGTCGGATCGGGGATGGTGGCACGTGCCTTCGCGGCATTCCAGGTTGATCCCGCTATCCTGATCTTCGCTTCCGGGGTTTCCAATTCATCCACCGCCACCGAGGCCGACCACCGGCGCGAACATGACCTGCTGGACAGTCAACCATTGCTTGGGCGACGATTGGTCTACTTCAGCACCTGCAGCATTTACGACCCATCCCTGACCAATTCCCCGTACATCCGCCATAAAAGGGCCATGGAGGACCATGTGAAAGCATGCACACCCGACCATACCATCTTCCGCCTGCCCAACCTGGTCGGCCATACGCCCAATCCCCACACCCTGTGCAACTTCCTGCGGGACCGCATCCAGGCCAATGAGCCGGTACACCTCCAAACCCGGGCCTGCCGCTATCTGATGGACATCGACGCAGTAGCCTTGGCCTGTGGGCACATGATACGCAATGGGGCCTTTTGGGGGCAGACCGTCAATGTCTGCATCGATCCGTCGGCACCTCTGCCGCAACTGCTCCAGGAGATGGAACGGATCCTGGGCCGTACGGCCCACCGCCTGGAAGAAGAACGAGGGGCGTGCTACGAGGTGGAAAACGCTTCATTCAAACAGTTCTGGACCATGGAGATGGGATTGCCGTGGCCGACCGGGCAACATTGGCAACGGGTATTGGCCAAATACTACGCCCCCCGTCCAGCGGCCGGCGGACCATGGCCGGGCGCCACCGCCGACCGGCCTGAAGGGAACCTTTAATTTCGACCAGGACCACGGCAACGCGCGTCCGCGCAGCCTCACCAGCCCATGACTGATTCCTTGTCCCGCCCTTGCCCCTTATGTGGATCATTGGACCGTTCCTCCATTCCGGTACCCAAGGGCCAGTATCTCGTCCGGTGCAAAGCCTGTGGCATGGCCTTCGTTGGCCGGGAACCCTCCATGCGCGAACTGCAAGCATATTACGGTGCCTATCCGGTCGTGGAAAACATCTCCCCGGTGACCCTGCAACGATATGATGAACTGTTGGAGCGGTTCAGCTCCCATCGGATGACCGGCAGAATCCTCGATGTGGGCTGCGGCGGTGGCTCTTTCTTGGAACGGGCCATGGCCAAGGGCTGGGAAACCTGTGGAACGGAGTTCGGTGCGGGACCGATTGCTGCCTGCCGGGCAAAAGGCATCCGGGTCTTTGAAGGCCCCTTGCGCCCCGACGACCACCCTGCCGAAGGATATGATGTGGTGTGTGCGTTCGAGGTAGTGGAACACTTGGTCCGCCCGGGCCCGGAAATCGACAACATGCTCAAGCTCCTCAGGCCAGGCGGGCTTCTCTATGTGACCGTGCCGAACTTCAACTGTCTGGCACGGCGCATGGATCAGGCCCACTGGAACGTCATCAATTATCCGGAGCACCTCAACCATTTCACCCGCAGGACCTTGCACCGGATGCTGGAGGGCAAGGAGCTGAGGAAGGCTTGGCTCACCACCACCGGGTTCAGCATGGAACGCTGGATGACCAAAAAGAGACGGGACAAGGTGACGAAAACCGAAGCCCACCATGCACAGGACCAATTCAGGGAACGGATTGAAGCACGGTGGCACCTCCGCCTCGCCAAGGCCGCCATCAATTACCTCCTGGACCTGTCCGGCCTGGGCGATTTCATGAAAGCCGGATACATGAAGCCCGCACGTTGATCGGCGGAAACACGGCATTCCAGGATGGGAACCAAACGCTCACCCACCCGAAAGGGCTTACCGGGCACATTCGTTGTTTCCCTCGACTTCGAGTTGATGTGGGGCATGCGGGACAAGGATGGCTTGGAAGGATACATGAACAACTTCCTTGGGGTGCGCCATGCGTTGCCGCAAATGCTCGATGCCTTCGAGGAACATGGCGTGAAGGCCACGTTTGCCACTGTCGGCCTGCTCTTCTTCGACAACAAGGCGCAGATGGTGGCTAGCCTGCCCGGCATACGGCCCTCTTATGCCAACCAGTACCTTTCCCCGTACGAAAGCCATTTGGGACAGGTGGGTGAGGATGAGGCCACGGACCCACTCCATTTCGGTGCCTCGTTGATCCGGCTGATCCAGCAAAGGCCCCAACACGAGATTGCCTCCCACACCTTTTCGCACTACTACTGCCTGGAGCGCGGCCAGAACGAGGAACAGTTCGAGGCCGACCTGAAAGCAGCGGTCGAGGCCGCCAAGGCCATGGGCGTGACATTGCGAAGCCTTGTCTTCCCGCGCAACCAGTTTAATCCGTCCTATCTGGCCGTTTGCCAAAACCATGGCATACAGGCATTCCGGGGGAACGAAAACAACTGGTTGCACCAGGCGCGCAGCAACGACCAGGAAAGCCTGCTGCGAAGGGGAATGCGCTTCCTGGACACTTGGCTGGACCTGACCGGCCCAAATTGCCATCCTTGGCCCCTGAAGCAGGCAGGATCACCCGTGAACATCCCATCGAGCCGCTTCCTTCGTCCGTGGGACCAGAGGTTGCGTATGCTGGAAAATCTCCGGTTGAAACGGATCACCCGGGCCATGGAACATGCCGCACACACCGGCACCATCTTCCATCTGTGGTGGCATCCGCATAACTTCGGGGTCCATACGGCCCGGAACATCGCGGTGCTGCGCGCGGTGCTTGGTCATTTCAATCGGATGAAGGAGGAATACGGCATGCAAAGCCTTACCATGGCCGAAGTGGCCGACAAGGTCCTGGCCGATGCCTCTTGAACAGGTCGTCCTGGTGGCCCGCGAAAGCGACCATACGAACATCCTGTACAACGCCTTGGCGGCGAAGTTTCCGACCCATGTCATTTTTGAAGAACCACCGGCCAGGTGGAAATTGATCCGTTGGCGGGTACGACGCTCAGGTTGGTTGCGGGTTGTCGGGCAGCTAATGTTCCACGCCCTGGTGGCAGTGCCGCTTCAATGCAGCTCCTCAAAACGGCGTGCGGCGATCGTGGCCAGCGCTGGCTGCTCAACCGCCCCTCCTCCACCTTCACGGGCTTCGCGCACCCCGTCCGTGAACAGCCGTGATTGCCGCGCACAAATCGAGGCCCTGCGACCGCTGGTGGTCGTGATCAACGGCACACGGATCCTCACCCGGGAAACGCTGACAGCATTCCGGATACCCGTACTGAACGTCCATGCAGGCATCACCCCCAAATACCGGGGCGTGCATGGCGCCTATTGGGCATTGGCGAACAAGGACCGGGAACACTGCGGCGTGACCGTACACCTGGTGGATGAAGGTGTGGATACCGGCGGCATCCTCCACCAGGCCTTGATACAACCTGGCCCGCAGGATCATTTTGCCACCTACCCCACCCTCCAAATGGTGACCGGCAGCCGTCTGCTTTGCAGGGCCGTGGGCGAGGTGATCTCCGGAACGGCATCGGTGATCCAAGCATCCGCCGAAAGCAGGCGTTGGTACCACCCCACCTTGTGGGGATATTATTGGAACCGCCTCACCACGGGCGTGCGCTGATCCCCCGTTTACCGGTACAGGTCGATCCGCTTGTAGCTGTTGCCGTCCACGCCACGGAGGCCTTCCACATCCAGTTTCGGCTCAAACAAGCGCTTGACCCGCCGGAGCAGGGTCTTTATCGGCAACGGCACATACTTGCGCACCAGGTGCCTCACGCGCCCTTCACCTTCGCGGACCGTATCGGATTTTATTGAATCTACCACCGACCAGGCGTCCAAATAATCACTTTGCTGCGGCGTGTGGAAGCCCTCCACCTGGCGCACCTTGCGGGCAACGAGGCAAAGTATCACCGGCGTGGAGCTGACCAAGGCACCCCGGTGGCCTACAACCTGCGGGTCGGTGACCTCCAGCCAGTCTGTCGCCGTCTGTAGCAGTGCCGTGCGGACCTCGAAGCCGTTTGCCGCTGAAAAGATGCGGAAGTACAGCTCCGGACTAAACTGATAAAAACCATGGCCCATCTGGTTATCCGCCGGCGTTATCGCCACATAATGCCCACCGACCGCCAGCATGTCCATGCAACTGCGGATGGCATTGGGGAAGTGGAAAACATGCTCGATGGTGCCGCCATCCAAAATGCAATCGTAGCGGCCATGCAACTCCTGCGGAACCGGTTGGTTAAGGTCATGCCTGATGGTGGCCCCCTCATAATCCGACGCATCCATGCTGTCCACCTCCTTGGCACCGAACCCATGGAGGAACGATTCGCAATAGCCCGTCCCGGCCTTCCAGGCACCGCTCGCTTGAAAGGACACCCCGAATCGATCCGCTACCGCGCCAACCTCCTTAGGGGAGACGAACATCTGCTGCCGGCCCAGGGTCAATGTACGGGACCAATCCACCCCATACCGCTTCCGGACGTGGAAAAGGAACTCGCAGGATTTTAACGCCAAGCCCATCCAGCTCTTCGTTTCTGGGCGGCGAATATAGATGCCTTGCCCGGCCCGAGTCCCAGCGGCTATGCCCTCAAGGGCTGCTCTCATACCTTGTGGTGCCCACCGCGACCGAGCAAGCCATGGGGTCACGGGGGCGGGCTGCGGGGCTCAATCGGCCGGGGCCGACCAATCCGTTCTTGCCCGACGTTCGGTGTGGGCATTCGTCCGCTCGGCCTCCACGTTTTCCGCATAAGGGTCACGGCCTCTCGCACGGGCCGCGCCCCATCCCTCACCCATGGTGGTACCCGCTCCCCTTCAGGATGCTTAGCGCGCGGTACAGCTGCTCGGCGAACAAGACCCGCACCAACTGGTGCGGGAAGACCATTTGCGACAGGGAAAGCACCAGGTCCGCACGTTGGCGCACCTCGTCCGTGAAGCCGTAGGCCCCACCGATCAGGAAGGCCGTATCACGGACGCCTTGGTCGCGCCACGTGCCCAGCTGTTGCGCAAATGCCGGGCTGGTGAGCGGTTTGCCGCGCTCGTCCAGCACCACCACTTTCCCGCCGGGCCGCAGCGCGGCCAGTGCCCGTTCACTCTCGGTGCGCTGCTGCCAGGGCGGTTCGCCGCGGCCCGCATCGGCAACCACCGAAAGTTCCACCTGCCCCAGGCGCCCGATGCGTGACAGGTAGTACTCCAGCCCGTCCGCCACGTGGCCACGTTCGGTGCGCCCCACGAGTATCAGCCGCAGGCGCATTCACCCTTCCCCCTTGTTGACAACTCCGCCATTCCCAAGGGCCAAATGTGGCCCGGTCTTTGCAAAATTGCGGCATCATGCGTTATTCCATCCTCATCCGCGCGGCCCTGGCCGCCATCTTGATGGTGGCCTTTACCGGACTGCGGGCCCAGAAGGAGGTCAAGGACCAGGTGGTCCAGGCCATCAATCGGGGCAATGCGCCGGCACTGGCCAAATACATGGTGGCCAATGTGGACATGACCTTGCCCGGGTCCAGCGACTATTACAGCAAGGCCCAGGCCGAACAGATGCTGCGCAAGTTCTTCGATGAGCACCAGCCCAAGGCACTGACCATCGCGCATGAAGGCACCAACCGCTCAGGCGACTGTTATTACATTGGCGACCTGGCCACCGGCAAAGGCGACTTCCGGGTGACCTTTTTCCTGAAAAAGGGGGAGGAAGGCTTCGTGGTGAAGCAGTTGCGGATAGAAACGGGCCGGGAACGATGACATGATTCCGCTTGGGGTGGGTGAATTGATAGACCAGGCCATCGCCGAGGACGTGGGCGAAGGCGACCATACCTCGCTGGCCATCCTGCCCATGGCGGCCCATGGCGCCGCCCATCTGTTGGTCAAGGCCGACGGGGTGCTGGCGGGCGTGGAAATGGCGCAGGCCATCTGCAACCGTGTGGACAAGCAACTGAACCTGAGGCCGCTGCTGATGGATGGTGCCAAGGTGTCACCGGGGGACGTGGCCTTCACCCTCAACGGATCCTCGCGCAGCATCCTGCTGGCCGAGCGGGTGCTGCTCAATTTCATGCAGCGCATGAGCGGCATCGCCACCTTGACCAGGGCCTTCGTGGATGCCGTGGAGGGCACCGGCTGCCGGGTGCTGGACACGCGAAAGACCACGCCCTGCCTGCGCCAGGTGGAGAAGTGGGCCGTGCGCATCGGGGGCGGCACCAACCACCGCATGGGCCTGTATGACATGATGATGATCAAGGACAACCACGCCGATTTCGCCGGCGGGATCGACCACGCCATCAAGCGGGCCATCTCCTACCAGGCGGAGAAGGGCCTGAACATCCCCATCGAGGTGGAGGTGCGCAGCCTGAAGGAACTGGCGAAAGTGCTGGACACCGGCGGCATCCAGCGCATCATGCTGGACAACTTCCCCCTCGACGACCTGCGTGCCGCCGTGAAGCGGATCGGCGGCCGTTTCCCCACCGAGGCCAGCGGCGGCATCACCTTGAAGACGGCCCGTTCCTATGCCGCCACCGGCGTGGATTTCATTTCCGTGGGTGCCCTCACCCACTCGGCCGTGTGCCTGGACCTGAGCCTGAAAGCCATGGGATAATGGCGGGCCGGTTGGTACGGAAGATCCTCTTCTCCAGGTCCGTGCGAAGGGCCATCCGCATCCTGCAAGGGATCGTCCCGCCCGGCTTCGGGGGGTTCAGCGTGTACCAGGTGGGCCGGTTCTTCTTCCAGGCCCTGTTCCAGGGAAACCTTTCCAACCGGGCCGCCGCCATCGCGTACCGCCTGTTCATGGCGCTCTTTCCCGCCCTGATCGTCCTGCTCACCTTGATCCCCTTCATCCCCATCGCCGATTTCCAGGTCAAGCTCCTGGGCGCCTTCCAGACCATGCTGCCGGCCGAGGTGTTCCATTTCGTGGAAGACCTGCTGCACGACCTGTTGCTGCGCAAGCACAGCACCTTGCTGAGCGTGAGCTTCCTCTTCGGCCTGTACCTCGCCAGCAACAGCGTGAACGCCATCCTGCAGGGATTCCGCCACAGCACGCTGGTCACCGTGTGGTACCGCCCCTGGAAGGAACGCCTGATCAGCCTGCTGCTCATGGGCCTGCTCACCTTGCTTTGCGTGGTGGCCGTGGCCCTGCTCACCGCCGGCTCGTGGGGCCGTTCCCTGTTGCACGAGGGGACCGACCGCTTCCATTTCCTGGAGGGCATCGGTTTCACCTTGTTCCGGTGGGCCACTTCCGTGATGCTCGTGTGGGTGGCCATCGCCCTGTTGTACCACGCCGGCCAACCCGGCAAGAAGCGCTTCCAGTTGGCCACCCCCGGGGCCATCCTCACGCTGCTGCTCATCTTCCTGCTCAGCCGCGCCTTGGCCTACGTGTTCACCAACATCACCGACTACAACGCCCTCTACGGGTCCATCGGCGTGATCATCGCCGTCCAACTCTGGATCTACCTCAACATGCTGGTGCTGCTCATCGGCTACGAACTCAACACCAGCATCGCCAAGGCGCGCGAGGTGCACAGCCAGGAGCTGAAACCCGTGCATGGCTGATCGGGGCACGGCAGCCGACGGGCGGTCCCCGGTGGTCCCTGTTCCACCCCCGGTGAAAGGCCATGAAAGCCGGCCCGTCACACTTTTTCCCGGGGGCCCTGCTCCACGGGGTATATTTCGCAACCCCAACGAATCATCAGGGCCATGCGGCCCGACAGGTCTATCATTTGCGATGAGGCAAGCGCTACTTCCGGTCATCATTCTCGCAGCCTGCACCGGGCTCCGGGCCCAGGCCTATGACCCCCTCCACCCGCCCAATACCTTCCGGCATGCGGACAACCCATACTACTGGAAGAACGACCTGCCGAAGCCCGGCTATTGGCAGCAGGACGTGCACTACCGGATACAGGCCCGGCTGGACGAGGTGAAGGACCTGGTGGAAGGCAACGCCGAGCTCACCTATTGGAACAATTCACCCGACACCCTCAAGGAGGCGTTCTTTCACCTGTACATCAATGCCGCGCGCCCCGGCAGCTACCTGGACCAGATATCGCCCCGGCCCAAGGATGGCCGCCAGCGCGGCACCGACGTGCATTCCATGACCGTGGACGGGCAGGAACCGGAGCGCGAGATCGACAACACGGTGATGCGCGTGGTGCTTCCCGATCCGCTGCCGCCCGGCGGGAAAGTGGTGTTCAACTACCGCTTCACCACGCACTGGGGCGGCATCTACCGCATGAAGACGTACAAGCACTGGGGCGTGAAGCACTTCGACGGCACCCAGTGGTACCCGCGCATCAGCGTGTACGACCGCAAGTTCGGATGGGACACCCAGCAGTACCTGGGCCACGAGTTCTACGGTGATTTCGGCACCTTCGATGTGGACCTGGACATGCCCAACGACATGGTGGTGGAGGCCACCGGATGGCTGCAGAACCCCGCCGAGGTGATGCCGCCGGACCTGCGGAAGAAGCTGGACATCGCCAACTTCAAGGACAAACCTTGGAACGAGGCCCCCTCGGTGATCACCCCTTATGAGCCCGGCGTGCGCAAGGTGTGGCGGTACCACGCGGAGAACGTGCATGACTTCGCCTTCACCGCCGACCCTACCTACCGCATCGGCGAAGCGGAATGGAACGGCATCAAATGCATCGCCGTGGCCGCCGAGCCCCACGTCGCGAAATGGCAAAATGCGGCGGATTATGCCGCCAAGTGCATCGAGGCGCTCAGCACCATCGTGGGGCCGTACGGCTATCCCAAGATGGTGGTGGCCGATGCCCGGGACGGCATGGAATACCCCATGCTCACCCTGGACAGCGGCAACGAACCCAACTACCGGTCGCTTTTCATGCACGAGATCGGCCACAACTGGTTCTTCGGCATGGTGGGCAACAACGAGACCTACCGCGCCATGCTCGACGAGGGCTTCACGCAGTTCATCGAGGTGCTGGGCCTGGAGCGCGTGGACGGCGACACCTTGGTGGCCGAACCGCCCGCCAACGCCTACCAGCGGCGGTGGACGCAGCCCGAGCTGGCCCGCGACCGGCTGGCCTACAACAGCTACATGCATGCCGCCGTGCGCGACGAACTGCCGCCGGTGGACGTGCACAGCGACGAATTCAGCCGCCTGCCCACCGGCTACCGGATGGTGTACTACAAGACCGCCACCATGATGTTCAACCTGCAATACGTGCTGGGCGACTCCCTGATGGCCGGCGCGCTGCGCCACTATTTCAGGCAGTGGCGGTTCAAACATCCCTACATCGAGGATTTCCGCCAAAGCTTCACGGACTACACCAAGGTGGACCTCAACTGGTTCTTCGACCAGTGGATCGGCACCGGCAAACGGCTGGACTATGCCGTGAAGGGCGTGAAGCACCGCGGTGCCGATGGCGGGCAGAAGATCCACTTCCGGCGCGTGGGCGAAATGCAGATGCCGCTGGACTTCACCGTGGTGGCCAACAACGGGCAGCGGCACCAGTTCCACATCCCCAACAACTGGTTCGTGAAACGCACCGATGCGACGGTGCTCCCCCGCTGGATCGGCTTCGACAACCTGAAGCGCGACTACTGGGCGGCCGTGGACATCCCTTCGGGCATCGCCGATGTGCGCATCGACACCACCGCCCGCCTGGGCGACGCCTACCCGCTGAACAACAGCCTGCGCTTCCCGCTTACCAGCACCTTCGACAGCCACATCCACAACCAGCCCGACCGGCGCAACTACGAGACCTTCGTGCGGCCCGACATCTGGTACAACGGCTTCGACGGCATCAAGGTGGGCGTGCATGCCAACGGCTCCTTCTTCCGGTACAAGCACAAGGTGTGGTTCACCGCGTGGCTCAACTCCGGCCTGGGCCAGGACCTGCCGGGCGGCCAGGTGCTGACCGACTATCAGGCCATCAATTTCAACTTCCGGTACGAGACCGGGACGGAGAGGCTGGTGCATGGTTCCAGCGTGTTCGCCGGGGCCCGCCTGCTGGACGGGCTGGAACGATACGAGGCCGGGTTCAACTGGAACATCCCGTTCACGCGCACCACGCTATACACCCATGCCAAATTCATGCTGCGGCGCGACAGCGTGCAGCTCACCTACCTGATCTATCCCGGGCAGTGGCAGGTGAATGAACTGAACAGCACCTGGAACACCGGGGTGCTGCACCAATACGACCACCGCGCGGGCAACGGGAGCATCGCGCTGGACGTGCGCACGGCCGGCGTGGGCGCCGCCAACCCGTTCGGGCAAGTGGCCGCCACCGCGCTGAACAACACCCGCCTGGGCAGGCTAAGGCTGCGCACGCGCCTGATGGCGCAGTACGGAAGCGGACAAACGCCGAGGGAAAGCCAGCTGTACCTGGCCGGTGCCTCGCCCGAGGACATGATGGACAGCAAGTATGTGCGCAGCATCGGCTTCGTGCCCTTCGACTGGATGGGCTACGGCCCCGGCATCAACCACTTGCAGCAGGGCGGCGGCCTGGGACTGCGCGGCTATGCCGGCTATTGGGCACCCGACCGCATTCCCGGCGGCGACATCATCACCACCTACGCGGGCAACACCGGGGCCGCCATCAACGGCGAGCTCGACCTGGACGGCCTGGTGCGCCTCAAGCCCGGCAAGCTGGCCGATTACCTGAAGCTGAACGTCTATCTCTTCGGCGACGTGGGCACCATGGGCTACCGCACCGTCACCGAGCTGGGCTCAACGCAGATCAAACTGGCCCTGCCCCGCGCCGATGCCGGGCTGGGCGCCGCCCTCACCATCCGCAAGTTCGGCCCCCTGTCGGGCATCAAACCGCTCACCCTCCGCTTCGACATGCCCCTGGTGCTTTCCGCGCTGCCCGCGGGTGAAACCGACCATGTGGCGTTCCGCTACGTGGTGGGCGTGGGAAGAAGTTTTTGAACAACAGCACCGCCTCCGGCATATGCGAGCTACCACCTTCCTCCTGGCCTTCACGCTCTCCACCACCACCCTCGCACAGGACATCGCAGGGCGGTGGATCACCGTGGACGACAACACCGGCAAACAGCGCTCAGTGGTGGAGATCACGGTTACCGACGGCATTGCCCACGGGCGCATCGTGCAGATCTTCGACAAGGACAAGGTGGGCAAGACCTGCGAGGCGTGCACGGACGACCGAAAGGGGCGGAAAGTGCTCGGCATGGAGATCATCCGCAACATGGTGCGCAAGGGAAGCGAATGGACAGGCGGCACCATCCTTGACCCCGACAACGGCAAGGTATACACCTGCAAGATGTGGGTGGAAAACGGCAAGCTGAAGGTGCGCGGCTACATCGCTTTCTTCTTCCGGACACAGACGTGGTTGCCTGATGGCCGGTGAGGCCTCGGCGGCAACATGGAAGGATGATCCTCCGCAGCTGTCCACCACATGTCCGGCACCTTGAGCCAATTTTGTGCTTCAAGCCGAACGCTGCATCCATGCGCAATGCGGTGAGCGATCCGCACGATCACCTCCCGGACCACCGGGCATGTGCGAAAAGCGGTAACCACCACCGCAGCCGCATCAAGCTCCCGATGGCATCTTTCCCAAGACAAGCAGGAGCATGGGAACCGCCGGTGATTCACCACCGGGAAAGGTGAAAAGTGTTCCTGAACCCGGCGAGCCCACCGAACGATGACCAAAAACCTGAAGCCGCGGATCCTGTATGTGTATCCCCGGTCGTCCACATTCATCCGCAGGGACTTGGAGGCCCTTTCCAAGGATTTCAGGATCCACCATCAGCAATTCGACCGCGGCGGAAAGTGGATGCTGCCCTTTTCCCTTGTGCTCCAACTGCTCTGGCTGGTGCGCCATCGCATGGCCGGGGCAAGGGACGTGGTGGGCCATTTTGCCGGGTATCACACCGTGCTGCCCGTCCTGCTCGGGTTCCGCACGCACATCATCATCGCGGGAAATGACTCCTGTTCCTTCCCTGGCATCGGCCACGGCAGCTTCCGAAAGCCGCTGCTGGGCAAGGCCATCGGCTTTTCCCTGCGCAGGGCCGCCACGATCCTGCCCGTGCATGCGAGCTTGGCGCGGTTCACGAACGACTACAGCGACCTCGGGCCAAGGGAACAGGGCTTTCTGCATTTCGTGGACGGGATCAGGGCGGCCGTGATACCCATTCCCTACGGCTTCGATGCCCAGACCTGGTCCTGCGGCGTGGAGGGCGGGTCCCGGCAAGGTGTTCTTTGCGTTGCGGCCGGGGCCGGTTTCGGCGGCCGTGCCTTCCTGGTGAAAGGCTTGGACATCCTGTCGGCGGCGGCGGCGGGGATGCCGGATGTGCCGTTCACCTTGGTCGGCGTGGACACGCCCGGGGATTATCCCGTCCGTGCCAACGTGAAGGTGATCGGCCGCGTCACCCCCCAGCAACTGCGGGAACTGATGGCCTCCTCCAGTATTTACTGTCAAGCGTCCGTGGCGGAGGGGTTCCCGAACGGGCTTTGTGAGGCGATGCTGATGGGATGCCTGCCGGTGGTGAGCAACGTCACTTCCATGCCTGAGATCGTCGGGGCGAACGGCCGGGTGATCGCCAGGCGCGACCCAGCGTTGCTGCGCCAGGCCATAGCGGGATTGTTGGCGTTGCCTGCGGAAGAACAGGAACCGATGCGTCAACGCGCCCGTGAAAGCATTGCGTCACGCTTCCCCGCGGCATTGCGAACGGACCGCCTGGTGGCGGTGATCAAGGCGTCCATGGGCATGGGAAAAGCGGAAGCCCACAAGACTCATCCCCCGGCTGCCTGAAGCGGATCCGCCCGTTCCCATTGGGCCGGATCAGCGAATCGGCATCATTCCAGCCCGCACTTCGCACCTGGATCGGGCCGGGCAGGAGATGCGCATGGCCAATTCCTCCGGACGGCATGAATGGTCATCACAACCTCGAAACCGTCGTTCATTCGGCAACGTGTGCCCTGCATTGAAAGCTTTTATCCTGTTCTCAGGAAAGCCGCCAAGAGTTCCTATCCCTTGGATCGGTACGGCAAGAGTCCACGCGCCAGCTTCGCCGCCTGGTGCCCCAGGTCCGGGGCCAGGCCGAGCAGGTGCACCGACGTTCCATAGACCAGGGCCAGGAGCGCGGAGCGCCATGCGATGTCCACCACCGGTGGCCCGGCGTGCGGGAGGAACCCAAAGACCGCGGCCACGGCCAAGACCATGATGGCGGCGCGGAGGGTGATCACATTGAAAGGCCATAGGCCGAAGCGTCTTTGCAGGAAGATCACGCGCCAGCCTACCACCACCACCACGGAAACGAACGAGCTCCAGGCCGCACCGATCAGGCCCCACCACAGGATGAAGAAATAATCGAGCACCACGTTGAGCACCAGGAGCAAGGCACCGCTGACCGCATCGAACCAATAGCCGCGCGAGGTGATCACCAGGCCCGCACTGAGCCCCGTGGCCAGGTTGAGCACATTGGTGACGCCCAGCACCAGCATCACCGGGATGCCCACGGCGTAGGCGGGGTCCAGGAAGCTGAACAGGCTGTCGGCGTTGACCCACAGCCCCAGCAGGATGAAGGCCGCCGCGACCAGTTGGATGATCGCCGTACGCTGGTACAGCATCTGCAACTTGGCATGGTCGCGCTCCTTCCAGGCCTGGGCCATCACGGGGATCACCGGCTGCAGCAGGGCCCGGGCCGGCACCATGACCACGCTGGCCATGAACAGGGCCACCGCATAGTAGGCCACATGCGACAACCCTTCGGGTAGCATGGCGCCCACCATCACCTGGTCGATGTTGCCCACGGCAATGGCGGCCACGCTGCTGGCCAGGGTGAACAGGCTATAGCGCAACATGCCAAGCCGTGTCCGGCGGCCGATCCGCATGCGGCCCAGCCCCAACCGGAGTTCGCCGGACCGCCACAGGTCCCACAGCACCACGCCCGTGGTGAGCAGGAAGGTGGCGATGTAGAGCTGCAGGAACAACAGGAAACCCAGGCCCAGCACGGCGTACGCCAGGATCAATGCGGTCTGCAACACCCGCAGCAGGAACTCGCGCGCCAGCACCGGGCCGATGCTGCGCCCCACCGAACGGCTGAACCCGCGTAGGACCAGCAGCCACACCTCGGCCATCACCAGCGGCAACACCCACAGGCCGTAGCGCGCATATAGCCCGCTGCCGTCGTTGATCCAAGCCACGAAACGATCATGCAGCAGGACGAGCACCGCCAAGGATGCCAGCCCGCCCACCGTGGCCACCGACAGGATGAGCCCGAACAGCCCCCGATGGTCATGCCCCCTTCCACGGAAGTAAGGGAAATACCGGATCGCCGTGTTCTCGCCGCCCAAGTGCGCCACCTGGGCCGCCACCACCGCGATGCTGACCAGCAACCGCGTGAGGCCGAATTCATCGGCGGTCAGGAACTTCGGGTAGAGCCAGGCCATGTTGACGAAGCCCAGGCCCATGCCCGCCACCGTGAGCACCGTGATCCAACTGGCTTGGCGCGCCACCGTGCCCATGCTACAGCATATTCAGCACATTGGCCATTTGGGCACAGGTGGCCTCCCGCGACCAGCGATGGTCCGGCGCCGCCCCGCCCGCCTGGAACAAGGCCTTGATCCGATCGCCTTGGCCCATCAGATCAGGCCTGTCGATCACCGCATGGGGCGGGCGGTCCAGCACGCGCGCCACATCGCCCCCCACGGGCGCCACGGCCAGGACCGGCCTTCCCGTGCTGATGTATTCGAACAGCTTGCCCGTAAGGATGCCCAGCACGTTCGGCGTATCGTTGGCCAGCAGGAGCAGCACCCGCGCACGCTGCATCAATGCCATGGCCTCCCCGTGCGGGACGCGGCCCACGCGTTCCACGTGCCCGCCCAGCCCCGCGGCTTCGATGCCCGCGAGCACCGCATGGTCCACGGGCCCCACCAGGCGCAACCTGAACTTGGACGAAAACGCCGGGTCGCGGTCACACAACGCCCGCAGGGATCGCCATAGCTGCGGCGCATTGCGCGTGGGCGGCAGCGACCCCACATGTACCAGGCTCCATGCTTCATCAACGGGGCCTGAAACGGCGGGAAGGTCCGCCACATCGTAACCGTTGGTGATCACCTCCACCCGGTTTGCGCCCAGCTTTTCGAGGTCCGCCGCCATGTGCCAGCCCACGGCGATCACGCGGTCCGCACCCCGGAGCACCTCCCCTTCCAAACGCTTGTGCTTGGCATCGGCCCAGCGGGTGAGCTTCAGCTGCGCGTAGAAGTCAATGTCGGTCCAAGGGTCGCGGAAGTCGGCGACCCACTTCACCCCCAAGGCGCGTTTCAACGCCAGGGCGATCAGGTGCATGCTGTGCGGCGGCCCCGTGCTGACGATCGCATCCACCGGGTTCTTCCGCAGCCAATGCTTCAGGAACTTCACCGAAGGGCGCACCCACCACACCCGCGCATCCGGGATGAAGAAATTGCTGCGCACCCACAAGGCCACATCCTCCTTCCAGCCGCCCTGCTTCTTCTCGTTCAGGAAGCCCACCTGCACCTTCTCCTTGGCACTGCGGCCGGTGAAGCGCTTGTACAGGTTGAACGGTTCGGTGATCGGCCGCTTGATCACCTCGATGTCCGGCCGCACATCCTTCAACAACCCGGGATCATCCGCCACCACCTCGGGGTTCTCCGGCGTGTAGATCACCGGCTGCCACCCGTGTTCCGGCAGCAGCTTGCTGAGCTTCAGCCAACGGTACACCCCCGCCCCGCCATTGGGCGGCCAGTAGTAGGTGATGATGAGGACGCGTTTCACGATCAGATGATCAGACGATCAGACGATCAGAAAACCAATTGATCGGAAGATGTGGTTTCGATCATCGGGATCACCTCGGTTCAGCTTTCCTTGCCTTGCCCACCGGTCATCGTTTCCCGGCTTCCTTTCAACCCCATGCCCAAGGCGAGCAGCACCAGCGCCAACAGCACGAAGGAGCTGATCGAGGCGATGCGGCCGCCGACGTTGTACGGCTTGCTCACAATGCGGAAACGGACCGTATGCTCCCCGGCGGGCACCTTCATGGCACGCAGCACGTAGTCCGCCCGCACATAGGGCGCAGGCTTTCCGTCGATCTCCGCCACCCAATCCGGGCCATACCAGATCTCGCTGAACACCACCACGCCGCCGTTGGCGCTGTTCACGGTGTAGGTCAGCTCGTTGGTGCGGTAGCTGGTGAGCACCACCTTGGCGGTGGGGTCCGGAGCGGCGGCACCGGCCACTTCGTTGTACCAGCGTGCATCCACCAGCGCGGTACGGCGGGGATCAATGGTCCCCAGCGCCGTCACTTCCTCGTCGGCATCCTTCACCTGGCGCACCTCATCGACGAACCAGGCGGAGCCCAGCGCGTACTTGTTCCTTACCGGTGCCTGGTCATCGGCGTAGATGAGGTAGCGCGCATTCAGCATGTTCAGCACGGGTTGTTGCGCCAACACGCTGTCGATGCGTTGCTGCGTGGCCCCCTGGCCGAAGGCGCCGATCACCCGGCCCAGCTCCGGCGCCAACTGGAAATCGATCAGTTCCTGGTAGCGCTTCAGCTTGGCCCCGTGGTAGCCGCCGATGCTGCGGTGGAAGTAGCTCACCCGGGCATCGTTGAACGGATTGCGCAAGGCAAGCACCCTGAAGTCGGTGGTGCGGCGCAGGCTGGCGAAGCGCGTGTACACTTCGTCCTCCTTGCTCACCAGCCGCTGGCTTCCCCGCATCTTCGCCTTGGCCTGTTTCAAGCGCGCCAGGGCCTGCCCATAGTCGGCTTCCGTGGCCGCGTTGCTTTCAGCCTGCAGGATGGCCAGATCGGCCGGCTGCGGCTTGTAGGGATGTGCACTGGCATTTTTATCCTCCCAACCAACGTACTGGCCCTTGGCATTTTTGTCGTTGTTCACCCAACGGCGATCCACGCCCCAGAGGTCGATGAGCACCAGCACACCGATGCCCGCCACCATCACCGGCGTGCCAATGCGCTTGCGGCCATAGGCGAACAACAGCCCCGCACCCAGCAGCACCAGCACCAGGCTGCGCCATGCATCCGCACTGGCCACGCCCGTGCGCAGCTCCTTCAGGTTGTCGATGTACCGCTGGGTGGCAGCACCGTCCGTAGCCATCCGGGCATTGAGCTCCGCCATTTCGCGGTCGCTGAAGAAGCTGAGGATGCCCGAAGGCATCACCGCGACCACCAGCAAGGCCACCGCCAAAATGCCCGCGGTGGCCAGGAACCGCTTTTCCGTCAGCTTATCCCAGGCCCCACCTTCGGCCAGCTGCTGCAGGTAAAGCACGCCCAGCACGGGTATCGCCAGCTCCACGATGACGAGGATGATGGTGACCGCGCGGAACTTGTTGTAGCCGGGCACATGGTCGAGGAAGAAATCGGTGAGCGGCATGAAGTTGTGGCCCCAGCTCAGCAGCAGCGTCAGGACAAGTGCGGCGAACAAGGCATAGGCCAAGGTGTCCTTCCACAGGAACAGGCCGGCCAGCAGGTAGGCGAGCAGCAACACGCCCACCCCCACCGGGCTGGCGATCTGGCCCATGAGGATCACCACGGGAATGGCGGCCAGCATCCACCACCGCGCCCGTGTCTCAGCCCCGGCCAGCAAAAGCAGCATCAGCAGCACCACGATGGCCCCCACATACACCGGCCCGCTGGTGAAATCCTGGTCGCCCCAATAGTTGTTCACGTAGCCGCCGCCTTGGTAGATGTCCAGCACCGCTTTGCGGAAGCCCGGGTCGGGGATCGCGTTCAGGTCTTCCTGGGATTGGACCAAGGAGCCGGAAGCCCCGCCCTTGATGTTGGGCACCAGCAGCGAAAGGCTCTCCTCCTTGCCATAGCTCCAATGCGTCACGTAGTCGCGGTCAAGCCCGCCGGTCTTGTTGGCCACATCGGGCTGGCCCTGCGGGTTGATGGTGAGCTCGCTCTTTCCCCGCGTGGTGTATTTGCCGTATTCCCAGGTGCTCCACAGCAAGCCCAGGTTGCACAACACCGCGAAGGCGATGCCTGCCACGCCCAACATGGCCCTGGCCCCGAAGTCGCCCAATTTCCTTTCGCGCACGGCACGCCACAGCTCGGCCAGGCCGAAGAACACCAGCACCATGGCCAGGTAGTAGGTGATCTGCAAATGGTTGGCATGTACCTGCAGCGCCAGGAAGAGCGCGAACAGGGCCGCCCCCAGGAACTTGCGCCCCCGCAGCAGCACATACAGCCCCCCGAGCACCATGGGCATGTAGCCCACGGCGGTGGCCTTGCTGTTGTGCCCCGCCTCGATGATGATCAGGAAATACGAGGAGAAGGCGTAGGCCACCGCCCCCACCAGGGAAAGCCAGGGATCCACGCGCAGGCACAGCAGCAGGATGAACATGCCGACGAGGTAGAGGAAGACGAATGAGGCCGGACGCGGCAGGAAGCCGTGCAGCGCGGCTTCCACCCAATCCAAGGCATTGGCCGGCCACTTCACCCCGATCTGGTAGGCCGGCATGCCGCTGAACATGCTGCCCGTCCATAACGGCTCCTCGCCGTTGTATGCCTCGCGGTGCTCCTGCATCTCCTGGGCCATGCCCTTGAACTGCAGGATGTCGTGCTGCTTCAACCGCATCCCCTCCAGCACGGGGCTGAAGTACACCAGCGACAAGACGAAAAAGGTGGCCACCGCCGCCAGCACCGGCAGCACTTTTTTCCAGTTCACGGGCTTCATCAAGGCTCGGTTTTGTCTTTGATCTCCTCAAAATCGGCATCCTCCGCCATCAGGTCGGGCCTGCCGTTGCGCGGTTCGTCCACCCGTTCGATGCGGACATCACCCTTGGGGCGCTGCGGACCCGTCGTCCAGCGCAGGCGGTTTGGTCCGTCGTGGCGCTGGCGCACCCGCATCCACAGGCGCAGCACCTGCCAGACGATCAGCAGGATGAGGATGGTGCGCAGGGTGCCGTTGGCCGACAACAAATACATCGGTGCGAATGTAGAGGCCCCGCCAGAATGGGCACGCAGCGCCTGGCCACGGCCTGCGGGACACGGAAGGCCGATGACCAAGCATGATCCAGCCGTGCCCGGAGATCACGCCCCCCCTGTCGTTTCGGGGGATCGGGTTAACGTGGGGCGTAACGGGCCTGGATCTATTCATGGCCATGAATAAGTCCGTGCATGTTGAGCTTGGAAAATCTCATTCATCAGGCTATTTCCCTTCCGAAGCTCCTGAACATCACCGCACTGGATCCATTCATGGCCATGAATGGATCCAGTGCTATCCCCGACCCCAAGCACCACCCCCCAGCGGAATCCGGCTCGGCCATCCGGTCATCCGGATGTCGGCAACGGGTCCATTGAGGCTCCGGGTCCAAAGTCTACTTCCGCGTAAATGGCGAAATGCCGTTTTGCTCTTCCCACTTACCGCACAGGGCTATCGCGTCTTCATTCATCAACGGTCATGACTTCGGCAAAGGGGTAGGAACAGCAGGCCCAGCGTGCGTTCCTTGCTCCCCGGACCGTCGCTCGCTTTGGTCCGCCCCCTCGCCCTGAGCCCGCCGTTCGGCGGGCACGAGGGGGACGGGATTGCCGCACGCCGGGCCTGCTGTTCCGGCACATTCCCAGTACTGGCGGGAGAAATTGGACGCGATAGCCCTGACTTACCACATCATATTCATAACCAAAAGATTACCTTCGCGCCCCTTTTCGGCAAACCCGTTCAGGGTTTCCTCATGTCCTCCTTCGAATCACTCGGCGTCCGCGCCGAGATCCTCCGCGCACTGGCGGACCTGGGCTTCCAAAAGCCCACACCGGTGCAGGAACGCACCATCCCCTACCTCTTGTCCACAGGGGGCGACCTGGTGGCACTGGCCCAGACCGGCACCGGCAAGACCGCCGCCTTCGGCATTCCCCTGCTGGAACACATCGAGGGCGATCAGCCGGAAGTGCAGGCCCTGGTCCTTGCCCCCACCCGCGAGCTCTGCATGCAGATCACCCGGGACTTCCGCCATTATGCGGCCCACCTGCCGGGCATCCGCATCGTGCCGGTTTACGGCGGGGCCAGCATCCGCGAGCAGATCCGCGGGATCCGGCAAGGCGCGCAAGTGGTGGTGGCCACCCCCGGCCGCTTGATCGACCTGCTGGAGCGCGAGGCGTTGCAGCTCGCCCAGGTGCAGACCGTGGTGCTGGACGAGGCCGATGAGATGCTCAACATGGGCTTCCAGGAGGACATCGACCACATCCTGGCCCAGGTCCCCGCGGATAGGCGTACATGGCTGTTCAGCGCCACCATGGGCAAGGACGTGCGCCGCATCGCCCAGCAATACATGCGCGAGGCCGCGGAAATGAACGTGGGCGGGGGCAACAAGGCCGGCGAAGGCATCAGCCACCAATACACCGTGGTGATGGCCCGCGACCGCTACCCCGCCTTGAAACGCTTCATCGATGCGGACCCTGCCCTGTTCGGCATCGTCTTCTGCCGCACCAAACAGGACACCCAGGACCTGGCCGAGCACCTGACGCGCGATGGCTACCAGGCCGATGCCATCCACGGCGACCTCAGCCAGCAGCAGCGCGACCGTGTAATGGCGCGCTACCGCGCCCGCAACCTGCAGGTCCTGGTGGCCACCGACGTGGCCGCCCGGGGCATCGATGTAAGCAACGTCAGCCATGTGATCCACTACGACCTGCCGGGCGAGGTGGAGAGCTACACCCACCGCAGCGGGCGCACCGGCCGCGCCGGGAAAACGGGCATTTCGCTCAGCATCATCGGCGTGCGCGACGTGTACAAGGTGCGGAACCTCGAAAACCGCCTGCACCTCCATTTCAGCTACGTGAAGGTGCCCGAGGCCACCGAGATCATCGAGCGGCAATTGCTGGGGTTCGTGGAGAAACTGAAGGACGCACCGGTGGACCCCGCGGCCATCGGGCCCCTCGTCGATGCCGTATCGCTCGACCTGCAAGACCTCGGCCGTGAGGACCTGATACAACGCATCATCGCCCTGGAGTTCGGCCAGGCTTTGAAGCGCTACAAGGATGCGCGCGACCTGAACGTGGACCTGGCGAGCAAGGACCGGAAGGCAAAGCCCAAGGTGCCCGGGGCGGAAAGAAATGAAAGGGCCGGGCACCTCGCATCGGGACAGATGCGTTCCATGTTCATCAACCTGGGCACCAAGGACGGGTTCGACAAGGGGCGCATGTTGGGATACCTCTGCGGCATCACCGGGCTGGAAGGGCGGCATTTCGGCCGCATCCTGCTGAAGGATACGTACAGCTTCATCGATATCGATGCCGCCCTCTTCGATGAGGTCGTCGGCCATTTCGGGCGGGCCAACTACAAAGGGCGCCGCCTCCGCGTGGACGAGGGCGGCACGGCCGTGGGCGACCGCCCTTCCAGGCCCGCGAAGAAGCCGTTCAACAAGGAGCGCCGGCGTTGACCCCGCCAAGGGCCGGGCGGTAACTTTGCCCCATGCCCGGCCCATCGATGAAGAACCGTCCGGTCTTGCTCCTGGCCGCTTTCGTGTTGGCGGCCTGCGGAAGGGCACCGGGGCAACGAACACCCGAACAGGTTGACCATACCATGGATACCATAGACTTGAAGGGCTTGCAGGTGGCCCATTTCGCCGAGGGATGCTTCTGGTGCTCCGAGGAGATCTTCGAGCATGTACGGGGGGTACACGCGGTGATCAACGGATACAGCGGGGGGACCGAACCCAACCCCACGTACGAGCAGGTCAGCAGCGGTACCACCGGGCACGCCGAGGCCGTGGAGGTGTACTACGATACCAACGAGGTGGACTTTGCGACGCTGGTGAAGGTCTTCTTCGCGAGCCAGGACCCCACCACGCCCAGCCGCCAAGGGCCCGACGTGGGCCCTCAATACCGCTCCATCGCCTTCTATGACACGCCGGAGCAGAAAGCCATCATCGACGGCCATATCCGTGAACTGGAAGCCTCGGGCCAGTACGACCGCCCGATCGTGGTGGAGGTTGAACCGTTCACCAAATTCTGGCCCGCCGAGGAATACCACCAGGATTTTGCGGAGCGCAATCCCGGCCATTCATACATCCGCATGGTGTCGAAACCCCGGTTCCTGCGCTTCCGGGACAAAATGCCCGGGGTGTTGAAATGATCTTCACCCCGGCAGGCATCAACCCACAGGCACGTTCCATATTTGTGCGTTGCATGCCTTGTACAAGTCATTTTAGGTGCATGCCGGTCCTGCTTGGGACCTTGCTATCGCTCACGCTTGCGCGGGCCGTACATGGGCAAGTCCCATGTGATGTCTCGGTACAGGTGGTCCCGCCCACCTGCCCGGACGGTTCGGACGGCTCCATCACCGTGGTGCCCAACACACCCGGGCAGTATACCTATGTATGGGCGCATGATCCCGGGTTGAACGGTCCCGCGGCGACCGGGCTTTCCGTAGGACCTTATTCGGTGACCGTTTTCGATACCACCGGCTGCTTTTC
This sequence comes from Flavobacteriales bacterium, assembly GCA_024103275.1. Lineage (GTDB taxonomy): Bacteria > Bacteroidota > Bacteroidia > Flavobacteriales_F > PHOS-HE28 > PHOS-HE28. The sequence goes on from JAGFIV010000026.1 coordinate 47,806, forward strand.
CCAGATCGATACCGTGGTCGCCCCCCCGAACCTGCCGCCCATGGGCACGCTCACTACCACGAACATCAGTTGCGCGGGGGCCAATGATGGATCGGTCACATTGACCCTCAATGGCCCTTACACCTTCGAGTGGCTGGACGCCCCGAACCTCACCGACCTGACGCGCACCGGCCTCGGGCCGGGGGTGTACGAGGTGAACATCTACGGCGGGCCCTGCCCCTCCTGGATCTATGCCAACCTGGGTGACCCGACCATACAGATCTCCGTGGGCGGCAACCTGGCCTATTGCCCCTCCGACCCACCGGTGCTCACGGCCGAAGGGCAATGGGGCTTCAGCCCGGATGTGTACGCCTGGAGCACGGGCGATTCCACGGCCTCATTCCAAGTACCGGTGGGCACCGCAGGACCGATCGACCTGGTGGCCATCGACACCACCATCGGGTGTACCAACACCGCCTCGGTGACCCTCAGCCTGCTCACCCCGCCGACCTCCACGTTCCATGTGCCGGACACGCTTTGCCTGCGCACGTGGGACACGGCCATCCTGCTCAGCTCCAATGCCGATTCGCTGGCGTGGCATTGGGGGGCGGACGGGTTCAGCAACGATCCGTTCCCCACCATCCTGTTTGACGAGCCCTTCTGGCAGCCCATCAGCCTGCAAAGCTTCGATGCGGACGGATGCGGGGACGAGGGCGTGCGGGACAGCGTGTATGTGCGCCCGCGCCTGCCGGCCACTTTCACCGTTGACCAGGTGCCATGCACCCCGGGGGTCGCGCTGCATTTTGAAAGCACCTCGGATTCCTGTGCCTTCTTCGTCGGCGACCGGTTGGTGCTGAACCAGTGCAGCGGGTTCAATGAAGTGGACCTGGAACGGTACGGGGAGTACGATTTCACCTTTTACAGCACCCAGCCCGACCAGTGCGACGACACCGCCACCGTACGCATCGACGTACGCACCGCGCCCACCGCATTCCTGCCCAATGCCTTCACGCCCAACGGCGACGACATCAACGACCGGTGGCCCGGCCCGCTGGACATCCCCGACCTGAAATACCAGGTGGAGATCTTCGACCGCTGGGGCCACTTCGTATGGAGCACCACCGATACGGCCGAAACATGGGATGGCGGCGGCCTGCCCATGGGCGTTTACATCTACCGGATGACCATGCTGGACCCGTGCAACGAGACTGACGAGCTGAAGCGGGACGGGTTCATCACCCTGTTCCGATAGGGCCTTCGGGCTGTGCCCTTTGCATCACCCGCTGCCCAAGCACAAGGCCACGACATTGCCGTTCCCGGTCGTGGAGATCCTTGGCTATGGAAGCCGGCACCAAGACCTGTTTCCCGCGCGTGGCATACCGATCAAGAAATGTGCGGTCATATGGGGACGATCCGCCCCGGACCAGTATACTTTTACTTTTAAATCAGCCTGAAAATGAACACCGGAAAAAGATTCCCGCACATGACCGGTTTTCAAAATGAAAACCGTGCGCCTGGATGGCCCGCAATTGCGATGTCCGGCATCCGGCCCAGGGCTCCTTGGGCCTGTCTGGTCTTCATGCTTTCGGCAGGTTCCGTGCTGCCCGGCAACGTCATCGGCCAAACCTTGGGACCTTCGTTCGTCACGGCCGGATACTCGCTCACGGACCTGGGCGGCATCACGGATCTGCCCGCATCCCACGGCGGGCTCGCACTACGCAAGAACCAGCCCAACACGCTATACATCGGCGCGAATGCCGAATTCTCATACGCCGCCGTTTTCACGGTCGGCCTCGTCCGGGACCCCAACACGAACAGCATCACCGGCTTCACAGGCCCTGCCACGCATTTCGTCAATGCCCCGAATCTGGATGGCGGGCTCACCTTCACCCCCGAAGGCCCCATGCTGTATTCCCAATATCCCAACGATGCCATCGGGGAAACCTGGCCCGACACCTCCGCGGTGAGCACCGTGATCACACCCTTCGGGACGAGCCCGTCCACCGGCGGTCTGGCGTTCATTCCCGCAGGATATCCCGGCAGCGGGGCGCTGGCGGTGACCTCCTATAACGCTTCACAGGTCTATCGACTTCCCTATAGTGTGGATGCCACAGGCCTCTATACGTTCAGCGATACCACCGCGGCGGAAGACTTGTCGGGAAGCGCCTTGGGGGCCGAGGGATTGACGTACATCCCACTGGGGTCCGCGCTTTTTCCCGTGCCTTCCATGGCGATCTGTTCCTATGCGAGCGACGCGGTGTGGGTATACGCAGTGGCACCCGATGGCCTGCCCGATACCAGCAGCGCACGGATCCTGATCTCCGGCCTGAATGAAGCCGAGGGGGTCGTGGTCGATTCCCTCACCGGCGACATGCTTTTCTCCACCTTCCTCGGCAGCCCGCATATTTTCCGCCTTTCCGGATTCCAGAACCCCACCACCTCCATCACGGCCACTCCGTCCGGGACCACCCCCACATTCTTTCCGGTCCCATCATCCGACCGGGTCCACTTCAATGCTTCTTTCCCGGTCTCTTCAGTACGGGTGTTCGATCTGGCCGGCCGTGAAATGCTCCACACGGTGGGGCCGATGTCCACCTCAGGTTCCATCGCGATCTCAAGCTTGGCACCAGGCGATTACATCGCCCGCCTCGAAGGCATGGGCAGGCAGGGCCGGGCCATGATCGTGAAATATTGATCCGTATCCCCGGCATTGCACCTTGATCGCTCAAATGCCCCCATTCTCGCACGTGTTCCCGCCCTGCCGTTGATCCCTCTGAACAGGCGGGACCGCTTGTGACCATGTGGGTATATTTGAGCATCAATTCTTCGTTATGAACGCGCTCGCACTCCGCACCGAACTCTCCGAGCTTATCTCGAAAGAGAAGAACGTGTCCTTGCTTGAAGTGTTGAAGGATATTCTTAGCGGCGGCTCGAAGAATGCATTGCTCAAGGCCAAATTCACCGCGCGGGCATTGAAGGCGGAAGATGACCTGGCCGCCGGTCAAGTGATGAGCACCACCCAGGTTCGCGCTCGTCTCGCATCTCGTAAGAAGAAGTGAAGCTCCTGGTTTCCGAGTACGCCGCCGCGCGACTCGATGACATCTGGAACTATTACGCCACCGAAGCCAGCGAGCGTGTGGCCGATCGGATCACCAAGAAGATCGTGGATGACATCGATTGGCTGGTGGACCACCCGCGTGGTGGACAGTATGAGCCGCTGCTCGACCACCTGAAGATGGGACACCGATGCAAGGTGAGCGGGAACTACAAGATCATCTACCGCATCATCAACGACCTGATCTTCGTGTCGGACATCTTTGATGCTCGGCAAGACCCGGAGAAGATGGTGTGGTGAAGAAGGTCCCATGTGGCCCGCCCGCCCAAACTCATGCCCATCCTTGGCGGAACACTTGCGACAATGAGGGGGATGGGGGCGGATAAAGCAACGGCACTCGCGGCACGCGAGCGCCGGGTGGGGGGTGCCCCATGGAGACGTCCATGGGAACCGCCGGAGGCGGGCAAAGCAACGGCACTCGCAACACGCGAGCGCAGGGTGGGGAGCCGCGCAAGCCTATCTTCGGTCCATGGCCGACAAGACCGGCGATACCAATGTCTATGGCAAGCATGGCGGCTTCGAGAAGCTGCTGAGCTACAAAGTGGCGGAATTGCTGCATGACATCACGGTGCGCTTCACCAAACGGTACATCGAGGTGGGAAGCCGCACAAGGGACCAGATGGATCAGGCCGCCCGTAGCGGCTCCCGCAACATTGCCGAAGGCAGCATGTTCAGTGCCACCTCGAAGAAGTTGGAGATGAACCTGACGAACGTGGCACGGGCGAGCTTGGTGGAGCTGAAAAAGGACTACGCAGCATTCCTTCGCCAGAACCGGTTGACCCAGTGGCCCATTCAAGATCCCGTTCGTCAAGAGCTGATCGACAAGCGGATCAAGACGGCGGATGAGGTAGCGCGCTGGGGTGCCGATGTGCACGGACGTGCCCCGGAACGCAGCCACGCCGAGATCGCAGGCAACATCGGACATGTGTATTGCATGGTGGCAGTCGGTCTATTGGACCGGCAACTGGTGACATTGGCCCGCCAGTTCGAGGAGAACGGGGGCTTCTCGGAGCGGCTTTACAAAGCACGCACCCAAAGCCGCGACCAGAAGCCGACCAAGCCTGAGCCTCCTGAGGAACCTACCGCGTAGTGCCTTCGAGGGTGGACACGGCGGACACGATGCTACACCGTGTCCGCCGTGTCCACCCGAACACCCAAAGAACCTACCTGCTCAAGTACATACTCCGCTCCCCGTACACCTGCCTAAAGAACGGATCCTTCAGATCCTTGATGAAGTAGATCGCTTCACCCGTGCTCTTCATCTCAGGTCCGAGGCTCTTGTCCACGTTGGGGAATTTCTCGAAGCTGAAGACGGGCACCTTGATGGCGTAGCCATCAAGCCGGGGCTTGAACTGGAACTCCTTCAGCTTGTGGCCGAGCATCACCTTGGTGGCCCAATTCACATAAGGCTCACCGTAGGCCTTGGCGATGAAGGGCACCGTGCGGCTGGCGCGCGGGTTGGCCTCGATGACGTACACCACCTCGTCCTTGATGGCGAACTGGATGTTCACCAGGCCCACGGTCTTCAGGGCCAGCGCGATCTTGTGCGTGTGCTCGCGCATCTGCTGGATCACCTTGTCCGGCAGGTCGAAGGGCGGGAGCACGGCGTTGCTGTCGCCGCTGTGGATGCCGGCGGGTTCGATGTGTTCCATCATGCCGATGATGCGCACCATCTCGCCGTCGCAGATGGAATCGCTCTCGGCCTCGATGGCGCCGTCGAGGAAATGGTCGATGAGGATCTTGTTGTCGGGCATCAGGCGCAGGATGTCGAGTACCTGGTCCACGAGTTCCTCCTCGTTGATGACGATCTTCATCTTCTGGCCGCCGAGCACGTAGCTGGGCCGCACCAGCAGCGGGAAGCCGAGCTCCTTGGAAAGGGCCACGGCCTCCTCCGCGTTGTTCACCGCACCGAACTTCGGGTACGGAATGCCCAGGTCGCGGAGCAGGCTGCTGAAGCGTTCGCGGTCCTCGGCCATGTCCAGCGCCTCATAGCTGGTGCCGATGATGGGGATGCCGTAGCGGTTCAGCTTCTCGGCCAGCTTCAGCGCGGTCTGCCCGCCCAGCTGCACGATGACGCCCTCGGGCTTTTCATGCAGGATGATGTCGTAGATGTGCTCCCAGAACACGGGCTCGAAGTAGAGCTTGTCCGCCGTGTCGAAGTCGGTGCTCACGGTCTCCGGGTTGCAGTTGATCATGATGGTCTCGTAGCCCAGCTCCTTGGCCGCGAGCACGCCGTGTACGCAGCAGTAGTCGAACTCGATGCCCTGCCCGATGCGGTTGGGGCCGCTGCCCAGCACGATGATCTTCTTCTTGTCCGACCTCACACTTTCATTCTCCTCCTCGAAGGTGCTGTAGTAGTACGGCGTTCTCGCGGGGAATTCACCGGCGCAGGTGTCCACCAGCTTGTACACGCGCTTGATGCCGAGCTCCTGCCGCTTCTTGTACACCTGGCTCTCCAGGCAGCGCAGCAGGTGCGCCACCTGCCGGTCGGCGTAGCCCTTCTGCTTGGCCTCCAGCAGCAGGTCGTGCGGGATGGTGTCCAGCGTGTATTTCTCCACTTCCTTTTCGGTGAGGATCATGTCCTCGATCTGCTTCAGGAACCAGATGTCCACCTTGGTGATCTCGTGGATCTTGGCGAAGGGGATGCCGGCCTTGATGCTATCGTAGATGTGGAAGAGGCGGCTCCAGCTGGGGTTGGCCAGGCTTTCCAGCAGCACCACGGGGTCCTTGGTCTCCTTGCCGTCGGCGCCCAGACCGTTGCGCTTGATCTCCAGGCTCTGGCAAGCCTTCTGCAGCGCTTCCTGGAAGCTGCGGCCGATGCCCATGGTCTCGCCCACGCTTTTCATCTGCACCCCCAGGCGGCGGTCGCTGCCCTCGAACTTGTCGAAGTTCCAGCGCGGCACCTTCACGATCACGTAATCGAGCGTGGGCTCGAAGAAGGCGCTGGTGCCGGTGATGGGGTTCTCCAATTCATCCAGCCGGTAGCCGATGGCGAGCTTGCTGGCGATCTTGGCGATGGGGTAGCCCGTGGCCTTGCTGGCCAGCGCGCTGCTGCGGCTCACGCGCGGGTTGATCTCGATGGCGTAGATCTCCTCCTTCTCGTCCGGGCTCACGGCGAACTGCACGTTGCACCCTCCGGCGAAGTCGCCAATGGCGCGCATCATCTTGATGGCCAGCGTGCGCATCTTCTGGTAGGTGCGGTCGCTGAGGGTCATCGCGGGCGCCACGGTGATGCTGTCGCCGGTGTGGATGCCCATGGGATCGAAGTTTTCGATGCTGCAGATGATGGCCACGTTGTCGTCCTTGTCGCGCAGCAGCTCCAGCTCGAATTCCTTCCAGCCCAGCAGGGCCTTGTCGATCATCACCTCGTGGATGGGGCTTACCTCCAGCCCGTGCTTGAGCAGCTTGTCGAACTCGGCGGGGTCCTTCACGAAGGCCGCACCCGCACCGCCCAGCGTGTAGCTGGCGCGGATCACCAGCGGGAAGCCGAACTCCTGCGCCACCTTCTTGCCTTCGAGGAAGCTGGTGACGGTCTTGCTGGGCGCCATGGGCACGCCGATGCTTTCCATCAGCTTGCGGAAGCGCTCGCGGTCCTCGGTGATGTCGATGGCCTCGGTGTCCACACCGATCATGCGCACGCCGTGGGCCTGCCAAATGCCAAGCTTCTCGCACTCGATGGCGAGGTTCAGCGCCGTTTGCCCGCCCATGGTGGGCAGCACCGCGTCGATCTTGTGCTTGCTGAGGATCTCCTCGATGCTCTCCGGCTTGAGCGGCTTGAGGTACACGTTGTCCGCCGTCACCGGGTCGGTCATGATGGTGGCCGGGTTGCTGTTGATCAGCGTGACCTCGATGCCCTCGTTGCGCAGGGAGCGGGAAGCTTGGCTGCCGGAGTAATCGAACTCGCAGGCCTGGCCGATCACGATGGGCCCGCTGCCGATCAGCAGCACGGACTTGATCGAATTGTCTTTTGGCATGTCCGGAAGGGTTCCGGGCCGCGAAGGTACCTCCGATCCATACAGCCCATTCCGCGATGTGGAAAAGCCTGTGTGATCGTGGAGAACCCCGAGCGCCTGCGGCCAGGGCCAGGGCCGTCAACCGGCATGGATGCGGCCCGGCACGGCCTTCCCTGGGCGCGTGTTTACCGTGCGTGAAAAGGCCGAACTTTGCCGGACGAACCACTGCCATGCCAAGCATTTCCCAGAAAGGGCAGATGATGCCCGCATCCCCCATCCGCAAACTGGTCCCTTATGCCGAGGCCGCCCGCAAGCGCGGCGTGGAAGTGCTCCACCTGAACATCGGGCAACCCGATATCCACAGCCCGGAAGTGGCGCTGGAGGCCGTGCGCAACAACGACCTCCGCGTGGTGGAATACAGCCACAGCGCGGGCAATGAAAGCTACCGCAAAGGCCTTGCCGCATACTATCAACAGCACAAGATCCCGGTCACCCACGAGGATATCATCATCACCACCGGCGGTTCCGAGGCGCTGCTCTTCGGCCTGATGGCGTGCTTCAACCCGGGGGATGAGATCATCATCCCGGAGCCGTTCTACACCAACTACAACGCCTTCGCCATCCAGGCCGGCATCACCGTGGTGCCCCTGTCCACATCCATCGCGCAAGGCTTCGCCCTGCCGCCGGCCGAGGCCTTCGAGAAGCTCATCACCCCACGCACCAAGGGCATCCTGATCTGCAATCCGGGCAACCCCACCGGCGTACTCTACGGCCGCGAGGAGCTGGAAACGCTGCGCGACATCGTGAAGAAGCACGACCTCTTCCTCTTCGCCGACGAGGTGTACCGCGAGTTCTGCTACGACGGCGCCCGCCACATCAGTGCCATGGAACTGGACGGCATTGAGCAGAACGTGGTGCTGGTGGACAGCGTGAGCAAGCGCTACAGCATGTGCGGCGCGCGCATCGGTGCGTTCGTCACCCGCAACAAGGAGCTGCTGGCCACCGCGTTGAAGTTCGCCCAGGCCCGCCTCAGCCCGCCCACCTTCGGGCAGATCGCCTCCGAGGCCGCGCTGCAGGCGCCGCGGTCCTATTTCGAGGAGGTGAACAGTGAATACCGCGAGCGCCGCAACATCCTGGTGGAGGGCCTCAACAGCATTCCCGGAGTCCTTTGCCCCATGCCCAAGGGCGCCTTCTACTGCGTGGCCGAACTGCCCATCGATGATGCCGAGAAATTCTGCGTTTGGCTCCTGGAGGAATTCCAGCACAAGGGCCACACGGTGATGATGGCCCCGGCAGCGGGCTTCTACGCCCACCCGGCGCCTGGCAAGAAGCAGGTGCGCCTGGCCTACGTGCTGGAGCAGGACAAGCTCCGCATGGCGGTGGAGTGCCTGCGCGAGGCCTTGGTGCACTATGCCCGCACCACGGCCAAGGCCCAAGGGGCCGAGGCCAACTGACGGCCGCACACGGTACATGGCCTACCGGCCTTAGGCCCATCGCCCATCTGCACGGACCGGAAACGGTGGAGGCCCTTCCTGCCTGTGCACGGTGATCGTGAAGGCCTGTTTTTTCATCAACAGGCTCCTTCCCATCGTTTCACGGTTCGGGAATCTTCTTATCTTTCCCCTACCCAAGTCGGTTTCCTCATTTATCGACCCCTCATGACCCCAAGTCCCCTCCTTGGTGGCATTTCATCCCGGGTCTTCGCCGGGGGCATGGTGGCCCTGTTAATCGCCTTGCCGAGAATTGCCGGTGCCACCACTTGTGCCGGTGCCATCACCCTCAACCCGGCCAGCTTGCCCATTACCAACCAGGCGCTGGTCTGCGGCGGTACCAACGACCTGAACGACATGAACGTGCCCGGGTTGTGCGGCGGCATGGCCAGCACATATTACAAGAACGGCAATGAGGCCCTGTACACCATAACGCCCACCTCCACAGGGTCTTATCCGATCTCCTATAGCGGGCAAACCTGGTGCAGCGTCCAGGTATACATCGGTTGCCCCACCAATAACAACTGCGTGGACGGTGCCAACAGTACGGGAAACTCGGTCAGCTTGAACGTCACGCTGAACGCCGGTACCCAGTACTTCATCTGGTTTGATACCTGGCCCTCACCCAACAGTCCTTGCCCGGGCACGTTCAGCATAGGGGCGCCGCAGGCGCTGCCATCCTGTGGCGATCCCTTTTATGACCCGGGAGGCCCCGGCGGCAATTATCCGAACAACAGCAACGTCACACAAACCATTTGCCCGGACACCCCCGGCGATGCCGTGACGTTGACCTTCACCCAATTCAACACCGAGGCCAACTTTGATCTGATGACCATCTATGACGGGCCCAATACGACCTACTCGTCCCTGGGCACCTTCAGCGGCACCACGATACCTGGCCCCTTTACCGCCACCGACCCTTCGGGTTGCCTCACCGTCGTCTTCACCTCTGACGCAAGCTTCACTTACTCCGGATGGGTAGCCAACATCACCTGTAGCCCGTGGGTGCCACCACCTTCCGCCTGTGGTACACTGGTGTACGACCCCGGTGGCGCCGCCGGGAATTACCCCAACAACAGCAACTTCATCCGGACATACTGCCCGGACAACCCAGGCGACGCGGTAACGCTGATCTTCAACACCTTCTTAACAGAAGCCACCTACGACGTGTTGACCATCTATAATGGTCCCACCACGGGTGCACCGGTGCTTGGCACTTACAGCGGAAGCACGCTTCCTCCCACATTCACTTCCTCACATCCCAGTGGCTGCCTCACCATCCAGTTCACCTCCGACGGGTCGGTGAGCAATGCGGGGTGGAGCGCTCTGGTGGTGTGCCAGGCCATCCCATCCGGGGATTGCGTGTATGCACTGATCATGGAGGACAGCGGCAACAACGGATGGGGCTCATCCAAGGTGGGGGTACGTATAAACGGCGGGGCTTGGACCTATTACACGGTCACCGGAAGCATGAATGTGGTCCTGCTTGGGGTGGTGATTGGCGATCTGGTCGAGGTCTCCTATGACGACAGCGGCCCCAACCAAAACCAGAACCGCTACAGCATCAGCAAGCTCGGCCAAGGACCTTATTTCACCTCCTCCCAGCCGCCGGTGGCCGGCATCACCTATAGCCAGATCGTGACATGTGGCCCGCCACCCGCTCCGCCACAGGATTGCGCCGGGGGCATCACCGTGTGCAGCGCACTGGCGATCAACAACAACGCCACCAATTGGGGCGAAACACAGGACCTGAATGCCTCGAACCAAGGTTGTCTTTCCACGGAACACATGGGTACCTGGTATTTCTTCTCGCCCCAGACCGCAGGCAACATCGGCTTCTCCATCTCGCCCACCAACGGAACAGATGACTACGATTTCGCTGTTTGGGGGCCCTATACCGAGGCCCAATGCCCCGCCGGACCGCCACTTCGATGCAGCTGGAACGCCCCCCCTGATTATGTGGTGGGCCTGGGCAACGGAGCCACCGACTTTACGGAAGATGCCAGCGGAGACGGCTGGGTAAAGACCATCGATGTGGTGGCCGGACAGGTCTATGTCATGTATATCGACAACTGGTCCGCCTCCGGCCAGGCGTTTACCTTGAATTGGCAGCTCTCCGGCGGTGCCTCCTTGGATTGTACAACCCTGCCCATTGAACTCCTCGACCTCGATGCCAAGCCCAACCAACGGGTGATCGATGTATCCTGGGCCACCGCCTCCGAGCTGAATGCCTTGCACTACGAGGTGCAGCGCAGCGGCGACAATCAGGACTGGAAACACCTTGGCACCGTACCTGCGGCAGGCAACTCCTTGTTCCGCCAAGACTATCTTTTCGTAGACCAGGCCCCGCTGCCGGGCATCAACTACTACCGCCTGAAACAGGTGGATGTCGACGGGGCCTCCAGCCTTACCCATGCCGTGATCGCATACATGATGGGCGATCCCGCACGGCCCGTGATCTTTCCCAACCCGGCCATGGACCACTTGCGTATTGCCTTCAGTTCATCCTCCACCGGCGACGCACGGTTGTACATCACCGATGCCACGGGCCGTGCAGTGGCAGGCACCGCCCTGCCCGTGGCTCGTGGCGAACAGAACACCGAATTGCCCATCGCGCATTTGGCCAAGGGCTGGTACAGCCTGCGCGTCATCCTGCCTGACGGCACACCCTTGCAGGCCACCGGGTTCCTGAAGCAGTAAAACAGCCGGGGCGGCACCGGTCCCGATTTCTTGCACGTATCGGGCATTCCACTATCTTTGCGCTCCCTTTTCCAGAAAAACGAACGGCAATGAAGCGGACATTCCAGCCCAGCAAGCGCAAGCGGGTCAACAAGCATGGATTTCGTGAGCGCATGAGCACGCCGGCCGGAAGGGCCGTACTGGCCAATCGGCGCGCCGAAGGCCGCCACAAGCTCACCGTCAGCGACGAGCGGATCGGCAAGAAGTGATCCGTAGAGGTTTTAGCGATCAAAAGGGCCGTCCGACCGGGGCGGCCCTTTCTCGTAAAGGCCGGGGCCACAAACGCTGCCACGGCATCACTGTGCGGGATCAGCTCCCGCCCTGGCCAACATCCCACAGATTGGCCAGTTTCCGGCCCATCCCCGCGTCCAACATGCGATGGCCGACCGGAAGGACATGGAGCCGGATGTCCTTCGGGGCATGTTTCACCAGCCTTTTTCCGTAACGGGCCTTGATCACCCGGTCGTGCTCGCCCAGTAACAGGTGTACCGGAATGTGGCGGGCCGCCGCATGCCGTGCCGCGCGGCCCAGGTCAGGCTCCAACAGGCGGGTGGCCGCCCACACGTCATAGACCAGCTGCCGTATCCGCGGTGTGGCGGTCTGGTCCATCAGGAAGCGGTACAGGCGATCGTGGAGCAGGCCGATACCGTGCAACAGGTTCATCAGCCCGTGCACGGGTCCCGGATGCCTGATGAAGGTCCGGCCCAGGGCCCTCCCCCATGGGTACCGCACCATGCGCCGGAACCAGGGACTCACCACCAGCCCGTCCGGGGCGAGCAGGAAAACTTGCCGCAGCCACACGGCCCCCTGCTCCAGCAGAAGCAGGGCCATGCGGCCGCCCAGGCTGTAGCCCAGCACGGCGGCCTCCTTTGCGGGGATCTGGTCCACGTACGCCTGGATGCAGGCCACCCACTCTTGCGGGGTGATGGGCATGCCTCCGTCCGGTGCCGGGCTTTGCCCATGGAAGGGCAGGTCGAAGGCATGGATGACGCATCGGTCGGCCAGGGCCGGCGCCACCGCCGCAAAGTCCGTTCCCGTGCGGCCGAAACCATGGAAGGCCAGCAGATGTCCGGGGCCGCGCCCATACCGGTGCACGTGCATGGTGATCCGGCCATGCCGGAAATCGGCGGTATGATGCTCGACGGACAAGATTGGCTTTGGACGGGCAGGGCAAAGGTCGGAAATCGCCTGGGCCTGGGGAGTGTGGCCGTCGCGCCGATGGCTACCACCCTCATCAGCTTCCCATGCCACCGTACGCAAGGTCGTTGGGCGGAAGGAATCCGCGTGGTCCGACGGAATTCCCGGGCATCCGGAGGGATCCGCAACGCAACAATTCCATGGACCTGCGCCCATACCCTACGTGTGCGGGCGGCACGATCGGGCCGTGTGACCCTTGTCCGGGCGAATAACCTGCGCTCTTTCGCTCCTTCCCTATTTCCCCTCCATTTCCCGCAGCTTCTTCTCCACCAGGTAGGCGCGCAAGGCATCCATGCGCTGGTTGAGTTCCTGGATATACAGGGCTTGATCTTCCACGGCTACCCAAAGCTGGTTGGTGATCTGATCCAGACTGAAGGAACCCTTCGTGTTCCAAGCGGTCCGGCCTTCCACGTTGGGGAGCCTGCGATTGCGCTCCACGTAGTTGGGGAGGTCGCACAAGGGCACGCGGCTGTATGTACCGGCCCCCTTGGCATCCTCGGGTTTCGCCACGCCGTCGTAGTACAGATCGAACACGTAGTCGGTGAGCAAGGTGCCTCCGCTCCACACGCTTTTCTGGGCGCTTAGGGTACCTGGCCCGCGGTGCCGCAACGTGGAAGGCGGCGGAGCAAAGGCACCGGACGCGGCCCAGGCCGCATCGCCCACCATCAAGGCCTCATTGGCGTACATGTAGCTGCCCACGTTGACGGCGGCCCCCCCGCCTGTGTACTTGGCCAGGAAGGCCACACGCGGCAACTGGTTACTGGTGGCCGGACCGAAACCGCCCCAGGTGGTGGTCTGGCCGTCACAAGCCACGGTGTTGGTACCGTTGGTCAGGTCCCAGCCGCCCCTATAGCCCCATCCATCGGAGTTCGCTGTTCCAGGCCCAGCCCCGGGCTCACCATTGTACGGGGCGGTCGGGGGCCAATAGAACCCGACCGTGGGGGCGGTTCGCCATAAGCATGTTCCGGCACCGGGTGAACCTCCGCTGCCACCGCATGCATCACAGTACATGTAGATCAGGCTTTGATAGCCGCTGTTGTATGACTGCACGACCGACTCCTTCACCGGCCAGGTCTGGTTGTCCACGGCCACATCGATCAGCAGGTTGCTTCCGGTCCACACGAACCCCGGTCCGCCTTGGTCGAACGGGTGGATGTTCCAGCCCACGGCAAAATCGAATCCCGCGGTCTCCCCCCCGGGCGGATTGGCCGGAACTGCCGGCGGGTAGGGGTTGTAATAGCGCACCGGCGGTCCCGTGATCTGCCCGGTCGTCGGTTGGGCAAAGACCGCCAGGCCGCTGTTGTCAAAGGTCGCCGTGGTGTTCGCCCCCGTGTTTTTCATCCGGATGCGCACGTAATGCTGCCTTGTGGAAGCCCCTGTCAAACCGGTGACATTGAAGGCCATGGCCCGGATCGGGTTGTCGCTCCCCATGCAGATCCCCGCCGCCGAGATGTCGTCAGCCCTGTATAGGTATTGCTTCCGCGAATCCTCCCACAGCCCATAGTAGGGCGTGGCACCACCGCCCAGCGTGCCCAACCCCACGGATGGCCCCGTCATGGGCCATGGGCGTGCACCTCCCGCCACCGTGGTGTTGGCCGTAGGGGGCATGGTTTGGGCCAAGGAGGTGTTGGAAGGGTCCTGGCATCCACCGCTCGATAGAGGTGTTTGTTGCAGCCGCCGTTCGTGGAAGTTGTTGTCAATCTGCTTCCAACCGTTGGCTGCCGGTGCCGTCACCCCCAACCCGCTATTTTGTACATATCCCTCGAACCGGCCTGGTGTCCCGCCACTGGGCGGCGCGAAGCGGATGGTCCCCGGCAGGCTCCCGGTGCTTCCCCCGTTGAGCTTCACCCCTCCCTGCACATGCACCATTTCGGTAACCAATGAGGGATACACGGCGAAGATGTTCGGGTACTGGGTGTACAACTGGAACTGGCCGTTCTCCGTCAGGCGGCCGCGCTCCTGGTTGCCGGTGCGCAGCACCAGCGGATAATTGTTGAGGGTACCCACGAAATGGGCATTGGTCGTTCCGGCATTGCCGCCCAATTGCCATACGGGGCCGCCCTGCCCCAAATGCCTCCAGCCCACCACGCCGGTGCCCACCACCGCCGCATCGTAATAGTAGAACCCCATGACCTCCGATCCGGCATCATTGGTCTGGTATACCAACAGTCCGTTGGGCGGCGTGGCAATGGCCACCCGTTGGTTGCGGGTCATCCGCGGGATCAGCAAGCCCCTGTCCGTGCTGGCGATCTCCAGCATGGCGTTGGTGGAAACCGGTGCCGCCCCGGTGCTATTGATCGCTACTTGGGCCTGTGCACCATGGTGGCCCATCAAGGCGGACAAGACCAGGGCCGGGAGAAGGGCCTGGGCGTACCCGGCGCTGCGGCCGCGCCATGAACGGGATGGATGGGAAGCGTGGGAACACATGAGGGGTCAGCGGGGCGTGGGGATGACGGGGGTTCGGCGGCGTATGTCCGCCATCAGGCGTGCCTTATCGGCATCGGTATACTGGGGCATGGGGGCCAATTGCCGGCAGGCGGCCTGGAATTCCTTGGCGTTGAGCGGACGGTCCGTGGAGAGCATTTCCAACAGATCCAGCTTTTCATGCAACTCCGTGAGGTACAAGGCCTGGGTTTCGGCCGTGGTCCAGAGCTGATTGGTCAGGTCGCCCAGGGAGAACCCGTCCTCGCGCTTCCAGTCCTCCCTGCCTTTCATGGTGGGCAGGTGCCGGTTTTTTTGCGTGAAGGCCGCCATCTCCTCCATGGACAAGTTGCGCTTGCCGCCGAATTCCACGGCATCCTGCGGGGCCACCCGCCCGTCGAAGGCGCGGTCGAACACATGGTCGTTCAACCGTGTCCGGTCGTCGTATACGCCCTGCTGGGCGCTGATGGTGCCATTGCCCTTGTAATTGAACGTGGTGTATCCCGCTGGGAAGCCCAGCCGCCAGCGGCCCCAGGGCAACCCCGGGCTCAGGCTGTTGAGCATGCCTGCGGCCGCGGGATCTTCCAGCACCAAGGCTCCCTTGTAATGGATGAACCGGTCCGTGCCTGTGATCGGGACCGCGGCCTGTTTTGCCACCTCGCCCCCGAAGCGGACATAAGGCCGCCAGGTGCTGGCACCGTAGGAATAGTTGAGTGTACCTGCATCCGGCAGCAGCAGGCCCGTATTGGCCGTTGGCGTGAACAGCGCGGGACATGCCCAGCCCGGCCCCGGCGGGTAAGGATTGGCCAAAAGCGTGAACGTCATCGGCCCAGGCCCCGCGGAAGCCGTTCCTGCGTAGGTCACGTTCACCGGCAGTTGGTGTACGAATGCCGGTGCCGGTGTCCCAGGGGCCCCGCCTCCCATGGAACCCGCCACCTCCACCAGCACATTGCTGCGGCCGTCCCAAATAAAGGGCGTGGTCAGGTTAACGACCTGCCAATGGATGCCCGTGGCATCCGGCCACGTGGCCGGGGAGATCTGCCCGCAGCCCATGGTGCCGCTGTTGTCCGGCGTGTTGTCAAACCCGTTCAGCTGGTCCAGGCCCACCGGCGCATTGCGCACGATCACATGGCCTTGGGTAGCGGCCGATAAACCGCGTACATAAGTGCCATTCACATAGAAGGCGATCTGGTTGACCTGTGCGCCCGGACACAGTCCTTCCGTAGCCGTATGGCCCGCCACTTGGGCCAACTCCAGGTTCAGCTCCTCCGCAAAGTACAGGTACTGCCTGCGGAAAGAGAAAGGACCAATTAGGTTGCGGTTGTACGGTGTGGAACGCTCCTGGTCCGCCGGGGGCAACGTGTTGGACCAAACCCCGCCAACCGTGGTGCCGTAGGGGATGATGGCCGTGCCGGCTTGGCATTCCATGGTGCGGACATGGTTCCATGTTTTGCCGAACACCTCGTTGTAGGGGTTCTCAAAAGCACGCCAGCCGCCCAGTTCGGGCTGGATCTTGGTGGGAGGTACCGTGCCATAGACGCGGCCCGGCACCGTGTCCTGCCCAGTGATGTTGCCCCAGTGCGCTGCATATTGCAGGGGCGCAAGATAGTTCACATCGAACAGGTCAGAATAGGTCGAGAGCGGTGTGACCGGCATGGGCAGCCCCTCGCGGTTGCCATACCGGTAGTTGGCCGAGCCCGTCACGGTCCCGAAAGGCTGGTAACGGAATACACCCGCGGCGGCCGTGGCACTGGGGTCCTGCCCGGCGGGTGGCTCGTAATAGATGCCCAGTGCCCCGTTGATGTCCAAGCGCTCCATGGCCGCCGAGGCCAACGGGAACCCCACGCCCAGGAAACCATTGTTGGCCTCCATGCGCATGCGGTGCGTGTTGTTGGTGCGGAAGAGCAAGGGCCGGTTGTCCGTGGTGCCTACGAAATCAGGGCTGGGCGTGCCCAGGTTGAGCAGCAGGTTGCCGTAGATGTCCCATCCGTTCCGGCCTGGAACCAGGGGGGTCCACGTGCCGCCCTGCATCACGTAGAAGCCGCGCGTCAATGGATTGGTCTGGTAGATCAACAGGCCTTCCGCCGGCGTGGTGATCAAGTCCCTTTGCGCCTGCGTCATGCGGGGGACCAACAGGCCCTTGGTCACGGAACTTACGTCCAACATGGCCTTGGGGTCCGCCGCCGCACCGGTCTCGTTTACGGCAATGTTGCCGATCTGTGCCCACGCACCCATGGCCAACCCACAGAAGCACAAGGCCAATACCCAGGCTCGCATGGTATGGGAAGCCTGCATGTTCATTGCCCTTCGTGGTTTTTGGCCTTGGCGGCGATGCTTTCGATCAAGTGTGCCTTCTGGGCTTCGGTAAGCCGTCTGCTGGCCTTTACCTCGCTGATCAGCCGGTCCGCCTTTTCCGGCGTGAGCACACCGCCGAAGCTCATGGTTTCCAAGGTGGCCAGGTCCTGTTGCAACTGGGTGATGTACAGTGCCTGGTCTTCCACGGTTTCCCAAAGGCCGGTGGCCAATGTCCCCAGGCTGGCACCGCCGCTGGCCTCCCATTGGTCGCGGCCTGGCATGTTGGGCAGGTGGCGGTCCCGCTCCAGGCGCTCCCGTAGTTGCGCCAAGCCGGTGTAATGGTATTGGGTGCCCTGTGCATCCGCCCGCGCGGTGCCGTCGAAATAGCGGTCGAACACATGGTCGCTCAGCTTCAGCTTGCCGTCATATACCCCGTTCTGCGCCTTCACCGTGCCGGGCCCGGTAAAGTTGCCCGGGGCATTGGCCCAGGCCGCATCACCGATCATGATGCCTCCGTCGTACTGCAGGTAGTTTGCCGTCCGCTCCACCACATCCGGGCTGGCCACGGTGGCTGAAAAGCGTGTCACCGGCCGCCAGTTATGCGGGTTGGCCGCCGTGGGCGCAACGATCCCTCCCGTATAGGCGGGAGCGTCCTCCAGCGGATTCATGTCCGGAGGTCCACACGTTGGGCACAAAACCCACTTCGTGCATGTAAAGCCGGCATCCTCCAACTCCACCCGGGGACCGACCCCAGTACCGGCCTCCCGTATCCAAGTGAGCTCAATGATCAGATTTTGCCCCGCAGCCAATGAAATGGGGGTCGTCAAGTTGAAGGTCAGCCAGCCGGGGCTTGGGAGGAAAAAGTAGCCGGATCCACGGACCGCGGACAACCGGGTGGGATCATCCATGAAAGGGACGGTGTTGCCGAGGCCAAAGTACGCCCCTGCACCCTGCAGGGCAGCGTTGCCAGGGGCGCCTCCCCGCATTCTCCATTCCGCCAAGAAAGTGGGGTCCGGGGTCATGGTTTCCTGGTCCAGGCAAAAGAAGGAAACCGAATAAATGGTGGCGGGGAAGCAGAATCCGGCTTCCACCAGCTCCGCATTGCGGTACAGGTATTGCACCTTGTACACGCCGGTATTGGCTGGATTATAGTTGGTCGCAAAGGGGCTGTAGATGTTGGCGGGGGTGTTGGTTGTTTGCGTTACCGGTGTGGGGCTGAGGTTGCCGCGATAGGCATCGCCAATGCCCCCCGGGCATTTGGTGGTATCCTTCGGGTATGGTTTGTTCAGCACCAGCTCTTCGGCATTCTCGAGGCGTTGCCACAGCGGGGCATGCGTACCGGTGGCCTGGTTAACGGTGTCCAAGGTGCCCCAATGCCAATTGAGGTTGTACGCGGGGCTGCCCGTGGTGCCGGTCTGCGGCCCCCCGTCGATCGTGCCGTAGCGGATGGTGCCCTCGCGGGGCGGGCTTAGCTGATCACTTTGCCCCACCCGGATGGCTCCTTCCACCTCCAGGCGCTCGGTGGCCGGGGCGGCGGTGCCCAACCCTACGAAACCGGAGTTGTAGGCCAACAGGTCGTGTCCCATCTGCATGGCCGGGGGATCGGTCACGGGCCCCGGTCCTGTGCGGAAAACCAGTTCGCGTTGTGGCAAGTACCCGGCCACGGCCCCCAGGGTGCCCAGGAATTCCGGGTTGGCCCCGGTAACCGCGGTGACGGTGTTGCCGTCTATCAGCCAGCCACGGCGTACGGCATCCAGATGCACCCATTGGGCCCCGTTGTTGTCCCAGTACCAAAAGCCTCTGGCATTGGTGGTGTCGGTCCCGGCGCCAACGTCGGTCTGGTAAACGAGCAGGCTGTTCTCAGGGCCGGCGGTGGGTATGGCCAGCCGCTGGGCCTCGGTCATCCGTGGCACCAGGATGCCGGTGGTGACGCTGTTGATATCGAGCACGGCCGAGGCATCGGGCAGCAACGCGACATTGCTGATCCCAACGTTCTGGGCGGCCAAGACTGTGGAAAACACGCAAGCGAATCCAAGGATCAGGATGCGGAGCATGAGGGGTCGGGGTTGGGCTTGGGAAGACGAATGTAATCACTTCGCGTAGAAACCCTTGCGCAGATGTTGGGGAGGCACCTGCGCACGGAGCGTACTTCCACGCTCGGGGAAGACGCAACTGCCCCCGGCAAGTTGCCTGTAAGTTATGAACAGTTATCCGGGTCGTTGAGCCCGGCAATGAGTGGAGCAAGCCTTGGCCCGTCTGCAACCTCGGCCCATGGCGAATGGCCTGTCCGCACTTGATCCTCACGCTGCATCCCCTGTCGCACCTGTGAAGGGCACGGTCAATTCGGCAACGCCAAAGGGCCCACCGTTCCCGGGGGATCAACCATCCCGTACACCGCCCCCATTCCGGGGAAGCCTCACTTCCGTGCCGGGCCAAGTACACCCGTCGGCGACCGGTTCCTTATTCCTTCAGGAACCCGGTGGACTGCAATGGCGTGCCGTCAGGCAGTAGGACCCGGACGGAATACCAACCCGTGGACAAGCCGTCCAATGCAACACCGATCGTTTGATCGCCACGTTGCACCCCTTTTTCATGGACGGCCAGGATGCGCCCCGTGGCATCATGCACCTCTACTGCGGCTGTGCCGTCCCGGGGGGCGAAAAATGCAATGTTGAGCTGCTCCGTGGCGGGATTGGGGAACAGGGCCGGCCGGGGCACCCCCCCTTCCATGAAGGCCACCACGCTGTGGCTGTGGTCATAGGCACCATCGCGGTCCACTTGGCGCAGGCGGTAGTAGTTGGCCCCGTCCAAGGGGCTGGTGTCGGCGAAGCGGTAGGAGTTGGGGAAAAGGGATTCGCCCACGGCATCCACCTTCCCGATGGGCACGAAGTCCACGTTGTCCGCACTGCGTTCGACCTCGAAATAGGCGGCTCCCCGCTCGGTGGCGGTGGTCCATTCCACAATGATCACGCGTTGGCGGGGGGTGGCATCCAATGCCAGCAGCTCCACCGGCAATGTCGTGCAATTCAGCGAGGCCCCGTTGGAAAGGTTCCAGTCCAGGTCAAACGCCTGCCCGCTGGCCGACCAGTTGTCCACATAGAGCACATAGACCTTGCCGGCGGTCACGGTCATGGTTTGCACCCATCCGTTGTTGCTGGCCGGCGGGGCGTAGGCACCCTCCGAGGTATCGGTGGCCCCGTTGCCCATGCCGGTAACGGTGTTCGTCTGGTTGTTGAGGACCCCATTGCCATCGAAGTAGCTGCAGCGGGCCGGGGGGCCGGTGGGGCATTGGGCGGCATCGTAAGGTCCCCACAATGCAAAGTCGTAGTCGTCCGTGGGGTTTGTGGGCGTGATGGTGAATCCCAGGGTGCCGCTGGCGCTGGGGGAAAAGTAGTACCAGGAGCCCTGCATCTCGTGGCTCAGCAGGCAGCCGCGATTGCTCGCGCTGAGGTCCTTGAAGCAACCCATGGTGACGCTGTTGCTGGTGATGCTTTGGTCGCTGCAAATGGTGACCCCTCCGCGGCAATCCTGCTGGATCGCGGGCACGGGGGTGTTCTGGCAGTCCACGTTCACGGTTACGGCATGGTTGTCCACGGGCGGATGGTTGCTGGCATACAGGCAATCCGTGCCGTGGGCACTCAGCGAAAAGGAATTTTCCGCATAGTAGGTATGGCCGTTGATGTGGTATGTCATTTGGACCACATCCCCATCGAAGACCTGCAAGTCAAGAATGCCCTCGTATCCGGTGGTAAGCGTCCAATTGCCAATGGAGACCCCGTTCACCACCACTTCCACATAGGCGTTCCCTCCGTAGCCTGTCCATCCGTCCCCGAAGGTATCAAAGAGGTGAAGCGTGTACAAGCAATCACCGGACGTGAAAACGCACAGGCTGCCGTTCATGGCAGAGTTTGAGAGGTATCGCTGCACACGCACGTAATAGGTGGTACCCGGCACGGTTTCGATGGTCACGGTCTCCGTGCCGCCCCCACCCGCCACGTTCGAGCACCCCAGCACAGGGCCGGCACATGATGCCAGGACATGCAGGATGGCATCCCCGCCCGCAGGCGTGTATTGCACGGTGGTCACCCCCCCCGTGGCCACAAAATTCCCCCATGCGTCATCGTAGTTGCCTGCATTGCAGCCGCCGGGATTATAGGTGGCGGTGTAGGCGGCGGGTTTGTTGAAGGCGACCGGAACGCAAGTGCCATTCACCGGGTACCGGTTCGCCATGGCTGCGGTGCACGTATTATTGGATGTTTGGCCATACGACCACGGTGCCGCCAGGAAAGTGGCGAGCAAAGGCAGGGAACGCCATAGGGCGGAAAGGTTCCGGGGGTAATGGTTCATCAGCATGGCCCGTTTCAAATGCAATGTTTGTGTCGGTGCTTTTTCCCTTCCGGGCGGATTTTGGACACGGAACGAATTCCGCTTTGTTACGACAACTAAGATGAAATGGTTTTCGATGAATGTCAATGCTGGTATCACGAATTATCAACAATGTTCGACGAATACGGTATTTCACGGAGCATCGCCAAGGCATCGGCTGAAGCATGGCATCACGCCAACCGTGCCATGATCCACGCCGTTGGCCAGCCCGGGCCCTACCGACGGGCCCCATCCCAATGGCGCTACATTCAATCTACGGCGCGCTCAACTACCCATTGAAGGCGTGGCCGGCAGCCCCAATTATTGGCGCCGCCATGGCGAGGGCATGTCAGCGCAAAAGGCAAGGCCCTCCCCCTTACCTGCCTTACCTGCCTTACCTGCCTTACCTGCCTTACACGCCTTACACGCCTTACACGCATTACACGCATTACGCACCTCACACCCCTCACCCCATCCTACGGTCATTACCAAGGCCAGATGAGCGTGGCCGACCGGCACATCGAAACCGTCCCCGCAGACTATGGCAGGAACGCCCGAACGGTTGATCAAGGCATCGGCAATCTCGCCCCGGCCGCTGTCCGGGCACCGGCCACGGTCACCCCCTGTCGAACCGCAGCCGTTCCAAACCAAAAGCCCCCACCCTGCCCGCCTCGTCCTCGGCCAAGAGGCGGCCATTGTTGTCCACGTCCAATGGCCGCAACATCACCGGTGCCCCGTCCAGGCGGAAGGCTGCGAAGCGGCCGCGGACCCATAACCGCGCGCGATAGGCCTGTGCCACTTCATCGGCATGGGCGATCAGGCACCCCCACCAATGCTCCATGCGTGCCGCCAATTCACTGAACACCTCGCGCACCTCGTGCCGCACGCCGGTCTTCTGCAGCAGGCTGGTGGCCCGCATGTCCGGTGGCCATCCGCTGCTGTTCACATTGAGGCCGATGCCCACGATGGCCGCAGATAGCAGGGCCCCCTGCAACTCGTTCGCGATCAATATCCCGGCCACCTTGTCCCCGTCCACCAGCACGTCATTGGGCCATTTGATGCACACCTCTGGCACCGTCCGGCCCGACCTTTCGATGGCCCCGACGACCACATCATGCACCGCCAACGCGGCTGCCTTGGCCAGGCCGAACTGGTGCGCCGCCGGAAACGCCCGGGGCAACAGGATGAAGCTCACCGCCAAGTCGAGCCCGCGCTGGGTGCTCCATGTGCGTCCGCGTTGTCCTCGGCCATGGGTCTGGGCATGTGCCAACACCGCCGTGCCATGGGGCAGGTAGAGCCGCACCCGTTCACCGGCCGCATAACGGTTGGTGCTGTCCACCTCATCGAGTTCGATGACCCGATGACCGATACGTGGCTGACCTGGCATGGTGAACATGACGGCCGCTTTTCGACGGCCCGCGCTTCATGCGTACCTTTGAACGCTTAAAGCGCCCAAGATAGAACGCATGAAGAAAGCCCGAAGGCCAGACCCCGCCAAACAATTGGTGGATGCCGTGGTCCAAGGCATGCAGGAAGTGAAGGCGAAGGACATTGTGCACCTGGACATGCGCGGTGTGCCCAATGCGGTTTGCGACCACTTCATCATTTGCCACGGCGATTCAACCACCCAGGTGGAGGCCATCGCCCGAAGCGTGGAACGGTACACCCTGCAACAGGCACATGAAAAACCTTGGCACACCGAAGGGCTGGACAATGCCACCTGGGTATTGCTGGATTATGTGGACGTGGTGGTACACATCTTCCAGCGTGACCTGCGCACCTATTACGGGCTGGACCACCTGTGGGCCGACGCCATCCGCAATACTTACGACAACGTAGCCTGACCCCCAAAGCCGTGGAAACCGAAAACAGCGAAAAGCCGAAACGGAACGACCCCGGGCAACGCCCCAAGCGGACGTTCAATTTCTATTGGATCTATGGGATCATCGTAGTGACGATCCTGGCCATGGGACTGTTCAACTTCAACAGCAACGTGGTACGGATCGACATCTCGGACTATGACAAATACCTGGCCGAGGGGGACGTGCAGGGCATCGTGATGAACGGCGATGCGGTGATGGTGACCATCAAGAAGGACAGCCTGCAGAAGGAAGTGCATAAGAAACGCCTGGCGGGAGCCGGCACGGAGACGGGCATGCCGCAATACACCTTCTACATCGGCAACAACCCGCAGATGCAGCAGCAAGTGCTGGAGGAGGCACGGGCCAAGGGCGTCGATGTGCGGATCAATCCGCAGAATGAACTGGGCCGTGAGATCCTGCAATGGCTGCTCTTCTTCGGCGCCATCGCCCTGGTGTGGATGTTCATGATGCGCCGCATGGGCGGACCGGGCGGGCCGGGCGGGCAGATCTTCAACATCGGCAAGAGCCGGGCCCAAGTCTTCGAGGGCGGGAAAAGTACCGATGTCACCTTCAACGATGTGGCCGGCCTGGACGAGGCCAAGGAGGAATTGCAGGAGATCGTGGATTTCCTGAAGACCCCGAAGAAGTACACGGACCTGGGAGCCAAGATCCCCAAGGGCGCCTTGCTCGTGGGGCCGCCAGGGACGGGAAAAACGCTCCTGGCCAAGGCCATCGCAGGGGAAGCGCAGGTACCCTTTTTCTCGCTCAGCGGCTCGGATTTCGTGGAAATGTTCGTGGGCGTGGGCGCCAGCCGCGTGCGCGACCTGTTCAAGCAAGCCAAGGAGAAAGCCCCCAGCATCATCTTCATCGACGAGATCGATGCCATCGGGCGCGCCCGCGGGCGCAGCGTCAACATGGGCGCCAATGACGAACGGGAGAACACGCTGAACCAGCTGCTCACCGAAATGGACGGCTTCGGCACCAACACCGGGGTGATCATCTTGGGCGCCACCAACCGCGCCGACGTGCTGGACCGCGCCCTGCTGCGCCCGGGACGCTTTGACCGGCAGATATTCGTGGACATGCCCGACCTGAACGAGCGCATCGCCATCTTCAAGGTACACCTTAAGCCGTTGAAGTTGGACATCGCCGTGGACGTGGAGTTCCTGGCGCGGCAAACCCCGGGCTTCAGCGGGGCGGATATCGCCAATATCTGCAACGAGGCCGCCTTGATCGCCGCCCGCCGGAAAAAGAACCTGGTGGAAAAGCAGGATTTCCTGGATGCGGTGGACCGCGTGATCGGCGGCCTGGAAAAGAAGAACAAGATCATCACCGACGAGGAGAAGAAGGCCATCGCCTTCCACGAGGCCGGCCATGCCACCGTGAGCTGGCTGGTGGAGCACGCCTCCCCTCTGGTGAAAGTGACCATCGTGCCGCGCGGACGCTCCCTGGGCGCCGCCTGGTACCTGCCGGACGAAAGGCACATCACCACCACCGAACAGATGCTCGACGAAATCTGCGCCGCCATGGGCGGCAGGGCAG
This sequence comes from Flavobacteriales bacterium, assembly GCA_024103275.1. Classification (GTDB taxonomy): domain Bacteria; phylum Bacteroidota; class Bacteroidia; order Flavobacteriales_F; family PHOS-HE28; genus PHOS-HE28. The sequence continues at coordinate 72,764 of JAGFIV010000026.1, forward strand.
CCGAGGACATCATGTTCGGCAAGGTGAGCACGGGGGCACTGAGCGACCTGGAGAAGGTGACCAAGCAGGCCTACGCCATGGTGACCGTCTATGGCCTGAACGACAAGATCGGCAACATCAGCTTCTACGACAGCTCCGGCCAGAACGAGTATGCCTTCTCCAAGCCATACAGCGACCACACCGCCCAGGTGATCGATGAGGAAGTGCGCAACATTGTCGAGATGCAGTACGAACGTGCCAAGCGCATCCTCACCGAGAACAAGGACAAGCTCACCGCATTGGCCACACGGCTGCTGAAGGAAGAGGTCATCTTCAAGGAAGACCTGGAGAAGATCTTCGGGGTGCGTCCCTTCACCCGCACTGAAGGGAAGGAGGAACCGGTCAATGGGCACGTGAACGGGCAAAGCGGGGCAGCCCCGCCGACAACGGAACCCGCAACGCCCGAAGGGGGCGCCGAACCGGCAACCGCCTAGTCCGGCGGCCATGAACGAATTGGCTACCCGGGCAGCGACTGGTGCGGTCTATGTGGCCCTCACGTTGGGCGCTGCCTGGGCAGGACCTGTTACCACGGCCTTGCTGTTCCTCCCGGTCACGCTGGTGGCCGCGCGTGAGATGCAACGCCTGCTAACGCCAAAGGAACAGCCTGCGGATGCCACCGGTGCGATGCTTTTGGCCGCCTGGGTGTATGCCGCAATGGTGGCTGCCGCCCTCTTTCCGGGGCTGCCCCCGGCCTTTCCCGCCGCCGCCATTGTTGCCGGGGTACTGGGCGGGGTGGTGCTGCTGCTCTGGCGGCCGGTGGCGCCACCGCGCCAAGCGATGGGATCCTTGTTGATGACCGTGTTCCTGGTGGCCCTGCCGTTCGGCCTGATACCCTCCTTGATGACGGGCGGGCCCTGGCTTTTCATCGGCTTCATGCTGTTGTTGTGGACCAATGACACCGGCGCCTACCTCGTGGGCCGGGCCATCGGCCGCACGGGGTTGTTGCGCCGTGTCAGCCCAAAGAAGACCGTGGAAGGCCTGGTGGGCGGCATCGCGCTGGCCGTGGCCGCCGGTGCCACGCTCGCCCGGTTCCGGCCGGAACTGGGCATGGCCGGGTGGATGATCTGCGCCTTGGTGGTCTCCGTGGCCGCCACCTTGGGCGACCTGCTGGAATCGGCCCTCAAGCGCGAGGCGGGCGTGAAGGACAGCGGCCGTGTGCTGCCCGGACACGGTGGCATCCTGGACCGTTTCGACGGTTTCCTGTTGGCCATGCCTGCCATGGTGGTGGCCGTGGAGTGGATGCGCTGAACCATCGGCCGCAGGGCGTCAACCGCTTGATCACAAGGTCCGGGACAGAATACCCGGACTCCAACATGCCCGGCCAGCCGAGGACTCGCGGCCGTCCCCGTCGGCAGTCCCGGCCGTCCGGCATTTATCAGCCTACGCGAAGGGGATGCAGGGCCGCAGTGTTGAACGCCCAGCACCCTACGCGGCCGCCCCGTTATCTTTGGCCGCTGCACCCATGCGCATCCACCGCGAAGGCATACCTTCCATCCTGTTGACCGGTGGCTTGGCCTGCATCGCGATGTACATGGCTTGGCGATGGCTTCCCGGGGCCGCCGCCGCCGTGCCGATGGTGGCCATCGCTTGCCTGTTCGGCCTGGTGGTGTGGTTTTTCCGCGTGCCCGTGCGTCCACGACTGCCCCGCGATGGCCAGGTCCTTTCGCCTTGCGACGGGAAAGTGGTGGTGGTGGAGGATGTGATGGAGGATGAGTATTTCCAGGACAAGCGCAAGCAGGTTTCCATCTTCATGAGCCCGCTGAACGTGCATATCAATTACCACCCCGTGGGCGGCGTCACCACGTACCGCAAGTACCATCCGGGCAAATACCTCGTTGCCTGGCATCCCAAGAGCAGCACCGAAAATGAGCGCGCAACCGTGGTGGTGAAGGACCCCGCTTTCGGCGAGGTCCTGGTGCGCCAGATCGCCGGTGCCCTGGCCCGGCGCATCTGCACCTATCCGCAAACCGGCGATGCCGTTGAGCAGGGCACCGAGCTGGGCTTCATCAAGTTCGGCTCTAGGGTGGACCTGCTGCTTCCGCTTTCCGCTGAGGTCGCCGTGCGCATTGGCGACCGTGTGAAAGGTGCCGGCACGGTGATCGCCAACCTGAAACCGTGACCATGCGCCCGTCCATTCTCATTCCCATCCTTCTCCTCGGCGTAGCCTGCGGGCAGCAACCTGCCACCCATGGCCCCGCGCAGCAGACAGACACCACCCCGGCAGTTCCGCAGGCACCGGCAGCGGCGGCAACCGGCAATGCCCCTCCCGCACCCGGGCTGATCGAGCTGCACACACTAAGGGGTAGCAACCTGCGCTTCGACGGGGTGTACGGCCATGCCGTAGGCAACATCCAATACTTCATGCGTTTCTTCGGGCGCGGCAACGTGGCGCTGATAGCCGGGCGGCAAGAACCGACGGACCCGGTGGACCTGCGCGGCTTCCTTACCCAGGATGCACGAAGCGGGGTGAACCAGGTGCACAACGTGCCCGTTACATCACGCAACGACAGCTTGTTTTTCACCACCATGGCCCTGCGCGGGGCCATCACCTACGCCGGGGTGGCCATGGGCGACAGTGTACGCTTCCTCAAGCACAGCAAGATCACCGGCAGGAAGGAGGTGATCACCTACCGTTTCCAGCCTTATTGATCCCGGGCAACAGGATCGGGCGCAGGTCGTCCAGGTTCCGGATTCGGTAAGTCGCCTGGGGATCCGCATCCCCCATGGGCGCGAAATGCACCTGGTCCATCCCTGCATTCCGTCCCCCTGCCACATCGGCCTCCGCGTTGTCGCCGATCATCAGGCTCTCTCCCGCGCGGGCACCGGCCGACCGCAAGGCATGCCGGAAGATCCGTGCCGAGGGTTTGGAGGCCCCGGCCATTTCACTGGTCAACACCACCTCGAAAAAGTCCCGGATGCCGGAGCACCGCAACTTCAACGCCTGGGTTCCGGTGAACCCGTTGGTGATGATGTGCAGGTGGTATGCGGGCCGCAGGTCCTGAAGCAAGGCTATTGCGCCCGGCATCAGCCTGGCCCGCCGGGGCGTACGCTCCATGTACTGCTCTTCCAACCGGCGGGCAAGCCCGCCATCCTCGATCCCGAAACGCGCCAAGGTCTCCTTGAACCGTAGCGCCCGCAACACCTCCTTGGGGATGATGCCGCCATCAAGCTGCCGCCACAACGCGCCATTCACTTCCTCGTACGTCCGTATGAATTCATCAGGCTCCAAATGGTATCGGCCGTCCAGCAATTCCCTGGACAGTTCACCAAGCACTTCACGGGAGTTGGCCTGGAAATCCCACAGCGTATGGTCCAGGTCGAAAAACAGGTGCCGGTAATGTTTCATCCGGTGAACCGCCAGACCGCGCTGAGCACGAGGGACCATGCGGCCACGGCCATCAACAGCGTGGGCAATGCGCGTTTATCATGGCGGAAATACTTGGCCGCCAACAGGGCGGTGACGGGCACGGACAGGAACGGGGTGAGGACGAAAGCCAATCCCTTGAGGCCGTATGACCGCTTCACCCGCACGATCATACGGTTGGTGCGGGTGAACACCGCCTTCGCAGGCCGGCCCGCCGCCAAAGCTCGCCGCCGCCGCCGCAACGCTCGCTGGCGGAACCACTCCAGGATCTGGCGCCCGCCTCGATAAAAGATGATCGCCCCAAGCCCTCCCCCGGCAGCTGTTAAAAGCACCGTTTGCCAATAGGTATGGCCGAATTGGTAGGAAACGACCGGTGCGAAAAGGAACTTCAACATCCCCGCGGACATCACCGCCAAGGCATGCCAGGTCTCCATGATCAGGTCTTGTTGCCGTACGCCAGGTCGCCCGCATCGCCAAGCCCCGGTACGATGTAGGCCTCGGCGGTCATCTCCTCGTCCACCGCACCCAGCCAGAAGCGTGTGCCAGGCGGAAAATGCTTGCGGGCATACTCCACACCCTCGGTGCTGGCGATCACCGATACCACGTGGATGGCCTTGGGGAGGCCCATGCGCAACATGGCCTTGTACACCAGCACCATGCTGCGGCCTGTGGCGAGCATCGGGTCGCTGATGACCAAGGTGCGTCCATCAATGGAGGGGCTGCTGAGGTATTCCACCTCCACATCAAAGCCGTCCTCGCCCTTGCGGTGCTTGCGGTAGGCGCTCACAAACGCATTCTCGGCCCGGTCGAAATAGTTGAGCAAGCCTTGATGGAGCGGCAGGCCCGCACGCAGGATGGTACACAGCACAGGCTGCTCCACAGGCAGTGCGGACAGGGCGACACCCAACGGGGAGACGACCTCCTCCTCCCGGTATTCAAGGGTCTTGCTCAGTTCATAGGCGAAGACCTCGCCCATCCGCTCCAAATTGCGGCGGAACCGCAGGGGGTCCTTCTGCACCTTCACGTCGCGCAATTCGGCCAGGAAGCGGTTGGCCACGGAATGTTGTCGGTTGAGCTCCACCACCATGGGGGTCAAGGTTTGAGGTACCGGATCACCGGCGGAAGACGGTTCATCAAAGCTCGGAAATAAGGCACGGGCCGCGCCCCGAAGCCGGCATAGAACCGGGCCAGTTGCGGGTCGTTTCCGCCAGCAAGGTCCAAAATGGAACCGGATGCGGCAAATTCCGTGATCACATCGTCGATCAAGGCATGCATGGCGCCGAGCCCGCGCCCCTGTGCGTTGCTGATGCCCTTGAGGAAGACCACCTCGCGCGGCCCGCGCACGAACCACCCTGCGGCCAGGGGGCCCTGCGCCCCGATGACCATGCGCCCGAAGCCGGTCCCTTGCCCTTCCGTGGCCTTCATGATCCGCCCCATGGTGGCCTTCCGCCCGGCGTCCAGGTGCCAGCGTGCCAGCTGCCCCGATCCCTCGATGAACGCCAACACGACCCCGGCATCCACCTGGCGTTCCACCCTCGACCCCGAATTTTCCAGCTTGCGCAGGTTGCGGCGGTGGTTGGTGGAATAGCCGGAACGGATCGCGGCGGCGGTACCGCCCAGGTCCAGGACATGGTTCATGCGTATTTCCTGGTGGATCCCAAGCAGGGGTCCCGGGGTATCGCCCAGCAGGCAGATGTCCGCATAACGGTAGAGCTTCGGCAAGGCTTGCAGGAAGCGGCGGGCTTCCGCCGGTGCCGGCGATGGCGAATACGGCCCCAGATGCTGCACCATGATGGGCTGGAAGAGGTAGGCGATGCCGTATTTGCGCCGCCAGGTGAGGGGCATTTGGCTCCCCGTGGAATCATCCACCAAGGCATTCCATCCCGGTGCCGCGGCATCCAACGCGGCAGCGGTGCCATACCAGGCGGCATTTGCCGATGCGGCCAGCCGCCGGTCCCAGGCCGCCCGATCGATCTGGTGATGAAGCAGGTGCACGATCATGGCCTCGCATGGTCCAATACGTCGTCCGCCACCGCGCCCCACCCCTGTTCATCGCCGTATCCGCTGAGGAAACGCTCGTGCCATACCGAAATGAAGGTGCCCTGTACTGCGCGGACCGTGTCCGCCAGGCGGCAAGCCTCGGCCACTGCCTCGCGGGGCGTGCATTTCATCCGGTAGGCCATGGCGCTGTCCATTACGGCAAAAGGATGGATCATCAACGGCAAGGCCGCGTCGGCCACAATATCGAAGAAGGGGTAGGCGGTACAGGTGCCGGCGCGGAAACCGGTGCGGTCGGCAAAGCCCATGCTGTGATCCTCCCGGATGCCCCATCGCACCAGCCCGCGCATGGTCTCAGGAAGGCGGAAGCGCAGGAAGTGTTGCCGCGAAATGGTTACCGCCATCCCGGCGACGGACTCCAGCCGTGCCTTCTCCCGCCGTATCCGCTCCGGCTCCTCCATCGTGGCATAGCCGGGATGCAGGCCTATCCGCGCCCGCTCCGCCACACCCTTCACCACCGCCCGCATGTACGGTCCATCAATGGGTATCGCATGGTCGTGAGCGCCCCTGTCCGTGGCCATGAAGTTGACGATCGCCCGGGCTCCCGTGTCTTCAGCCAGGCCCAGGAGCCGCTGGTGTATGGCGTAGGGATCGGGACGCTTGCCGGCCAACACGGCCAGACGGTCCCACACCCTTGCCGGCCTCCCCTTGAACAGGTCGCGCGCGGCACTGCCGGCCGAACGCCACCACTCGCGTCCCCGGTACATGGCCCCGTTGTCCACGTCGAGGGTGGCCGTATGCGCATAGGTGCGGTGCAACGGCGGCAGGCGTGGGTCCCTTTCGCGCCAGGCCCCGGCCAGCTGCAGCAGCCATTCATCCACCACGGGCCTATGGGCGTAACCGTGGCGCACGCCGTGCAATGCGGCCGATACCGGGCGCCCATGGGCATCATGCGCCACCGGGCCATATTCCTCCATGCGGGAAAGGAGGAAGAAGCTTGCGGAGAAAATATCGAAGGGCAGGTCGCCGCCATCGATGGGGAACAAGGTGGGAACGCCGTGGAATGGCCGTACTTCCGGGTCTTCCGCAAGATGGCCTTGGCCTTCAAGCAGGCCCGTGGGCCGTACTTGGAAAGCGCCTTCCATGGGAGCGTGCCCATAGATCAGTTTGGGGCCGTCCATGCGGCCCAATTCCTCGCGGCTGGCCACTTCGTGGGCCTCCCATCCCGCCATGCGGCCAAGCAGGTGGCTGATGATGTATTGCGGGCGCGGACCGGGCCGCTCGATGTGGAAGTGTACGTCGGCCATGGGGCTCTTGCGCAAGGTAGCGCGGGCGGTGCTCAGAACGTGCGCAGCAAAGCGGCACAAATGGCCTGGGCGGCCTGGCCGTCGCCGAAGATGGGCGGGCACCGGGGAACCCCGTCCCGCAGAAAGCTCATGGCCGCACTGGCGATGCGGCCCTGGTCGGCATCGGCAAGCACGGCCTGCCCGCGCTCCACCAGCTCCACCCATTCGGTCTCCGGGCGCAGCACCACCACCGGCTTGCCGAAGAAATAGGCCTCCTTTTGCACCCCGCCGCTATCGGTCACGACCAGCTTGGCCGCCCGTTCCAGGGCGATCATGTCCAGGAAACCCACCGGGGGCAACAGGTGCAGGCCGGCATTCCGCGCAACCGCATCGCGCAATGGCGGTTCCAGAAGCTGTTCCATCATCTTTCCGGTGCGTGGATGCACGGGAAGCACCACGGGCAGGCCATGATCGCGCCAAAGCCCGAGCAACGCGGAGAAAATGGCATTGATGCGGACGGGGTCGTCCGTGTTGTGGTCGCGATGCACCGTGGCCAGGATGAAGCCTTCAGGCGCCAGGCCCTGGTCCTGCAGCACCGTGGACCGCGCGGTGGCCAGCTCGGCAAAGCGCATGCTGTTGTCATACATCACGTCGCCGCTTTCCACGACGTGGGGCCGGTCGGCCGTGGGGGCCCGGGTGGTGTCCATGTTGAAACCCTCGCGCCGCAGGTTGGCCACGGCGGTGGCCGTGGGGCAGAACAGCCACGTGCTGCAATGGTCGCACACGATGCGGTTGATCTCCTCGGGCATGGCCTTGTTGAACGACCGCAGGCCGGCCTCCACGTGGGCCACGGGGACGTGGAGCTTCGCTGCCGCCACCGCACCGGCGAGCGTGCTGTTGGTATCGCCATAGAGCAGGACAACGTCATGCTCGTCGGCCTGAAGCACGCGCTCGACCCCCTCGATCATGCGCGCGGTCTGTACCCCATGGCTGGCGCTGCCTACGCCCAAGGTGATATCGGCGCGGGGAATGCCCAGTTCGTCAAAGAAGACCTGGGACATGTTGGCGTCATAGTGCTGGCCGGTATGCAGCAAGGTCTCACGGATGCGGTCCTGGAAACCGGTGCGGATGGCGTGGCTGATGGCCGCCGCCTTGATGATCTGGGGGCGCGCCCCGATGATGGTAAGGATGCGCAACGGCTGCCCCATTCAGTGCATTTGGCCTTGGTCGGCGAAGCTGTAGTAGCCCTCGGCCGTGATGATCAGGTGGTCCTGCACCAGGATATCAAGCATGCGGCCACCTTCCACAAGCTTGCGGGTCAGCCGGATATCCTCCTCGCTGGGCCGCAGCTGCCCGCTGGGGTGGTTGTGCGCCACCACGATGCAGGATGCCCCCGCGTCCAAGGCCACCCGGAAAATGAGCTTCGGGTCGGCCACGGTGCCATGGATGCCGCCACTGCTCACCTTTCGCCGATCGATCAGGCGCAGGCCACGGTCAAGGAGCAGCATCCAGAACTCCTCATGGGGCAGGTCCGCTATCTGGGAGCGCAGTTCATCATAGGCCGATCGGCTGGTGTGGATGGGCACGCGTTCGGGGCTGGTGCGCTCGCGTCGCCTATGGCCCAGTTCCAGGGCGGCCACCACCGCCAGCGCCTTGGCCATGCCCATGCCCTTGCGGCGCATCAGCTCGGCCGGCGTGCGCGCTGCCAGCCGGTTCAGGTCATTCCCCGCATCTACCAAAAGGGCCTTGGCCAGGTCCAGCGCTGTTTGATCCTTGAACCCGGAGCGGAGCAGGATCGCCACCAGCTCGGCATCGGAAAGGGCTTTGGCACCTTGCGCCAACAGGCGCTCCCGCGGCCGGTCCTCCTTGCTCCAATCCCGGATGGTCAACCGCCGGCCGGATGGTTCCTGAATCCCGTCGTCCATGCCTGCCCAAAGATGCCACCAATTCAGCGGATGGTGTGCAGCCCGGGCCCATGAAAATGAAACAGGCCCCTGCCGGGGCCCGTCCACTACCGGTTCTACCAGGCTCACTTCAACCCGCCCACATGCTTCTGCAGGCTGCGCTTGAGGTTGGAGGCCTTGTTCTTGTGGATGATGTTGCGCTGGGCCAGCTTGTCCACCATGCTGGTCACCTTGGGCAGCATTTCCTCCGCCTTTTTCTTGTCGGTGGTGGCACGGATGTCGCGCACCGCATTCCGCGCGGTCTTGTGCTGGTACCTGTTGCGCTCGTTGCGCGTTTCGGTCTGGCGGATCCGCTTGATGGAGGACTTGTGGTTGGCCATGTTCCTTTCTGCAATAGGGGCGGCAAATATAGGCGATCGCCGATGATCTGCAATGAATATGGAAAAGGGCCGGTTTCCCCGGCCCTCCGATCCATGAGTCCTTGTACTTACGGCCGTTCAATAGGCCATCTCGTCCTTGCCCAACATGTTGGCCACCGTTTTCCATATGATCTTCAGGTCGAGGCCGAAGGACCAATTCTCAAGGTACCACACATCAAGCTCCACCCGCTTTTCCATGAGTTCCGGCGTGTTGGTCTCCCCCCGGAAGCCGTTCACCTGGGCCCAGCCGGTGATGCCGGGCCGCACGAAATGGCGCACCATGTACTTGTCGATGATGTCGCGGAACTGGTCATTGAGCTTCAAGGGGTGCGGACGCGGACCCACCACGCTCATCTGCCCCAGGAGCACATTGAAGAATTGCGGCAATTCGTCCAGGTTCGATTTCCGCAGGAATGCTCCGATGCGGGTGACCCGAGGGTCGTTCCTTGTCGCCTGCTTGCTGTCCGCCATGTCGTTCAACTGCATGCTGCGGAACTTATAGACGTTGAACTTCTTCTTCCGCTCGCCCAACCGAGTTTGCTTGAAGAATACCGGGCCCTTGGAGGACAACTTCACCAGGATTGCCAGGATGGGGAACAGCCAAGTGAAGACCAAGGTGATCACCAGGAAGGAGAACACGAGGTCGAAGCTGCGCTTGAGCAGCCTGTTACCGCGCTTCTCCAAGGGCTCCTTGCGGATCCGGCTCACCGGTACCGCCCCGTGGAAGGTGAGGTCGCTGGTCTTCACCACGGGGATGAAACTGTCCGGGCTGGGGATCACGCGGAAGCGGATCGTGTTGCGCTCGCAAAACTCCATCAGGTCGGTGATCTCCTCCCGGTAGCTGGCCGGCAGGGCACAGTATAGGATGTCGATCCGGTTCTGCACGGCGAAGGCCTTCGCCGCCTCGATCCCGCCCAATTGATGCTCCCCAAGCACCCCCCCGACCGGATGATCGTGGAAGACCCCGCGGAACCGGTATCCCCTCACCGTTTGGTCCTTGCAATACTGGAAGATCTCCTCAACGGCAGGACCCTCTCCCACGATGATGAGATCCTTCACCGAGGTGAGCGGTTCAAAGGTCATTACCCGGCTCAGCCCGTGTTGCACTTGATGAAGCTGTTCCCGGCTGGAGCGCAGCAATGTGGCCAATTCCTGATTCACACCATGCGAGGCGTGTCCGGCCGGGTGACGCGCCGCAGTACCCTTTCGCCAATTGGTTCCCGTAACGATCTTCTCCATGTGGTGCTGCCGAGCGATGACTCAATGAGGGAACCAAAGGTAAACTTTAGTCGAAGGGTATGTCAAGTTCGTCGAAAAAACACTGTCGCTCATGCCTTCCGTCCAGCAATGCGATGCAAGCTCCGTCGGGTCGCGTGCCGTGCGTACATCCAAAGGAATGCCGAATTGGTGACCAAGTAACGTTTCCAAAGTCGGCCTGGTTCCAACCACAATCGGTAAAGCCATTCCAAGGAGGCGTTCCGCATCCAGGTTGGTGCCCTGGAATCCACCCCGGCATAGAGCAGGAAAGCCCCTCCAACGCCGATCATCACCGCCGGAATGCGGCCCCTCATGGCAGCCATCCACCGCTCTTGCCGCGGGCACCCCAAGCTGACCAGGACCACTTGGGCCCCACTGTCCACGATCCGTTGCACCTCCGCCTCCTGTTCCGCAGAGGACAAGGGGCGGAACGGCGGGGACCAGGTGCCCGCGATGCGCAACCGCGGGTATTCCTGGCCGGCCCGCCGGACAATGGCTTCCAGCACTTCTTCCTTCCCTCCATGGAGGAAAACGGCCAAGCCTTCGCGTTCGGCAGCGGCCATCACCGCAGGCATGAGGTCGTTGCCTGCCACGCGGCCCTGGTCCAACCCATGGAATCTGTTCAGGCTCCGCAGGATGGGCATGCCGTCCGCAGTGGCCAGGTCCGCCCCGTTGACCACTGCGGCGAAAACAGGGTCCTTCCTGGCCTCCATGCACATGTGCACGTTCACGCAGCATACGTATGCCGACCTTCCCGCACGGGCCAGCCCGGTTATGGCCTCCACATGCTCCCCGAAGGTGCCCAAGGAAATCCCCAGGCCGAAAACCCCTGCCTTCGGCAATGCCGCCATCACTTGCCCGTGACGGGTTTTTGGCGTGTATCGATCAAGGTGGGCTTCATCACGGCCGCGCTCTCACGGTCGTACCAATCCACCGTGGCCCGGGCACCGTCTTCCAAGGCCCAAGGGGCTTTGCCCAAGGCGGCCTCGGTCTTGTCCATGGGCGTGATATAGTCCGTGGTCATGCTGCGGAAGCGGCCGCTGGTGATGGGGAACGGCAGTCGCAGCGCCTTTAGCGCGTCGCCTGCCAAGGCCAGGCCGCGCACTGCCCAAGTGGGGATGTACCGGACCGGCTTGCCCACCAAGGCCTTTGAGATGGCCCCCACCCACACGCGCAGGTCCAGTGGCGGGTCGCCCACATAGAACACCCTTTCGTGGACAACGGAGGGGGGCTTGCCGAGGATCTCCCAGACCTGCCACACCACGTTGCCCACATAACCGTAGGAACGGATCACCCTCCCCTTGCCGGGGTGGAAATAAAGGCCCTTGCGCATCACCTTGAACATCACGTCGCGGTAACGCAGGCTCCACGGCCCCCAGATGGTGGTGGGGCGGATAATGGTCCATGTGAACGGCAGGCCGGCGGCGCGGGTGGCCAGTTCGCAGCGCCGCTTGGTCTCACCGTACAGCGTGAAGGGCTTGAAATCCAGTTCATCCTTGGGCTGGTAGCCCGCCTCGCAAACGAATTGCGTGCTGGTGACGATGAGGCGCTCGATCCCCGATGCCTCCTTCAGCGCCGCCAACAGCAGCTCCGTACCCTCATGGTTTTGGCGGTAGGCATCCAGGTCATCCTGTACGTCCGTGTCCGTGCGGGCCGCCAGATGCACCACGTGGGTGGGCCGGAATTCCGCCAGGTGGCGGGCCGTGGCGCCCGCATCCATGATGTCCCATTCGCGCCACCATGGCCGGTGGGCCGGTTTCAAGGGCGGGTTCCAATCCAGGTTCAGTACCTGCACGCCCTTGTCCAGGGCCTGTTGCACCAGATTGGTGCCAATGAAGCCGGATCCCCCGGTGACAAGCAACCTCATGTGCTCAATGCGGACGGGCGGCTTCCGCCAGTGCTGCCGCCATGTTTTCGCGAAACCGTTCCAACGTGAATTCGCTTGCAAAGATGCGGCGGCCTTCCTCTCCCATCCGCTCACGCAGGGATGGATCTCCCGCCAGTTCGAGCAATCGGGAAGCCAAGGCATCCGGATCCCCCACCGGTACCAGGAAACCGTTCACCCCGTCCCTCACCACCGACGGGATGCCCCGCCAGGCCGTCGCCACCACGGGCTTGGCAAACTGCATGGCTTCCAGCAGCACCAGGCCGAAACTCTCCGCTTCGAAGTGGCTCGGGAAGCAAAAGATGTCGCATCCCGCAAAACGGGAGAATTTCTCCTTGTCCTGCTTCACCCCGAGGAAGTTGACGCGATCGGAAAGGCCTTTTTCCTCCAAGAAGCGGATGCACTGCAGCCTGAACGCCTCGTCGCCCCATCGGCCCATGAGTTCCAAACGGACCTGCACACCCCGGCCGGCAACTTGGGCGAACGCCTCCAATAACACGCGGACACCCTTGGAAGGGATGAGGACGCCGGTGAACAGGATCACCACGGGTTCTCCTTGACGGGAAGTCGTTTCCGGCACCGTCCCGCGCATATCGGGAATGCCGTTGGGAACCACGATGCTCTTTATCGCGCCAAGCAGCGCGCCATCATCCGGGTTCTGCGGGGCGGTGCGGATCGCCAACGCAGGGCGGCGGTATGCGAGATCGAAAAAAGGGCGGAACACGGCCGGCAGCCGTTGGCGGAACCCTGAAACGCCCCCGGCATGGAAGTGGAACACCGTCCTGCGGAACCAGGGACGCACGGAGCAGAGGAATAGGATGTCCCGCAGGACCGGCACCATGTTGGGGCCGCTGGGCGGGTAATACAACACCGGCGTACGATACCGGACCCGGGCGTACCACACTTGGAGGATGGTCCGGAACAGGATGATGACCTTGCGCCAGGCAAACTTCCCCACGCTGTCCATATCGTCGGAATAGCGCAGGCGGACATGGAACAACCGCACCTGCCCGGGCTGCGCTCCCAGCAGGGCCTGTATCATGATCGCCTGCCCGCCGTAAGGGGGTGGCGTTTGGCCTACGACCAGGATGCGGGGGACCATCAGGGGCGTGGTGCTGCCATCAGAGCATTCCGGGCTTCTGCACGGGACGGGGTTTTACCAGTAGCAACCGTCCTCCACGATGTTCGCCTTGGGCGGGGTCTCATTCTCCGAAGGGCGCACCCAGTGCTCGTTGATCATGGGGTGTCCCTCCCAGCGCTTCCCGATGATGCCGAACCAAAACTGGGTGGCCCCGCCCAAGTGAACGGCTTTCTTGCCCTGCCGTTTCACGTGTGCCGCCAATGGGAAACCGTACGCACCACAGCCGATGACCGCCACATCATAATCCGTGCTGTCGATCTGCCCTTTCATGTGCTCCAACGCTTCAAACCAGTCCCGGAATTCCGACTTGTTGTTGGCGATGGTCTGCACCGCCCGCACCGTCTTCAGATCAAAGTCCGGCAACACGCGCCGATCCTTGAACAGCAAGGCACGCCGCTCATACTGCCGACGGATCGTGTCCACGAAAGGATGGACCACCAGGACCTTCTTGCCCTCCAGCACCGTGGTCCACGGATCGGCGTGCACATGGGCCTCCAGGTCGGTGAGCGGGACCTTGACGGCGTTCTTCAGATAATCCTTGATGAAATATTCCTGCCTGAGCCAAGTGCCCAGGATATCGACCAGGGGCATGTCGGCAAGCATGAGCTCGCCAAATCGCGAGAGGTTCTCCACGGTGGCGGGAAAGAAGCCCGACGCGATGGGCATGTCATCGAACGTGATCTGCTCCCAACCATACGAATGGAAACGGCCGGTGATGAAGCCGACGTGGTTCCGCAGTGAGGGTTTGCGGCCCACCTTGTAGTTCATGTAGTTGAGCAGGGCCCGTAATTCCGTGTAGCCCAGCCGTGCGATCATCACCGGCCGCGGGGATCCCAGGGCATCGCGGATCAAATCCGAGGCCTCTTGGCCCACTACTGTGGCCTGGTCGTAGTAATTCCCGAAGCGGGAACTTCCGGGCAACAGGTTGGACCAGACCTTTCTCGCAAAGTGAAGGGTTTGCAACGTCTTGGGGCCTGGCACTATCCGCCGTGTTTCATCCATGTCCGTGGAACTTCATCGGCAAAGGTAGGCCCGTCGGGACGGCCCGGCCGACACTTCCCCTGCTTTACGCGGTTCAACGGGAAGTCGGTCAAAAAGATCGCTCATCGGGCAGGATCGGACTTCCGTCGAATAACTGCAACAAAAAGCCGACCCCCCTGGTTTACAGGCCCGAACCAGCAACAACGACCATGAGACTTTTCGCTCCCCTGCGCCAGCTTACCCTTCTTGCCGCCCTGCTTGGGGGGGCCGGCGTTTCCCATGCGACGGATTACTACGTGTCACCCAACGGGAATGACTCGGACAACGGGACCTCGCCGGCCACGGCCTGGAAGACCATCTGGCGGGTGAACCAGAGCACGTACAGCTACCAGCCTGGCGACCGGATCCTGTTTGAGCGCGGGGGGACCT
>JAGFIV010000029.1 GCA_024103275.1 Flavobacteriales bacterium
GTTCAGAGCATCCCGCCCTCAGGCGGGAGGGTCATTGGTTCGAATCCGATTGCTCCCACCGAAGCTCTTCGATGAAGGTCGAAGGGCTTTTTTATTTCGGTGTGGCTGGTTCAGAGCATCCCGCCCACAGGCGGGAGGGTCATTGGTTCGAATCCGATTGCTCCCACCGAAGCTCTTCGATGAAGGTCGAAGGGCTTTTTTATTTCGTTGTGGCTGGTTCAGGCCAGCCCGCCCATGGGCAGGCTGGTCACTGGTGGGATACGGTCAATCCTATAGACCTGGCGGGAGCGGGGCTCTATGCAATCAAAGGGGCCGGGTAGGCACCGATGCGTATCGGGCACGTTGCGTTTCGCTTGGTTGAAAGGGGGCATCGAAAGGACGCAGCCAAGGTTGGATAGAATGATGCGTGCGTGTACATACACGTGTCTAAAGCACTCAGAAAGTCCAAGAGTGATGGGCGACTAGCCTATGATGGTACCAATCTGGATTTGCTAACATCCAGAGAACCAGCAACATGCAATAATCTTTGTTGGTGGCTGTGACCAGAGCTTTGGAAGGAAGATGACCTTGACTCGTGTATGTACACGCACAAAAATGGAGGAGGGAGGTGCCATCCCAACCCCTCACACCACCTCAGCCACCACAAACGCACTTCCCGTCACCAGTACCAAGTCCCTTGGCCCAGCTTCGCGACGGGCTGCCGTCAACGCTGCCTTCACGGTAGGGAAGGATGTGCCTTGGAGGCCATGTCCTTCTGCACGTTCCTTGAGGATGTCCGCGGCCAGCCCGCGTGGAACGTCGGCCTTGCAGAAGTAATAGTTTGCATCCTTGGGCAGGGTCTCCAACATGCGGTCGATATCCTTGTCCGAAACGGTGCCCACCACCAGATGCAGCTTTTCGTGCGGCGTTTGCCCCAGCATGGCCTGAACAATACGCAAGCCATCTTCATTATGGCCGATGTCCGCGATGGTTAATGGGGCATGTCCGATGGTCTGCCATCGCCCTTGAAAGCCGGTGAGGGCCTGTACATGCGCGAGTCCTTCGGCGATATGGGCTTCCGTGATGATCCACCCGTTTTCCTGAAGGTGCCGGATAGCGGCCAGGGCCGTACGTGCGTTGCGCACCTGGTGCGGGCCGGCGAGGTCCAGGGCGAATGGCATGGGGGCCTGTTGGTCCACGAATTCGATGGGCGCCCCGACGGCTTGCGCGCGCTTGCGGAACACCGCGGCGACGGGTCCGTGAGCTTCCCCGATAACCACGGGGATGCCTGGCTTGATGATCCCTGCCTTCTCGGTGGCGATCTTCTCCAGGCTGTCTCCCAGCAGGTCCGCATGGTCCCAGCCGATGTTTGTGATGATGGAGACTTCCGGGGTTACCACGTTCGTGCTGTCGAGGCGGCCCCCGAGCCCGCATTCAATCACGGCGATGGCTGTCTTTTCGTGCCGGAACCAGTCCAGCACCAAGGCCACGCCCCACTCGAAGAATGAGGCATGGATCGGTTCAAAATCCCCGCGATGCCGTTCCACGAAGGATGTGACGGCCTCTTCGGAGATCATCTGCCCGTCGATCCGGAACCGCTCGCGGAAGTCCCGCAGGTGCGGCGATGTATGCAGGCCCGTCCTGTAGCCTGCGCATTGGAGCACGCTCGCGATCATGTGGGCCGTGCTCCCCTTGCCGTTGGTGCCAGCGATGTGCACGCACCTCAAGCCATTCTCGGGGTGGCCGAGCAGCTCCATGAGGGCGTGTGTGTTGGAAAGGTCGGCCTTGTAGGCGGCCTTGCCGATGCGGGAGAACATGGGCAGCCTGGCTCGCAGGTACGCCAGTGTTTCCGGGTAGTTCACCTTACTGGAGTTCGAAAATGAACGTCATCTCGCCCTTCTGTTCGGCCGGGCCGTCGGGCTTGGCGCTGAAGGTGCATTGCAAGGCAGCCTTGCGCGCCAGGTTGAACAGCACCTGGCTGGTGGTGGTGCTGCGGTCCAGGTTCTGCACCACATGCGTCACCTTGCCCGTGCGGTCCACGAAAATGTCCAGCGACACGCGTCCGCCTTCGCTGGGCTTTTCGGAGATGCTGGGCCCGCGCACCAGGCCCCGCCCGCTTAGGCGGCCTTGGAAGCCCTTGCCGGTGAATGCCCCGCCGCCGCCGCCGGTGCCGTCCCCGCTTCCGTCGCTGCTGCCGGAACCGGTGCCCGGGGTGAAGGTGGGCGATGCGTTGGGCTTGCCATTGGTGGAAGGGGCAAACAGCGAGCGGGAGTCCGGCTTGCGCTCGGGAGGCTTAGGCTGCGGTTTGGGCTTGGGCTTTTCCGCCTTGGGAATGGCGACCGGGCTTTCCGCCTCGGTGGCGATGGGCTCCGGTTCTTCCGGTGTCACCTCCTCCACCGGGGGAGCGGGTGCCTGTATTTGTGCGGGCCCGCTGTCGCCGCCAGACGGGCCGCCGGCATCTTCGAAGGCCAGTTCGATGGCTTCCTCCTTGGGCAGTGGATTGGGCTGTTTCAGGCCGAAGAACAGGAACAAGACCAGGAGCAGGACATGGAAGAGCACCGTGGCGATGGCGCTGACGCGCCGGTCATGTTCCTGTTGTTTCAGGGCCAGGCTGTTCATCGCTTCAGGTCGCTGTTCCCGCTCTGCATGGGCCTTGGGCAGGATCGTCCGTCACTTCGGCTTGGTGGCCAGGATCACCCGCCATTTGTTGCGCTTGCAGATGTCCAGCACGCTCACCGTCACGCCGGTTGCCACGCTCTGGTCCACGTGCAGCACGATTGCCTGGTCGGCCGGGTAATGGGCCATCTCGGTGGTCAGTACACCCTCCAGCTGGGAAGGTTCGATCAGTTGGTTGTTCACGCTGTAGTGCCCTTCGGCATCGATCCGCACCGCAACCTTCGCTTTTTCCTTGGTCTTGTTCGCACTGGTGGGCAGGTCCACCGGCAAGGCGTATGGGCTGACCAGGGTGCTGAGCAGGACGAAGAAGATCAACAGCAGGAAGACCAGGTCGGTCATCGAGCTCATGTTGAACCCGGCGTCCACCTTATGGGAGCTGCGCAGTGCCATCGGTCAGTTGGCCGGGGAGTCCAGCACTTCCATGAAGGTGATCGAGGAGGCTTCCATCTGTTGCACCACCTTGTTGACACGTGCCACCAAGGTGTTGTAGGCCACGTACGCGATGATGCCGATGATCAGGCCGGCCACGGTGGTCACCATGGCCTGCATCATGCCCCCGGAGAGCTGCGCCACCTCCACGCCGGCGCCGCTGATCTCGATGGTGTGGAAGGTGATCACCATGCCGATCACGGTACCCAGGAAGCCCAGCATGGGCGCCGCCCCCGCGATGGTGGCCAGTACGCTCAGGCCCTTCTCCAGCTTGTACACCTCCAGCTTGCCCGCGTTCTCGATGCTCACCTCGATGTCCTTCAGCGGGCGGCCGATGCGGCTGATGCCTTTCTCCAGCATGCGTGCCACCGGTGCGGTGTTCTGGCCGCACAGGTTCTTCGCCGAATCGATCTTGCCGTCGTGGATGTAATCCTTGATCTTCTCCATGAAGTCCGGGTCCTGCCGCAGGGCCCGCCGAATGGCCAGGCTGCGCTCGATGATCAGGTACACGGCAATCAAGGACATGATGCCCAACGGGCCCATGATGTACCAGCCGCCATACTTGATGAGCTGCCAGACGGAGAGGGTTTCCTCCACCGGCACCACGGGCGTTGCGGCGGCTTGCTCGAGGAGCTGACGTGCAGCCTCGGCGTTGTCCTGTATCTGTGCGAAAAGCGGGAAGTCCATGGATGGCGGGTGCTGGTTATGGAACGTGGGGTGGCAGGGAAAATTTTTCAGGTGAGCTGGGACAGCGCGATCTCAAACGCCGTGCTGGTGATGCCCGTGTTGCCCGGATTCGTGGCGTGGACCCGGTCCAAGGCCTGGCCGATCACCCGGCTCACATCGTTGAAGATGGCCGCGTCGGAAAGCTCGGAACCGTCCTGCATGCAGTAGGCGAACACGCGCGCCATGCCGCAGTTGGCGATGAAGTCGGGGATCACGCTAACGTGCGTGTCGGCGTGCTCGGCGATGGGGCCGTAGAAGATCTCCAGGTCGGCGAAGGGCACGTTGGCGCCGCAGGCGATCGTCTCCAGTCCGGCGGCGCAGAGCCGGTCCACCTGGCCGCGCGTCACCAGGCGCGAGGCGGCGCAAGGCAGGAAGATTTCAGCGCCATGGTCCCAGATGCGCTCGTTCACCGTGTCGAACGGCAGCATGTCGTGCATGTGTAGCGTATTCCCCTGCTTCTCCAGGAAAAGTCTCTCCACTTCGGCTGCGCCCAGTCCCTTATCCGACAAGGTGCCGCCGTGCCGGTCGATGATCCCGGTGATCAGCGCACCCTCGCGGCTGAGGTAGTAGCCCGCTGCTGCGGCCACGTTGCCCCAGCCCTGCACCACCACGCGCTTGCCTTTCACGCCACTTCCCTTGATGCGGTAATGGTGGATCACGCTCTGGGCCACACCCCAGCCGGTGATCAGGTCCGCCACGGCGTATTTCCCCGGGGCAGGGGTGAAGGCCGGGTCATCCACACGCTTGCTCACGCCGGTGCGCAGCTGCCCGATGATCCGGGCCTTGTCCGCGCCGTTCTGCCCGAAATGGCCCGCTACCACGCCTTCCTGTGGGTGCAGCAGGCCGTACTTCTCGGTGATGGGGATCACCTCGTGCAATTCGTCCACGTTCAGGTCGCCGCCCGTGCCGTAATAGTTCTTCAGCAGGGGGATCACCGCCTTGTACCAGCGGTCCAGCACCTCGCCCTTGCGCGGGTCGGCCGGGTCGAAGTTGATGCCGCTCTTGGCCCCGCCGATGGCCGGGCCGCTCACGGTGAATTTCACCTCCATGGTCTTCGCCAGGCTGGTCACCTCACGCCGGTCCAGGCCCTTGCGCATGCGGGTGCCGCCGCCCGCCGCGCCGCCGCGCAGGCTGTTGATCACCACCCAGCCCTCCGCGCCCGTGGGCTCATCGTGCCACTCGAAAACCACTTCCGGCTCGCGCTCCTCGAACTTCCGCAATGCTTCCCTCATCGTGCTCCTTGCTGATCCAAGCGCCCAAAAGTAGCCGTGCCTTCCCCGCGCTTTCCCCGGCCGCCCCGGGGTTATCCCTTGCCCGCTGTTAATTGGGCGTGTAGATGGCCCCGCCGATGCTATCCCGCATCGCGCCGGTGACGCTGGCCAGCGTGTTCACCTCCCCGCGCAGCCGCATCAGGCCCAGGAAGGCGAAGATCACCGCCTCCTTGTAGTCGATCAACTCCCGCGGCGGCAACTCCGGCCGCACCGGACCAAGCGCGCCGATGCGCTCGATCAGGAAACCGTTGTGGGCGCCGCCCCCGGTGAACAGCGCCGACTCCGCACCCGAGCGTGCCAATTCCCCCGCCACCAGCCCCGCGATGTGCTCCACCACCGTGCGCAGGCGGTCCTTCAGCGGTAGCGAGGGGCCGATCAACGGCTTTAGATGCTCATCAAACCATTCGCGGCCCAAGGATCGGGGCGGGGCTTGGCGGTAGAAGGGCAGGGCATCGAGTTGGGCCAGCAACGCACGGTCCACCGATCCGCTGCGGGCCAGCGCGCCGTCGGCATCATAGGCCAGCCCGACCTCCGCGGCCAGCAGGTCCAGGGCCTGATTGCAGGGACAGATGTCGTAGCCGGTGGAATTTTCCCCTTGGTGGATCGCGATGTTGGCGATGCCACCGAGGTTCACGAAGGCCCGGTGTCCGGGGAAAAGGTGCCGCTCGCCGAAGGGCACCAACGGTGCGCCTTGCCCGCCCAGGGCCACGTCCATCGTTCGGAAGTCACAGGCCGTGGCCACGCCGGCCAGCGCCGCGATGTGTGCCCCGGAGCCGAGCTGAAGGGTCAGCCCCACACCGGGCTGGTGGAAGATGGTGTGGCCGTGCGAGGCGATCAGGTCCGCGTGGCGGCCCTTCAGGAAATCGCGGCAGGCCTCGCCGATCATCCGGCCCAGGTCGCGGTGCAGCCGGGCCAGTTCCAGCCCGTCGGCCCCGGTGGCGTGCAGCAGCCTTTCGCGCAGGACAGGGCCGTAGGCCACGGTGGTGGCGTCTTCCACGGTGAAGGACCACCGCTCCCCATCCTTCCGGAACCGGCACAAGGCCAGGTCGATGCCGTCCAATGAGCTGCCGCTCATCACACCGAGCACGCGGGTGCCA
>JAGFIV010000030.1 GCA_024103275.1 Flavobacteriales bacterium
TATTCTTATTTCAGTCGAGCGTTGGCTAAAATTAGGCTCTTTTGGTTTTTTGCGTTTAGCTTGTGTGTCGGCAAAAACCAAATGTGCCTAATGTGCGGCTGGCTCTTTTTTCAGCTTGCGTACAACGTCATCGCATAGCCGATGGCGGGGAGTTAGAACGATAAACATCCCGTAAATTGGCTGATAATTTTGCGAAGCTTTCAGCCAATTTACACCAAATTTTCATAACTTCGATAAACTTCCGGAATCCGCGTCCAGCCCCGCTTTTGGCTATGCACTGTTATGCGGTCGTTGTTTTGTCCACAGTTTCAAAATCTTTCAGTGTTTTTCCGTCCTTAAGTTTCCACTCTGTCAGTCCATTTGAATTGCGTCCAAGTAAAATAGAGGATGCTGTCGAAGGACTTGTAAAAATATAATCGTCTTGAAATTCTAAATACTCCCCTCTGTCCACAAGTACATTTTGATTGATTAGATTCTGTCGCAGGGTCAAGAAATTTTGAGTCATGGATGGAACTGTCGAGCCAGCCGCCTTTGAGTTTTTGAAGACTACAAAACCGTCTGATGTCGGTTCACCTTGTCCGTCTGCACCACGAGCAGCCTTGATAAAAAATGTTTCTTGCTTTTGCTTTGGTTTAAATTCTCGCTTGTCGTCAAATACTTTGTGTCCCAATGTATTTACGAGCATTTTGATATTCTCAATGAATTCTTCCATTTCTGCGCGGTCTGATTCAGAAATTGAGGACTGTGTCGGAATAATTGAATTGTCAACGCTATAACGATTTGCGGTTTTAGCAATGTCATGAAGGCGGTTTTCCAAGTATTTTATGTGAGCTTTATTTAAGTTCTCGTCCTTACTTATAAATACGATTGTCTCATTCCAAAAGTCTTTCGCTGTCAATTGTTGATTCAGACGTTTTAATATTGTTTCGGCTTCTCCAATGTAGACTTGGTCTTTTCCGTTGTCGTCCTTTCCAAAAAGTAGATAAACACCCGTTCCAATCAAATCGTCCCGGTCAACGCAGTCCTTTATTTTTACTCTTGGAATTTTGTATGCCTTTCCAGACCAGTTGGAAAGTTCGCAGCTCATCCGTCCGTTTGGATCTCCGTCAATGAGAAATATTTTTATTGTCTTACCGAATTTCATTTTGTTTATGTCGTTTTACAATGCCGCATAACTCGTTTATAGACGCAACTGTCCAGCGGCAGGGATTTGGGGCTATGTACTGAGTGTCAAAGCTTTATGTGACCCGCAACACGAAATGCGCATTGCGTCTATCCACCAAGACCTGTGCAGCTGTAGGGCGATGGTTATGGCTTGGGCCTGTGGATGGAAACGGTTTGGGTTGTTGCCGGGCTGGTTGGTTTCTATGGCTTTCGTGCTGCTCACATACTGGCGCTTCGTGATGGGAACCATCGTGCAAGATAAGCACAGACAGGCACGAGCGGGATGCACGCGCCAATGTCGGAACGGCCGGAGGCCAGTGGCAGGCAGACACTCGGCACAGCCGAGCGTCGGGTTAAGGCTGGAGGTGAAGGGGTGAGCGGTAAAAGATGAGGCACGAGCGGGATGTTCGCGCTAATGTCGGGACGACCGGAGGCCATTGGCGGGCAGACACGCGGCACAGCCGAGCGTCGGGTTAAGGCGGGGTGAAGGGGATCAGATGGGGCACAAGCGGGACGCTCGCGCCGATGTTGAGCCGTTTGGAAACCGCGTCATCCGGTCGGACGGTATCTTGCACGCGATGAACCGGGATGATGAACACTACCTGCGGCAGGCCATTGCCTTGGCACGCACGGGCATGGAGCGCGGCGACGGCGGGCCGTTCGGCTGCGTGATCGTGAAGGACGGGCAGGTGGTGGGCACGGGCAACAACCGGGTGACGAGCACCAACGACCCCACGGCCCATGCGGAGGTGGTGGCCATCCGCGCGGCGTGCGCCCGGCTCGGTTCGTTCCAGCTGGACGGTTGCACGGTGTATACGAGCTGTGAGCCCTGCCCCATGTGCCTGGGCGCGCTGTACTGGGCGCGGCCCGCGCGCATCGTGTACGCCGCCACGCGCGCCGATGCCGCCGACGCGGGCTTCGACGACAGCCTGATCTATGAGGAGCTGCCGCTGGACCCCGCGGAACGGCGCTATCCGATGGAGCATCATTTGCGGGAAGAGGCCCAGCAGGTGTTTGCGGCGTGGAAGGCCATGGGCGACAAGGTGAAGTATTGAAACCTCACTGGCACGAGCGTGCTATCACTGGCGCGAGCGGGACGCTCGCGCCAGTGATAGGGGTCCCTTCGTGCCTCAGTAAACCCTTCGGCAGCAAATGAAAAACCCCGCTTTCGCGGGGTTTTCTTGTTGGCCGACCAGGGCTTCCCTCGGCTTCACTCTGCTCCGCTCGGGATGAACTTCTCGCCCTGTCGGCTTACTGAACGACAGAGCCCCGCCGAAGCGGGGCTCTGAACGTGTTGGCCGACCAGGGCTCGAACCTGGACTCTTCTGAACCAAAATCAGACGTGTTGCCAGTTACACCATCGGCCAGTTCCACTTCCGGACAGGTGCGTTCCCGAAAGCGCGGCAAAAGTAGAAAGTTCCCCAATACGGCGGCCAAAAAAGACGGGGCGGCGACATTTCGGTAGATTCGCCGCTTGTCCGGACCTGCAACCCCATGAATTTCAACAAGCTGAACAACCTCACCGGCTGGGCCGTGTTCCTGGTGGCCGCCTACACCTACATCGCCACCATCGAGCCCACGGCCAGTTTCTGGGATTGCGGTGAATTCATCGCCACGGCCTACAAACTGGAAGTGGGGCACCCGCCCGGCGCACCGCTGTTCATGATCCTGGCCCGGGTGGCCAGCGCCTTCGTCGCCACGGAAAACGTGCCCGTGGCCGTGAACGTGCTGAGCGCGCTGGCCAGCGCCTTCACCATCCTGTTCCTGTTCTGGAGCATCACCCACATGGCCTACTACCTGGCCGTGCGCCGGGGCAAGGAGGAGCTCACCGCAGGCAAGGTGATCGCCGTGCTGGGCAGCGGCGTGGTGGGCGCCCTGGCCTACACCTGGAGCGATTCCTTCTGGTTCAGCGCGGTGGAGGGCGAGGTCTATGCCTTGTCCTCCTTCTTCACGGCCATCGTCTTCTGGGCCATCCTCAAGTGGGAACGGGAGGCCGACAAGCCGCACAACACGCGCTGGCTGATCCTGATCGCCTACCTGATGGGCCTGAGCATCGGCGTACACCTGCTGAACCTGCTGTGCATCCCGGCCATCGCCTTCGTGTACTACTTCAAGAAATTCAACGTCACCCGCAAGGGCGTGATCTACACGTTCATCATTTCGGCCGTGATCCTGGGCGCCATCCAGGCGGTGATCATCCCCGGCCTGGTGAAAGTGGCGGGCAAGTTCGAGCTGCTTTTCGTGAACGACCTCGGACTGCCGTTCAACACGGGAAACCTGGTCTACGCCGCGCTGGTGGTAGGGTTGGTCACCTGGGGCCTGGTGTGGACCCAACGGCGGGGCAAGGTGGTGCTCAACACGGTGATCCTGGGCGTGTCCGTGATCATCATGGGCTACAGCACCTTCGCCATGATCGTGGTACGCAGCACGGCCAACCCGCCCATTGATGAGAACAACCCCGAGAACGTGTTCAACCTGCTGAGCTACCTGAACCGCGAACAATACGGCGACCGTCCCTTGATGATGGGCCAATTCTGGGGCAGCCAGCTGGCCAACCAGCGCGAGGACGGGAACCCGGTGTACACCGCCACCTACAAGGTGATGAAGGGCAACCGCACCGAGAAGCTCTTCTACGACGGATGGAGCGCCAAGCACTACGTGGCGGAGAACCCCGGCCTGAAGATCAAGAACGAGTATGTGGTCACCGACCCCCGGAAAGGCACGGAACCCGTGTACGACCCCGCCACCACCATGCTCTTCCCGCGCATGTACAGCTCGCAGGCCAACCACATCAACGCATACAAGGAATGGAGCGACTTCCGCGGCAAGGCCGTGCGCACCACCGACCGGGAGGGCAAATCCATCGTGGTGCAGGTGCCCACCCAGGGCGAGAACCTGCGCTTCTTCGTCAACTACCAGGTCAACTGGATGTACTGGCGCTACTTCCTGTGGAACTTCGCCGGCCGGCAGAACGACATCCAGGGCCACGGGGGCATCACCGACGGCAACTGGTACACGGGCATCAAGGCCATCGATGCGCAACGGCTGGGCAACCAGGACCACCTGCCCCCGAGCATGACCGGCAACAAGGGCATGAACAAGCTGTACCTGCTGCCGCTGCTGCTGGGGTTGATCGGGCTGGCCTACCAGTTGCTGCGCGACGTGCGCAACTGGACCGTGGTGATGCTGCTGTTCTTCTTCACCGGCCTGGCCATCGTGATCTACCTCAACCAGTACCCCTTCCAGCCGCGTGAGCGCGACTATGCCTACGTGGGCTCCTTCTACGCCTTCGCGATCTGGATCGGGCTGGGGGTGTATGCCCTTTTCGACGCGGCACGGTCCATCACGCAGAAGGAACTGCTGTACGGCATCGGGGGCACCTTGGGCATCGGGGTGCTGAAATACCTGGTGGAATCGATCTCCGGCGGCGACCACGCCGTGTCCTACAGCCTTTTCTACATCGGCATCGTGGGCGGGGCCGCCCTGGGGGTGATGTATGTGCTGCGCACCTTGAGGAACGAGCGGGCGGCGGCCGTGGTGGCCACGCTCCTTGGCCTGATCGTCCCCGTGGTGATGGTGCGCGCCGAATGGGACGACCACGACCGCAGCCACCGCTACCCCGCGCGCGACCTGGCGGCGGACTACCTCAACAGCTGCGCCCCCAACGCCATCCTGTTCACCAACGGCGACAACGACACCTTCCCGCTGTGGTACGCCCAGGAGGTGGAGGGCATCCGCACCGATGTGCGCGTGGTGAACCTCAGCCTGCTGAACACCGACTGGTATGTGGACCAGATGCGGCGCAAGGCCTACGAAAGCGAGCCGGTGCCCATCCGCATGGACCCCTCCAAATACCGGCAGGGCACGCGCGACGTGGTGGCGCTGATCCCCAACGAAAAGATCACCGGCTACCTGGACCTCAAGCGGGCGATGGATTTCGCCACGGACGACCGCAACATGCAGCAGATCTTCCAGTTGGGCGCCAAGGATGCGTACATCCCGACCAACAAGTTCCGGATACCGGCGGACAGTGCGTTCTGCTTCGGCCCCGAAGGCATGCTGCCGCTGAAGGATACCGCGATCTGGACCGGCGACGTACGCTGGACGGTGAACAAGCAGTATGTGCTGAAGAACCACTTCATGATGCTGGACCTGCTGGCCAACAACGACTGGCAGCGCCCGATCTATTTCGCGGTCACCACCGGCCCGGACAGCTACCTGGGCCTGCAGAACTATTTCCGCCTGGAGGGCCTCACCTACCGCCTGGTTCCCGTGGCCGGGCGCTCGGCCACGGCGAACACGTACGGCAGCGTGGGCACGGACATCATGCTGGACAACGTCCTCAACAAGTTCAAGTGGGGCGGCATGGACTGGCCGGGGGGCGTGTACCTGGACGAGAACGTGCTGCGCATGACCACCAACCTGCGCCTGCAAATAGCCACCTTGGCCACCGAGCTTGCCTCCGAGGGCCGCAAGGCCGAGGCCAAGCAGGTGTTGGACCTGGCCCAGGAGAAAATGCCGGAACGCAACGTGCCGTATGACCGGATCATGCTGCCGATCATCGAGGCCTACTACCAGGCCGGCGACACGGCCTCGGCAAACCGGCTCAGCGACCGGGTCTTCACGATCATGGACGAGAACATGGCGTGGTACCTGAGCCTGGAACCGAAATTCGCCGCGCAGGTGACGGATGACATGAACCTGGCCAAACTGGTGATGGACCGCCTGGCCCAAACCGCGAGGGTCAACGGCCAGGCCGGCCTCGCCACCCGCCTGGGAACGCGATCGGCCGAGGTGGATACCCTGTACCAGATGAAGCTGGAGGATATTGCCACCGCCACCATGGCCACCCCCAGGGCGCGGTTCTGATGCTGGCCGCCATGGCCATCCGCCTGGCCGCCCTGTTGGACCAAGGGCTCCTCTGGCGCGTGCCCGATGCGGGCAACCGGGTGTTCCTCACCTTCGATGACGGGCCCCACCCGGAGATCACCCCGTGGGTGCTGGACACGTTGGCGGCCTACGACGCCAAGGCCACCTTCTTCTGCCTCGGCGAACGGGCCGCGGCGCACCCGGCCCTGATGGGGCGGATCCGCGGGGAAGGCCATGCCGTGGGGCACCATTCGTGGGACCATCCCGACGGTTGGCATGTGCCGGGCCCGGCCTACCGGCAAAACGTGCTGCGCGGTGCGGAGCACGTGGGCGGCAACCTTTTCCGCCCGCCGTATGGGCGCCTCACGCCCGGCATGTTGGGCTGGCTGAAGCGCCGGTACCGCGTCGTGCTGTGGGACGTGATGGGCGGTGATTTCAAGCCTGGACGGACCGGCGCGGAATGCGCACGCCACGTACTGGGGCGCAGCGGTGCGGGCAGCATCATCGTGCTTCACGACAATGGGAAGAGCCGTGCCTGCCTACAGGATGCCTTGGCCCCCATCCTGGAGGGCCTGCATCGGCAAGGGTTCCGGTGCGCCTCGTTGGCGGATGTGCCTATAGCCCGTCCACCCCGGTGACGGCGTATTCCACGCGCTCGTTCTGCGCGTGTTGCCCATCGGTGCACTCCACGCCTGGCCCGCAAGGGTTCAGCGGCTTGGTGATGCCCATGCCCGTAACCGTCAGATGATCCTTGCGGATCCCTTTGGACCGCAGATAATCCTCCACCGCCTTGGCCCGTGCCTTGGTGAGCGCCAACGCCGCGTCGGCGGCCATCTTCGTCCCTGCATGCACCGTCACCTCGAAATGCAGGGTGGGGTTCACCTGGATCCGGTCCGCCAGCTGGTCCAATTCAGCCTTGGCCTGGGGTGAGAGGGTGTTGTCACCGCCGGACCACCGCACGTATTTCATCGGCATGGCGCGGCCTATCTGCACGGGGTCCAACCTCAGGTCGGCCACCTCGCCGAGTTCGATCACCCCGCGTCGCAGGGTCTTGGTGGACACGGGCACGCTCATGCTGAAGTAGTCGGGCTTCTCGAACACCACCTCGAACTGCTCGTTCGGCTGCAAGCGGACCATGAAATCGCCCCCAGCGCCGGTGGTATGCACGTCGCTGAAAAAGCTGGAGAGGTTCACCACGCTCACCTTCACGCCCTCGGCGAAGCCGAGCACGCCCCGGTAGCGCACCGCACCGCGCAGCCAAATGCCGGCATCCGGGACCAGATGCACGTCCCTGGCCACGATCTGCCGCGACCGGATGTCCGCGGTGCCCAGGTGGGCCAATCCGTCGTAGTGGCCGGGAGCAATGGCCCGCACGGCATATTCGGCATTCTCCTTCACCGGGAAGGAATAGCGTCCTTGGGCATCACTGCGGCCACTGGCCACCAAAGCGCCGCTGGAATCCAGCAGGGTCATCTCCACATCCGGCATCGGCTCGCCCGTATCATCATCGAACACGGTACCGGTACACAGGAACTGCTGTTCCAGGGGATAGTGCATGATGAACGAATAGAGGTCGTCCCCTCCATGTCCGCCGGGGCGGTTGCTGCTGAAATAACCCTTGGTATTGGAGGCGTCTATGATGAACCCGAAGTCATCCTTCGGCCCGTTCACCGGTGCGCCCACGTTCATGGCAAAGGCAAACTCGCCGTTCACCCCCCGCTGGCTGGCGAAGATGTCCAGGCCGCCGAGCCCAGGCAGGCCGGTGCTGGCAAAATAGAGCGTGCCGTCCGCCGCCATGAACGGGAACAGCTCATTGCCCGCCGTGTTCACCCCCGGCCCCAGGTTGCGTGGCTCGCCCCATTGGCCTCCCCGGTCCTCGCATACATAAATGTCCGTGCCTCCATAGCCGCCGGGCATGTCGCTGGCGAAAAAGAACCACCTGCCGTCCGCCGAGATGGCGGGATGGCCGACCGAGCATTCCGGGTTGTTGTACAGGAAGGGGTCGCTTCCGCGCCAGCCGTCGCCGTCGCGCGCGGCATGCAGGATGCTCAGGCGCTGCACGTTGTTCTTGCTCCTGGTGGAGCTGGTACGGGTGTACCACAGGGACCCGTCCGGCGCCACCACGGCCGGGCCGTCGTGGAACTTGCTGTTCACGTTGCCGGGCAGCGGCACCGCGCCCACCAGGTCGCCGTTGGGCTGCCGCTGCGCCCGGTACAGGTCCATGAAGGGCCGGTCATCCCAGGCTGATCTCCATTGGATCCCCACGGTGGTGTCGCGCGCCGAGCAGAAGATCACGCGGTCGGTCCCGTCCCAGGCTGCCCCCATGTCGTCCCCGTCCGAGTTGCACGATACTTCGCCCACGGTGAAGCGGTCGCGGCTGGAGGTGAACTTGTTCGCGAAATCCACGATGTTGCTCTTGCGGGCCTCGCCCTGGGTCTGCGTCATCGCCAGGTAGCGGTCCATCCACTCCTCCGCCTCCGCATACTTGCCGTTCCCCTTCAGGGCCTGTGCATACATGTACAGGTCCATGGGTTCGCGGTTGAGGAATTTCACCACCTGTGCATACCAGATCTCGCCTTCGCGTGTGTCGCCCAGTTTCATGGAGCACTCGGCCAGGCGTTTCACCACATGCTCGTTCATCGCGCCCAGGTCGGCGGCCTTCTGGTACTCGGCCTTGGCCTGGGCATAGGCCATGCGTTGGAAGAAGCCGTCGGCGATGCGGGTGTGCGCCTGCGCGTTGCCTTGGGCCGCAAGCGCGCCGGGCAGCAGGGCCAGCGCCAGCGCGATGATCAGGTGCAATGTGGACGCCTTCATCAGAAATAGCGCGGCGAAATGGTGCGCCCCTTGGTGTATTTGAGGTCGTATCCCAGCATCAGCTCATGGGTGCCCGCGTTGTAGGCACCAAGCCTTGTGGTGGTCATGTCGAAGGCGTATCCCACGCGGAGCTGCTCGTTCACCTGGTACTGCGCCATCACCCCGAAAGCATTCCCCCAACGGTACATCGCGCCGAACCACACGCGTTCGCGCAGCAGGAAATTCGCGTTCACGTCCAGCGACAGGGGTGCGCCTTCCACCGCCCGCACCAGCACGGCGGGCTTGAAGATGAGGTCCTGCGTAAGGTCCATCACATAGCCGCCCATCAGGAAGTAGTGGCGCAGCTCGCGGCCGGTGACCACCATGCCGTCCTCGCCGATGGTGTTCTCCAGCAGCTTGGGCGCACTGATGCCGACATAGTAGCGCGGTGCATGCCAGTACAGGCCGAACCCGAAGTTGGGCAGCAGCTTCCCACTGATGTTGGCGTTGTGCGGGTCGGGTTCCACCGTGCTTAGCGAGGCCAGGTCTGCCTGGAAGAGGTTGAAGCCCCCGCTGAGCCCGAAGGCCAGCCGCGTGCCGGCACCGGTGCGCAGGCGGTAGGCCACATCCAGGAAGGCGCTGTTCTGCTTGGCCGGCCCGGCCACATCGTGGATCAGGTTCCCGCCCAAGGCCAGCTTGTTGCCGGGCAGGGGCGAATGCAGGGAAAGCGTCTGCGTGCTCGGCGCACCCCGGAACCCGAGCCATTGGTGGCGGCTCAGCGCCATCACGGTGAACACGTCGGCGCTGCCCGCATACGCGGGGTTGAAGGCCAGGGTGTTGAACATGTACTGGCTGTACATGGGGTCCTGCTGGGCCTGTGCCCGCGTGACGGTCAGCAGCGCCACCAAGGCGATGAGCGTATATCTCCGCAAGGCTTTCATCGGTTCAGGTAAACAAAGCCCTTGAGCGGTTCGGAGCCGTTCCCCAGGTCAAGGATGTAGTAGTAGGTGCCGGATGGTGCGTCGCCCGGTATCAGGGCATTGGGCGAGCTGCCGTCCCAAATCACCTTCCGGTTGTCGTAGCCCAGGGCACGGTACACCTCCCCGCCCCACCGGTTGAAGACAACGATGGTGTTGCCCGGATAGCCTTCGATGCCCGGGATGTTGAAGGTGTCGTTGATGCCGTCACCGTTCGGGGAGAAGGTTTCCGGCACGAACACCGCGTCCGGGAATTCACAGGGCGAAACACCCTCCACCACCATCGGGGCACAGTGGTTGGCATCATCCACGACAAAGGCGAAATCCTGGCTGGTGAACAGGGGGGTACTGGTGAAAACGCGCGGACTGTCCGCGCTGATCGTTCCCTCGCCGCCGGTAACGGTGTAGGTGGCCGGGTCGCCACCGACCAGCGTGAAGCGTACGATGTAGGTACGGTCCTGCTCATTGCAGATCCTTTCCAGGTTGTCCACCGTCACCCCATCCACTACCGTCAGCGCCACCAACGCGCTGTCCGCCGGGCAGCCTTCGGCCTCCACGCGGTAGCCGAATACATAAGTGCCCGCATCCAGATCGGCCAGGGCAACCACGCCGCCGGCCATCGCATTGGTGTTCCCGGGGTCTGTCCACACCCCGCCGGACCAGGCCCCGCCCAGCAACGGGAACAGGTCGAGCTGTCCCTCATTGCAAGCTTGGTGGGCCGCGTCCTGTCCCGCTTGGGGCGGCATGTTCACGACGATCGTGATGTGCGCGGCCGTGTCCGGGCAGAAGGTGTTCCCTGCCAGCAAATAGGCATAGGTACCGGCGGGATTGACGGCCGGGTCGAACGTGCCGTCCACGTCGGACCCGTCCGGACCTACCCATGTACCACCGGGTTCAGCACCGCGCAACAGGGTTTCCAGGGCAAATGGATCGGCGGTGGCACAAACGATGGTGGTGGTGTCGGGACCTGGATCGGAATAGGGGGCGATGAAAAGGAAAACCACGCTTTGCACCTGGCCGCACCCGGGATCTTCCACGGTATAGGCCATGGGATAGGCCGATCCCGGGATCAGTGCGGTGGCGTTCAGGAAATTGCCCGTGATGGCACCCGATCCGGTCTGCTCCTCCCAGATACCGCCGGGGTCCGGGTTGCCGCCGAGCGATTGGAACAGGTCATATTCCGTCAGGGATCCGCAAATGGTATCGTTGCCGCCGATCCCGGCATTGAGCGCGGAGCCCACATGCACCGTCACCGTTGCCGTGGCGCTGTCGCAAGGCGCTGTTGCCTGCACCGTATAGGTAAACACATAGGTGCCCGACCCGGCCTGCGCGGGGTTGAACGTGCCCGTGGGCCATGGCTGGTTGCCGTCGTCGGTCCAGGAACCCGTGCCATCCGCATTTGCGCCCAGCGCGGCAAAAAGGTCCACCAAGGTGTCCGTCGGGCAAACGTCCAGTTCGGCGGAGGTGCCGGCCCTCGGGGCACGCATCTCCACCAGGGTCAACCGCGCGGTGTCGTTGCCGCAGGGCGGGTTGCCCGTGCGGATATAGAGGAAAACCCCGCTGCTGTCCACGTCCGGGTTGTACAGGGGGCCGTGCAGGGTGGGCGGGTTGCCGTCCCTGCGCCAGCTCCCGCCGCTCTGCGGGTTTCCGGCGAGCTGGGTGAACATGTTGAATGTCCCCACATCGGAGCAGAACGTATAGGTGTTGTCGTCACCGGCAAAAGGTGCAGGCACTTTGGTGACCACCACCTGGGCCGATACACTGGGGCAGGGACCCTCCCCGGGCACGGTGTACACATAGATGCCGGCGGGGTCGGTCTGGGGGTTGAACACGCTGCCATTGTGGGGCACGGGCGGTAACGGTGGTGCGTTGTAGGTCCATGTCCCGTTGGTGGCGGGGGTTCCGCCCAACCCGCCGCTGAGCAGGCCGGGGAGGCCGTTGGAACAGAAGCTGAGCGCGCCGTCGGTGCCCGCACTGCGGGCCAGTGTCACACTGATGGGCACGGTGGCCGTGGCGGCCGCGCAATTCCCGATGGCCCCCACCACGTAGGAATAGGTTCCCGGCAGATCCGTTGCCGGGTTGAAGAGGGAGCCTGCCAACTCCTCCCCGTCCGGCCCATACCACAGGCCGGTGGTATCGTATGGCGGGCTGAGTTGGTTGAACAGGTTCAAGGGCTGGTCGCTGGAGCACAAGGAAGCCGCGACCCCGCTTCCGGCGCGTGGCCCGTTCATGATCGTTACGGCCAGGAACGCCGTGTCCGGTGCGCAGTTGGCCGAGCTGCTCACCACATAGCGGTAGTGGTGAAGGCCCACCCCGGCCACGGCGCAGTTCAGCACCCCGTTGATCAATCCCGCCTGGTTATCCACGCCGGTCCATTCCCCCCCAGGCTGCGGTGAGCCGCCCAGGAAAGGTGTGAGCAGGTTCACTTCGTTGAGGCAGAAGGTCACATCCGCGTCCTCCCCCGCGTCCAGCTCGGGGGTCACGGTGACGGCCACGCTGGCCGTATCCTGCGGGCAAGGACCGTTGGCGGCCACGGTGTACAGGAAGCGGTAGGTTCCGGGGGCCATGCCGGTGGCATCGAAGATGCCGTTCTGCATGTGGCCGGTCCCGTCCGGGTCGGCCCAGGTGCCGCCGGGTTGCGGCGTGCCGTTCAAGCCTTGGAAGAGATCCAGCGCATCATCGCTCACGCAAGCGCTCAACGTGCCGAACAGGCCCGCATTCGGCTGGGGCACGAGGGTGATCTGCACGGTGGCCGATGCACCCGTGCATGGCGGTGCTCCGACCACGGTATACACGTACTGCCCGGGAGGATCCAACGCCGGGTTGAAGGTGGCATCATGGGCCACCGGAGGTCCGGAGACGGGATGGAAGCTCCAACTGCCGTTCGCGTCAGGGGTACCCGCCAAAAGGCTGAAGAGCGAGACCATGGGCCCGCCGTCGCACAACTGCGGTGCCGTGCTCACCCCGGCGTTGGGCTTGCGGTTCACCGTGATGCTCACCCTTGCCGTATCATTCCGGCACGGCGCATCGCCGTACACCACATAGCGGAACTGATGCGTGGTATCCAACGGGGCGGGTGTGAAGTTGGAGCTCACGGTGGTACCTGCGGCATTGAACCAGGTGCCTCCGGTTTGTGCCGTCGGTCCCAGCAAGGGGAACATGTTTATGGTCCCGGCATCGGAGCAGATGGTGGTGATGGCATTGTGGTTCCCGGCCACGGCATGCTCATTCTCAATGATGGTGACCTGTGCCGAGGCGGTCGGTGGGCAAGGAGCCTGTCCCTGCACGGTGTACGTGAACGTGTTCACCCCGGGCGAGTTTCCGGGGATATAGAACTCGCTGACCACGAAACCGTCCTGGTCAGTCCACGTGCCGCCCAGGTCCGGCGTTCCGTTCAGGACGCCCCGCAGCAGGATCGCGGCCACCGTGTCGTCACACAGGGTCAACACGCCATTGCTTCCGGCATTGGGGTGTTGGTTGATGTTGACGGTGACCAATGCGGTATCGTTCAAGCATCCACCTGTTCCATGGATCGTGTAGGCGTAGTTGCCGGGCACGTCGTTGTTGGGGTCGAAACTGCTGCCATGGGCCACCCCGCCGAAGCTCCAGGTGCCACCGGATTGCGGGCTGCCGCCCAAGGAGGGGAACATGGGCGTGGTCCCGTCCGTGGAGCACAGGTACATGGTACCGTTGTTGCCGGCCCACGGCGCACCGGTCACATTGATGGTGAGGTCGGCGAACACGGACCCGCACGGCGAATTGCCCATTGGCACCACCGTGTACCGGTACTTGTAGGTGCCCGCCGCCACGTTCGAGTTGAAGATGCCGCTGCTGGGCGTGTTCGACGGCAATGCGGTCCAGGTCCCGTTCAGGTCCGGCGTGCCGCCAAGGCTGTCGATCATGGCGAAGATGCCTGCGTTCGAGCAGATGTTGATGGTCCTGCCCTGCCCGGCTACCGGGGGTTGGTTCACGGATACCGTGACGGTGCTGCTGGCGGAGGCGCATGGGGGGATCCCGTTCACGTGATAGGTATACGTTCCCGGCGTACTGGCCCCGGGCGTGAAGGTTCCACTGAAATAATCCGACGAAGGCGACGGGCCGGTCCATGTTCCGTTCTGGTCCGGGGTTCCTCCAAGCACGGTCACCAAATTGGTGCTCGGGCCTCCGTGGCACAGGGAGATGCTGCCGCTGATCCCCGCATTGGGCGGATTGGTCACGAAAACGGTCACGGTCCCTTCAGCCGTGTCACAAGGTGCCAGTCCGGCAACACGGTAGGTATAGGTTCCGGGCTGGCTGACACCGGGGACGAAGGACCCGGTTGGGATCTCCACCATACCCGGGCCGTACCATTGGCCGCCCATGTCGGCCCCTACCAGCAGGTCGAACAATTGGAAGCTGGGTGCATTCCCGCATACCGTGGTGGAATGTTGGCCGCCGGCATTGGGGATGGGATGTACCGTGACGGTCAATGAGGTCGATTTGTCCACGCATGGGAAGGTGCCCGCAACAGTATAGATGTACACCCCCGGGAGGTCCTGCCCAGGCACGAACATCTTTCCATGCGGGTTCCCGCCCGGATCCTTCCAGGTTCCGGTGGTATCCGGGTTGCCGCCCAAGGCAGCTGTCATGTTGAAGGAAGGATCGCTGGCGCATTTGGTCACCTGGCGCGACGATCCGGCATGCGGTCCGGGAGTCTCGCTCACATGCACCACCGCTACCGCCGCACTGCACGGCCCGGTGCCGCTCACGGTATACGTATAGTCGCCCGGATCAAACGAGCCGGGGACATAAGTCCCGCTAAAGACCTGGTTGCCCGGTGGGGGTTTGCGCCACACGCCCCCGCCATCGGCCGGACTGATGTAGGGGAACAGGCTTACGGCCGGCCCTTCGGAGCAGAAGGTGGCCCAGCCCTCGTGGCCGGCATTGGGCCCTTGTACCACCGTAATGGTGGCCATGGATGAATCGGAATCGCAGCCCAATGCCCCCGTGAGCTTGTATTTGAACTGGTACACGCCTGCACCGGCGCCGGCAGCATTGAAATATTGGCCGGTCACCTGGCCGGTCCCGCTGATGTCCACCCATACCCCTCCCGGCTGGGGCGAGCCGCCCAAGGCGGTGAACAGGTTCACTTGGGTTTCGGTGGTACAGACCGACTTGCTCCCGTTGTTCCCTGCATCCAACACCGGCACTATGGTCACCCGTACGGTGGCCGTATCGCCTGCGCAGGAAGCATTGGCCGGTACCACATACCGGAGATCATAGTCGCCCGGGGGGAGCTGCGTGGGCGTGCCGGCATTGAAGAAATGGGAGCTCAACCTGCCCGTCACCGTGATCTCGCTCCAGGTGCCGTTGAGGTCGGGCGTGCCGCCCAGGCCATCGAAGAGGTCCACCACCGTTTGTCCCGTGCAGATCGTCAGCGTGCCGCTGGTACCCGCATCGGGGGCTTGGGATACCACCACGGTCACCGTGGCTTGCGCCGGTGTGCAGGGCGCGGTGCCCGTCACCTTGTATTGATAGCTGAACGTGCCCGCGCTTCCCGGTATGAACACCCCATTGCTGGGTGAATTGCCGGGGCCGGTCCAAGTGCCCCCGGCATCCGGCGTGCCACCGAGGTGATCGAACAGGTTCACGGGGGCATCGGTACTACAGAGCTCCACCGTGGCATCGGTGCCCGCCACCGGCTTGCGGTGCTGGGTAACGGTCACCACGGCCGTAGCGTCGGCGCAGGGGCTTAAGCCGGTCACCCGGTAGGAATACCCGCCTGGAACGGCCGTCGGCCCGGGCACGAAGGAGCCGTTGTTGGGCGCATTGTTCGGGTCGGTCCATGTGCCCCCCGCATCCGGTGTCCCGCCCAATTGCATGAACAGGTCCACGGGGGCATCATCGCTGCACACCGTGATCGCGCCGTTGATGCCCGCATTGGGCGCGACGTTCACGTTCACCGTCACCATGGACGTGTCGTTCGCGCAGGGGGCCGTGCCGTTCACCACATACCGGTACACCCCTGGAGAGGTGGTGCCCGGGGTGAATGTGGATGACACCACGGTACCGGACGCATTCAGCCAAGCACCTCCGGCATCAGGGCCTCCACCAAGCACGGACCGCATGTTGAACGGCGGGTTCGTGCTGCATTGCGTGGTAACGGCATCCACGCCGGCATTGGGGGCCTGGTGCTCCACCACTTGGACGGTGGCCGACACGTTCGGACATGGCGCATCCCCGGTCACGGTATAGGTGTAGTTGCCTGCCGGGTGGGTGGGGTTTGAAGGATCGTAGATGCCACCGGCCAAGGTTCCGCCCGGCGGTGTGGGCTTGGTCCAATTGCCACCGGCATCCGGGGTACCGCCCAGGTGGGTGAACAGGTCTTCGGTGGGGCTGGTGCTGCATACGGTGACCGAACCATTGCTGCCTGCATTGGCGGCGGTCACCACGGACACCGTCACCGTGGCCGTGGCATCCAGGCAAGGCGAGGTGCCCGCCACGCGGTAGGTGTACACGCCGGGTGTGCTCGTGCTGGGATTGAACTGGCCGGACGGCACAGCCACGTTGCCCGGCCCGGTCCACGTGCCGCCCGCGTCAGGCGTGCCGCCCAGATGCCCGATCAATGCAAAGGTGCCATCGGTGCTGCACACCGTGTGCGTCCCGTTCGTGCCCGCATCGGGTGCCGTGATCACCGTGACGTTCACCGTGGCCACGGCAGGTGTGCATGGTGCCTGGCCGGTTACCGTATAGGTGTACAGGCCGGGCGGCGTGGTGCCGGGCACGAAACTGCCTGATGGAAACGGCACGTTGCCCGGCGCGGTCCATGTGCCTCCGGCATCAGGTGTTCCGCCGAGTTGCGAGATCAGGGTGAACGGTGCATCGTTGGAGCACTTTACCACGCTGGTGCTGGTTCCCGCTTCGGGGGCGGTGCGTACGGTCACCGTCACGGTGGCAACCGCCGGGGCGCAAGGAGCTTGTCCGGTCACTTGGTAGGTATATGCTCCGGATGGGTCGGAACCGGGTTGGAACTGCCCGGAATGCAGCCCGTTCGGGCCGGTCCAAGTGCCTCCTGCATCCGGTGTCCCGCCCAATGAATCAACCAGGTTGAACACGGCGTTGTCGCTGCATACCACCACGGAGCGGTTGGTCCCCGCATCGGGTGCCTCGCGCACGACAATGGTCAGACGGGCCGAATCGTTGGTGCAGGGCGCCGTGCCCAGGACCACGTAGGTGTACACGCCAGGGGCGGAAGTCCCCGGCGTAAAAGTGCCGCTCCCTCCGGGGATCCATGTCCCGCCTGCATCGGGGCTGCCCCCCAACTGGGCCAACATATTGAAGGGTGCATCGTTGCTGCAAGCGGTCAAGCTCCGGTCTTCCCCGGCCTCAGGGGCCTGCACCACGTTCACGGTCACCGTGGCGGTGGCGTTCGGACAGGGTGGGGTGCCGTTTACCGTATAGGTGTACACGCCCGGCGTCGAGGTGCCGGGGGTGAAGGTGTTGCCCACCGGGTTGCCGCCGAAGCTCCATGCACCGCTGCCATCCGGTGTGCCGCCCAGCTTGCTGAACAGGTTGAAGGGGGCATCGTTGCTGCAAACCGTGGCCGTGCCGTTGATGCCGGCGTTGGGCACCGTGTTGACCGTTACGGTCACCGTGGCGGTGGCGTTCGGACAGGGTGGGGTGCCGTTCACCGTATAGGTGTACACGCCCGGCGTCGAGGTGCCGGGGGTGAAGGTGTTGCCCACCGGGTTGCCGCCGAGGCTCCATGCACCGCCCCCATCCGCTGTGCCGCCCCGCTTGCTGCACACGTCGCACTTCGCATCTTTGCTGCAAGCCGTGGAGGTCCGGTTGATGCCGGCGTTAGGGGCCTTGATGACCGTTACGGTCACCGTGGCGGTGGCGTTCGGACAGGGTGGGGTGCCGTTCACCGTATAGGTGTACACGCCCGGCGTCGAGGTGCCGGGGGTGAAGGTGTTGCCCACCGGGTTG
>JAGFIV010000048.1 GCA_024103275.1 Flavobacteriales bacterium
GCTTTGCGCCCACCGACCGTACGGTCACCTCCACCCAGGTACATGGTGCCACCTTCACGTGGAACGCGGGTGCCTCGCCCAATGTGGAGTGGATCGTGGTGGCCAACGGCGGCACGCCCGCGAGCCCGGTGCTGGCCACCGGCACCTCCGCCAGCGGCACGGCCACGGCCACCGGCCTGACGGCGAACACCGAATACACCGCCTTCTTCCGCGGCCTGTGCGATGACCAAGGCGTGGGCGACGACCCCAGCGCCTGGAGCGGCAGCGGCCTGAACTTCCGCACCCAAGTGGGTTGCGGTGGCGGATATGACCTGTTCCCCACCACTGCTAATGCAGGGTATCCGGCGAACACCGACTCGACGATCACCATTTGCCCGGACAACGCCGGCGACGTGGTGACGCTGACGATGACCAAGTTCAGTTTCGGCTGGGCCGACCAGGGCCTGGTGGGCCTGTTCGTACACAACGGACCCACCACCGGCGCCCCCATCTTCAACTCCGGACAACCGGCGAAGACCTCGGGTGCAAACACCCTGCCGGCCGGTGCCTACTGGGGGAATGCCTACTCGATCCCCGGTGGGGTGATCCCCGGCCCCTTCACCAGCACGGATCCCAGCGGTTGCCTCACCCTGCATTTCCGGTCCTGGTCCACCGCCACGTACGATACGGGCATGGAGTCGGACATCACCTGCGGCCCTGCACCGGCGTGCAGCACGCCTGACAACGTGGCGATCAGCAACATCGGCAGCACCACGGCCACCATCTCCTGGGGCAATGCCTCCGGGACGTGCATCGTGGAATACGGTCCCACGGGCTTCACCCCCGGCACGGGCGCAACCGCCGGCACCAACGGCACGGTGGTGAGCGGGCTCACATCGCCCGCCAACCTCAGCGGCCTGAACGCCATCACCAGCTATGACGTTTATGTGCGCCAGGTATGCGATGGGCCGAGCTACTCCGCCAATAGCTTCAAGGCGTGGTTCAGCACCAGCATGGATTGCGGCACGGCCATCGACATCAGCTGCGGCATCAACCAGGTGCAGGCCTTCGACGGTTCCACGGGCGACGCGGCCTACCACAGCTCGCAGTTCACCGGTGCCCCCACCTGCTTCGCCGGGTACAGCGCCGGTGTTGGCGGCCAAACGTTCCTGTACAAGCTCACGGCCGCGATCAGCGGTGACTACCAGCTGAATTTCACCCGCACCAGCGGTACCGGGGATGAATACTTCCTGACGGCCCCGGCGGAGGACGGCTGCGCGGCACCCGCCTTCACGTGCATCGGCGGCAGCTACTACATCCAGGAGCAGACCTATGCCACCAGCCATGCCACGGGCAGCTACACCTTCCACCTGGATGCCGGTGACCACTACATCCTGATGAAGGGGAACCCGTCGGTGAAGACCGTGAGCTTCAATGTGCTGTGCCCGGGCATCCCGCTCTGCGTGGCCAACCCCACGTTCCCCACGAATGGCAACAGCCTCGCGGTGAACGCCACGCCCATCGCCTTCAGCTGGCCGGCGGCCTTCGGTGCAACCGGCTACGACGTGTACTTCCAGGGAAACCTGGTGGCGAGCAACTACCCGAACACCACCATCAGTGATAACGCGTACACCACGGCCAACATGGCCGCGTTGTTCGGCCTGGGCTCCACCATCACCTGGCGCGTGGTGCCCAAGAACAGCTACGGCACCGCCAGCTGCCCCACCAACTGGACCTTCACCGTGGGCGGCAACGGCAGCACCAATGCCATCCCCCTGACCGAAGGCGTGGCCCAGGGCGGCAACAACTTCGCAGCCAATGGTTACTCCAACCAGAACAGCACGTTCTGGGGCAATGATGCCTGGTACGCCTTCACGGCCTCGGAATGCGGCGATAGCGCAGTAGTGAACCTGTGCCTGCCTGCCAGCCAAACCGCCACCTCTGTGATGATGGAGGTGCGCCGCGCTTCGGACAATGTGGTGGTGTTCCCGCCTGCTGACAACCCCACGTACTATGGGTACACGGCATCCGGTGCCTGCTTCCAGTACTCCTATTACGACTACAACATCTCGAACTGGGTGTATGAAAACCCCAAGTTCGAGGTTTCCCCGGGCGAGACGTACTACGTGATCGTGGATTCGTACGGTGTGAACTACAACTTCACCGTGGCCTACAACGAGATCTCGAACTCGCCCGACAGCGATGAGGATGGCATCCTGGACTGCGCCGACAGCTGCCCCTTCACCCCTGGCCAAGAGGGTGATGTGTGCGATGCCGGCCCCGCCTTCACCACCGGCCGCATCATCGGGTGCGAGTGCGTGGGCGGCAACATGGCGGTGATCAGCATCACCACCGATGCCGACCCCGGCCAACTGACCTGGGAGGTGACCAACGAGAGCAGCCAAGTGGTGGCCAGCGGCGCGCCCACACAGGCCAACACCACGGAAAACAGCACCGTATTCCTGGCCGGAACGTGCTATGGCTTCGCGGTGTATGACAGCAACGGTGACGGCATCGCCAACGGTGGCTGGGAGCTGCGCACCACGGACGGCAAGGTGATCCTGCGCGACGAGTTCAGCACCGGCAGCTCCAGCCCGGTGAACCCGCCGCTGTCGGGCAGCTACGGCAACTACCACAGCTTCTGCCTGCCCCTGGCGGCGCCGGACGTACACCCGGCGGAGTGCGACGTGTTCGACAACCGTTCGGACAACAAGGTGTTCGCCAACAAGGTGGCGGGCACCAACTACCTGGGCGGGACGCTGAACTACCAGTTCGAGTTCTCCGACCCGGACTCGGGGTTCATCCGCCGGATCAAGAAGCCGCGGAACTACATCGTGTTCAGCGAGCTGAACCCCAGCCCGCTGAAGGGCGGCAAG
>JAGFIV010000055.1 GCA_024103275.1 Flavobacteriales bacterium
TGCTGTTCGCGCTTCTTGGGTGGCCCGCTCATTCACTGGTCTTTTGGTCTACTCATCTGCTGCCCCCTCCAACGCGTCCCCCATCCGGTATTTGATGTCGTAGTTGATCACGAAGTCCAGCTCCTCCTCGCTCAAGCCATAGTGATGCGCCAGCAGCGCGTCGATTTGAGGCATGGCGTCTGGCACGAGATTGTAGTTCACGTTGTAAACGACCTGTCCCTTGTTCAGCTTTGAAGTCTGGCTGTGCTTTCTAGCCTTTCCGAGCATTTCAACTATGCGCTTGATATTGGCGGAATCTTGAGTAAGGTTCTTCGACACTGGGAAAGTGTCGATGCTTCCCCGAGTCAAGTGGAACCCGTCACCGGTTGCGCGCCAATACCAGTAGAACAACGTGCTATTGAGGGCGCATTCGGCAATCATCCGCTTGGCAACGTCCGGGAATCGGATCTCAATACGCCCTGACCGATTCAGTTCAGTTGGCACAGCGGTAATAAAATACCTTGGTGTAGCGGCAAGTTGTAAAAACGAGGCGCCTTTGTCGTAAATCAACGTCCGGAGAGGAATCACATCCGTCGATGACATGAGGCTGTCGATGCGGACCGCGAGTGCTGAGCCAAGTGCGGGCCACGTGGAATGGCGTAAGGCTTCTTGCGAACCATAGTGGAGTATATCAAAGAGACTTTTGCGGAAGTCGCGGTTCCAGCGCTGGAAATGGGTAGTATGGATGGTAGCGGTCTTGTGCTTGCTAGTGCTAGAATCATAAAGTGCAATGCAAACACGCTGACTAACTACCTTATTTGTGTTCTTGCTGTGTTCTTTGGGAGACCCAGCGAATAGCCCATCAGGGATGTTGTCGTAAGTGCTGAGCCAAATGTTCTTCGATTGCTTGGCGAGGTGCTTCCTCAGTGACAAATAGCTATCAGCGAAAACAACATTGAGCATGACAATCATCCCTACACGTCCAAGACCTACCGGAGTTAGCATCGAGGATCGCTCCATAACAAGGGGATAGAGATTGCCGCAAGCCAGCGTTTCATAGCCGACTACGGCATAGTCGTTCTTCTTTCCATAACTCACATACGGCGGATTCCCGATGATCACATCGAAGCCACCGCGGCCTTCAACAATGCCGTAGTATTCGGCAAACCAGTGGAAGGGCTTGTGGCTCTGCTTCCAGGCGGCGTATTGCCTGGCGCTGTGGTCGGGGTCCTTGCCGTATTGCTTGCCGAGGTAGCGGTCCAGTTCATCGCGCAGTTCCTTCAGGCGTTGCAGCAGGGTTGCCTTGGCGGCGTGGAAGGCGGCGTAGTCCTCGCCATCGCCCAGTTGGATCTGCTTGTAGTGCGCGAAGGCCTTGGCCACCACGTCGCACTTTTCCTCGATCACCGGCTTGGCCAGCAAGCCGTCCATGGTGTACTGGAGGCCCTTGTCCAGTTCGGCCTTGGTGCCGAAGCCCACCAGCGTGTTGCCCGCGCGGATGTTGAAGTCGATGTCGGGCAGCGGTTCGATGCCGTAGCTCGGTTTCTTCGGGTCCGGCGTTACGGTGCTCACCAATTTCAGGAAGAGGCGCAATTTGGCGATCTCCACGGCCTCGGGCATGATGTCCACGCCGTAGAGGTTCTGCAGGATGATGCTCTTGTATATGAAGTAGTCGCGGTTGGGGTGCTGTGCCACGCGGGCCAGGATGGCGCGGAATTGCGGGTGCTTCCTGCCGGTGCCTTTTTCATCGTCCACCTCCACGAACCACTGCATGCGCTTGAGGCATTCCTCGTACAGCGGTTGCAAAATGCCCAGCCCGGCGAAGAGGAAGGCGCCGCTGCCGCAGGTGGGGTCCAGCACGGTAACCTGCTGGATGGCATCGTAGAAGGCCCACACCAGGTCGCTGCTGGGCGTTTCGTGGATCACGTCCTGTGCGAACTGGGTAATGTCCAGGTTGTAGGTGATCAGGTCGTTGATGGCCCTCACTTCGCCGGCCACCAGCTTGCGGCGCACTTCGATGTAACGGCGGCGACGCTCGATCACTTCGCGGTAGAGCTCGGTGGGCAAAGCAATGTCCGCTGGCGCAGGTTTATTCCACGCCTTGCGGATCTTCCACAGGTCCTTCTGTTCGGGATCCAGGCCCTTCTTGATGGCGGGCGGCAGATCGTGGAAAATGGGATCCTGCCACCACGGCCCCTTAGCGGGCGGACGATCGTCCGCCTGTACGGGAATGCCGTGGCGCACGCTGGAGTAGATGTACCGGTCGGGGTTCTCCTGCAGCAGTTCCCACACGCCGCCGCCGGGCTTGAAGGCCTGGGCGTCCTTGGCCTTGGCGGTATCGAAGAGCCAAGGGATGATGGTGTTCTTGCCG
Source organism: Flavobacteriales bacterium (assembly GCA_024103275.1). Classification (GTDB taxonomy): domain Bacteria; phylum Bacteroidota; class Bacteroidia; order Flavobacteriales_F; family PHOS-HE28; genus PHOS-HE28. The sequence continues at coordinate 2,348 of JAGFIV010000055.1, forward strand.
ATGTAGTCGGTGATGTCCTCCTTGGTGTAGTAGGCGCCCAGCTGCGCCCGGTCGTTGATGTACTGCTCGAAGATGTAGCCGATCACATCGGGGTTGATCTCGCGGCCGCTGGCCTGTCGGCGTGTATCGAGCGTCCAGTTCCAGGTATCGAAGAATTCGAATAGTTTCTGGAAGGCCTCGTCCTTGATCTTCAGGCGGGGGTTCTCCTCTTCCAGTGGATGCTCATCGAAGAGGCCACCGTTGAGGTAGGGCACCTTGCCAATGCGTTTTTCCAGTTCGGGTGTTCGATCGGGGTTGCCTAGGCCTTTGTGGAACAGCACGCGCAGGAACTGGCGGTAGAAGCCGTAGAATTTGTCCTTGCCCTCCAGCTTGCGGGTTTCCTCCAGCCTGCGCGTGAGGTAGTCGGTTTCGCCGTTCATGAAGCCCTTGCGCTGCATGAAGTAGATGAACATGAGGCGGTTCAGCATCAGGCTGGCATACCACTTCTTGGCATCCTGGTCGTTGAGCCCTTCGATGAATTTGAGAAAGCGATCGTGCTCCTGCTTGAATCCGGTGTAGAATTTCTTGGTTACGTTCTTGGTCTGCTTCTCGAACTCGCGGGTCACGTTCTCGCGCACGTCCACCAGGGTAATGCTCTGTTCCTGTTCCAGCGGGATGAAGAGGCCGCTGAGCTTCTGGTATAGCAGCTCAGGTTCTTGGCCCTTGTGCCAGGTGGTCTCGTGGAAGGTGATGGGCTGGTGCGGGCGGCGGATGGCCAGTTGCCACACCTGCTGGGCGCCATCGGCACTGCGGAACACGATGAGGTGCTCGTAGTGGATGCGCGCCACCTTCTTCTCGATGCTTTGGCGCAGGCCGCGGTCGGGCACCTGCGGGGCGGTATGCACCAGCACGGCGAAGCCGCGCTTGTTGGCCACGGTGCGCAGTTGGTGCCTGGCCTTGCCGGCCTCCACGGCGAGGGCGTCGTCGGCATGGTCCCAGCCGAGCTCGATGAAAAGCTCGCCGATGGCGG
>JAGFIV010000063.1 GCA_024103275.1 Flavobacteriales bacterium
TCATGGCTCATGGCTCATGGCTCATGGCTCATGGCTCATGGCTCATGGCCAAGCTCACCTTCCTCCGCGTAAAAACGGTATAGCCAGTTCCTTGGGACCATAGAACAACCGGCCATCCTTCAGCCGGGCGGCACCCGTCCATGGATGCTCCTCTTCTTTGCCCAGGCCCATGATGTGGTGGACCTGCCAGCCGTCCGCCTTCAGCCGATCGGAGATCATGGAGCGATGGCAACGCCACCAAAGCACCTCGCTGCACATGATGCAGGTGCGGCGCGCATCCGCCAGCTTCTTCAACTCGGACAAGCCTTCCTCGAAGGCCGGGTCGTTCATCATGTAGTCGGCATAGCCGCGGAAAGCCGGATGTTCCCAGACCGTGTTGACCGAATCCTTCAGTACGCGCCGCCTTCCCCCCAGCGACCGCAGGTGCAGGTAATCGATGCCCACGGCAGCCAACTCGCCGGGCAAGGCCTGCTTGTTGAACTGCGGCTCCCGCCGCGAGCCCGGATAGCTGCGCACATCCACCAGCAAGGCCACCTCAAACGCCTTCAGCCACGCCGCAAACTCATCGAACGGATGCGTGGAATGACCGATGGTCCAAATCCCGTGCTGCATGGTGCAAAGTTCGGGGATGGTCCGTAGTTCGCAGTACGACGTTCCCCGGGGCATGGGTCCCGCGGGCCACGCATCACACCCTGCACACGATACCAATACCTTCGCGGCCCGCATGAACTGCCTTTCCGTGGAGCGCATCAGCAAGCGCTATGGCCCACGCCTTCTGTTCGAGCATATCTCCTTCGGGCTTGAGAAAGGCCAGAAAACGGCCATCGTGGCCCGCAATGGCACCGGCAAGAGCACCCTGCTGAAATGCATCGCGGGGCTGGAAAGGCCGGACGAGGGCACGATCACCTTCAACAAGGGGCTGCGCGTAGGCTACCTGGACCAGCATGTGGAAATGACCGCCACGCATTCGCTGGTGGACGAGATGCTGGACCGCGACGATCCCGTTTCCAACGCCATCCGCACCTACGAACACTTGTCGGCCAAGGGAAGCCATGGGCCCGGGCTGGAGGCCGCCATCGCCCGCGTGACGGAGCTCGGGGCATGGGACCACGAAGCACGTATCAAGCGGCTGCTGTTCCAATTCGGCCTGCGCGACCTGGAGCAGCCCGTGAACACCCTGAGCGGCGGCCAGCAAAAACGCCTGGCCATGGCCAAGGTCCTCATCGACCTGCCCGATGTGCTCATCCTGGACGAGCCCACCAACCACCTCGATCTGCCGATGATCGAGCAGCTGGAAGAGGAGCTCTCCGCGCCCAATGTCACGCTGCTGCTGGTCACCCACGACCGCTGGTTCCTGGACAACGTGTGCGACGAGATCATCGAGATGGAGTTCGGCGCCTTCACGCGCTTCAAGGGCAACTACAGCTACTACGTGGAGAAGAAGGCCCTGATGGACGAAGTGCGCGACGCCACGCAGCAGCACCTGCGCGGCCTGGCCCGCAAGGAGCTGGAGTGGGTGCGCAAGATGCCGCGGGGCCGTGGCACCAAGAGCAAGAGCCGCCTGCAGGCCTTCGATACCTTGAAGGACCTGGCCGGGCGCAACTACGACCAGGAGCAAGTGCGCCTGGACATCAAGACCTCCCGACTGGGCGGCAAGGTGATCGAGGCGCGCAACCTCACCAAGAATTTCGGCACCAAGAAGATCGTGGCCCACTTCAACTACTCCATCAAGGCCGGCGACCGCATCGGCATCGTGGGGCCCAACGGCGTCGGCAAAAGCACGTTCATCGACCTGCTTACGCGCAAGATGGAGCCCGATGCCGGCAAGGTCACCATCGGCGATACCGTGGTGTTGGGCATCTTCGGCCAGCAAGGACTGCAATTGAAGGAGGATCAACGCATCATCGAAGTGGTGCGCGACATCGCCGAGGCCATCCCCCTCAGCAAGGGGCGCACGCTCACCGCCGCGCAGTTGCTGGAGCGCTTCCTCTTCGACAAGGAGCAGCAGTACCAGTACGTCAGCACCCTCAGCGGCGGCGTAAAGCGTCGCCTCTACCTGTGCACAGTGCTGATGAAGAACCCCAACGTGCTGGTGCTGGACGAGCCCACCAACGACCTCGACATCGCCACGCTGAACGCGCTGGAAGACTTTCTGACCGACCTCGACATCTGCCTGCTGATCGTCAGCCACGACCGCTTTTTCATGGACAAGCTCTGCACCAAGCTGCTGGTGTTCGAGGGCGACGGCGTGATCAAGGAATGGGTACACACCTACACCGAGCTGCGGGAGTGGCAGAAGGAGCAGGAGCGCGCGGCCCGGGCGGCCAAGGAGGCCAAGGAAGAGAAGGACACAAGGGAAGCGAGGAAGGGCACGCCTTCAGGCAAGATCACCTATGCCGAACGCCTGGAACTCCGGAAGATCGACCAGCAGTTGCCCAAACTGGAGCAGAAGAAGGCGGAACTGTTGGCCGCAATGGCCGAAAAGGCCAGCGACCACCACGCGGTGATGGAGCTTTCCATCGAACTGGAAAAGGTGACCTCCGAACTGGACCGGATCAGCGAACGCTGGCTGGTGTTGATGGAGAAGGAGGAGGGGTAGTTCGCAGTTGGCAGTTGGCAGGAGCAGTGGGCAATTGCAGTTGGCAGGAGCAGTGGGCAGATGGCCTTCGCTGAATAATGGGAATCGGGATTGCGGTGAAGTTGTCACAAAACCAACTCCATAAGTGACACAACAACCTCGACCGACCGCACCTATGCGCGCATATAGAGCCACCGCTGAAAACCGGTGAAGGATTCCCGGATCGTGGCGATGTCTCCCATTTCCTTTACGGCATCCGGGATCGACCGGTACTTGAGGACCAGCAGGGGCGGTAACTTCTCCTCATTCAGCTCCTGGACACCATCCTGAACATACTGGTCCAGGACAAAGTCCAGAAATGCACGCTGCTTGTCGTTGTACGATGTCAAGAGGGCTCTCGCCGCGTCGGCCCGTTCCTTTCGGTCCTTCATGCCCTTGTCGTACGCAATGTAGGCCAGCACATCGAAGAGGTCGCTTTTCTCCGCATCGATGATCCTTTGCAGCTCCACGAGCTGGCTGGGCGGGAAGCCTTTTTCCGCCAGGCCGTCCAGCAGTTTCTTCCGGGTATCCGGGGCGCTCCATAGCCTGCGCAACTCCTCTTCATCGCGGAAGAATTGGGGAAGCTCGCCGAACAGTTGCCGGATGAACTCGCTCGCACTGACGGGTCTGCCGTCCGCGCCCCAGAAACTGGTCTGCGCCGTGTGCCGAATGAGCCTTTCCTTGCCATCAGCCAGGGTCACACGGGTCATGCGTTTCGGTTCCTCGCCCGGTGGATCAGCGAACGCTTCATCCGGACCGGGCTCCGGATAATGAACCTCAGGCCTGCCTGTACCCCGCAGCTCCGGCTCCAAGGGTTCGCCATCCCATTCGGGGTCGGCGAAATGCGCATGGGCCTTGGTGAAATCGTAGATGGTGAAATAGTCCTTGCCTTCGTACAACCGCGTGCCGCGCCCCACGATCTGCTTGAACTCGATCATGCTGTTCACCGGGCGCATCAGCACGATGTTGCGCACGTTCCGCGCATCCACACCGGTGCTGAGCTTCTGGCTGGTGGTGAGGATGATGGGGCTGTTGCGCTCATTGTCCTGGAAATCGCGCAGGTGCTGTTCGCCCACTTCACCATCGTCGGCCGTAACGCGGTGGCAATAGTTGGGGTCGGTACTGGTCTTGCACTGATTGATCAGGTCGCGCACGGCCAGGGCATGCTCCTGCGTGGCGCAGAACACCAGGGTCTTCTGGCGCTGGTCGATCTCGTCCATGAAGAGCTTCACCCGGTAGGTCTCACGCTGCTTGATCTCGATGATCCGATTGAAATCCGCCTCGGTGTACCGCTTGCCCGCCTCCGCCTCGCCCTCCACCACGCGGTCATCGCTGGTGTACATGTATTCGTCCAAGGTGGTGGTGTACTGCCTCAGTTTGAACGGCGTGAGGAAGCCGTCGTTGATGCCCTCCTTCAGCGAGTAGATGTAGACCGGCTCGCCGAAATATCGGTAGGTATCCACGTTCACATCACGCTTGGGCGTGGCGGTAAGGCCCAACTGCACCGCAGGGCTGAAGTATTCCAGGATGGCCCTCCATGTGCTTTCGTCGTTCGCGCCACCGCGGTGGCATTCGTCGATGATGATGAAGTCGAAGAAATCGGACGGGTACTCCCCGAAATACGGCGTGTCGCCCGGCCCCGACATGAAGGTTTGGAAGATGGTGAAGAACACGCTGCCGTTGGTGGGCACCTTGCCCTTCTTGCGGATGCTCGCCGGATCGATGCGCACCAAGGCGTCCTCGGGGAAGCTGCTGAAGGCGTTATAGGCCTGGTCGGCCAGGATGTTGCGGTCGGCGAGGAAGAGGATGCGCGGACGCCGTTCCCCGTCGCGGCGCAGGTTCCAGCGGGCATGGAAGAGCTTCCACGCCACTTGGAAGGCGATCGCCGTCTTGCCCGTACCGGTGGCCAGGGTGAGCAGGATGCGCTGCTTGTTGCCCGCCACGGCATCCAGCACGCGTTGGATCGCGAGGTCTTGATAGTAACGCGGTTGCCAACTCCCGCTCTTGTCCTCGAAGGGGATGGCACCGAAGCGTTCCCCCCAATCCGTTCCGCCGCGCTTCAGCGTGGCACCATCGGGCCCGCCACGATCTATTCCAGCAGAAGATGCGACCGATGGCCGCACTAACGCCCACAACTCTTCCGGCGTGGGCCAAATCTCCACGGGGCCTTCCCGCCCGGTGAGCATGTCCACCTGGTAGATGCCCTTGCCGTTGGTGCTGAAGGCGTGGCGCAGCCGCAGCTTGTCGGCGTACTTCTTGGCCTGCCCCAGCCCTTCGGTAACTGCCAGGCCGGCCTGTTTGGCCTCCACCACGGCCACGGCGCGCCCCCGGTATTCCAGGACGTAGTCCGCGATGTCCGGCTTGTTGCGCCACCCGGCGGCACCCTGCAAGCGCCCCAGCGTAATGCGGTACTCCCTCCGCACGCGGCTGCCCTCCACCACGCCCCAGCCCGCCTCGCGCAGGGCAGGGTCGATCAGTTCGGCGCGGGTCTCTGCTTCGTTCATGCCGTTCCACCGGGCTGCGGCCCGGTACGTTTCGGTCCATCCTGTCCCAGCCCGGTACCATCAGGTCCGCCACATTCATGCGTGGCACAAAACGCCGACGACCAACGCCAATCTTCCGGCCTCGTACAAAGCCCGGCCTTCACAGGATTCATTCGGATGTATTCGACCACGGTATTGAAATGTCCATCATCACGAATGTAGCGGTCCCAGTATTCGCGGTGCCACACCCTGCCGGGCACGCCGCGCCCCACCGCGGCAAAAAGCCCTGCGGACAGCCCGTCCGGCATGCCATTCGCCTTCGCGTACGCACTGATCCGCCGCCCGGTGTACGACTTCCACGAGGCCACGATCCTGCTCATGGTCCAACCTTCCTTTGCTTGAAAGAGCACATGCACGTGGTTGGGCATCACGCACCAGGCGTGCAGATGGTAGCGTTGGCCGTGAAAATGGGTGAAGGTCTCCTGCACCATCTCCGCCAGCTCGGGAACGCGCAGGATGCAGCTGCCATGGCCGGCATCGAGGTAGGCGGCCACCCGCTGCTCCTTTTCGGCTTCGCGAAGCATGGGTGGAAAGCTTTTCAGTTCGGCATCCATGGCCTCCACCACCCGGCGCGGCAAACTATCCGCCAGGTGATAGCAGACGTGCTGTATCAGGTGCGGACTTTCCACGTGCGGTTGGTAACCGCGATCCCACCACACCGGCTCTCCTGGCTGCGCGGCCTTCAGGCCGGCATTCAACCTCCCCCATCCCGTTTCGCCGGGCCCCGGCCCGGCAGCTTGCCGCCCAGCATCCTTACTGCCGGCCCCCAACCCAGCCTGCCCGGCTTCTTGCCGGCCTTCCTTGCGCTCTCCCCGGCGATCTTCTTTCCTGGTGTTCATCGGGTCCTTGTGGCGGGGTTCGGGGTTGGCGTGGGGTGGATGGGGGCTTCCGCCACGCTGGGGCGTGGCGGGCCCAGTGTTATAGTTCCCCCCGGAACGCCGCCCCAAGGATCGACTTCTTCAACGCCCCAAGCTCCAACAGCTTCTGCGCGTAGGTGGATTCGAGTTCAGCGGTCTTCTCCTGAATGGCTCCCAACGCCTCCATCACTTGCTGCTGCTCATCAAATGGCGGCATGTTGAAGCGGACCTCCGCGATCTCAGAGGTGCTGACGTTTTGCTGTGCAGCACCGTGACCAGCGTTCTGCAAGTGCTCGCGGAAAAAGGTGGATCGCAGGAAAAAGAACAGGAAGCTTTGTTGAATGCGCTTTCGTTCTCTGATGGTGACTCTTGCCACGCGCTGATTGAGCGCGGCAGGTAGGTGCTCTGCCTTTACAAGACCTACACGGCCAATGTTCCCGGTCAGCGAAACGAGGATGTCACCCTCATCAAGGATGAAGCGTTCCTTGCGTGGCTCATCAATGGCGACATACTTGGGATTATCCAGTGTTACCCTGCCATCCTGCACATTGCTGATCCGAATCAAGAAATGGCCACTATTCGTGTATGAAATGCTCTTGAAGGCATAGCCGTTCTGGATGTCGACCAAGTCTCCCAATCGTACTTCCACCCACCCCTCCTTCCCCTCAAACACCCCGTTCAAGTAGCTCTCGAACAGCTC
>JAGFIV010000103.1 GCA_024103275.1 Flavobacteriales bacterium
ACCCTTAGCAAGGATGCATCTACCGGTTCGAAGAACACTTCAGGGTGTTCGAGTGATCCGAACCTCCACGGACCATCGCCTCATCCACCGAGCACGGTGGTTGCTACAGTCTGCCCGGCGGTAATGGATCATGGGCACGAGCGTGGATGGTCATACCAGGAGGGTGTCGGTCGTTCCTGAGCCTTTGTTGTCGGCACCACCTCTTAACTTTGATGCATACACCATCGCCATGAGCGCCATCGACCTCCGCGCCGAGGTCATGCAGCTGTTGCAGAAGGAGCATAACGAAAGTATCCTGGCCACCTTCGTGCCTCGCTCACCCGCGAAGACAAAGAAGGGGCTTTCGATATCACGGATGATGAACTTGCGGGGTTGGAGGAGATCGACCGCAGGCGCAGAGCCGGACTGGATACCTACGTCAGCTTGGATGAGGCCATGCGCACAATCCGCGAAGGTCGGCGGGCATGACCTACAAGATTGAGGTCCCATGGAGGGTACGAGCGTATACGCTCGCGCCAAAGAGGGAGGCGCTGCGTTCTGGCTAGCGAGTTTATTGACTATTTGGCACCCCGGAGCTTGTCCCACCAAGACAAATTACCGAGCCTTTGAATCTCCTTCTCATGCTCGCCTAGCTTCTTAACCTGCTCACCTAATTCCTTCTTTTGAGCGTCTATGTGGTCCCGAGCAGTAATCAGTTCCTCTTCATACTTCTTGGCTTTGGACCAGAGCGCCATTCGAGCCAGCTGATCCGCTTGCACCTTCCGTTCAATCTCCAGAAGCTGACCGTTCGTGCTCGCCAGAGTTTTCTCAAGCGCCGCATTTCGACTAACCAGGGTCGCCACCTTCCGCTCCAATTCACTATTCATTGCAAGGCTTCCGTTCAGGTCTTCAGACAGCGCTGCCATCTGGGTCAGGACTTCCTGGTGACGGATCTCCAATTCACAGTACCGGGCCGACCACGAGGTGATTCGCTTCGTGTGTACTTCGATGTACCGTCTGAACAGATCAGTGCTTACGTCGTTCCGATACTTCAAAGCACGCAGCAATTCGCCGTATGCCTCCGTTATATGGCCCGCCCTGAATGCGATGCGAGCAGAGCGATAGTGGCTATCTGCCCTGCCTGAGTTCAGCGCCTCGACTATGAGCGTCGATGGCGTTTCCTGCTCCGCGAAATGGATCACATTGGGATCTGTCTTAATGGCCGAGCGATCAATGCGACTCTTCAGAACCAGGCCATTGAGTGAGGTACATCGGCTAAGGGCCACGTAGACCTGGCCCGATGCGAAGGCGGACCCGATATCAGCTATGACCTTCTCGAAGGTTAGCCCCTGGCTCTTATGGACGGTGATAGCCCAAGCCAGGCGCAATGGATACTGTGTGAACATGCCAAGTTCCTCTTCCCTTACTCGATGTGCACGCTTGTCCCAAGTGTATCGGATGTTTCTCCATATATACTTTTCCACGACAACAACCCTCTCATTGGGCATGGTGACAACGATGCGATCGCCATCAAGCTCGGTAATGCGCCCAATGCTACCGTTGTAAACGCCAGCACCCTTGTTGTTCTTGAGGAACATGACCTGGGCGCCAACCTTGAGATTCAGTATCGAGTCCGTTGGATAGAGCCTCTCTGGGAAGTCTCCGTCGATATCAGCCCTGAACTGAAAGAGCGGAGATCCGAGGGCCCGAAGCTTCGCCACATTGACCACATCGACTTGAGCATTGTGTGTACCCAAGGTGATATAGCCCTGGCCCGGGTCCGGTTCGAATGATGGATCCAACCGGGCATTGAGCGCGAGCATTTCAGGCTGGCTGACTTCGCTCACTCGTACCCGGTTGAGCAACGCAATGAACTCTTCCTCCTTCTGCCGGTAGATCTTCTTCAGCTCGATATAGATGGGCTTGTGTGCCTGAAGCACCTTGGAGCTAAAGAAGAAAGGGCTGGAGTACAACTGCCCTAAAACATTCCAATCCTCGTGCTTCACCACCGGTGGTAATTGAAAGGCATCCCCGATTAACACTGTTTGTACTCCACCAAATGGCACATCCTTCTTGCCCCGAAAGACTCGAAGCAGTCGATCGATAACGTCCAACAGGTCGCAACGGACCATCGACACCTCGTCAATGACCAATAGGTCCAACGCACGAAGGATTTCTAGTTTCTCGCTCCGATATCGAAAGTGGTCATAGATAGTTGACCGGTCCGTATCACCTTCACTTGGCCTTTCCCGTAATCGTGAGTCATCTGGCACATACAGGCTCGGACGTATCTGAAAGAACGAGTGGATTGTCTCACCCCCAGCGTTGATCGCGGCAACGCCGGTCGGCGCGAGAATCACAACATTCTTCTTCGTAGTCGCCCTGAGGTACTTGAGGAATGTTGTCTTGCCGGTACCAGCCTTACCCGTTAGATAGACTAGCCGATTGGTGTGCTTGACAAACTCAAGCGCTTGGTTGAACTCGACGTTTGTCGGATCGAGATCAGGTAACTCTGGTATGTCACGAGAAGCAGCCATGCTAAACGGTTCAAAGTATGAAGCATCCCTTCAACCCGGTATCCGTACTTCGCGTGAGCGATTGAAGCGGGTACCCCACAGCGACGGAGGAGCGAGGAGTACGAGCGAAAAGCGCGACCCGAGGCTTTGCGAGGGGCACGCCCAAAAGACCCAACTCGTTACGGGTCGACCCAGTGGGTCGACGTTACAGGAGCGTAGACCGATGCTTGGTGCCATGCACCGGAGCCTTGTGCCTCAATTGAGCTTCAAGTACGCCCCCAGCCCATGCACCCCTCCTTCACGCCCATACCCGCTTTCCTTGTAGCCGCCGAAGGGTGAGGTGGGGTCGAACTTGTTGAAGGTGTTGGCCCAGACCACGCCGGCGCGGAGCTTGGTGGGGAGGTTGGAGTTCTGTCTGGCCATGTTGGTCCACACGCCGGCGCGGGGGGCGTAGGGCGTAGTGTTGGCCTTCGGGATCACATCGTGCATGGTGCGGAAGGGCTGGATGGCGAGCACGGGGCCGAAGATCTCCTCCTGGGCGATGCGCGGGCGTTGGGCCACGTTGGTGAATAGCGTGGGGCGGCACCAGAAGCCCGAGCGAGGCAGTTCGCAGGTGCTCTGGTAGAGCTCGCAGCCCT
>JAGFIV010000068.1 GCA_024103275.1 Flavobacteriales bacterium
CCCGTATTGCCGCCCACGCAGGTGCCGCAGTTGTCCACGTAGGCCGTGCCGCCCCACACCCCGTTGCAATCCTGGGTGCAGGCGGTCAATCCCGTATTCCCGCCCACGCAGCTGCCGCAGTTGTCCATGTAGGCCGTGCCGCCCCACACCCCGTTGCAGTCCTTCACGCAAGCGTTCAACCCGGTGTTACCTCCGACACACGTGCCGCAGTTGTCAAGAAAGGCCGTGCCACCCCACACGCCGTTGCAGTCTTTGACGCAGGCGCTTAAACCCGTGGTGCCGCCAACACAGGTGCCGCAGTTGTCCACAAAAGCATTTCCACCCGGCACGCCGGCACAGTCCACGACTTGTCCGACACATAGGCAATCCGCGGTTACCGTGTCATTGATGGTGCCGGGATTTCCATCATCACAGGAAGATCCGATCTGTCCGGGCTGGTCAGGACAGTTGTCCTGTGCATCACAGATCCCGTCACCGTCCGAATCAGGGCTTTGTGTTCCCACGCATTGGCAATCCTGGTTGTACACATCGTTCACCGTGCAGGCATCGCCATCATCGCAGGAAGAGCCCGGAACGGCACTTCCGCCCACGACACCATTGCAATCCGGGGTGGCGCTTCCGTCGGCCGTGCCCTGCACCCCGAGCGAGAGGTTGTAGTACTTGCCCGTATTGGAGGTCTCCAGCTTCACGGCCCGCACCATGTACCGCTTTCCGGCCACGAATGGCACGGCGGGGCTGCTGAAGTTGGCCTGTGTTACCGGTTGGGGCGTCAAGCGGATCGGTGCCCCGGTACCTTGGCCCATCTCATATACCAGGTACCCGTCCACGTCGCCGCTGGCGGCGGACCAGGAAAACGCAGCCTGGCCACCGTTGTTGGATACCACCAGATTGGAAGGCCTGGGCACCATGGACATCCGGAGGGAAGGATCGCCCATCAGGGCCAGGTGCACCCTTGAGTAGGGTTGCCCTTGCCAGGCCGAGTTCTGGGGCACGTACAGGTTTGTATTGTTCATGGTGACCCATGCGCTGTACCCGATGTTGTCGCCCATGCCCATGTGATGGAAGAACCAGTTCGGCGCACCGGAATACACACTGGTCAGCCCATCGCCTCCCGCTATCGGTGCCCGAAGGAAATTGCCCGGGACGTTCCAGTCACCGAAATAACTGCCGTACGACATGTTGAAGACCCCGCCGAAATGGGTTGAGCCATAGTTGCTCGATGTGCCCACATTCGACGCTCCCCACCACATCCCTCCGCCGCAAGCATAGGTCCACAGGTAATTCTGCCCGTCCATCAAGGTGTAGAACGGGGGACCCGCCGGATTGCAGTTTGTCAGGTTGGAGGCACCAACAAGTGCCGCGATGTTGCGATATCCGCTACTGGCCAGCGGATAGCTCATGTCCTGGAAATTATCAAAGACGATCCCCCGGTTCTGTGGGACCCATTGGCGCGTTTTGTAGTTGTGCGCCCTGTTCAAGTAGTTGCGGAGAAGCTCCACTTCGGGAAGCGGAAAATCGCCGCCCGGCGAGCCCAGTGCCCAGAAATCCACGCGGCCCACCTGCAGTTCCACGTCGCTGGGGAAATCACTCTGGTCGAACTTGCCGTCCCCCGGTACATTATCATTCCAATCCATGTCCGCGGAGGTCGTGTTCACGGTATTGTCCGTCCACGTCCCGTTCAGTTCCCCGTAGTATCCGTCGCACGGCCATGCTCCCTTGTGCTCCGAATGGCCATCCGGATTCAAGTTGCCTGAATAGGGTACGGGCACGTGGCCAATGATGTATACCGCCTTTACCCTGGTCGGGGCGGCATTGTAGTCGGCCTGTACCAAGGCGCGCACGGCGGACACGGCCATGTTGTTCGCCACGTCGTGCCTGATCACGCCCCAGCCGTCATTGTTCAGGTCGGTTTCCAATTGTTGAAGCTCCGTGGCCAAGGTCCCGGCAACGTTGTTGTCAACCAACAGGATCATGACGCCACGGTCCTCCACGAAGGGCACATCGATGCCGGATGCGATGTAGCCCGTTGCCGTCCCCCCGGCCGTGCGCACCACCTTGTACTCGTAATAGATGCCTGCCGACACATTGTTGTCCACATACTGGTTCGTGCTGCCGCCCAGGCTGGCCAGGCTGTTCCCCCAGCCTTGGTCACCCTTCAGTTTCCGAAAGATCTGGTATCCGGTCGCGGAGGGATAGGGCTCCCACGAGATCGTGATCCGGGCCGGGGTGCTTTGCACCGCAGCAGCCAACTGCACCGCATTGGCCACCGAATAGGACTGGGCCCACAGCCAAACGGACATGACGCAAGCAATGGGAAGGATGAGCAACCTTTTCAGCATTTGGTCTTGGATTGTCCTTCCATTGCTCCGGCCCGGTGGAAGCAGGGGGCTGGATCGGAAGGATTCCTTATAGCGCGAGCCCCGATAGCGGGGTTACGCCATCGGGGCTCGCGATCAGACAAGATGCCGACCAGGGGCGACGGGGGGCGGCAGGCTGCCGCCCAACGACTTACAAGATGAGGACCACGGACCTGCCGATCACGCCGCCAGACCGGTCCCGGAACTCCAGGATATAGGGACCGGCGGCCAGGGCGGACAAGTCCAGCTCAGGCCCGAACCCGATCCCCAGGACCAACGCCCCTGCACCATCATATACCCATACCGTCCGGACCTCGGGGCCGGCATTTTCAATCCTCAACCAACCGTCCGTGGGATTGGGATAGACATGCAGAGGGCCAAAGGAGCCGTCAATCCCGGTGATGCCGACCATGCTGCACGCATCCCCGATACCATCGTGGTTGGCATCCGCTTGGTCGGGGTTGAAGATCCAGGGGCAATTATCACAGAAATCGCCCACGCCATCACCGTCAAAATCGGCTTGGCCCGGATTGTACATGCCGGGGCAGTTATCACAGGCATCACCAATGCCGTCCTGATCGGTGTCAGCTTGGTCGTGATTGACTACAAGGGGGCAATTGTCCAAGCAGTCAACGATGCCATCCATGTCCCCATCCGGGTTGGGCAGGATGCCCGTGTTGCCGCCGGAGCACGTGCCACAAGCATCCACGAATGCGTTGCCGCCGGCCACGCCGTTGCAGTCCAGCAATTCACCACTGCATTCGCAATCCGGTCCCCAGGTGTCTTCCCCCGTGGTGCCATCACCATCATCACAAGGGGTGCCCGGCATGGCCGGACCGTTGGCCGTGCCGTTGCAATCCCACACAATGGGGATGCCGATGCATTCGCATGCTGCCGTCCATCGGTCATTGGCCGTTTCCGGATCCCCGTCATCACATGGACTGCCAGGCATGGCTGTACCGCCCGGCACCTGCACGCAGTCGAACGGTGATCCGGCACATTCGCAGGCCGGGCCCCACGTATCATTCCCAGTGCCAAGGTTCCCGTCATCACATGGCGTACCCGGCACGGCAGGGCCACCGGCCACACCGGTGCAATCGTAGGGTTGGCCTGCGCAGGTGCAGTCTGCCAGCCATTGATCATTGCCCGTGCCGGGGTCCCCGTCGTCGCATGCCGTACCGGGCAAGGCACCGCCGCCAAGCACGCCTTCACAATCCAAGGGGAGCCCCGTACAGGTGCAATCCGTCGTCCAGGTATCGTCGCCCGTGCCGGGATCGCCGTCGTCACAAGGAGTTCCCGGCAAAGCCTCGCCGCCCGGCAGGCCCGTGCAATCGATCAACTCCCCGGAACATTCACAGTACACATCCCATACGTCGTTTCCGGTCAGTGGATCCAGGTCGTCACAGGCCGTACCGGGCAAGGCTTGGCCTCCTTCCACACCCAGGCAGTCAGCGGTCAAATTGCCCAGGCAATCACACTCAGCGGACCACGTATCATTGGTCGTCATGGGGTTGCCGTCATCACACGGCACCCCGGGCAGCATGGCTCCTCCCGGCACGCCCTGGCAGTCCACCAATAGCCCCACGCATTCGCAATCCGCGGTCCAGGCATCTTCCATGGTGGCGTTGTTGCCGTCGTTGCAGATGGTGCCCGGCAAGGCCGTTCCGCCTGGCACTCCTTCACAATCCAGCACCAGGCCTTGGCAGGTGCAACCGGTGGTCCACGTATCCTGCACGGTTCCGGGGTTTCCGTCGTCACATGCAGTTCCCGGCAAGGCCGACCCGCCCAGGTCACCCAGGCAATCGCGTACTTGGCCTGCGCAATTGCAATCGAGGTCCCAGGTATCTTCCTCTGTTGCGGGATCGCCATCATCGCATGGCGTTCCCGGCAAGGCCGGCCCATTGGCCGTACCCGTGCAGTCCCAAACCACCGGGGTGCCTACGCAGTAGCAATTGGGCTGGATCGTGTCATCGATGGTATTCGGGTCACCATCATCGCACGGCGTGCCGGGCATGGCGGGGCCGTTGGGCACGCTGTTGCAGTCCAGCACCACCGGCGTTCCCGCACAGGTGCAGTCCTGCTGCAGCACGTCATCCGTCGTCATGGGATCGCCGTCGTCACACGGCGCGCCGGGCATGGCCGGGCCGTTGGGCACGCTGTTGCAGTCCAGCACCACCGGCGTGCCCGCACAGGTGCAGTCCTGCTGCAGCACGTCGTCCGTCGTCATGGGATCACCATCGTCGCACGGCGTGCCGGGCATGGCCGGGCCGTTGGGCACGCTGTTGCAGTCCAGCACCACCGGCGTGCCCGCACAGGTGCAGTCCTGCTGCAGCACATCATCCGTTGTTGCCGGATTCCCATCATCGCATGGATCCCCTACCGAGCCCCAAGCATACCGGCAGCTATCCTCGGCATCACAAATGCCGTCACCATCCGTATCCTGCACCGTTCCCCGGCATTGGCAGTCCCCGTTCACCCGGTCGTTCACCGTACAGGCATCACCATCATCGCAAGCCGAGCCGATCTGCCCGTAGGTGAAGGGGCAATTATCCTGGGCATCGCAGATGCCGTCCCCATCACTGTCCACATAAGTGCCGGTGCATTGGCAGTTCGCGTCCAGCACATCGTTCACCGTACACGAATTCCCATCATTGCACGGTGAACCGACCTGCCCGGCGATGTATGGGCAGGTATCCAGCACGTCGCAGGTCCCATCCCCATCACTATCCTGGTAGGTCCCCTGGCACTGGCATGAGGCTGTCCAGACATCATTGATGGTGCATTCATCCCCATCATTGCACGGCGTGCCGGCCAATGCCGTCCCTCCCGGAACCCCGAGGCAATCGGGGATCTGGGAACCGGTGACGGCCTCTCCGAATGCGCCCAGGCTCAGGTTGTAATAGCTTCCGCTGGGGGTTTGCTCCAGCCGCAAGGCCCGGACCATGTACCGGATGGTGCCGCTTGCGCCGGCAAGCGATTCCGAGAACGATGTTCCGGTGACCGCTTCGTTTGTGACCCGCTGCCAGCCCTGTGCTCCGCCCAGATAGCGATAGACATGGTAACCGGGCACATTGTCCGTACTTGCGGTCCAGACCAGGTTGATCGTGTTGCCGTTTGCCGTGCCCACCACGTTGGAAGGAGGAGCCACCATGGACATGCGCAGGGTGGGATCCCCCATGAGTGCAACGTGTACCCCTCCCGCACTGGCATTGCCCGGTTCATAATGGCCATTTCCATTGTTCTGGGTAAGGCGGGCCGCATAACCGATGGTCTCACCCATGGCCATGTGATGGAAGTACCAATTGGGCCATCCCGCCCAGAAGCAGGAAAGCACGTTCCCGCTTGCCAAGGAGGCCCGCATGAAGTTGTTCGGGCAATCGAAATCCCCGAAGTAGCTCCCGAACAGGACGTTGAAGATACTTTTCACACTCTTGGTCGCGAAGTCATTCGTGGTTCCGATGCCATTGGCATTGTCCCACCATCCGCCACCGCAACCATAGCTCCACAAGTAGCTTTGGTTCATCAATGTGCCGAAGAAGTCCAGGTCGGTGACGTTTGAAGCCCCGACCAATGGTGAGAACCCGCGATACCCGTTTGATGCAAAGGCCCCGCCGTACCCTTGGAAGTTGTCGTCGATCAGGCCGCGTGCCGGAGCCGTGAGCGCCTTGATCTTCCAGTTGTGCAGCTTCGTCAGGTAGTTGCCCATGAGCGTCACCTCATTCTGGGGGAAGGCAGGCAGGTTGGCGAAATCCACCCGGCCCACCGCAAGCTCAACCGCGGATGGAACAGTGCTCTGATCGTACTTCCCGTCACCCGGCACATTCCGGTTCCGGGGATCGATGGCCGAGGTGATGTACACCGAGTTATCCGTCCACGTGCCATCCACGTCCCCGTAAAAACAATCGGCGCTCCACGCTCCTTGGTGCTCATAGTGCCCGTCAGCCGCCAAGTTGCCCGAGTATGGCACAGGGACATGGCCGACCAGGAAAACCATCCTGGTGTTCTGCGGGTCGGCATTGTACTCATTGACGATGAGGCTTTTGATGCTGGGAACGCTGGCATTGCGGCTTACGTCATGCCGCACCACATCCCACCCATCCGCTTCCATGTCCTTTGCCAGTTGGGCCAATTGCGAGGACAGCGGGCTGCTGAACAGATCATCAACGACCAGGATGACCTTTCCACGTTTGTCCACCATGGGCAATTGGATCCCCGCGTTGATGTACGCAAATCCGGGGCCCAGATAGCTCATGGACCGTTTGATCTTGTACTCGTATGAAACCCCTGCCGAAACGGTCTCGTCCGTCCAGGTCAACGCATTTTGCGGAAGGGTGGCCACCGGGCTCCCCCAACTGGTGGCACCCTTCACCTTCCGCCAGATCTGATAACCTGTCACACTATACAAGGGCTGCCAGTTCAGCGTGATCCGGGGTGGCGAAACCTGCACCTGGGCATCCGCCCTCACACTGGCTTCGTATGCTTGGGCCAGTCCCGTGCCGGCATGTACGCTCAAGGCAACGGCCAAACATGCGGCCAATTTCTTTCCAATCGCCATTTATGGGGATCGGCTAAGGTATGGACTTCCGTGGGCGAAAAGTGCGGGAACCTGCCATCGGTATTGGATTTCCGACCATGCCGGGCCAACTGCCGCAGCCGGTGTCCCCGGACCTTGGGCCACCACCACCACCTCGACGAATAGCCGTAGCTTTACGACGAGCAACCCCTTTGAAGCCGCATACCAATTGAAAAGGGCCGCCATCCCATCCGAACTTTCATTTCCAAATGGCGTTGAACAGGCGCCACCCATGAAGAAGACCGCTTAATTGACCATGAAGGAAATCGCTGCTTTCCCTGCAAACACCATACATGCGGACATCGAACGAATGGCGGCCACCCACCCGCAAGCCATCGCGGTGACATGCGGGACCGCGCGTTTGACGTACGAGGAATTGAACACGCGGGCCAACAAACTGGCCCATCACCTGATCGCCCAGGGTGTGAAACCCGACAGCATCGTTGCCATCAGCATGGAACGCAGCCTGGACATGATCGTCGGGCTGCTTGGCATCCTGAAGGCCGGCGGTGCCTATTTGCCCCTGGACCCCGCCTACCCGGCGGACCGGATCGCCTACATGCTGGAAGATGCCCGCCCCGTCCTGCTGATCACCCAGCACACGCTGCGGCCGGGGCTTCCCACCTTCACGGGCCCTGTTATCGACATTGACAACGATTGGACAGCCATGGCCCGGCAGGAGCGCTCCAACCCCGTGGTAAAGGGGTTGACCCCGGGCAATCTGGCATACATCATCTACACCTCCGGTTCCACGGGCAGGCCCAAAGGGGTGATGATCGAGCACCGGAACGTCTCGCGCCTTTTTGCGGCATGCCAGGATTGGTTCCATTTCGGCACCGGCGATGTGTGGACGCTGTTCCACTCATTCGCCTTCGATTTTTCGGTATGGGAGATCTGGGGTGCGCTGCGCCATGGCGGCCGTTTGGTGATCGTTCCGCGGGAAGCCACACGGGCCCCGCGGGAATTCTACCGGTTGCTGTGCGATGAAGGGGTCACCGTGCTGAACCAGACGCCCAGCGCCTTCCGTCAGCTGATCCATGCCCAGGCCGAGCTCTTGGCCGACCAAGGCGATGAGGCTGCGCTGCAGCACAAGCTGCGCTTCATCATTTTCGGGGGTGAAGCCTTGGAGATGCACAGCCTGAAACCATGGCTTGAGCACAATCCCATTGGGGCTCCGAAGCTCATCAACATGTACGGCATCACGGAGACCACGGTGCATGTCACCTACCGTGAGCTCACCGCCGGGGACATCGGTGAAGGAAAAGGGAGCAATATCGGCGTACCGATCCCGGACCTCGGCGTGGTGCTGCTGGACGAGCATCTGAAACCGGTCCCCGTCGGGGAGATCGGCGAGATCCATGTAAGCGGGGCAGGTTTGGCACGCGGCTACCTCGGCCGGCCGGAGCTGACCGCTGAACGCTTCATCGCCGATCCATACAGTGACAAGGCCGGCGAAAGGCTATACCGGTCCGGCGACCTGGCGCGCAAGCATGCCGACGGCACGTTGGAATACCTCGGCCGCAACGACCACCAGGTGAAGATCCGCGGTTTCCGGATCGAGCTGGGCGAGATCGAGGCCGAGATCATGCGGGATGCGACGGTACAGGAGGCCGTGGTGCTGGCACGTGAGGACCGGCCCGGGAATAAACGGCTGGTGGCCTACCTCACGTTGAAGAAGGACCAGGCCTTCGGGCAGGATGCCATGCGGCGACACCTGGGGCAAAAGCTTCCCGAGTACATGGTCCCAAGTGCCTTCGTGGTATTGGAAGCATTCCCGCTGACCGTGAACGGAAAGCTTGACCGGGCCGCATTACCGGCGGCGGGAGGGGAACGGCCGGACCTGTCCACGGCCTTTGCCGCGGCGACGACACGCACGGAAAAATTGCTGGCGGCATCCTGGGCCGACGTGCTGGGCATCGACCGCGTGGGCATCGACGACAACTTCTTCGACCTCGGCGGCAATTCCTTCCTCAGCGTACAGGCCACGTCGGCATTGGAGGAACAGGGCCTGTACCTGCCCATCGTGAAGCTTTACCAACACCCAACGGTGCGTGCCTGCGCAGCCTTCCTCGACGGCAGCGGCGGCGTGGCGCCCTCGGAAATGGCCGCACGGCGCAAAGCCATGGGCCACGGCAAGGGTGATGTGGCCATCATTGGCATGAGCGGCCGGTTCCCCGGTGCGGCCAGCGTGGAGGAACTGTGGCGGAACCTGCTCGCCAAGAAGAACGGCATCAGCCGTTGGAGCGTGGACGAGCTTGACCCGAGCATCCCTGCGGCCTTGCGCGACGACCCCGATTACGTGAAGGCACGGGGCGTGATCGCCGATGCCGACAAGTTCGACCACGGATTCTTCGGGGTGAATCCCCGGCTGGCCGACCTGATGGACCCCCAGCAGCGGGTCTTCCTGGAAACCGCATGGGCCGCGCTGGAGGATGCAGCCTACGACCCGTCCGCCTTTGACGGCCTGATCGGCGTGTACGCGGGCATGTACAACAACACCTACTACACGCACAACGTCATCGGCCACCCGGAGCTGATCGAACAGGTGGGCGACTTCCAGGTGATGACCGGGAATGAGAAGGACTTCATCGCCACCCGCCTGGCCTTTGAGTTCGACCTGCGTGGACCGGCACTGAGCATCCACACGGCCTGCAGCACTTCGTTGGTGGCCATCGCCCAGGCCTTCAAGGCCCTGCGCGAAGGCGAATGTGACATGGCCCTGGCCGGTGGCGTGGCCATCACTTCGCCCATCAACAGCGGCACCCTGTACAACGAAGGCGGCATGCTGAGCCCGGACGGCAACACGCGCACCTTTGATGCCCACGGCAAGGGCACCAGCTTCAGCGACGGCACCGCCGTGGTCGTCCTGAAACGCCTGGATGATGCCGTGCGCGACAAGGACCACATCTATGCGGTGGTGAAAGGTGCGGCCCTCAACAACGACGGCAGCGAAAAAGCGAGCTTCACCGCGCCCAGCGTGCGGGGGCAGGCCGAGGTGATCGCCATGGCACAAGCCGATGCCGGCATCACGCCCGACCAAGTGGGCTACATCGAGGCCCACGGAACAGCCACCCCGTTGGGAGACCCGATCGAGGTGGAAGGCCTGAAACAGGCTTTCGGGTCGGCGGCGGGCGGCAACACGAAACCCTGGTGCGCCCTGGGATCGGTGAAAAGCAACATCGGCCACCTGACGGCCGCGGCCGGTGCCGCCGGCGTGATCAAGACCGCCTTGGCGCTACAGCGCGAACAGATCCCTGCCAGCATCGGTTTCGAGAAGCCGAACCCGGCAATTGACTTCGTCGATTCGCCTTTCCATGTGGCACAGGACAACCTGGCCTGGCCGCGCACGGACAAGCCGCGGATCGCCGGGGTGAGCAGCTTCGGCGTGGGTGGCACCAATGCCCACGTGATCCTGGCAGAACCACCGGTGGCGACGCCTTCGGGCCCTTCGCGCGGGAAACAGCTCTTCCTGCTGAGCGCCAAGAGCAGGGCCAGCCTCGATGCCATGACGGACAATCTCCGCAAGTGGCTGGAGGAACACCCGGACAGCTCCCTGGCCGATGCGGCATTCACCTTGCAGACCGGGCGCCGCCACTTCCGGCACCGCCGGCTGATCGTGGGCGGGACGCACGGGGAGGTGATCGAGGCCATCGCCAACAAGGACACGAACCTGACAGGCACGCGTGAGCTCCATGAGGCCGCACCCGGCGTAGTGTTCATGTTTCCCGGACAAGGCTCCCAATACGTGAACATGGGGCGCGACCTCCGGGAAAGCGAACCGGTCTTCAGGACCCATTTTGATCAATGCTGCACCTTGTTCATCAAGGAGCTCGGCACCGACCTGCGCACCGTGATCTTCCCGGGGCCCGGAGAGGAGGGGAAGGCCGCGGAACAGCTGAAACGGACGGTCTTCACGCAACCGGCGCTGTTCACCATGCACTACAGCCTCGCCAAGCTGTGGATGCACTGGGGCATCATGCCCGACGCGATGATCGGCCACAGCATCGGCGAATTCGCCGCAGCCTGCCTGGCCGGCATATTCTCCCTGGAGGATGCGGTGAAACTCGTGGCCCACCGCGGACGCATGATGCAGGACCTGCCCGAAGGCAGCATGCTTTCCGTGCGTGCCCCGGAAGAAGAAGTGGCCAGGCGGTTGTCCCCCGCATGCAGCATCGCCGCCAACAATGGGCCCCGGCTGTGCGTGGCCAGCGGCCCGCACGAGGATATCGCCAAGCTGCAGGCCGCGCTGGAGAAGGACGGCATCACGTGCAAGCTCCTCGTCACGAGCCACGCTTTCCACAGCCCCATGATGGAACCCATGGTGGAACCCTTCGGGAAGGTGGTGGAAAGCGTGCAGCTGCATACGCCGCGCATCCCCATCGTGAGCACAGTGACCGCCCAATGGCTCAAGGATGAAGAGGCCTGCTCACCCTCGTACTGGAGCAACCATGTGCGCGCCACCGTGCGTTTTGCCCAAGCCGTGAAGTTTGCCTGGACGGACACCGGCGAAACCGGGGCCAAGGCATGGGCGGGCTCGCGCGTGATGCTGGAAGTGGGCCCGCGCGCCACGGCCACCACATTGGCACGCCAGCAAAGCAGCGACGGCAAGAAGCACGTGGCCGTGTCTTCGCTGGGCAGCGACGCGGGCAACGGAGAGGAACTCACCCATCTGTTGAAGGCCGTCGGCGGCTTGTGGCAGAGCGGCGTGAACATCCATTGGAAGGCCTTCCATGAGCTTGAGGACAGGAAGCGGCTCAGCATGCCCACGTATGCTTTCGAGCGCGTGCGGCACTGGGTGGATCCGGTGGCTGTGGTGGCCACCAATGGACATGTTGGACGCGAAGTGCCGTCCATCACGCCCATACCGCAAGCTGCGGTGGACGCGGGTCTTTCCCTGAAGGATCAACTGATCATTCAGATCAAAACCCTTCTGGAGGATAGCTCCGGGCTGGAACTGGCCGAAGCGAGCAACGAGGAGACCTTCCTCGGGATGGGCCTCGACTCCCTGTTCCTCACGCAGGTGGCCACATCCTTGAGCCGGAAGTTCGGCGTGAAGGTGAGCTTCCGCCAACTCAATGAGGAGCTTGCCAACCTGGACAAGCTTGCCGACCACATCCTGCCGCATTGGGGCGATAAAGGTGCGACCGCACAGGCCAACGGCGAGCAGGCACAGCCCGGATCCCCCGCCCTCAACGCCTTCGAGGATGCTCCCGACCTGAAAAAGACATTCGGCGCCCAGGCACGCATCGTCAAGGAAAAGACCGACGATTTCACGCCGCAGCAACGCGCCTGGTTCGATGATTTTGTGGAACGGTACACCACGAAAACGGCCAAGAGCAAGGCCTTCACCCAGCAGCATCGCGCCCGCATGGCCGATCCGCGCGTGGTGACCGGCTTCAAGCCCCTGACCAAGGAGGTGACCTACCAGGTGGTGGTGGACCGCAGCCAAGGCTGCCACCTCTGGGACATCGACGGCAATGAGTACGTCGATATCCTCAGCGGATTCGGTTCCTCGCTGTTCGGCTACATGCCCGACTTCGTAAAGAAGGCCATCCACGAGCAGACCGAGCTCAGCAACGAGATCGGCCCGATGACCCCCTTGGCCGCCGAGGTGTGCGACCTGCTGTGCGAATTCACCGGTCACGACCGGGCCGCCGTTTGCAACACCGGTTCCGAAGCGGTGATGGGCGCCATGCGCATGGCACGAACGGTGACGGGCCGAAGCCTGATCATTTCCTTCACGGGGAGTTACCACGGGATCCATGACGAGGTGATCATCCGTGGCAGCAAGAGCCACAAGAGCTACCCCGGCGCGGCGGGCATCATGCCGGAGTCCGTGCAGAACATGCTGGTGCTGGACTACGGCACGCCGGAAAGCCTGGAGATCATCAGGCAGCGCTGCCATGAGACCGCCGCCGTCCTGGTGGAGCCCGTACAAAGCCGGCGCATGGAGTTCAGGCCCGTGGATTTCCTGCGCGAGGTGCGGCGCATCACCCGGGAACATGGCACGGCCTTGATCTTTGATGAGGTGATCACCGGCTTCCGCATGCACCCGGGCGGCACGCAGGCCCTGTTCGGCATCAAGGCGGACATCGCCTCCTACGGGAAGGTGATCGGCGGGGGGATGCACATCGGTGCCATGGCAGGCGCCCGCAAATGGATGGATGCCCTGGACGGCGGTTGGTGGCAATTCGGTGACGACAGCGTCCCCGAGGTGGGCCTGACCTATTTCGCCGGCACCTTCGTGCGCCAGCCCCTTTCCATGGCGGCGACCAAGGCCGCCCTGCTGCACATGAAGCAGGCAGGGCCTGCCTTGCAGGAACGCCTCAACACCATGACCGAAAAAATGGTGGCGCGCGGCAACGAGCTGTTCGAAAAATACCAGTTGCCCTTCCATTGGGTCAATTTCGGCAGCGCCTTCAAGACGAAGTATGATGAAAGCGTCCACTACACCGAGTTCTTCTTCATGCTGATGCGCCTGCATGGGGTGCACCTGCTGGACTTCCCGCATTTCCTGACCACGGCCCACACCGAAGCCGACGTCGAATTCATACTGGATGCGCTGGAGAAGACCTGCCAGGAACTGCGTGCCTCAGGCTTCATGCCTGAACGCACCTACCCCATACCCGTGGTGAACAGCGTGCTCGGGGGCAGCCAGCGCCGCATGTCGGAACGGGTGATCAGCGCCTTGGATGCACCGGTGCCGGGTGCACGGTTGGGACGCACGCCAAAAGGAGATCCGGCCTGGTTCGTGCCCGACCCGGACCGGAAAGGGAAATACCTGATGGTGGAATTGGAGGAAAAGTGATCAACCGAGGAAATGGAGAAATTCATAGAGGAACCCAAATACACCGCGGTGGACCACGACCCGTTCACGGGGCCGGCCATCCAACGCACCATCCCGACCACCGAAGCGCAGCGCGAAGTGATCCTTGCCTCCCTGATGGAGCGCGGGGCCAATTGCGCATACAATGAGAGCGTTTCACTGGAGCTGGCCGGGCCACTGGACCGGCGGGCCATGGAACAAGCCGTGAAGGACCTGGTACAACGGCACGAAGCCTTGCGTGCCCAGATCAGTTCCGATGGCATGCGGATGACGATCGTGGAGGACATTGGCATCAACCTGCCCTTCTCGGACCTTGCCGACCTGCCCGAAAACGAACGTGCGGTCCAACTGGAACTGATCGACCGGCAGGACATGGGCACGGACTTTGACCTGCACAAGGGTCCTTTGTTCCGGGCCCGGCTCATCCGCACCGGTCCCGATACCCACTTGTTGCGCCTGACCGGCCACCACGTGGTATGTGACGGGTGGAGCCTTTGGATCATGATCTCGGAGATGGGGGCCCTGTACAATGCCGCCAAGAACGGGAGGACCCCTGCCCTGCCTGAAGCCGGGAAATTCAGCGAATATGCACTCGCCACCCTGGACTTCGCGAACAGCCCTGAGCATAAACTGGTGGAACAATATTGGCTGGACCTGTACAAGAAGGGCATCCCGTACATGGACCTTCCCACCGATCATGCCAGGCCCGCCACGAAGACATACAACGGCAAGCGCCTGGACCTGCCCTTGGGCAACAGCCAATCACGCAGCCTGCGGGAGGTCGCCACCCGCAACGGCGCGAGCCTGGTCACCACCTTGCTGACCACCTTCGAACTTCTTCTCTACAAATTGACCGGGGATGCCGACGTGGTGGTGGGCCTGCCCGCTTCCGGGCAGAGCGACCTGGGCATGAAGCACCTGGTGGGCCACTGCGTGAACCTGCTGGCCTTGCGCAGCCACGTGGATGGATCGCGATCCTTCGCCGGGCATCTCAAGGACCGAAGGACCGCCATGCTTGATGCATTCGACCATCAGAAATACACCTTCGGCACCTTGGTGCGAAAGCTGAACATCCATCGCGAACCTGGCCGCATCCCGCTTTGTCCGGTGGTGTTCAACATCGACATGAACATGGATGACGGGGTGGCCTTCGAGGGGATGCGCCACCGGTTCATCAGCAACCCGCGCATGTTCGAGAACTTCGAGCTATTCCTGAACGCAGCGGGCAGCGATGAATCCATCATCCTGGAATGGAGCTTCAACACCGACCTGTTCGATGAAGCCACCGTGCATGCCTGGATGGACCAATTCCGCATGCTGGTGGAGCGCATCTGCAAAAACCCCGGGGCCGCCATCAACGAGCTGGTCGGCGACCTCGAGGTCGCGCAAGAACGGCGGATGCCCCAACCCGCGTGGGCCGGGCGAATGGTGGCCTACCCGCAAAAGGACGTGGCTTCCCTGTTTGACGAGGTGGCCGGCATCTATCCGGGGAATATCGCCCTGGAATACGGCGACGGGCAGCTCACGTACCGGCAATTGCAGGAAAAGGCCCATGCCCTGAGCCAGACCTTGGTCAATCTCGGCGTGGCGCCGGGCGAACCGGTCGGGCTCTTCGTAACCCGGGGCTTTGATATGGTGGTCGCCATGTTGGCCACCATGCGTGCCGGCGGCTGCTTTGTTCCCTTTGACCCCGCTTACCCCGCCGAACGGCTTGCCTTCATGCTCGAAGACAGCCGGGTGAAGGTGTTGCTCACCCTCTCCGGGCTGGCCGATACCCTGCCCAAACACCAGGCACAGGTAGTATTGCTGGATGCCCTGGGATCCCCTGCACCGGCAAAAATGCCCAAGCTCACGCCCGAGGCGCCGGCCTACATGATGTACACGAGCGGCAGTACCGGCCTCCCCAAAGGGGTGGTGGTGCCGCACAGGGGCATCGTACGGTTGGTACGGGAACAGAACTTCCTGCCTTTCGGCCCGGGCCTGAGCTTTCTGCAGTTGTCCAATATCTCCTTTGATGTATGCACCTTGGAGATATGGGGCCCGCTGCTCAACGGCGGACGGTTGGCCATTCCGGTCGGGCAGGTGTTGACCCCCTCGGAGATCATCGCCAACATCCGCAAACACCGTGTGAATGCCGTTTGGTTCACCTCGGGCTTGTTCAACATCATGGTGGACGAGGAGCTTGATGGCCTGCGCGGCCTGAAGCATATACTGGCCGGCGGGGACGTGTTGAGCGTGACACACGTGGGGAAGGCGTTGAAGGCCCTGGGGCCCAACGTCCTGATCAACGGATACGGCCCCACGGAAAACACCACGTTCACGAGCTGTTACCCCATCAATGACAGCGCCGCCATCGGGTCGGGGGTGCCCATCGGCTATGCGGTGCACAATACCACCCTGCATGTGCTGGACGAGAAGCGGAACCCGGTCCCCGTGGGCCATAAAGGGGAGTTGTACACGGGCGGGGACGGCGTGGCCCTGGGTTATTGGAACCGGCCAGAGCTTACGGCCGAACGGTTCATCGATGATCCCTTCAGCGGGAAAAGCGGCGCCAAACTTTACCGTACCGGCGACATCGTCCGCTGGCAGGCCGATGGATCCCTGGCCTTCGTGGGCCGGAACGACGGCCAAGTGAAGGTGCGCGGGTTCCGGGTGGAGGTCGGCGAGATCGAAAACGCCCTGAACGACCTGGGTGCGGTGAAGGACAAAGTGGTGGTGGCGCGCCAGGACGGGCCGGGGGAAAAACAACTTGCCTGCTACCTGGTACCGGCGGGGCCGGCGAGGAAAGATGATGCCGTGGCCAACGACGCGCTGATCAACCTGGTGCGCGACCACTTGCGCACCCGATTGCCCGGCTATATGGTGCCGGCCACCTATACGGTCATGGAATCCATTCCACTGACCGCCAATGGGAAGGTGGACCGCCGCGCCCTGCCCGCGCCCGACCTGCGCAGCTCGGTGATGAAGGCCAGCCATGTAGCCCCACGAAATGCGAATGAGCAGATGCTGGCCGATATTTGGAAGAAGGCCTTGAACGTGGAGGTGATCGGGGTGCACGACAATTTCTTCGACTTGGGCGGGCATTCCTTGATCGGCTTGCAAGTACTTGCCCATTTGGAGCAACAAACCGGCATCAAGCTTCCGCTCAACACCTTGTTCCGGTCACCGACGGTGGCGCTGTTCGCGGGCGAGCTTGAACAAATGCCCGGTAACGCGCCCACCGAGTTCATGGCCGCCATCCAAAGGCAGGGTAGCAAGTTGCCGCTGTTCTGCATCCATGGCGATGAGGCCAACTATTTCATTTCACGGGACCTGGGCACGGACCAGCCGTTCTACGGCTTCTTCCACCAAGGCGAGGACGGCCTGCCGATCCGGTACACGTCCGTGGAATCCCTCGCTTCCCATTTCATCAAGGAGATGCGCACCGTGCGGCCGAAAGGCCCCTTCCTGCTCTGCGGTTTCAGCTTTGGGGGCCTGGTGGCATACGAGATGGCGCAACAATTGAGAGACGAAGGGGAACAGGTGCCGTTCCTGGCGCTGATGGACACCGATGCACCATCCCTCCACCCGACGAAGTTGCAGAATCCGCACTGGTACACCCCGATCAAGCGGGTGGTCATGCGCGCCATGGTGCGTTATTACCGGGGCCGCCATACCCCGCTCCCCCCGAAACTGCGCCACTTCCACATCATCGATACGTACGAGCAGGCCACCGCGCGGTACCAGGCAAAGCCTTACGACGGGCCGCTCCTGCTTATCCGCGCCGAAGAGTCCAAACTCGCCGATTCGGCCGGGTGGAAGGAGTTGGTGAAGGGGAAACTGACGGTGGTGACCACGCCCGGCGATCATTTCAACATGATCAAGGACCCCCAGGTCAAGACGCTTTCCTCCCACATCGGGCGCGGCATTGAGCAAGCTCTAGAGAGCACCGTTGCCGTCGCAGGATGAATGCATCCGCCAGTGGCCGGGAACTGACCCTTCTATGCACCGGGCCGGAGCAGCTCGTGCAGGCCCGCAGCCCCATGGGACCACCGGGCCATGCAGGAACCGTCCACGTGTGGCTTGCGGAACTTGAGGGACTACGTGCGGAGGCCGACGCTTTCCTGCCCCTGCTGGACGCGAACGAACGCGAGCGGGCCAAGCGGTTCCGGTTCGACCATGACAGGGAACGCTTCCTGATCGCGCACGGCGTGCTGCGGCGGGTCCTGGGATCTTGGCTTGCCCGTCCCCCGGCGGAAGTGGAGATCTTGCGTGGGGAACACGGCAAGCCATACGTGGAAGGCCATGGCCTGCATTTCAACCTGAGCGATACCAAGGATGCCGTGATCGTGGCCCTTCAGCAGGATGTCCCCCTGGGCGCAGACCTGGAGACCTTGGAACGCCATACCGACCATGCAAATGTGGCGCGGCACTATTTCGCATCCGGCGAAGTGCAGGACATCGAGGCATCCAATGACCCCAAGCGCCGCTTCCTGGAACTATGGACACGCAAGGAAGCCGTATTGAAGGCCTCCGGCGTGGGCATCATGGAGGACCTGCGCGCCTTGCGGGCGGACCATGCGCGCAACACGTTCCAGATCGCCCATCCGGAGTTCATGCGCATGGCTGCGGACCTCTACCATGTAAGAACATTCCACTGGGGTGCGAAGCACATCATCAGCATCGCCTCGCCAAAAGCCATCCTCGATGTGCAGGCCATCCTGTTCCCGGGCGGGTTGTAGCCAACCTCATTCCTCTTCCCCGTAGAACCGGGGGTGGAAATTCAGGAGGTACAATTTCCCGGTGGCACGGGTGACGGCCGTATAGAGCCAGCGCACGTATTCGCGGTCAATCATGTCGCCGGTCACGTAGCCCTGGTCCACGAAGACGCTTTGCCACTGGCCGCCCTGGGCCTTGTGGCAGGTGACCGCGTATGCGTACTTCACCTGCAAGGCATTGAGGTAGGGGTCCTTCCGGAACAGGCGCATGCGCTCAGCCTTGGTACGCGCCACCAGGCCGGCCATCACATCCTGCGCCAACTGCCGCATGCGCGGGCCCGGAAGGGCGGGGCCATCGCCCGCCAGGACATCCAGGATCACCTTGACCTCCAATTCGCGTTCATCCCGCCCATCCCACCATGAGACCACCAAGTCCGCGAAGCGCAGCCCATGGCGTTCGTCGGTACTGCGTACCCGCAGCACCCGGACTTGTTCACCATTCGCGATCAGGTTGAACGAACCCTGTCCCGCCCCTTCCCGGGCCGCCCAGAAGTAGTTGTTCTTCACCACCATCAACCGGTCATTGGCCTCCAGCTCTTCCTCGAACCCATGGATGCGTGCCCTCACCTGCTGATTGTACAGGTATGCACGCTTATTGGTCCTGCAGATCAGGCAAACCTCATCGTCGCCGTGGCGGGCATAAGCCTCCTCCAAGGCATCCTGCAGATCGTTCCCTTCCACCCGCACCACATCGGGATGATCCAAGAGGAAGCGCGGCACCGGCTTATCCCCCTTCCCATCGCCCCCATCGCCGTGCGCCTGTTCCGGCATGGCGGCAAGGATGGTCCGCAAGGCCGTTGCATTCACCAATATCCCGGATGCTTCCGCTTGGCGCACCACGTCCGTCATCTCCACACTCCCGGCCAGCAGCCCGTGCGCAGCGAGCTCATTCGTGTCCAAGGCCGGGCTATGGTCGCTCCCCACCGGTGGAAGCTGGGCGGGATCCCCGATCAGCAGGAGCTTGTTGCCCGCGGAGGCAAATACATGGGCAAACAGGTCCGAAAGCAGGTCCCGTCCATGAAGCCCCTCGCCGCCCGTGCCGATCATGCTGGCCTCATCCACCACGAAAAGGGCTTCCCGGTCGCGGTTAGGCGCCAATGACATGCCGGCAAAGCCCCCGTCGCCATCATCACCGGCCCGGTAGATCCGGCGGTGGATGGTGCTGGCCGGGGCACCGGCGTAAGAGCCCAAAACCTTGGCCGCCCGGCCCGTGGGGGCGAGCAACACGACCGGCCTCCCCATCTCGGACAACGTCTTCACCAACGCGCCGACGAGCGTGGTCTTACCCGTACCCGCATACCCCTTCAGAACCAATGTGGCCTTTGCCCGGTCCGTGGTGATAAGCCGCCCCAGCGCAATGATGGCCCGTTGTTGTCCCGGGGTGGGCGCATGGCCCAAGAAGGACAACAATCTTTCCGCCGGCACAGGCATCGGCGGTGAAGTTCGGCAGCAACGGTGATACGGCGACCTGCGTTCCCAGGGCTATCGCGTCTTAATTCATCAACGGTCATGACTTCGGCAAAGGGGTAGGAACAGCAGGCCCAACGTGCGTTCCTTGCTCCCCGGACCGCCGCTCGCTTTGGTCCGCCCCCTCGCCCTGAGCCCGCCGTTCGGCGGGCACGAGGGGGACAGGATCGCCGCACGCTGGGCCCGCTGTTCCGGCACATTCCCAGTACTGACGGGAGAAATCAGACGCGATAGCCCTGCCTGCGTTCCTGTCCCGGTGATCACGCCGTCGCTGTCCTGTCCACGGAGCCGGTCACACTTTCCGGAAATAGCCCATGGTGTATTCATTGGAATACAACAGGGACACTTTCTCCGGCTTGTCGGCCAGAAACTCATCCAAGGCCCTCCGGTAGCCGGGGGAAATGTAGGCGGGCGACAGGCCTTTCCGCGGGAATTTCTTCTCGTCGTAGTACACGGCGATGGCCC
The DNA here is from genome assembly GCA_024103275.1 of Flavobacteriales bacterium. Classification (GTDB taxonomy): domain Bacteria; phylum Bacteroidota; class Bacteroidia; order Flavobacteriales_F; family PHOS-HE28; genus PHOS-HE28. The sequence continues at coordinate 20,446 of JAGFIV010000068.1, forward strand.
CGATGGCCCCCGGCGACATCCGCTCGTACAGATGAGGGAGGTAATGCTTCGCCGACTCATACAGGTCGCCGTCCATCCAGGCGAAGCTGATGCGATCAGGCAGCTGCCCCGGGATCGTGTCCTCAAACCAGCCTTTGTGTATTTCAGGCATTTTCAGGCCCACGGTGTTGAACCGTTGCTTGAAGACGTCCATGGTCGTGGCCATGTATCCTTTCTGATAGACCTTATCATTCAGGTCATTGGCGGTGAGCGTCGGCAGACCTTCGAAACTATCGTAGGCATGCACCGTCTTCCCCGGCGCCAGGGTGGTCACCACCTTCTGCATCACGATGGTGCTGTCGCCCGCATAGCATCCGATATCCACCACGTCGCCGGGCACGCCATGGACCATCACCTGTTCAATCAGGAAGAACAAATTCATCCGGGCCTCCACATTGGCCATGTCGCCGGGTGCCGGGGTCAGCCGCGTGTTCCTTTTCAGCTTTCTCAGCACCCGGTTGGCGAACCGCTGCCAATCCGTGGGCGTGCGGTGGTCCCAGTCCAAGTAGGAGGCAATGAACGTATTATCCATGTGCGCTTTTGTTAATGGGGGCAATATACGCGCCTGCACATCCTGTAGTTACAACAAGGTCCGTGCATTTATCCAACCTTGGCACCTGTTCAAAAAGGGGTGGGAAATGTCCCCGTGCTACTCGGACGCGGATGGGCCGCGATCCTTGAAGACCCTCCGTTGAGAACGGACCTCATCCGCCCCACTCCGTCATTTACCATCGCCTTGCTTCCTTTGTAAGCCGTTGCGCCCTGCTGCGACCGATGCTTGCCGAACGCTTCCACCCCGATTACGACCCGTCCAAGGACCATGCATGGCACCTGAGCGTATGGCTGGCACCGGACCTGTGTGCCTGGTGCATCCACGAACGATCGACCGGACACTTGATGGCCCTGGCGGCCCAGGGGGGGGATACCCTTCCGCTGCCGGACCGGATGGCTTCGAAACCCTCCAGCGTTTCCTTCACGGCCATGCCCGAAGTAAGCACCTTGGTGCCGGCAAGTGCATTGCAGCCCGGCACGGAGATGCAGCATTTGAAGCTGGTGCATGGCAAAGTTCCTTCCGGCCTGCTGCGTGACGAGCCCCTGGCCACCTTGGGGGCCCACTGCCTCTACCTGCACGATGAACAGGTGGAGCAGGACTTGCTGAAGCGCTACCCTGGGGCGCGGTCCCTGCCGTTGCAAGGCACCTTGGTCGGCCATGCCCTGGGCCGCTCGTCCAATGGGCCCGTCGTGGTGCTGCACCGTTCATCCAACCGCCTGGACGTGGTGGTGGCCGACCATGGCAAGCTATTGCTGAGCAATGCGTTCTACGCCACCATGCCGGAGGATGTCCTGTACTATGCCCTGTTCGCGGTGGATCAATGCCACCTAACCCCCAATGCGGTGAGCCTATATGCCGGCGGCACCCATTTGATGGCGCGGGAGGAGCACCTGGTCTCCGGGTATTTTGAAAGGGGCTTACTGCCAAGTACCGGCCCGGGTGACCACGTCCTGGCGAAGTTGAACGTAAGTGATGCACACCGCTGGACCGGCCTGATCGAGCAATTCCCATGCGCATCATAGGCGGCCGGTACAAGGGTAAACGCATCGCCCCGCCCCGGGAGATCGTGGCGCGGCCTACCACGGATTTCGCCAAGGAAGCCTTGTTCAACATCCTTCAGCATTCCATCCCGCTGGAAGGCATACGGGTGCTGGACCTGTTCGCGGGTGCGGGGGGCATCTCCCTCGAGTTCCTCAGCCGCGGCGCCGCGGAAGTGGTAAGCGTGGAACAGGACCGCATGCTATACGGCCATCTGCAGCGCACCGCACGGGACATGGCGATCGATAACTGGCGCTTGGCCAAGGCCGACGTGTTCACTTTCCTGGACGCGGACCGCGGCCAGTACGACCTGATCTTCGCGGACCCCCCGTTCCACTTGCCCGAGACGGCCGGCCTGCCCGCCCATATCCGCGGGAGGGGCCTGCTGGCACCGGACGGCCTGCTGATCGTGGAACACTACAAGACCTTGGACCTGTCCGCCGACCCCTGGTTCGATGTTGGCCGCAAATACGGCAACATCCATTTCAGCTTCTTCACCCCCAAGGAAGGCCAACCATGAGCAACCCAAGCAAGATCGCGGTATTCCCAGGCTCCTTCGACCCGGTGACCATCGGGCACGTCAGCATCGTGGAGCGGTCACTGCCCCTGTTCGACCGCATCGTGGTGGCCATGGGCGAAAACATCGGCAAGCGGTACATGTTCACCGCGGAACAGCGCCTGGCCTGGCTGCAGGAGACCTTCCGCGGGCAACCCAAGGTGGAGGTCATGGCCTTCAAAGGGCTCACGGCGGACCTTTGCCGGGAATTGGGGGCAGGCTTCATCATACGCGGGTTGCGCAACAGCACCGACCATGGCGTGGAGCGAAGCATTGCCTTGATGAACCACGCCCTGCGCGGGGTGGAGACCATATTCCTGCCCGCCCTTTCCGAACATGCGCACATCAGCAGCACCATCGTGCGGGAACTGCTGGCCAATAAAGCAGACGTCTCGGCGTTCGTTCCTGCTGCGGTACGTCCCTGATGAGGCGATTGATCACCGGGCTTGTCCTTCTCGGCACCCTCACGCTTGATGGTGCCACCGTTGATTTGCAGGTGGAGGCGCCTTCCTACATCGGCCAGCAGGCCACCCTTTACCGGTACCTGGACCTTTTCACGCGCCGCCTGGCACCCCTGGCCAGGGGGGTGGTGGACCATCAAGGCGGCATCCATTTGCAAGCCGAGGTGAACGGAACGGAGAAGGCCCTGCTGCTGGTGGGCAGCACGGGTGCGGACCTGTGGTTGCGCCATGGGACATACCACGTGCAGATGCCAGCCCCGCCGGCGGACCAGGTGCAGACCCTGGCCGCCACGGCCCGCGTGGAGCTGACCTTCCTGGACTTGGACCACTTGGACGTCAATGCGTTGGTGGGCGACCTGAACGCCCGCCTGGATGCCTTCCTGGCCGCGGACCTGGCGACCGATGATCGTGCAGGGATGATGGCCGTGGACCGCCTGCGCAGCGGCATGGAGGCACCGGTGGCCGACACCGCCCGGTCCACGCGCCGACCCTACGTTTCTCCTGTGTGGGGCGAGGCACGGGTGGATTCCTTCGCGGCCAAACTGGAAAAATTCTACCAAGGGGTGGACGACACGTGGTTCCGCCACGACGCCGAGTACGGCATTGCCGGCCTGTATTTGGGTCCCAAGGCCAATGAGCGCAAGCTGTTCGATCGCTTCCTGAAGGGCAAGCCCGTGCTGTACGATGTGCCCGAATACGTCCGCTTCTTCTCCGCGTTCCATGAGAACTTCCTGCTGCGCACGTCATTCCGCAGCCATACCGAAACGTTGCAGCGCAACTTGCGCGAGGGCCGAACGGACAGCCTGAAGGCACTGCTCGCGCAGAACGACTTCCTGCGGGACGACAGGATCAATGAATTGGTGCTGATCACCAACCTCTATGTGAACCACGCGCACCCGGACCTTGACAAGAACGGGATCTTGAAGGTGCTGGCCGATGTGCGCGACCGGTCCATTTACCCGGAACACCGGCAGATTGCGGCCAACATGATCTGGGACCTGACCGCCGGAGGAAAAGGGCAGCGCCTGCCCACGGCGGAACTGACCGATGACCGGGGCGTACCGGTGGACTGGAACAAGTTGCAGCAAGGTTACTCCTGCATCCTGGTCACCAAGCCGGGCAACCCGTACAACGACAAGGAGATCATGGCCATGGACAAGCTCGTGCGCGAATACGGCGACCTCGTCCGGTTCCAGTATGTTGTCCTGGACCGGTCTGCGGAGGAACTGGCCGACTGGCGGAAGGCGAACGCGCAATATGCGGGCAACTGGTGCAGGCCCAACGACCAACGGGAGCTCCTGGACCAGTGGCGGACAAGGAGCGCCCCGGCCCTGTACGTGCTGCACGACGGCATCCTGGAAACGCAACCGGGCCTGCTGCCCAGCCAAGGACTGGCGGCTATCCTGCACAAGGTGCGTACGGCTGCCGAACGCGACCGGCAGCTCAAGCGCGACCGTGGACTGCCGCCTCCCAGGCGTTGAGGACCGGGACCAGGGACGGGTAGGTGTCGCCACGCATGGCCTTCACCTCACGGGCATCCAGCCAGCGTACCTGGTCGATGTCTTCCTCCGTTTGTGCCGCCAGCGGTTCCGAGGAATCGCCATGCATCAGGAACCAATGCGTGCATTTCAAGTGCTGCACACCGTTGCGCGGGTAGGTGTGCCAGGTCTCACACAAGGCCCTTTGGGTGTCCAACGTCCTCAGCCCGCACTCCTCCCGCACTTCGCGCATGGCCGCCGTCCGGACATCCTCGCCCGGTTCCACCTTCCCTTTGGGCAGGTCCCACCGCCCCAGGCGATGAATGGCCAACAGGCGGCCCCGGTCATCGGTGACCGCACCGCCGGCTGCCTGCACCGGTCGGAAGCCCCGGCGGAACCATTGCCACAGTTCCTCCACCTCCCTGCCGAAGACATGGATGCCACGCAACCGGTCCTCTCGCGCCAACGTCTTCTTGGCCAAATCCATCTCCTCCGGGTGTTCCACCCGCAGAACCAGCCAGTTGCGCGGCAAGGCCCTCAAATCGGGCGGGCCACCGATGGTGAACTGCTTCCCGTCGATATGGACATCGTAAGTTTGCCGCATGGATTCCCGCCTCGAACCGGCGCTGAAGATCGCCGAATTCCTGCTACGAATAAAAGCGGTGAGGCTGGAACCTCAAAAGCCGTTCACGTGGGCCAGCGGGTTGAAGAGCCCGATCTATTGCGACAACCGGAAAACGTTGAGCCACCCGGTGGTGCGCACCTATATCCGCCAGCAGCTGGTGGAGGCTATCACCAACGAGTTCGGCAAGCCGGAAATGATCGCGGGGGTGGCCACCGGGGGTATTGCCCACGGCGTGCTCGCCGCCCAGGAGATGGGGCTTCCATTCGTCTATGTGCGCAGTTCGGCCAAGGGCCATGGGCTGCAGAACATGGTGGAAGGGGATTTGACCCAGGGCCACAGCGTGGTGGTGGTGGAGGACCTGGTGAGTACAGGAAAGAGCAGCCTGCAGGCCGTGGCGGCGCTGCGCGAGGCGGAATGCAACGTCAAGGGCATGGTGAGCATTTTCACATACCGCCTAAAGGAAGCGGCAGATGCGTTCGCCAATGCCAAGCTCCGCCTCTTTGCGCTCACCGATTACAACGTCTTGCTCAAGCAGGCGATCGCGGACAATTACATCACCGAAAAGGACCTGCAGTCCTTGAATGCATGGCGTGAGGACCCCGCGCGGTGGAGCGCCATGGCCAACGCCGGCCAGAAGAACATCAAGGCCTGACCGGGCCGGGAAGAAGCACGGCATGACGACGATCGAAAGCAAGCGTGTCCGCATCAACCGGAGCCCGCAGGAGCTGTACGGTTTCTTACAGGACATGAACAACTTCCGGCAACTGCTGCCGCAGGACCGCATCACCGACTGGCAGAGCGACGGGAAGTCGTGCTCGTTCAAGGTACAGGGCGCGGCGACCATCGGACTGGAACTCGTTGGCGGTACACCGGACACGCTGGTGCAGATGAAGAGCACCGAACGGGCCCCGTTCCCCTTCACCTTGGACGTACACCTGGAGGAACAGCCGGGCGGCACCGAGGCCTTCCAACGCTTCGAAGGTGACATCAATCCCTTCCTGCGGATGATGGTGGAGAAGCCCTTGAAAAACCTCTTCGACCACATCGCGGACAAGATGGTGGCCATTCACGGATAGGTTCCGGCGGAAGCCGTGGAACATCCAAAAACTGCTACGGACCGGGCTCCGGGATGCAGGATGCGCCATCTTCGCCGGACAAGATCAACAGATGGCAACAAGCAGTGGCGGCGGTGCCGGTGACCAGGCCATCCACCGGCCTGACAAGGCCTCTTGGCGCAAGACCCTCCGGCTTTTCCGCTACCTGAGGCCGCACTTGGGGGCGTTCGTGGCCGGCATGGGCTGCCTGCTCGTCACCAGCCTGCTCAGCCTGGCCTTCCCCATCCTGCTGGGGAAATTGATCAACGCACATGCAAGCGGCGGCGGCTTCTGGTCAGCCCCCATCACGGACCTCACCAACATCGACTCGGTGGCCAAGCTGCTGATCCTCGTGTTCGCATTCCAGGCCGCCTTCGGTTTCGCCCGCATCTACTTCTTCGGCCTCGTTTCCGAGAATGCCTTGGCCCGGCTTCGGCAGGACACCTACGCCCACCTGATCCGCATGCCCATGCTCTTCTATGCGCAGCACCGGGTGGGCGAGCTGAACAGCCGCATCAGCGCGGACGTGGCCCTGCTGCAGGAAGGCATGACCACCTCCCTGGCCGAGTTGCTGCGCCAGGTCCTCACCATCACCATCGGCATCAGCCTGCTCACCATGGTGAGCGTCCAGCTCACCCTGACCATGCTGGCCACCCTGCCCGTGGTGGCCCTGGTGGCGGTGTTCTTCGGCCGTTGGATCCGCAAGCTCAGCAAGCAGGTGCAGGACCGCATCGCGGAGACCAACGTGATCGTGGACGAGACCTTGCAGGGGATCCAGAACGTAAAGGCCTTCAGCAACGAAGGCTATGAGGCGGGCCGCTACGGCAGCGCGGTGCTGAAGGCACGGAGCCTGGCCCTGAAGGGCGTGCGCTGGCGCGGCGCCTTCGTGTCGTTCATCATCTTCTGCATGTTCGGCGTCATCGTGTTCATCATCTGGCGCGCCGTGCACCTGATGGCCGACGGGGCGCTGAACATGGGCGACATCACCTCATTCCTGGCCCTGTCCATCATGATCGGGGCCTCCATCGCCAGCGTGCCCGAGCTGGTGACCACCATGCTGAAGGCCGTGGGCGCCACCGAACGGTTGATGGACCTGCAGGAGGGCGAGACCGAGCCGCTCACGTTGCACCCCGCTGGCGCGCCGCTGCCCATCCGCGGCGACATCGTCTTCGAGCAGGTCGCGTTCCACTATGCCACGCGCCCCGACCACGCGGTGCTCCGCGATGTCAGCTTCCATGCGCGCCCGGGCGAGCGCGTGGCGCTGGTGGGGCCGAGCGGCGCGGGCAAGAGCACCGTCGCCTCGCTGGTGCTGCGCTTCCATGACCCGGTGAAGGGGCGCATCCTCATCGACGGGAAGGAAGCACGCGCGTACGACCTCGCTGCCTTGCGGGGGCGCATGAGCATCGTGCCGCAGGAGGTGCTGCTCTTCGGCGGGACCATCCGGGAGAACATCGCCTATGGAAAGCCCGGTGCCCCGATGGAGGAGATCGCGGAGGCGGCCCGCAAGGCCAACGCCCATGACTTCATCACGGCCTTCCCCGACGGCTATGATACCGTGGTGGGTGAACGCGGCGTGCAGCTCAGCGGCGGGCAGCGCCAACGGATCGCCATCGCGCGCGCCGTGCTGAAGGACCCCGCCATCCTGATCCTGGATGAGGCCACCAGCGCCCTGGATACCGCCAGCGAACGTGTGGTGCAGGAAGCCTTGGACAAGCTTATGGAAGGCCGTACCAGCATCGTGATCGCCCACCGCCTGAGCACGGTGCGGCGGGCCGACCGCATCCTGGTGCTGGACCAGGGCCGCGTGCTGGAAAGCGGCACCCACGACGAACTGATCGCCAACACCGGCGGGCTCTACCACTCGCTGAGCCGCCTGCAGCTAGCGGGGGCGTGAACGGTGACCCATGGGCGGGGGCGATACCATCCTGTACTGAACAGGGAGGCTTCGGCAACTGAAGGCTTTGATGGATGGACCTGGGCGCCAGGATGGCGAATGATACCCGCCGCCACATCGCCGCGATAGCCAAGCGGAAGAGCCCACGGGATTGCCATCCCGCGCATGGCTGCCCATCCCATTTGCCTTCCGTCGGGTCAGTTGACGACCAACGCGGTGCTGGCGACCCGCAAACCACCGTGCAACACGGTCACCAGGTAGGTGCCTCGCGCCAGATGTGAAAGGTCCAACCGGGTCTCCGGGCCTGTGAAGGGGACATCCATCACCTGCTGGCCGAGGAGATCGGCAACGTGGATGCGCATGTCGGCGGTCCCCCCATTGAACCTAACGATGGTGGAGCCGGCCGCCGGATTCGGGAAGACGAGGGCGCGCTGCCTTCCGGCTTGCTCCTGCATCCCCAGCACCGCGCAAGTCTGCTCCATGCCGGCATCCAACAGGGCCAGCTTTTCCCCCAACCATTGTTCCATATATGCCAGTTGTCCCGGGTCGTACACGTAATCGGGCCAAGCCATCTCCTCCCGCTCATACACCCCTGACTGGGCCAGTTGTGCGTGCCTGGCCGTGAAACGCTGCATGATGCTCCCGACGGTGAACCGATCCTGCCGCAGTTCCCACCAACGTTCGCAATGGGCATGCCTGAAGCCGTTCCATGAAAGGTCCTCGATCCAGCGGTCGTACAGGCCGTTGGAAAGGAACCATGGGGACGGTTCCGACAGCGCACCGTTCCAACCCAGGCCCAGGATTCCGTCCAGGTCCCATGGTACATAAAACCAAGGTTCACCTTCCTTGTAGCGGGCGATGAAAATGTTCTTCCCCGTGTTGTCCTCGGCCTGGAGCAGGTTCAGGAAAAGGAAATAATCCACCGCGTTCGCCATGTAGAAGCGCTGGCCGATGCCGTCCATGAAAGCATCATCATCCGATGTGACAACGAAGGATACCAGGTCGGAAAGCGCCGCCCAATCCGGCTCCTCATCGGGATACTCGACCCGGAACCCTCCCCATTCCTGATCGCCCTCCCCGAACGGTGGAGGGATGGACGTGAAGGTGGAGCCGCCCCAGGCAATGCCCTTGAAAAGTGCCCCGCGTTGGCTGCCATTGAACTTTTTCAGTTGAAGCTGCTTCCGGTCCACGCGTTCACCCACGGCATAAAGCCCCCGATAGGAGCCGTTGAAGAACAACTCCGCAAATACACGGTGCACGCCGCTTTGGGCATTCGGCTCCAAAAAAGCGTAATACGGCTGATGGATGTCCATCCACAGTTCCTGGGCGATCACGGACCTCAGGCGCAACGGCTCAATGCTCATGGCATCCAGGTTCCAGTCGTCATCGGAACGCATGCCCAGCAAGGAAACATCCCGGGTCACCTGATGATCCGAATCCTGGCGGAACTCGATGAGGAAGGACTTTTTGGGCAGCGCCTGGGAGGAACCGCCCCGGTATTCCATTCCGACCTGGTATTGGCTGATCACTTGGTCGTGGGACCACATATCGAACCGCCCGGGCACCTTCGGTTCGTCGACGACCTCACTGTCCGTGAACATTTGGATCAGGGGCAGTCCGGTGAAGTACACCGCCACCTCCTCCCCATCGGGACCTGCAGCCGCATAGCGTGTGCCCGTGGCCAGGTCCTGCACCGGCCCATCGAAGATGAACAGGCCATCGGCATCCAGCGCAACCTTCTCCCCGGGCCATTGCGCATTCGCCTCCTGCCCGGTCATGGCCACCACCAGCAACCCGAGCTGGGCATCAAAGCCGAAACGGCCCGGCTGCACCTCCACGGTATCCGCCACCGCCCATAGGCGTGGCGCCGCAGCCAAGGCCACGGCACCGGCCATCATCCATCGCCCGCTTCGTGTCCCCATGGTGCAAAGAGTGCAAAGATGCCCGAAACGTTGCCCGGAGGGCAGCGCCTTTCACAGCCCCACCTCCACCACCTTCTTGGTGGCGAAGAACTCCTCGCGGAAGAAGTCGCGCAATTCGATGACCCGCACGGGCAGGCGCACCGGCCGCAGTTCATCCACCAGGTCGCCGCCCTTGAGGTAGAGCAGGCGGCCCTGGCCCTTGGGCACCAGGTGCCGGGTGGCCTTGATGAACTCCGGCAAGGTGGTGACCGCGCGGCTGACGATGGCATCGTACCGCTCCCGGTGTTCCTCGCTGCGCACCTGCGCCGCCGTGGCATTCCCCAGGCCCAAGGCGGCGATCACGCCCTGCACGGCCGCGATTTTCTTGCCGATGCCATCGATGCAGTGGAACCGGCTTCCGGGGAAGAGGATGGCCAACGGGATGCCGGGGAAGCCTCCGCCGGTGCCCACGTCGACCACCCGGCTCCCGGGGGCGAAGGCATGCACCTTGGCGATGCCCAGCGAGTGCAGCACATGCCGCTCATACAGGTGGACCATGTCCTTGCGCGAAATGAGGTTCACCCGCTCGTTCCATGCCGCGTAGAGCCGGCCCAGCTCACCGAAGCGCGTCCGTTGCTCCCCGGTGAGGCCCGGGAAATAATGGTGGATCAACTCCACGCCTTGCATCTTGCTCCACGTTCCGCCGCGGGCGGCCGCCCGCACCGGTCAAATTGTGTCCTTGCGCGTGTCCAGCAGGTTCTCCAGGAACTCGCGCGCCCGGAACAGCTGTGCCTTCACCGTGCCCAGGGGCAGGTTCAGCTCATCGGCGATCTCCTCGTAGCTGTATTCCTTGTAATAACGCAGCTCCACCAAGGTGCGGTAGCGCGGCTTCAGCTTCTCCACCACCTCGCGCATCACCTCGCTTTTCTGGTCCTTGATCACCACCTCGGCCGGGTCCAGGCCGTGGCCCTTGAGCTCGATCTGCATCTCATCGCCGTCCTGCGTGCCGATGGGGTTGTCGATGCTCAGCATCTTTTTCTTCTTCTGCTTGCGTATCCAGTCGATGCAGTTGTTCGACGCGATCTTGAACAACCAGGTGCTGAACGCATAGTTCGGCGTGTATTGGTGCAGGCGGTGGAAGGCCTTGCCGAAGGCTTCCAGCGTGAGGTCCTCCGCGTCGTCCTTGTTGTTGATCATCTTCAGGAGCATGAAGTAGATCGAATCGCGGTAACGGGACATCAGCTCCGCATAGGCCTTTTGGTCCTTTTCCTCGACGGCACGCCGCACGAGTTCAAGGTCGTACACGGCCTTGTCGGACAGGTTCGGGTTCACTTCCATCGCTTGGGCTTGATGATCAGGGTGCTGATGTAAATGCATGGATCCAAAAGTAGGAACAGCCATTCCAAGGGCAGGGCCAGCCAGATCAGGCCGCCGGCACCCAGGCGGCGCATGGCCAGCATGCCGATGGGCAGGAACACGGCCAGCTCCACCAACAGGCCGGCCAGGGCTTCCCGGAAGTGGCCGGCGAAGGCCAGGTACAGGATGGTGGCCCAGAGCACGAGCCGGGCCGCGGGCAGCAGGGTGAGCAGCAGCTGGTGGCCGAAGCGGTAGAAGCGCGCGGTGGTGTAGTGGCGCCGTTTGCGCCGCAGCCAAACGGCCGGGCCGGGCGTGGCGCGGGTGGTCATGTACGAGCGGGTGTCGGCGATGGCCGAAGTGTTGCGCGCGCGGGCCACCTCGTTGATGAAGAGGTCGTCATCGCCGCTCATCAACTGGCGGTGCCTGTTGCCGCCCTTGGCACCGAAGAAAAGGTCGCTGGTGAAGGCCATGTTGCGGCCCACGCCCATGTACGGGAGCCCGGCCTGCGCGAAGCTGATGTACTGCACGGCCTTCACGAACCCGTCGTAGCGTTCCAGCACGCTCGTGATCCCCGGGCGCACCTCGTAGGGGCTGTGGCCGATCACGATCTGGCGGCCATCGCGGAAACCGGCGGCCATGGTGCTGATCCAATCGCGGCCGGTGGGCAGGCAATCGGCATCGGTGACCAGTACGTGGGAGTGCTTGGCACTGCGCACGCCCACGCCCAGCGCGATCTTTTTGCCGTAGCTGAATTTCTCGTCCGCCTGGATGTTCACCGGGTTCAGCCGCGGGTAGCGGGGGCGCATCCATTGGAGCACTTCCCAGGTATCGTCCTGGCTGCGGTCGTTCACCACCACCAGCTCGAACTCGCGGTGGTCCTGGTCCATCAGCAAGGGGATCAGCTGCTGCAGGGCGGCGCTCTCATCCCGGGCACAGACCACCACGCTTACCGGCAGGTCGCGGTCGGGCACCACCTCCTGCTTGCGGAAGGCCAGGCGGCTGAAGATGCCCAAGTGGAAGAAGGCCAGCACCAGGACGGCGAGGGCCATGAGGTAGAAAACAAGCGTGGCGGTCAAATCCAAGGTGGCGCCGGGCGCACGGAATGGTATGGCCGCGAAGCTATCCGGCCCCCTTGCGGGCGGCATCATGGGCGGCACCCAGTTATGAACAACGGCCGGGTGGATGGCCGCCGCCGGTTCATCGCGATCTTCGCGCCCCGGAATGGAATTCAAGCTGTTGACCACCGATGCCCGCAGCAAGGCGCGCGCCGGCGAGCTGCATACCGGGCACGGCACGGTGCCCACGCCGGTTTTCATGCCCGTGGGCACCCTGGGCGGGGTGAAGGCCGTCCACATGCGCGAACTGCGCGAGGACGTGAAGGCCCCGATCATCCTGGGCAATACCTACCACCTCTACCTGCGGCCGGGCATGGAGGTGATCGCGCACGCCGGCGGGCTGCACCGCTTCAACGGCTGGGACGGCCCCATCCTCACCGACAGCGGCGGCTTCCAGGTGCATTCGCTCAGCGACATCCGCAAGATCACCGAGGAAGGTGTGCGCTTCAGCAGCCACATCGACGGCAGCCGCCACCTGTTCACCCCCGAGGGCGTGATGGACATCCAACGCACCATCGGATCGGACATCATGATGGCCTTCGACGAGTGTACGCCCTGGCCCTGCCCCCTGGAATACGCCACCGACAGCATGCACCGCACCCACCGCTGGCTGGACCGCTGCCTGGACCGGTTCCATGCCACGGAGCCCAAGTACGGCCATGAACAAGCCGTGTTCCCCATCGTACAGGGCAGCACCTTCCCCGAATTGCGCAAGGCCAGTGCGGAGTACGTGGCCGGCAAGGGGGCCTGCGGCAACGCCATCGGCGGGCTCAGCGTGGGCGAGCCGGAGGAGGAGATGTACGCCATGGCGGAACTGTGCTGCGACATCCTGCCCAAGGACAGGCCGCGCTACCTGATGGGCGTGGGTACCCCGTGGAACCTGCTGGAGAACATCGCCCTGGGCGTGGACATGTTCGATTGCGTGATGCCCACCCGCAACGGCCGCAACGGCATGCTTTTCACCCGTGAGGGCGTGGTGCAGATCAAGAACAAGGTGTGGGCCGACGACCATTCGCCGCTGGACCCCAACGGGACCAGCTTCGTGGATTCGGCCTACAGCAAGGCCTTCGTGCGGCACTTGTTCGTCACCAATGAACTGCTGGGCCTGCAGATCGCCAGCCTGCACAACCTGGCGTTCTATGTGGCGTTGATGACCGAGGCGCGAACGAAGATCCTGGAGGGTACGTTCACCGAATGGAAGGCGATGATGTTGCTGAGGCTGAAAACGCGGATCTCCAGATGAGCCCATAGTTTCGGGCCTTGAGCCCTTCGCCACGAGCTGCGAGCCGCGAGCCTTGAGCTTGTAGCCCGGATCAAGCTCAAGGCTCAAGCTCAAGGCTCGAAGCTCACTTGGACCAACCTGAACCTACGGCCACCCACCCGATCCCTCCCATGTTCAAGACCCTCGACCGCTACATCATCCGCCAGTTCCTCGGGACCTTTTTCCTGAGCCTGGTGCTGATCATGAGCATTGCCGTGGTGTTCGACATCAGCGAGAAGACCGAGGACTTCGCCAAGGCTACGGCCACGATGAAGGAGATCGTGGTGGACTACTACATCAACTTCATCATCTACTACAGCAACCTGTTCAGCGGGTTGTTGATCTTCATCGCCCTGCTGCTGTTCACCAGCAGGATGGCCGGGCGCAGCGAGGTGATCGCATCGCTGAGCAGCGGCATCAGCTTCCATCGCTTCGCGCGGCCCTATTTCGTCACCGCCACCATCCTCACGGTGATCTCGCTTTACGTGAACATCTTCCTGCTCCCGCACGCCAACCAAAAGCGGCTCGCCTTTGAGAAGGCCCACATCTGGAGCACCTACCGGCTGGAGGAACACCATGTGCTGCGCGAGATCCAGCCCGGGGAGATCGCCTATTTCGAGTCGGTGGACGTGCCCAAGCTCACCGGCTACCGCTTCAGCCTGGAGCGATGGCAGGACGGCCAGTTGCGCCGGAAGCTGCTCAGTGACCGGGCGGTGTTCGACACCGTATCGGGCAAATGGACCGTGTATGATTACATGATCCGGGACATCCCCCCGGACCCCGGCTTCAAGGCGCTTGACCAGGGCACGGCCCCGGGCGTACCGCCGGGGGAAGGGAAAGCACGGATGCCGGCGGAGCGGATCACGCGCGGCGCGGTGCTGGACACGGTGATCGCCTTGAAGCTGTCGGACCTGGGCCAGCGGCTGGACATCGCGGCGGCGCTGGACCGCAAGCAGATCGCGGAGTTCATCCGGGCGGAAAAGGCACGCGGCGGCAGCAAGGCCGCCTACTATGAGGTGGAGCAGCAGCAGCGCACCTCCTACCCTTTCGCCACCTACGTGTTCACGCTGATCGGCGTGGGGATCGCCAGCCGGAAGGTGCGGGGCGGCACGGGGGTGCACCTGGTGCTGGGCGTCCTGCTCTCGCTGTTGTACGTGTTCGCCATGAAGATGACCACCGTGGCCGCCACCAACTCCGCGTTCAACCCCACGCTCGCGGTGTGGATGCCCAACATCCTTTTCGGCATCGTGGGCGCGCTGATCTACTGGAAGGCCCCGAAGTAGGCGCTCACCAGGCAAACGTGGCGCCCAGTGCGCGGATGTCCTCTTCCAGGCCAGCGGCGCGCGTGGGCTGCACCCCCGCCAAGCGCCCATCGCGGCGCACCACCAGGCTCTTCAGGTCCAGGTGCTGGTCCACGAACAGCAGTTCGGTTTCCGGGTAAGGGCCCCGCAAGGCCTCGACGATCTCCACCACGGACCAATCCTGTTCAACCAGGTCATAGGTGCCCGTAAGGCCGTCGGGCGGCAACAAGGCCGCCAGCGTATCCACCAAGGCCCGGATGTGGATGAACGACCGCCGCTGGCCTCCGCTGCCTCGCACGGTGATGCGCCCCTGGAAATGGGCCTGGAACACGAAGCGGTTGATCACCGCGTCGAACCGCATGCAGCGGCCAAAGCCGTGCACGTTGCCCGAGCGCAGGATGCACACGGGCTGGTTGTCGCCCAAGCGCGCCATGTGCGCTTCGCCCCGCAGCTTGGCATGGCCGTAGGCCGAGCGCGGGGAAGGCTTCTCCGCCGACAAGGCCGAGCCCACGCCTTCCCCGTACACCGAGGCGCTGCTGAGGTAGATCACCCGCGCCTTGGGCGCCACCTCCTCGATGGCGTACACCACCTCGGCCGTGCCCCAGTGGTTCACCTGCTCGAACTGGCTGTGGCCCGCATCGGAGAACGGGGTGGTCACCTTGGCCGCCAGGTGGAAGATCACATCGGCACCCGCCAGCTCCTGCAGCAAACGCCGGGAGTCGAGCACGTCCCCTTGCACCAGGCGCACCTTGGCGCCGCCGATCTTGGGCCCCATGAAGAGGCCGAAGTGGCCACGCTCCAGCAGGTCGTACACCACCACCTCATCCACTCGCCCATCGTTGGCCAACGCCGCGCACAGCTCCGCCCCGACGTATCCGGCCCCGCCGGTCACCACCACCTTCATCACTTGTTTGCCTTTGTCACCACCAGGTCGGTGTTCAGTCCACATTCGGTCTTCTTCAGCCCGTACCAGCGGCTGGTCCGTTCATCGTATCCCTCCATGGCCTTGCGCGTGTACGGCATGTCGCCGATGCTCAGGTAACCTTCGGCCTCCAGCGGGTGCGGCGGAAGGCCATGTTCCTTGATGTACGCATGGATCATCCGCGCGTTCCAGTCCAGCATGGGGTGGTAGCGCAGGCATCCATGTGCCGCAGGCTGCTCCACGTCCATCGCCCGGCGTGCGTCGCTCTGGTCCGCCCGTACCCCGTTGATCCACACATCATATTCCGCCAGCACCAGTTCCATGGGCTGCACCTTGTTCAAGTATGAATCGCGGTCGGGGTCCCAGCTGTACATCAGCTCGCCCTGGGCATTGCGCTGCTGGCTTTTCGGCACCAGGGGCCGCAGCTGGACGAAGTTCAGCCCGAGCAACTTCTTCAACGTGTCCCGGAACCGCAGCGTCTCCGGGAACAAGTAGCCGGTATTCACATAATACACGGGGATGGACGGATCGATCCGCATGAGCATGTGCAGCATCGGCACGCTGTGGCCCTGGAAGCTGGTGGAAGCGAAGATCTTCCTGCCCTCGGACTGGAAGGCGTGCACCCGGTCGCGAAACTGCTCGAAGGTGGGCATGGGCGCAAAGGTGGCGAACGGAGGTGGATCGGGAATGCGGCGAGGCGTGACAGAGGGTAACCGGGAGAGGGAGGTGGGGCGCGTGATGATGGTGATGGTGAAGAAGGTGAAGAAGGTGAAGAAGGTGAAGAGGGTAAGGGATCAGAGAGCATGGATGATCAAGCACGCAAGGAGGGTACCCGTACTGACCTAGGGGAGGCATCCACCGGTTCCACTGATCCAGCCAATCAGCGCATTGGGCGCATTGCTGCTTTGGCGAATTGGCGAATTGGCACATTGGCACATTGGCACATTGGCACATTGGCTCATTGGCTCATTGGCAAATTGTCCCCTGGCCAACCAGCCCGTCGCCAATGGCGAACTTTGTACCATGCTTGCCGATCGATTGTTGAAGGAGGTTTTTGCGTTTGACATCACCAAGGCCAAGTTGCCGAAGCGGATCGGGGTGCTGGACCCGTTCAACGGGGAACATGCCGGGCAGGTCCGCCGCAACGTGGAGCTGTTCCACCGCCGGTATTACGCCGATGAGCAACCGCGCATGCTGATGCTGGGCATCAACCCCGGGCGCTTCGGCGCGGGCAGCACCGGCATCTGCTTTACCGATACCAAGCGCTGCGTGGCCGACCTCGGTATTCCCGTGGAGGGTGTCCAAACGCATGAGCCCAGCAGCGACTTCTTTTACCGGATGGTGCGCGCGGCCGGCGGCGCCGAAGCGTTCTATGGCCAGGTGTATGTCCAATCGCTCTGTCCGCTGGGGTTCACCAGAAAGGGGAACAAGGGCACGTGGGTGAACCTGAACTACTATGACGACCCCGTGCTGCAGAAGAAGATCACGCCGTTGATGGTGGAGTGGATCCATGCGCTGGTGGCCACCGGCATGCACACTACCGTGGCCTGCTGCATCGGCACGGGGAAGAACTATGCCTTCATGCAGAAGCTGAACGACAAGCACGGCTTCTTCGGGCGGATCATCCCCTTGGAACATCCGCGCTTCGTGATGCAATACCGGTACAAGCGGTTGGGGGAGTACATCGACAAGTACCTCGCGGCCTTGGAGGAAGCGTACGCCGCCCCCGTGTAACCTTTGGCGCGCGGCCGCGACATATTGGGAGCCCACCACGCCATGGCCCACGACCCGCGATCCGAATTCATGCAGGCCTATGCCCCCTGCCACGAGCCATTCACCCGCTACTGCGCGGCGCTGGCCTACGGTCGTTTGGACGCCCAGGACCTGATGCAGGACGTGCTGCTCAGCGCCTTCCAGCGCTTCGATGGCATCCGGCGCAAGGACCAATTGCTGCACTACCTGATCCGCGCGGCACGCAACCGGGCGGCCAGCACCTGGCGCATCGGCAAGCGGTACGCGGCCATCACCGCCGCGCAGGCCGCCAAGCTGCAGGCAGCGGGGGCCAGCGCGGACATGCTGGTGGATGCCGGCCTGCTCTACCGGGCCATGGACAAACTCCCCCCCGCGCAGCGCGAGGCCTTGGTGCTCTTCGAGGTCAGCGGCCTCAGCATGGCTGAGATCGCGGCCATCCAAGGGTCGAACGAAAACGCCGTGAAGACGAAGGTGAGCCGCGCCCGTGCCACCCTGCGCGGGTTGATGGAAGACCGCAGCGCACCGAACCACCTTGAACTGGTCCGTTCCATCGCAATCCTGCTCCTGTTGCCATGAATCCCGCCGAAGACTCACCCGTGAAACTGGACGTGCTGCGCCAGCTGCCCCTGGAAGTGGACCTGGAGCAGGTACGCCGCATGGTGGCCGGCTTCCCGTTGGCCATGGGCGCACTCGCGTGGCTGACCCATACCCTGAAGTTCCACCTCAACACCGTTCTGATGAGCACCCTCGGCACCTTGATCGTCACCGCAACCCTTGTCTGGCAGGCCGGACCGCGCACCACCGTGGAAGCGCCTTCCGCACCGGCACCACGTACCCTTCCGGCCGCACCCGCCATGACCGAAGAAGCCGCAGCACCCGCAGCGCTTCCCGTGGAGCCCACGCGTGCACCGGCCGTACCAGCAGCCGCGCCGACCAACGAACCGGCACCTGAGCCCGTCCCGGCGCAGCCCGCAGTGGCCGCCGCACCGGCATCCAGCACGGTTCCCGCTGCACCTCAACCCGCACCGGTTTCCCAAACACCTGTCGCACCACGGATCGCCACGGGCAGCGAGCGCGTGTTCGACCTGCGCGGCTTCACCGGCATCACCTTGCTGGGCAGCATGAACGTGGTGGTGGAGCAAGGGGATTTTGCCGTGCGGGCCACTGGCGCGGCGCGGGACCTGGACCTGCTCGACATCAGGATGGACGGCCATTCCTTGGCCATCGGCACGGTCAAGCAGCGCAAGGTCCGGTTCTCCGGGGAGGTGCTGGTGCAGGTCACCCTGCCCGAACTGAAGCAGCTGACCATCAACGGCTCGGGCGATATCAAGGCCTCCGGCACAGGGACCACCACGTCGCTTGAACTGCATGTGCTGGGCTCCGGCGCCATCCTGTTGACCGGCCCGCGGAAGACCGGGCAACTCACCGTCGCGGTGAACGGCTCGGGCGCGGTGAAGGTGGAAGGCGTGGCCGTTTCGGGCACCAGCAAGGTCAGCATGCTGGGCAGTGGGGATGTCTTGGTGGCGGGCAGCACGGACCGGTTGGAACTCTCGCTCAGCGGCAGCGGCGACGCGGATGTCAGCGGCCTGTCCATCGCCAAGGGCGGGCAGGTCACCACCATGGGCAGCGGGGATGTCCTCCTCAACAGCACCGTGCCGCTGTCGGTGGTCAACATGGGCTCCGGCAGGGTGCGCAACACGGCTGGCCAGGCACCGAACACAGACGGGAACGGCGAGGATTGAGCTGCCTACGCCTCAGCCAACTTTCAGGCGGTTTGGCCGGTGGGCTCGCGGACTTTGAGTGTCCTTGGCGGGGGCATCGGGCCTGGCTGCTAACTTGGTCCGCGCTCCAAATGACCCCTTCGGGCGTTTGGCTTGTATCCCATCCTCTTCGACATGATGCCACATCCCTCCCGCCTTTTTGATATCCTTGACCGCCAGCTCGCCGAATACCCGCAGGAGGTCTGCATTGCCGCCAAGCAAAAGGGCACCTGGTACAACTACACCACGGCCGATGTGGTGAAGACCGCCGAACAGTTGGCCATGGGCCTGATCAGCCTGGGCGTGAAGCCGGGGGACCGGGTGGCCATGGCCAGCGGCAACCGCAACGAATGGTGCATCGTGGACCAGGCCCTGCTGCGCATCGGGGCCGTCAGCGTGCCCATCTATCCCACCAGCAGCGCGGAAGACTACGCCTACATCCTCAGTCACGCCGGGGTGCGGATCTTCTTCGCCAGCAACCAGGAACTGCACGACAAGGCCGAGGTGGCCGCGCGCGGCGTGCCGGGGATGAAGTACATCTACACCTTCGACCACCTGGACGGCATCCCGCACTGGAGCATGCTGCTGGCCAAGGATGAGGCGCTGCGGCCGAAATTGGAGGAGTACAAGGCCGGCGTGAAGGGCAGCGACCTGTGTACGATCATTTATACCAGCGGCACCACGGGCAAGCCCAAGGGCGTGATGCTGACCCACCACAACGTGTTGAGCAATGCCGAGGCCAGCGCGGAGCGCCTGCCGGTGGAGGTGGGTGTCCGGTGCGTGAGCTTCCTGCCCTTGTGCCACATCTACGAGCGCATGCTGATGTACCTGTACCAGCGCACGGGCATGAACATCCATTTCATCGAGACATTGGACGACCTGGGCGCGAAGATCAAGGAGGTGCGCCCGCACGTCTTCACCGCAGTACCCCGCTTGTTGGAGAAGATCTATGAGTCCATCCTCTCCAAGGGGCACGCGCTCACGGGCTTCAAGCGGTGGATGTTCGACCTTTCGCTGAAGGTGGGCGAGGAATACGACGTGCATGGAAAGAGCGCCTGGTACAAGGCGAAGCTGGCCCTGGTGCGCAAGCTCGTCTTCAGCAAATGGCGGGAGGCCTTGGGCAACGAGGTGCTGTGCGTGGCCAGCGGCAGCGCGGCGCTCAACCCCCGGCTGGCGCGGATCTTCAATGCGGCGGGCATCCCGGTGATGGAAGGGTACGGGCTCACGGAGACCTCGCCGGTGATCAGCGTGAACGATGCCCGCAACGACGGGCTGCGCTTCGGCAGCGTGGGCAAGCCCATCCGGAATGTGGAAGTGAAGATCGCCGCCGACGGCGAGATCATCGTCAAGGGGCCCAACATCATGGTAGGCTACTACAAGGACCCGGGGAAGACCGCAGAGGTGCTGGAGCCCGATGGCTGGCTGCACACCGGCGACATCGGGCGGCTGGACGCGGACGGGTTCCTGTACATCACGGACAGGAAGAAGGAAATGTTCAAGACCAGCGGGGGCAAATACGTGGCGCCCCAGGTGATCGAGAACCAGTTGCGCGCATCCCGCTTCATCGAGCAGGCCATGGTGATCGGGGAGAACCGCAAGTTCCCCGCCGCCCTCATCGTGCCCAACTTCGCATTCCTGAAGGAGTACTGTGCGTTGAAGGGCATCCCCTACACCAGTGCCGAAGAAGTGGTGAAGGACAAGCGCATCATCGACCGTGTGCAGCTGGAGGTGGATGAGGCAAACAAGGGCCTCGGCCACTGGGAGCAAGTGAAGAAGTTTGCCCTGCTCCCGCATGATTGGACCATTGAAGGAGGCGAGTTCACCCCCAGCCTGAAGCTGCGCCGCAAGCCCATCCTCGCGAAGTATGCGGACGCGGTGGAAGGCATTTACGCTGGCACCTGAAAAACCCATTCCGACAACGTACCACCCAAAACCACCATCGATGCGCAAATCCATCCTTATCGCGGCGGCCCTGCTCACGCTGGGCGGATGCAAAAAAGAACCTGGTGAAGGCGGCAAGGCCGAGATCCGGGGCGTGGTGATGCGCCAGGACGTTACGGCCACAGGCGCACCACAGCCTAACCGGCCGGCCTATCCCTACCAGGACACGCGCGTATTCATCGTATACGGCGACCACGATTTCCATGATGACGATGTGCGCACCGGTCCCGATGGCCAGTACGTGTTCCGATGGCTGCGCAAGGGCGACTACACCGTGTACACCTTCGGGGAGTGTGACTGCCCCGGCAAGACGGAAGTGGTGTCGCAGAAGGTCTCCATCAGCGGTCGCAAGGACGTGGTGACCGTGCCTACCCTTACCGTGAAGAACTTCTGACGCCGATGCGGGTGCTCCTGGCAGCAGCATGGGCCGCGCTGGCGGCAGGGGCCGTCATGGCCCAGCCCGGCGAAGGCAGCCGGCCAGGGACCGACGTGCAATTCTGGCCCAGCTTGAGCGCCGAAATCAAGCCGTTCCGGCGGAAAGACGCCAAGGACACGCAGATGCGCTTCTTCCGCGACCTGCGTGCCTCGGGGGAACTGGGGTGGAAGTTCAACGAAGGCGCCGCACAGTTGAAGCAGTTCAACATCGATGCCGGTATCAGCTACCCCTTGTTCAAGTTCATGCGCTTGGGTGCCGAATACCGGTACAGCATCCGCGACCGGTACACCACCAACCGCCACCGGTTGGACCTGCAACTTTGGCTGAAGCACAAATTCGACAGGCTACAGGCCGACTACCGCTTCGAGTACGAGCACTCGTTCCGGGATGTGCGGAAGTTGCGAACTTTGTTGCGCAACCGGGCCGGGCTGGGCTACAACATCCCGAACTGGAAACTGGACCCGCAAGTGCGCGTGGAAGCCTTCACGGCACTGCACTACACCGGGAACAGGCTGGTAGGCATGCGTTATGACCTGGGCACGGAGGTGAACCTGAACAAAAGGAAGACCCGCAGCATGGAGATCGCCGTCCGCCACGACCGTGAAATGGGCATCGCCAGTCCGGAGCATGCATGGGTCTTGGTGGTTGAGCTGGCAAATACATTCAAGCAAAAGTGAAGGACGCTCCCTACATACGGGCCGGCATCGTACTGGCCATCTTCGCGGTGGCGGTGGGCATCGGCTACTACCTGATCAAGCCGTCGGATGAGCTACCGATCTATCATCCCTCGCAGTTGGACCCGCGGCTGGTGGATGCCTCCGTCCGGAGCGAAAAGGGCGAGCACCACATCAAGCCATTCCGCCTCGTCGACCAGAACGGGGACAGCCTTTTCCTCTCCGACGTGCAAGGCAAGGTGCTGCTCACCGATTTCTTCTTCACCACCTGCGGCACCATCTGCCCCAAAATGAGCAGCCAACTGGCCCGCGTTCAGGAAGAGTTTGCCGATGACGACCGGGTGCTGCTCCTCTCCCATTCCGTCACCCCGGGCGCCGACTCGGTGCCGGTGCTGCACGCCTATGCGGAACGGTACGGCGTGGACCACCGCCGTTGGCGGCTGCTGACCGGTGACCGCAAGCAGATCTACGACCTGGCCCGCACCAGCTATTTCGCCGTGATGGACGAAGGGGACGGCGGGCCCGACGACTTCGTGCATACGGAGAACTTCGTCCTGGTGGACCCGCAGGGCCGCATACGCGGGTTCTACGACGGCACCAAGGCCAAGGAAGTGGACCAGGCCATGAAGGACATGCACAAATTGCTGAAGGAGATGAAGGGATAGGGTGGCCTTTTGTGGGTAGTTGTCAGTTGCCAGTTGCCAGTTGTCAGTTGCCAGTTGTCAGTTGTCAGTTGCCAGTTGTCAGTTGCCAGTTGCCAGTTGCCAGTTGCCAGTTCGTGAGCCGTGGTACGTAGGATGCAGTTCCTTGCTGTTGCCGTGGCGATTGCCTTCGGCATGGGCTCATAGCTCAGGGCTCATGGCTCATGGCTCATGGCTCAGGGC
>JAGFIV010000111.1 GCA_024103275.1 Flavobacteriales bacterium
GGACAACGGCGCCCTGAAGGCCTACCTGCCCGACAACAGCATCTACCCCAATTTCATCCTCAACAACCCCGACCCCTTCCCCATCCAGGACGGGGCCTGGTACCGCGTGCGCTGCAGCGTCCAAAGCGACATCATCGGCCAGGTGACCGTGGGCGTGAAGGGCATGTCCACCCAAGGCAATCCATATTCCACCTGGACCAGCGATTTTCCGGTGGATGGTGAACGCCGGGACCTTGAGTTCTATTTCCAAAGCGACCTCACCGACCAGGCCCGCATCCGCTTCCAAAACCAGTGGACCGACCCGATGTATTACCTGGACAACGTGGAGGTTACCCGTGTGAACGTGCAGGTGCTCGACCCCCACGAACGGCATAAACTTTACATCAACGACCAGGCCCAGGAACAGACCTTCACCCTGCCGGCCGGCTGCTGGAAAGGGATGGATGGCGAATGGCTCTCGGGAAGCATCACGGTGCCGCCCTTTT
This sequence comes from Flavobacteriales bacterium, assembly GCA_024103275.1. Lineage (GTDB taxonomy): Bacteria > Bacteroidota > Bacteroidia > Flavobacteriales_F > PHOS-HE28 > PHOS-HE28. Next base: position 486 of record JAGFIV010000111.1, read on the forward strand.
CCTCGAAGGTGGCCTATCTGGTGGAAACACCCAACTGCGACATGCCGGGGCCCACGGGCGGGGTAAAGGTGAAGATGTACCTCGCCGGGGCCATGCGGGGAGGTGAAACCTTGATGGGTGATCAGTTGCGTGCAAATGGCCTGGTGCCGGCACAGGAACCATACAGCGCCATGGGGTACACCGTTGAGAACGCAGGGGCTACGATCGGCGCAGGCATGTTGCAGGACAACGGGGCCCAGTCCGTGGTGGATTGGGTGCTGGTGCAGCTGCACCAGGATGATGCCGGCTACACCGTGGCGGGGAACCGTGCGGCCCTGCTTCTCCGGAACGGCACGGTGGTGAGCCCGCAAGGCAATCCGCTGATCTCGTTCAATGCTTCGGTGATCGGGCACCATGTTTCCATACACCACCGGAATCACCTGCCCGCCTTGTGTACGAATGTCCTTGCAGCGGACGGGGAACTGGTGGATTTCACGCGCTACAACCTGCCCACCTACGGCACCCAGGCCCAAACCATGGTGGATGAACGCATGGCCCTCTGGGCCGGTGATGTGACCGGTGACGGGACCGTGAAATACACCGGCGGCGGAAATGATCGGGATGAAGTCTTCATGCGCATAGGCGGATCGATCCCATCCAACGTGGTATACGGATACCATGCGGAGGATGCGAACATGGACGGCTATGTCTCCTATACAGGTGCCGCAAACGACCGGGATGTGATCCTGCATGCGGTGGGCGGTGCCGATGCAACGACCGTGCGCACCGCGGCCATGCCGTGACCGGCCCGGATCAGATCCGTTCCACGCTGGTGGACGACAGCCAACCGACCGCCCCGTTGGGCAGCCGCACCTCCTGCCAGTCACCTTGGGTGCCGAGCAACCCGACCTTGGAACCTTGATGGAGAATGAAGAGGCGCGTGGATCCCTCGCGCGGCTCGCCCAAGATCTCGGCAGACGGGACCATGATGATGGCTTCCGAACGGCGTTGCACCTCCCGCGTACGGTGGGCCGCCAACGCGGTGGAGATGATGGTGGTGCCAGCTGCCAGGGCCGCCGTGGCGAGCAGGATGCGCCTGGCCGCCCGTGCCCGCAACAGGATCCCTGCGGCCGCCAGCACCGCCATGAGCGCACAGGCCCATAACGAGATCCGCGCCCATTGGTCGATGTCCCTGCCGCCGAGCACGCGGTCCCAGGCAGACCCCAAGGTGAAGGAGGGCAACTGCCCGATGCGGTCCACCACCTTGGTGCGCTCCAGGTCCAGGTTGGCTTGGATGTCCTCTGCCCCCGGGGCGAGCAGCAAGGCCCGCTCGTAAAAGAGGATGGCGTGCGGAACATCCCCCAGCTTGCTGTAGCAATTGCCGATGTTGAACAGCAGGCCCGCCGAGGTGAATTCCGTATGGATCGAGTCATAGAGCGCCAAGGCGCGTTCATAATCACCACCGGCGTATGCCTGTTGCGCCTGCTCCGTGACGGGCGCCGCATCCATGGCGGCAGCGGGCCGCAATGCCAGCAGGGAGGCAAGAAGAACCGCGGTATACCTCATTTGGCAAGCCGGTTTTCGATGCGGTTGATGATGGCCGACGCCTCGTCGTATATCTGTTTCGCGGGCTTCCCGCCCATGGGGGAGAAGCGCGCCATTTCGGCCTCGCCGATCAGGTTCAGGAATTCCCGGGCCGTGCGTCCATCGTCCAGGGCCCCGAGCTTGTCCTGGATCATCGATGCGTTCACCTCTGCCACGCCCAGGTTGAATTTATCGGCGAAATAGCCCTCCAGGGCCTTGCCGATGCTGTCGTAGAAAGCGCGTTGATCTTGCTTGGCCATGGCAGCTTCGGCATGGGCCAGCCGCTGCTTGGCCACCCTATCGGCACTGCGCCGGCGCCGGCCATCGGCATCAGCCAGCCGTTTTTCGCGCTTCCGATGCCACACGAACAGCAGCAGGAGCAGGGCAGGGGGGGCGGCCAGGCCCAGGAGATAGGGATAGGAACCGAAAAGCGGCCTGCCCTTGGGCCGTAGCTGGAGGTCGCCGGTCCGGATGTACCGGATGTCGGAGCCCAGCCGTCGGACATCCACCTTGGCAGGCCCGCCGGTGCTGCCGCCTGCGGTGCTTTCGCCCGGGTCCACCTGGATCGATAAGGACTCGGAACGCAACTGCTTGTATGTCCCGGTGTTGGGGTCGAAATAGCTGAACGAGAGGGATCCGATGTCGTACTTCCCCTCGTTGCGCGGGATCAACAGGTACTGGAATTCCCGGCTCCCGCTCATGCCCGCCCCGTTCACCGTGATCTGGTCGTTGATCTTCGGATCGTAGGTCTCAAAGTCGGGGGGCAGGTTCAGTTTCGGTGCATCCAACAGCTTGAGGTTGGCCCGGCCCGAGAAGCGGATGGACAGATCGACGGCATCGTTGGCCTTCACCTCCTTGGCAGGCATCTTCACTTCCATGTGCAGGTCGCCGACCGCCCCGAGGAAATCGGCGGGTTTCCCCGGCGGCAGGTCCATCACCGTCACCTGCGTGGGGCTGCTTTGGATGCGGACGGGCGTGCCGCTGCTGAAGAACCCGGGGTTCACCAGGTAGTTCAGCGTCATGGGGGCGATGGTGAGCTGGCCGCTTCGCAATGGGATCAACACCTGCTTCTTGAGGACGGCCACCCGGTATTGCATGCCGTTCACGGTGCGGAGCTGTGGTTCCCAGTTGGTGGTGCCCAGGTCCACTTCCTCCGCCCAAAAGCCGTTGAGCTTCGGGAGGTCGTAGTCGCGTGGTTGCAGGGAATTGTACCGGGAGAACAAGGTGTAGGTGGCGACGATCTGTTCGCCCACGTACACCTTGCCTTTGCTCAGGCTGATGGTGCAGAAGAGGTTGGGGTCACGTTTCTGGCCCTGTTCCACGGCCGCACTGTTTGCACCGCCCTGGGAACCCTTGGACACTTTGATCGTGATGGGGTCTGTCTGCAAGGTTCCATTGCCGATGCGTACCACCACCGCACCGATGGTGTAGGTGCCCGGCTGCGGCGAGGTGAGGTACCATGTACGCGAGGAGGAGCGGGTCATCCGGCCGTTGATGCTGGAAAAGCTATTGCTTTCCATGGGGCCTTGGAGCACCACCAGGCCGCCCATGTCGGGGGTGGGGATGCCGCCGGTGGCCGAGGCGTTATCGAGCTCGATGGTCAGTTTCACCGGCTCGCCGGTGGCGATCTCGTTGCGGTCCACCTGGGCTTGGAAGGTGATTTCCTGCGCATGCAGGACCACCGCGGTGCAGCATGCCACAACGAATAGGAGCGGTCTCAGCTTCATCCTACCAATCCTTTTCCGCCGGTTTGGCGGGTTTGGGCTGCATCATCTGGCGCACCTTGTCCTGCACGTCCTTTTCCTGTTGTTGGGCAGCATCCAGCATACGGGTGGCATCCTGCGGCGCGATCTGCCCGGGTTTCTGTTGTTCCCGGCCTTTGTCCTGTTGCTCCTTCTTGTCGTTCCCCTCGTCCTGTTGCCGGTCCTTTTCCCCCTGGTCCTGCTGGTCTTGCTGGCCCTGGTCCTTCTGGTCCTGGTTTTTCTGCTGGTCTTGTTTATCCTGCTGGTCCTTGTTGTCACCCTGCTGTTTCTGCTGCTGTTCTTGTTTTTGGAGCAGTTTCTGGGCATACGCGAGATTGTAGCGGGTATCCTCGTCGGAGGGGACCCGCTTCAGGGCTTCCTTGTATGCGGTGATCGCTTCGGGGAAGTTGCCTTGGCGGAGGAAGCTGTTGCCCAGGTTGTGGTAGGCCCGGGCCTGGTCGGCCGGAAGCTTGGCCATGGAGGCGGCATTTTCGAATGAACGCTGGGCATCACCCAGGCTGTCCTGCCGGTAATAAGCGTTGCCGAGGTTGAACATGCCCCGTTCATCCTTGTCCGCCTTGCCGTATGCCTCGATGGCCCCGGCCAAATTACCCTCCTTGTAGTCGGAATTGCCTTGGCGCAGGGCCCGTTCAGCCTCCTGTGCGTGGAGCGATGGCACGGCCAAGGCCAGCAGGATGGTCAGGGTCAAGCGTTCCATGGCATGAAGTTGCTCCATTTCACGGTAAGGGTCCGTTCGCTGATCAGCAGGCCCATGGCGATCAGCACGCATGCGATGGCCAGGAAATATTGATAGCGGTCCTCGTGGCCCGCGAAGCTAAAAGTGCCCAGGTCGCTTTGGTCCATGCCGCGCAACCTGGCCACCATCTCGCTCACGCCCAGGTGGCCGGTCGTGGCTTGCACGTATTCGCCATGGCCTGCCTCGGCGATGCGCATCAGCACGCCCGGGTCCAGTTTGGTGATCACGGTTTGGCCGTCCTTGTCCTTCTTGAAACCCACCATGCGGCCACCGAGCCGGATGGGGATGGGGGCGCCTTGTGGCGATCCCATCCCGATGGTGTTCACCACGATGCCTTCCGCCGCGGCACGCTTGGCGGCCTCCACGCCGTCATCCTCGAAGGTTTCGCCGTCGCTGATCACGATGATGGCCTTGCCCTTGGCGGCATCGGCCCCGAAGCTTTGCCGGGCCTGGTCGATGGCCGCACCGATGGCCGTGCCCTGGGTCCGCACCAGGTTTGGTCCCAAGGTGCCGAGGAAGATCTTGGCCGCGCTGCGGTCCGCGGTGATGGGCAGTTGCGTGTACGCTTCGCCGGCGAACACCACGATGCCCAGGCGGTCGCCTCCCAGGCGGTCCACCAATTGCGACAGTGCGCGCTTGGCCACCTCCATGCGGTCGGGCTTCAGGTCTTCGGCCAGCATGCTGTTGCTCACGTCCAGGGCCACCACCACATCCACGCCCTTGGCCGTCACCTCCTCCAGGCGGGTGCCCATTTGGGGGCCTGCGAGTGCGAATACGGCGAAGCTGAAGCCGTGGCGCAGGAGCAGGAATTTCAATGCGGAACGCCAGGATGAGACACCGGGCACCATGTCCGCGATCAAATCGCGTTGGCTGAAGCGGTGCAGGGCCCGGTTCTTCATCGCAAGACCGATGAGGTACGCGGCCACCAGAAGCGGCCCGGCCAACAAGCCCCACAACACTTGCGGATGTTCGATGCGGAATTGCGGCAGGTAGACGGGCAGGCTGAACCACACGGCCAAGCCGGCCGCCCAGGCCAGGACCTCGATGACCAGCACCGTGAGCGCCACCGGTCCGCTTCGATATGTGCCGGGCGTGCTCATGGGGTGGTGCGCAGCCAAGTGTTGCCCAGGAACAGGGAGAGCAACAGCAGGGAGCATCCGGCCAGGAGCGGGCGGAAATACGCGTCGGTGCGGGTGCTGTGCTCGGTCACTTTCATGCGTGTTTTTTCCAGCCGGTCAATTTCCTGGTAGATGGCGCGCAGCTTCTTCTCGTCCGTGGCCCGGAAGTAGCGTCCGCCGGTCATGCCGGCGATCTTTTCCAGCATGCCTTCGTCGATGTCCACGTCCACGTACTCATACTTGTACTGGCCATTGGGATAAATGGCCACGGGCGACAGGGCCTTGCCACGGGTGCCCACACCGATCGTATACACCCGTATGCCCAATTGCTCGGCGATCTGTGCGGCATCCAGGGGCTGGATGCTCCCCGCGTTGTTCATCCCGTCGGTCAGCAGGATGATCACCTTGCTCTTCGAGGTGCTTTCGCGCAGGCGGTTGATCGCGGTGGCCAGGCCCAGGCCGATGGCCGTTCCGCCATTGATCATTCCGGTGCGGGCCTGCATGAACAGGTTTTTCAGCACCCGGTGGTCCGTGGTCAACGGGCATTGGGTGAACGCCTCGCCCTCGTACACCACCAGCCCGATGCGGTCGTCGGGGCGCGCGTCGATGAACTGGACGGCCACGTCGCGCGCGGCATCCAGGCGGTTGGGCTTGAAATCCTTGGCCAGCATGCTGGCGCTGTAGTCCATGGCGATCACAATGTCGATGCCCTCGTGGACGACGTCCTGCCAACTGTCCTTGCTCTGCGGACGGGCCATGGAGAGCAGCATGGCCCCCAGGCCCAGCAGGGCCAAGGTGAAGGGCAGGTGCCGCAGGCGTGCCAGCAGGTCCACCGGCCCCCCGCGCAGCGCGGGCAGGGTGCTGAGCATGGCCAGGGGCCTGCGCCGGTTGCGGCGGATGGTGTACCAGGCCGCCATGAGCGGTACCAACACGAGCGACCACAGCCATTTGGGCGATGCGAGCTCGTACCGGTCGTGCAGCCACCAGGCCGCCCCGGCCAGCACGGCATGCACCAGCACGAGCATGGTGATCAGGATGGTGAGGTCACGCGAGCGGCGCATCGGTAAGGTTTCCAGCGGTTTCCTGCACCACGCGGATGGCGGTGGACATGACTTGTTCGTTCTCCACGGGCAACGCCTTCCATTTGGCGAACTTCACCATGTCGGCCAGGCGGAGCAGGTTGCCGAGTTGCTCCTGAAGGGCCCGCGGCATGCTGCCCATGCGGAGCATGGCAAGCAGTTCGTCGGTGGTCTGTTCCATGGCCGGCACGCCGTAGCGTTCCTGTACATAGCCCCGCAGGATGTCCGTCAGTTCCGAATAGTACTCCTTGGTCCGTTCCTGCTGCCAGAGCTTCTTTTGCTGCAAGGTCTCCAAGGCCAGCAGGGTCCGTATGTGCAGCGGCTGGCGGGGTGCGGCAGGGGGCGCGGCTGCCTTGCGCCGGCGGGGCCTGATGAACACCCGGTAGAGCAGGAAGGCCATCACCACCGCGAGCAGCCAGCTCCCCAGCAGGATCTTCCAATGTTCCCGCAGCCATTCCTTCAGGCTGAACGGCACCAAATAGATCTCCTTGATGTCCCGGAATCCCTTGTCGATGTCCACCGGCACCGTGTTCACGGTCAGCAGCAAGGGCGCACTTTCCACCGTGTCCCCGTTCACCACGAAGCGGAAGGGGGGGATGGCCCAGTAACCTGAATCCCATGAGGTGATCGTCAGGGTGCGCTCCTGCCGGAACAGGAAGGGATCATGCTCCCGATCAGGCAAAACGGTGTCCACGTGGCTGTCGTGCAGCACGGGCACCATGGCGGTGAGCGTGTCGGTGATCAACGGCCATTGCACGGCCACCGGTCCGTTATCCACCCGGTAGCTGAGGCCCAGGTGCAAGCGTACCTGTTGGCCGATCAGGATGGAGTTGCTGTCCAGCCGCGCCTCGGCCACGGGGCTTTGGGCCTTCACCGGCAGATGCACGCACAGGAGCGCGGCGCAGGCCGTGGCCACCCAATGGCTTGCCTTTCCCGATACCGCCCCGTTCATCGCGTGTGCCATCTGCCCCATCAATCCCGTTGGCGGAAGAGGTTCATCAAGGGGCGCACATACCCGTCGCGCGTGCTGATCACCGCGTGGTCCACGCCGGCCCGGCGCAGGCTGTCCCTCGATCGCGCCTGGTGCTTCAGGGCCTGTGCCCGGTAATGGTCGCGCACGGCCTTGTTGCCGGTGTTCACCCACATCGAACGGCCCGTCTCCGGGTCCATGAACTGCACCAGCCCGATGTCGGGCATTTCCTCTTCGCGCGGGTCGGTGGTCCGCAGCACCACCAGGTCGTGCTTGCGGTTGGCAATCTTCAGCGCATCCTCGAAGCCTTCGTCCATCAGGTCGCTGATCAGGAAGGCGATGCTGCGCTTCTTGATCACGTTGTTCAGGTACTTCAAGGCCCCCGCGATGTCGGTGCCCCGGCTTTGGGGCGTGAATTCGAGCAGCTCGCGCACGATACGCAGGATGTGGCCGCGTCCCTTCTTGGGCGGGATGAACAGCTCCACCTGGTCGCTGAAAAGGATCAACCCCACCTTGTCGTTGTTCTGGATGGCGCTGAAGGCGATGGTTGCGCACACCTCCGTGATCAGTTCGCGCTTCAGCATTTCGGCCGTGCCGAATTGCCCGCTCCCGCTCACGTCGGCCACCAGCATCACGGTCAGCTCGCGCTCCTCGTCGAAGATCTTGATGTAGGGATGCCCCAGGCGCGCGGTCACGTTCCAGTCGATGGCGCGCACCTCGTCCCCCGGAACGTATTCCCGCACTTCGCTGAACGCCATGCCGCGGCCCTTGAAGGCGCTGTGGTACTCCCCGCTGAAGATGTGGTTGCTCAGGCCGCGTGTCTTCAGCTCGATCAACCGCACCTTGCGGATGAGGTCCTTGGTATCTTGATGATTGGCGATGGCTATTGGTCTTTTTGCAAGCGCTGGCGGCATCCGCTGAAACCTGCCGCCGCTACTGGAATTTCCAGTATCCGGCTTCCCGGCTTTTCAGCTTTCAGCTTTACCCTTCTTACCTCCTCAAGGCACCTCCACCGTGTTCAGCACCTTCTCGATGATCTCGTTCACGCTGATGTTCTCCGCCTCCGCCTCGTAGGTGAGGCCGATGCGGTGCCGCAGCACGTCGGGGCACACGGCGCGCACGTCCTCGGGGATCACATAGCCCCGGCGTTTGGTGAACGCATAGGCCTTGGCGCCCAATGCCATGTAGATGCTTGCCCGCGGGCTTCCCCCGAAGCTGATCAGCGAGGCGAGCTCCTCCAGGCGATGCTCGGCAGGCTTGCGGGTGGCGTACACGATGTCGACGATGTACCGCTCGATCTTTTCGTCCATGTATACTTCACGCACCAGCTGGCGGGCGCCGAGGATGTCCTGGGGGTGGATCACTTTCCGGACTTTCGACCGCCCTTCGGCCATGGTGTTCTGCCGGATGATGGATCGTTCCTCCTCCTTTCGGGGATAGTCCAGGACGACCTTCAGCATGAAGCGGTCGGTCTGGGCCTCGGGCAGGGGATAGGTGCCTTCCTGCTCCACCGGATTCATCGTGGCCATCACCAGGAAAGGCTCCGGCAATTGGTAGGTGTTGGCGCCGATGGTGACCTGCCGTTCCTGCATCGCCTCCAGCAAGGCGCTCTGCACCTTGGCCGGGGCCCTGTTGATCTCGTCGGCCAGGATGAAGTTGTTGAAGATCGGGCCTTTCTTCACCGAGAACTCCTCGCTGCGCGGGCTGTACACCATGGTGCCGATCAGGTCCGCCGGCAACAGGTCTGGCGTGAATTGGATGCGGCTGAAGCCCACGTCCACCACGTCGCTGAGCGTTTTGATGGCCAGGGTCTTGGCCAGGCCGGGCATGCCTTCCAGGATGATGTGCCCATCGGCCAGCAGCGCCACCAGCAGCTTTTGCACCATGTCCTTTTGTCCCACGATGCTCTTTCGCATCTCCTGGTCGATCAGGTCCACGAACGAACTGGCTTGTTGGATACGCTCGTTCAGGGCCCGAAGGGTGTCCGATGCCGTGGTGGCTGCTTCGGTGGCGGAGAGGGGTTGGTCCATGTCGACAAGAAAGGTTTTCCAATGATATCGGAGGCAAAATTGTCCCTATTGACGGGGCTTTGCTGGCGTTTCGCCGTTAAGATGTGTTAACCGCCGGCCGCCCATATTGGATTACCTTGGCACCATGGTGAACGACCGGGACAAGGCAGGCGCAGCAACGATGTTGCTGCAGGATATCCTCGGACAGGTACGGGACTTCCATGAGGCTTTCGGCATACGGGGATCCACGGTACCGTCGGCGGTGATCGGCCTGCGTGCGCAACAGCTGCGTTTCGACCTGATGCGTGAGGAGAACGAGGAATACCTGGCGGCCGCGTCGCGGGGCGACCTGGTGGAGGTGGCCGATGCCTTGGGCGACATGCTGTACATACTCTGCGGGACCATCCTGATGCATGGCATGGCCGACAAGATCGAAGCGGTGTTCCGGGAGATCCAACGCAGCAACATGAGCAAGCTGGGGGCGGACGGAAAGCCCATCTACCGCGAAGATGGCAAAGTATTGAAGGGGCCGGCCTTTGTCCCACCGGATATTGCGGCGGCCTTGTCGCGCTGAACGGCATGGACCTCGCACGGATCATTGAACGTTCGCGCACTTCGGCGTTCCACCGTCGGGTGCTCAACATGGGCCTGGCCCGCCTGATCCCGTTCAACCGGCCGCACGGTTTCCGGGTGGTCCCGTTGCCCGCGGGCGGCATCCGGGTGGAGGTGCCGTTCCGGCGGATCAACCGCAACCATATCCGCGGCATTCATGCCTGTTGCCTGGCCACTGCCGCTGAATTCTGCAGCGGACTGGCCTTGATGACCGCCGTGGAGCCCGGGCGCTTCCGCATCATCATGAAGGAATTGCGCATGGAATACCATTTCCAGGCAAGGTCCGGGACCCATGCGGAATTCGCCCCGGCCAAGGAGTTGCTGGAAGAGCGGCTCGTGCGGCCGCTGATGGAGGGAGGTCCGGTGCTTTTCGTGGCGGAGGTGCCGCTGCATGACAGCGAAGGCCATCACGTGGCCACCGGAACGGTCACGTGGCAGATCAAGGCTTGGGAACAGGTCCGTACCAGGCCGTGAGCCTACCGGCGGTGGCCCACCTTCACCGCGTCCTTGCCGTACACGAAGTAGAGGTCCATGTACGGGCGCATGGTCACCGGCATCCGCCGGTTCTTGGCGGTGGGGATGATCAACAGCACCTTGTCATCCCATTCCGCACCCAGATACGCCCGGTATTTCGGGAATTTCCCAAGCTTGGGGTAGCGTCGTTCAAAGTTGTCAATGCCTTCCGGCCAGTTGCGTTCGGTGCTGCGGAAGATCACCGCGTCGATCTCCGGGCGGCTCCATCCCCTGGCCTCAAGGGCTTTCAGACCGGTGGTGTCCGTCGCCAGGTCGTAGGCACCATACAGGCCGTCGGCCTTGATGATCTTCGCCTTGGGGCGGCCCTCCCATCGCGGTCCGCGACTTACCGCAGGGCGGGGTTTCGGCCTTTCCGCATTGGTCAAAGCCCGGTCGGGAAGCACCATGTAAAAATCGCCCAAGGGACGCATGCGGTCGGGCATGTGGGTGTTGTAGGCGGCGGGGATCATCACCACGGCGAGCGTGACCGTGTCCGGTGCCAGCGTACACAACCGGAATCCCTCGTAGTTGATGATGTATGGCGCATTGGAGGCCCGTGCCGTGTCCGACCGGATGCCTTCCGGCCACTGGTCACGGTCGCCGTAGGCCAGGATGGTCTGTATCTCCTCCTTGGGAAACCCGGCGGCCTGCAGGGCTTCCTGTATGCCCTTCACCTTGCGGATGTCCGGTGCATCGCCCAAGGTTGCGGCGTTGGTGATCCGGACCTCCGTCTGCGCCCAAAGGGCCGTCGAAAGGGTCATCAGCAGGAAAAAGGCGGAACGTCGCATGGGGCCTGATCTTCAATGGACAAAAGTACCCGGGCAACGCGTGTATACGTGCGCGGGTGACGTGAGGTTCATCCCTGGCAAACCAGGCCCTTGCACCATCGGCATGGCCCCGGTCGGAATGTCCGGCCTTGCCATTGATCGTGCACCTTTGCAGCCATGCCCGGCCCGCCATCGACTTGGTAAACGGTTGCGGTGGCACGGGTGGTGCAGAACCGTTGGGCCCGTCGGCCGTTATTTGAAGGGAAATGAAGAACGAGCAATTGGACATCCTGTGCATCACGGCACATCCGGACGATACGGAGATCGGCATGGGCGGCACGGTGCTTCGGCACATCCACCTGGGGCATCGCGTGGGCATCGTGGACCTCTCGACTGGGGAGCTCGGTACCCGGGGATCGGGGGAGTTGCGCCAACGGGAAGCCGCAGAAGCTGCGACGGTGCTGGGGGTGAAGGTGCGCTACCAGCTGGGACTTCCCGACGGCTTTTTCGAGGTGGACCAGGGAAGCTTGCTGAAGGTGGTGCAGACGGTCAGGCGGCATCGGCCGCGCGTGGTGTTTACCAATGCCGTCCGCGATCGGCATCCCGACCACGGGCGTGGGGCGGAGCTGGTGTCGCGGGCCTGTTTCCTCAGCGGCCTGCGCCGCGTGCGCACGGAGGATGGCGGCGTAGCGCAGGAAGCGTGGCGGCCGAAAGCTGTTTACCACTGCATCCAGGATCGCTGGATCGACCCGGACATCGTGTTCGACGTCACCGAGTTCTGGGAGGGGAAGATGAAGGCGCTGGCCTGCTTCAAGAGCCAGTTTTACGATCCCGACAGCACCGAGCCGGTATCACCCATCAGCGTTCCCGAGTTCTTCCCGACCCTGGAAGGACGTGCGCTGGAGACGGGCCGCCTGATCGGGGTGAAGTACGGCGAGGGCTTCACCGTGGAACGGGCCGCCGGCATACATGATGTGATGGACCTGCTATAGGTCGGCAGGGTTCCGTGATGGCCGTGGCCTAGTACAGCAGGCCCACCAGTTCGTCGATCCCCACACCATCGAAGAGGTCGTCCGCCTTCGCGGCCACCACGGCCTTACGCACCTCGGTGCCGTCGTAGCGGATGCCGGTCAGGGCCTTTTCCAGCACGCTGATATCGCCTTCGCTGAAGAAGTCGCCATAGATCTTGGCGTTGCGCACCACGCCTTTTTCCACCAGCAGCCGGGCATCCACCTCGCCGATGGCGAAACGCTGCACACGCTGCAGGTTGAAGGCGGGCGAGTGGCCATAGTTCCAGTCCCATGTCCGGTATTTGCGGTCCGCCAGGGCTTCCACCTGTGCGAGGTCGGCCGGCCCGAGCACGCGGCGCGGGGCCCCGTCGCCACCGGGGAACAGCTGTTCCAGCAAGGCCGCCTTGAAGCCTGCGAGGTCCATGGATGTCGGCAGGAAATCGCCGATGTTCACCACGCGGCTGCGGATGGACTGGATGCCTTTGGATTCGAGCTTGCCGGGCTTGGGCTTCAGGGCCTTCACCACATCGTCGAGGTTGGAGCGGAACAGCAGCGTGCCATGGCTGAACATGCGGTCGCGCCGGCGGGCCTGGGCATTGCCGGACACTTTGCGCCCGTTCACCAGGATGTCATTGCGGCCCGTAAGCTCGGCGGGCACGCCCAGTTTCTGCAAGGCCGCCACCACCGGTGCGGTGAATTCGCGGTAGTTGTTGAAATGCTCGGGCTGGTAGCGGCGGATGAAGCTGAAGTTCAGGTTGCCCAGGTCGTGGTATACCGCGCCGCCGCCGCTGATGCGGCGCACCACGCGGATACCGCGCTCCTGCACGAAGTCCGTATCGATCTCCTCCACCGTGTTCTGGTGCTTGCCGATGATGATCGAAGGCCCGTTGACATAGAACAGCAGGTAGCTTTCATCCATGGGCAGGTTCTCCAGGCAGTATTCCTCCATGGCCAAGTTCCACGACGCGTCGTGGGTTTCCTGTCCTTCGATCAGCAACATGATCCTTCCTTGATTGGACCGCGAAGCTACGATGGTCCATCGGCGGGCGTGCCTGCCTGTCTGTCCGGTGCCGCGGCTCAATAGATCAGCTTCACCCACTCATCCGCCTGTGCGGCCACTGCCCCGCCCAAGTGGAGCAGGCGATCGCGCAGGTCTTCGGGATGGTAGCGCAAGCCCGTGAGCCCGTGGGCCGGCATTTCCACGGGCACATCTCCGGAAGTGTTGCCGGCAACGCCGAATTGCTCGATGATCCCCTTGGAGACCTGCACGCGGACCTCCAACAATTGCCCTTGGACCACGCCGCTGCGCGTCAGCTCGAAATCGGGCGAGCGGCCGTAGTTCCAATCCCAGCTGCGGTACTTCTCCCGGGCCAAGGCCTCCGCCGCCTCCAGGTCCGCCCGGGAGGGTACGTGGGGCTGCTTGTCGGCCAAGGGGAGAAGGTGCCCCAACAGCGCGGCGCGGAAGGCCTCCATGTCCGTTCCGGATGGCAGGTAGTTGCCCACGTTGACCACTTGGCTGCGCACGGAAGGCCGGCCTTTTGAAACGAATTTTCCCGGCTTGCGGTGGAGCGCCTGCGAGACATCCTGCAGGTTGGACCGGAAGAGGAGGGTGCCGTGGCTCAGCATCCGGTCGCGCCGCACGGCCTGCGCGTTGCCCGACACCTTTCTGCCCTCCACCAGGATGTCGCCGCGACCATTGAGGGTGGCGGGTACCCGCATGTGCCGCAACGCCTCGGCCACGCGCCCGGTGAAGTGGTCGTAGTTGTTGAAGTAGCGGGGTTCATAGCGCCGGATGAAACTGAAGTTGAGGTTGCCCGGATCATGGTAGACCGTTCCCCCGCCCGACTGGCGGCGGATCACCGGGATCCCATGCCGTTCAACAAAGTCGGTGTTGATCTCCTCCACCGCGTTCTGGTGCTTGCCGATCACGATGGAAGGCCCGTTCACGTACAGGAGAAGGTAGTCTTCGCCGATGGGCAGGTTCATCAGGCAATGCTCCTCCAGCGCCAGGTTGAAGGCGGTGTCCGTCCGGCGGGGATCTTCGATCAGGACCATGGCCATGCCCAACGCGGCGCGAAGCTAGGCAGCCGTCCTGCGGCGGAACGACCGCTGGCGCACTTGCGTTTTTTCACCGGTCCCAAAGGCATCCACGTGAGCGGGTATGGTCACCGTTGGTGCAGGTTGCCGGGTGGAAAACGGAACCGGCGGCAAACGGTCCCTGTTCTCCGTTTTTCATCTTTCATCACTACTGTCCGGTTAACCGATGATCAGGTCTAGGTTGAAGTGAGTATTGACGGGGCTTATAGGACGAAAATGCGTGGGGCAGATTTGAATCGGGAGTGGTTGCCGAAGAAGCCTTCCTTGAGGGTAACTCAAGAGAAGCTGCATGACCATCGGAAGCACGGTCTACAGTCAGTTGATGGCGCATCTTCCATGGACCACGTTCGATCGCATTGTGGAACGGTACCGCGGGGACCACAGGGTCCGGAGCCTCACTTGTCGGGAGCAGTTCAGGACG
>JAGFIV010000123.1 GCA_024103275.1 Flavobacteriales bacterium
ATCTCAGCCGACAGCCGCACGGCGGCAGCAACGCGCTGTGAAACCGCACCCCGCGCCGCCACGACGAGACCCCCGGACCTTGGGGATCTGCACGGCCACATCACCGACTCCAGTCTGTACTGTGCGCTCACGCAAACGATCAATAGGGTCGGACTCGATTGATTTTGAGGTGGTGCCGATCGTTATCCGATTTGCGGTCATCCGCGCGGGGCTTCGGCGCAACACGTCGCTGTAATTGGCCCTCAATCCGGCGCTTGAATCGCTCATCGCCAATGCAGTTGCCTCAGTCGGGTCCGGCTGCGGCGGTAGAATGCTTCGTCCTCTTGTGCGACGGTGGTGACAAACCAAGACCAGACTCTCTCACCTGCATTTCGATCTGAGCACAATCTGTCAGTTCAATAGACAAAGGAACCAAAATATCCCGATTAGCGCTATCATAAAGCGAACGCTATAGCTCACATGATTGCTGTTATGATCGGGTAATTTTAGAAAGTGTGAACCGGGGTAGTGTTCTCCTATATGCTGGCCAAGTTTGACGATGTAGCTATTAATTTGTATTTCAAACAGAAAAAACGTAACAGACGAAATTATTCCCAATATTTTTGGCGCATTTTTTTGCCACGCCAATGCGGCATCAATGTTTTTCCCAAAAACCGCGAAAAACAAACCTGCCGTGATGGTTGCATAAAGAGTAAGCAAAGCAAATCGAATGTTCCCATAATGACGGATACTCGCTAACGTCTGTGAGTACTCCTCAGGTCCCAATGCTTACTCCAAATATTCCAAGGGGCTGGACTCGATTGATTTTGGCGTGGCGCCGACTTGCGGACAACTCCCGGCGCCCTCCACGTAGCCTGACACCGTGATTGGCTCTCGATACGGTGTTTGAATCGTTCATCGGCCAATAAAACAGGTTTTATCGGCGTATTTCAATCAGGGCCTGATGCGCAAGATGAGTGCTGAACAGGTTCCGGTAGGGCACTTGGCGTGCTTCGCTCGTCTTGCACAGCCATACGCAGGCGGCCTGTGGCGGGCGTTTGCCGTCCTGGGAACGGCAAACGCCCGTGCGTTGTCAGTTCGTGGCGGTCCTCGCGGGGCGGCGGTTGCCGCGCGGCCGGGTGTTGTGGCCGGGTCCGCCGCCATTGTTGGCGTACGCGCTTTGGTGCGGCTTGCGGTGCGGTCGGTGGGTATGGGGACGGGCCGGATCCGAGCTCGGGCCGTCACCGGCGGCAACCGGCTCGAAGCCCTCGATCACGGTGCAGGGCAGGCGGCGGCCGAGCAGCCGCTCGATGTTGGCGAGGTGCTTGCGCTCATCGGCGCTCACGAGGGACACCGCTTGCCCCTTGCTGCCGGCCCGGCCGGTACGCCCGATGCGGTGGACGTAGTCCTCGGCGATATTCGATAGCTCGTAGTTGACCACGTGCGGCAGCGCCTCGATGTCGAGACCGCGCGCGGCGATGTCGGTGGCCACCAGCACGCGCAGCTTGCGCTCCTTGAAGTTGTTCAGTGCGCGCTGCCGGGCGTTCTGCGCCTTGTTGCCATGGATGGCCGCAGCCTTGATGCCCGACTTTTCCAGGATGCGCACCAGCTTGTCCGCGCCATGCTTGGTGCGCGTGAAGACCAGGGCTTCCGGTATGTCGCGGGTTTGCAGCAGATGGACCAGCAGCTTGGGCTTGTTGGCCTTGTCCACGAAGAAGACCTCCTGCTGCACCGTTTCGGCCGTGGACGACACGGGGGTGACGGCCACTTTCACGGGGTCGGTCAGCAGGGTATCGGCCAGCTTCTGCACGTCGGGGGGCATGGTGGCGCTGAAGAAC
Organism: Flavobacteriales bacterium; assembly: GCA_024103275.1. Classification (GTDB taxonomy): domain Bacteria; phylum Bacteroidota; class Bacteroidia; order Flavobacteriales_F; family PHOS-HE28; genus PHOS-HE28. Next base: position 1,818 of record JAGFIV010000123.1, read on the forward strand.
AGGGTTTGGCGCTTGGCTGGCAGCGCTGCGATCACCTTGCGCACATCGTGGATGAAACCCATGTCCAGCATGCGGTCGGCCTCGTCGAGCACGAAGAATTGCAGGTCCTTCAGATGGACGAAGCCTTGGCCCATGAGGTCGAGCAGACGGCCGGGCGTGGCCACCAGGATGTCCACGCCGCGCTGCAGGGCATCGGTCTGCGGCTTTTGGCCCACGCCACCGAAGATGACGGTGGTGCGCAGCTTGGTGTGGCGCCCATAGGCCTTGAAGCTGTCGTCGATCTGGATGGCCAGCTCGCGGGTGGGCGTGAGGATCAGCGCACGGACCAGACGCTTGCCGCCATGGACCGGGCCCGCGATGTGCAGGTGCTGGATGATCGGAACGGCGAACGCGGCCGTCTTGCCGGTGCCGGTTTGGGCGCAACCCAGCAGGTCGCGATGCTGCAACAAGTGCGGAATGCTTTGTTCCTGGATGGGCGTGGGGTGCGTGTAGCCTTCTTCGTGGAGGGCCTGCAGGATGGGCTCGATCAATCCGAGCTGGTCAAAAGGGATACTTGCCATGGAATGGTTTGATGAACGGTCCCGGGCCATTGCACCGCGGAAACGCGTCGGTTGGTTAAAAAGGTGCCCTGGATCGGTCCGGCGTTCAATGAATCCGCTGGGGATGCGCCTGGACGATACCTGGGAAGGGAAAGCTGGGCGCTTGGGCGCGGCAAATGTAGGGGCCAAGGGGAAAATGGAAGATCGGGTGTGCCCGCGAAACGGGACGGACTGGTTCCCAGCGGGATGGAGGCTTCAATTTTAAGTTAACATAATATAAATTATGTGCAGATTGGGTTGAACGGAAGCGGGACAACCAGAACCGCACCGATCCCTGGCCCATCCGGCATCACCAGTTCGCCGTTCCGTAGGTCTATCCCCCGGAATGGATCATTGCGCAGCAGCCAGGGCCCGTCCAGGTCCAGGATGTCCGCATAGCCGGCCAAGTGCGCCATGGCGGTGCAGCCCAGCGAACTTTCGCTCATGCTGCCCAGCATCACCTTCATCCCCAGTTCCACGGCCCGCTCCGCCATGGCCTTGGCGCGGTCCAATCCACCACATTTCATCAACTTGATGTTCACGCCGTTGAATGCTTCGCTTTCGCGGTCCAGTTCATGCAGGTTCTGTATGGATTCATCACCGTAGACGGTGGTGCCCAGCAGCTGCCGGAGTTCCGCTTGGCGGCCCTTTTCCGTAACCGGGAATGGCTGTTCCATCGCCAACAACCGGTCTCCGGCTGCTTCTGCCAAGTCCATCGCCTCTGCCACGGCGCTCAGGCCCTGATTGGCATCCAGGAAGATTGGTCTGGCATCCAACTTCCTGACCATCCGTATGGTTCCACTGGATGCTTCATGCTGTACTTTCAGTTTGATGGCACCCGATGCAGGCAACTCAGCCAACTTTGTTGCCACTTCCGTTTCCTGGGTAATCCCCAGCGTTATCAACGTTATTGATCGCTTTAAGTAGGACACGTCAACCAACTGCCTGACAGCGACTTTCTTTTTGGTTGCTACCCAATCGATCAAGGCCGTATGAATAGCCGCCCGGCAGCCTGGGACCTCCGGCCCAAACCATGCCGGATCATCAAGCATGGCTTGCAAGCCTTCAGGCGTAAGCGGTCCCGAAGCACCCAGTCGCTTCAGGTTCCGGATGACCTCGGCCGGCTTTTCCTTCAGGTACGGAGGTAGGGTCACCTCGCCATAGCCGGTGATTCCTTCTCCTTCCAACTTGACGAAAACGCTGTCCGTACCGGTGCGCACCCCATGGGCGGTCCCAAAGGGATGTTTGAATTCCAGCCGGAACGGACAGTAGCTGAGGCGCAGGGCCATGCCGCGAAGGTCGTGGCTGGCACCACGGACTGGTTGGTGGTGTGGGGGGAAGTATGCACAATCGGTGGGCGACAACCTGGGGACCAAAGGGAAGGTCATGGGAGTCTTTGTCGATTGCCCGTCCATATCAGCATCCAGCGATGGCCGCTGAATGGACGGAAGGGACGGCCCTGCGATCCTACTGTTCCCACATTCCCCCGTTCCGCCCTGTTCTACCTTCGCGCCCCGGAAGGATGCGCAGCGCGGAGATCGCCCACCTGTTGAAGCTGGAATGGCAGCTGGACCGCCGCCAGAAGCATGCCTGGGGCAGCATGGCGCTGTACGTGGTGAGCACCATCTATGTATGCTACCAGGGGGTGCACAACATCGTGGAGGTGCCGACCTGGAACGCGTTGTTCTGGATCATCCTGCTGTTCGCGGCCTTCAACGCCTTGGCGCGGTCCTTCCAGCGGGAGAGCGCCGGGCGGCAACTCTACCTGTACACCTTGGCCTCGCCGCGCAGCGTGGTGCTGGCCCGTACCCTGTACAACGGATTGACCATGGCGGTGCTGAGCCTGCTCAGCTTGGCCGCGTACGCCCTCTTCATCGGCAGCCAGCCCATGGAGGAAGCGCGCCTGGACATCTTCCTGGCCGTGGTGGTGATCGGCGGCATGGGCTTCGCCTTCCTGCTCACCTTGGTCTCCGCCTTGGCCGCACGCGCCGGCAACGGCATCGGCCTGATGGCCATCCTGGGGTTCCCCATCGTGCTGCCCATGCTGCTGAGCCTGATGCGCGCCAGCAAGTCCGCCCTGGACGGCATGGGCTGGAATGTCACCGGGAAGTACGTGCTGTGGCTGCTGCTGATCGACCTGATCACCGTTGCCCTGGCCTGGCTGCTCTTCCCCTACCTTTGGCGCGACTGATGAAGGGCTGGTGGTGGAAGCTGTCCGCGGTGCTGCTGCTGCTGTACACGGTGTACATGGGCCTTCATACGCCGCTGGGGCCCGCGCTGGTTCATGCCTCGCTGGGCCGGATAGCGCCGGGCGAAGTGAACTTGACGGCCACGGGCTACAACACGCATTTCAAGGAAGACCCGCCCCAGGTGTGGCTGGAAAACGACGGCGAACGGGTCTGCGCCCGGAGCGTGGAACCCGTGAATGATGCGGAAATGGCGGTGACCTTCGACGTGCCCGCCGGATTCCGGAACAACCTCACCAGCCTGTGGGCCTGGAGCGCCACCGACGGCACCGTGGTGCTGCGCGAGGCCTTTTTCACCGAGGGCCTGGGCACCGGCATCGCCCGGCCCAGCTGCACCGTGGGTGATGCGCCGCGCGCGGGCTTCTCCTTCCCCAACCGCTCCATCCTGAACGAGACCATCCGCAACCTGTTCTTCCACGTGCCCATGTGGTTTACCATGATGGTGCTGATGACCATCGCCCTGTGGCAGAGCCTGCGCGTGCTGCGCCTGGGCAGCATGGAGGCCGACCGCAAGGCGTTGTCGGCCGTGGACACCAGCCTGCTCTTTGCCTCCCTGGGCCTGGTGACAGGCAGCATCTGGGCCCGCGCCACCTGGGGCGATTGGTGGACCAACGACCCCAAGCTGAACGGTGCAGCCGTGGCCGTACTGGTGTACGCGGCGTACCTGATCCTGCGCGGCTCGGTGCCCGACCCCCACAAACGGGCGCGGTTGGCGGCCATCTACAACATCTTCGCCTACGCGCTGATGCTGCTGTTCACCATGGTGCTGCCCCGCCTGACGGACAGCCTGCACCCGGGCAACGGCGGCAACCCGGCCTTCAGCCAATACGACCTGGACAGCGCGCTGCGTGCCGTGTTCTACCCTGCCGTGGCGGGCTGGATCCTGTTGGGCTACTGGGCCTACACGCTGCACGAGCGCACGGCCCGCCTGAAATCCCTTGCCGATGAAACCAATGATCGTTAACAGGCTGGCCGGCGTCATGGCCATAATGGCTTCGTCCATGAGTACCTTCGCGGCATCCGGAGCGCCGGGCTGGTTGCAGGAGCGGATGTACGCATCCGGGAAGATCAACACGGTGGTGATGGTGGTGGGCGTGGTGTTGATCGGGATAGCGGTGTGGATGTTTGCGTTGGACCGGCGGCTGGCACGGATGGAGCGGAAGGTGAAAAGTGAAAAGTGATTGGTGGAAGGGCGGACCATGGTCCCGGATGATGATGGCAGCCCACCCGTTCGACCGAGGGCAGGAAAACAGACCAGGAAGCACAAATGAAACGCAGTCATATCATAGCGCTGGTGATCATCGCCGTGGCGGTGGCGGCGCTGATCGGCTCGCTGAGCGACAGCAGCAGTTACGCCAACCTGACCGATGCCTTCAAGCAGCCGGAGCGCGAGTTCCACGTGGTGGGCACCTTGGACCGTTCCGAGCCGATCGTGTATGAACCCAGCGTGAACCCCAGCCTGACGACCTTCACCATGCTCGACCTGGAGGGCCGCAAGTGCAAGGTGAACCTGGCCATGGCCAAGCCCACCGACCTGGAGCGCTCCGAGCGCGTGGTGCTGATCGGCAAGGCCGGCACCGACGGCGAGTTCCACGCCAAGGACATGCTGCTGAAGTGCCCCAGCAAATACAACGAGGAGAACCAAGTGACGGCCGGGCTTTGATGGTCCTGCCCCTGTCCTTCCTTAACGCCGATCCCCGGATCATCTGAACGTGGACACTTCCTCCATCACCTACGTGGGTGAACACATTTGGGCCGGGCGGCTGGGCCATTTCCTCACCATCCTCTCCGTGGCCTCCGCGCTGTTCGCGCTGATCAGCTACGTCCTCCACACCCGCACCCAGGACCCCGGCTGGCGCACCTTGGGCCGCCTGTTCTTCCGCATCCAGTCGGTCGCCATCATCGGCATCGTGGTGACGCTGTTCATCATGCTGTTCAACCACTGGTTCGAGTACGACTACGTGTGGAAGCACAGCAACACCGAGATGCCGCTGCGCTACATCGCCAGCTGCTTCTGGGAGGGCCAGGAGGGCTCCTTCCTGCTGTGGGCCTTTTGGACCATGGTGCTGGGCAACCTGCTGGCCTGGACGGCCAAAAGCTGGGAAGGCCCGGTGATGGCCGTGTTCGCGCTGGTGCAGGTGTTCCTGGCCACGATGTTGCTGGGCATCTACGTACTGGGCGCCAAGGTGGGCAGCAGCCCCTTCATGTTGATCCGCGAGCTGCCCGAGAACATCGGCCTGCCGTGGACGCGGATGGCGGACTACCTCGCCGTCATCCCGCAGTTCAAGGACGGGCGCGGCCTGAACCCGCTGCTGCAGAACTACTGGATGGTGATCCATCCCCCGGTGCTGTTCCTGGGCTTCGCCGCCACGCTGGTGCCCTTCGCATACGCCATTGCCGGGTTGTGGACCAAGCGCCTGAAGGAATGGATCACCCCTGCCCTGCCGTGGACCTTCTTCGGCGTCGGCATCCTGGGGGCGGGCATCCTGCTGGGCGGTGCCTGGGCCTATGAATCGCTCAGCTTCGGCGGTTTCTGGGCATGGGACCCCGTGGAGAACTCCTCCCTCGTCCCCTGGATCACCCTGGTGGGCACCGGCCACCTGATGCTGATCAACAAGCGCAAGGACACCTCGCTCTTCAGCACCTTCCTGTTCGCGCTGGTCACCTTCATCATGGTGTTGTACAGCACCTTCATGACGCGCAGCGGCGTGCTGGGCGACACCAGCGTGCACAGCTTCACCGGCGAGGGCATGATGGCCGGCCTGCTGATCTTCCTCCTCCTGTTCATCGCCCTGGCGGTGGCCCTGCTGAACCAGCACCGGTCCGACCGCCTGTTCTACCTCGGCCTCTGCGCGCTGATGCTGGTGCTGGGCACCACGCTGCGCGTGCAGGTGCCCGCGATCATCCTCTTCGGGGCGGCCAGCACCGTGATGACCGTGGTGGCCTTCCGCAAGGGCGGTTTCCGCAGGCCCGACGAGGAGAACACCCTGAGCCGCGAGTTCTGGCTCTTCATCGGCTCGCTGGTGTTGCTGCTGAGCGCCGCACAGATCACCTTCAGCACCTCCATGCCCGTGTTCAACCTGCTGATGGAACCCTTCCAGGGCCTGTTCGGGAAGCTGTACGGGGCCACCGGATGGGACTGGGCCCACACCCTATCCGAACTGAAGCTGGCGCCGCCCGTGGAGGCCAAGGCCCACTACAACAAATGGCAGATCCCCTTCGCCTTCCTGGTGGCCATGCTCATCGCCATCGGGCAATACCTGGCGTACAAGAAGACCGATCGGCGCAAGTTTTTCCGGTCGTTGGCCTTCTCGTTCTTCGCGGCATTGGCCATCACCGCGGTGGCCACCTGGGCGCTGCACTACAAGCTGCACGAGGCCAACCTGGTGGCCCTGCTCTTCGCCACGGTGTTCGCCGCGCTGGCCAATGCGCTGTATATCCCCAAGGTGCTGAAGGGCCGCATGGCCAAGGCCGGACCGTCCATCGCACACACCGGGTTCGCCCTGCTGCTGCTCGGGTCGTTGATCAGCATGAGCCGGCAGGACAAGATCAGCCACAACACCTCGGGCCCCACGCTGAGTTTCCTGAACAAGGACTTCAACGACAGCCAGGACATGCTGCTCTACCTGAACGACACGGTGCCCATGGGCAACTATTTCGTCACGTTCAAGGGCAAGCACCAGGAGCGGGTGAACCTGCACTATGACATGGACTACCTGGCGGCGGTGCCCAGCACCTACCGTGCCGGCGACACGGTGCGCGTGCGCAGCATGCTGTTCGTGGCCAAGGACGACCACACCGCGGGCGACCAGTTCCTGCCGGACCAACCCGCGCATTGGGAACCGCTGGAGACCTTCTCGCGCGGACAGCTGTGGCGGGCACCCTACTGGCGGCCGCGCATGCCGGGGGCCAAGGAATTCTCCCTGTCGCCGCTGGTGCAACTGAACCCGCGCTTCGGCAACGTGGCCGAGCCGAGCACCAAGCACTGGGCGCACCGCGACATCTACACGCACATCCGCTACGCCAAGCTGGACACCACCACGGACGGCTTCATGCCCTCACGCCTCTATGAAAAGAGCGTGGGCGACACCATCGTCACCCCGGTGTGCGTGATCTTGATCGACAGCATACGCACCGTGCGGGACAGCGTGACCGTGACGCGCCTGGGCTCCGATTTCACCGTGTACGTGCTGAACATGCGGGTGCGCGACCTCTACGACCAGCATCGTTGGTTCGAGGCGAAGCCCGTGGTGATCTACCACAACGACCAGCCCGTGGGCAGCAAGGGTTTCGAGATCCCCGAGCTGAACGTGAAGTTCGACCTGGCCACGGTGAAGGGCGACAAGGTGGGCGTGGAAGTGAGCGAGCGCGAGTTCGTGATCATGCAGGCCATCCTGTTCCCCGGCATCAACATCCTATGGATCGGGGTGATCCTGATGGTGATGGGCACCTTCCACAGCGTGTGGCACCGGCTGTCTACGGCCGTCAGGAAGAAGTGAATTGCCTCCTTGCCGAAATTGGCGCATTGGCATATCGGCCAATTGGCGAATGCTTCATTGGCTCATTGGCAAATTGGCAAATTCACGAATTGGCAATTTCCCCATTCCCCCTCCCCCCGGATTTCCCCAACTTCGCATCCCATGCCTTCCGTCCTTCTGATCGGCACCGGCCGCTTGGCCTTCCATTTGGGCCATGCCCTGAAGGGTTCCGGCAGGGTACTGGCCGGGGTGGCGGGGCGGAATGCGGAACATGCCGCCACGCTGGCCACGGAGCTGGGCTGCCGGTCTTTCCCGTTGGGCGCCGCCCTCCCCCCTGCCGACCTGCGCATCCTGGCGGTGAGCGACGATGCCATTGGTGCGGTGGCCAGGAACCTGCCCGACGACGGCACGCCGCTGATCCACCTCAGCGGGACCAAATCCCTGGACCTGTTGGTACCGCATGCGCACCGGGGCGTGCTGTGGCCCATCCAAAGCTTCACGGCCGGCGGTCCGCCCGTGGATCTCGGGGGCGTACCGCTGGTGATCGATGCGGGGGACGACGGGACCCTCCTGCGCGTGCGGTCCATGGCCGAAGGCATTTCGCGGCACGTGGTTCACCTGCCCTTCGCGTTGCGCCAGCGCCTGCACCTGAGCGCGGTGATGGCGTCCAACTTCCCGGTGTTCCTGCTGCGCGAGGCGGAGCGCCTGCTGGCCGCGCACGGCATCGACCCCAAGCTGCTGCATCCGCTGTGGAGGCAAAGCGCCGGAAACGCCCTTCGCGATGCGGATGCGGCCGTGAGCGGGCCCGCCCGGCGCGGGGACGGCGGCACCATCCACCGGCACCTGGAGCTTTTGGCCGGCGAGCCCGAACTTCGCCGCGCCTATGAGGCATTGAGCAACCTGATCCTGCATACCTATCATCCCGAAAGCCGTGGCCGACAAGACCTATAAGGAACTCCTCGCGGACATCCGCACCTTCATGTTCGACGTGGACGGCGTGTTCACCAATGGCCACGTGCTGCTCACGCCCGGCCTGGACCCCGTGCGCACCTTCTTCACCCGCGATGCCTATGCGGTGCAGCATGCCCTGAAGGAAGGCCTGCGCATCATCGTGATGTCAGGCGGCATCTCCCCGGGCGTGGCCGAAAGCTTCGGCCGCCTGGGCGTGACCGAATACTACTGGTCCGTGGCGGACAAGAACAAGAAGCTCGATGACCTGGTGGCCTCCGGGCTCGACCTCTCCTCCGCCGCATACATGGGCGACGACATCCCGGACCTGCGCGCGATGCAGCGCGTGGGCTTCCCCTGCTGTCCCGCCGATGCCGCGGAGGAGGTCAAGGCCATCAGCCGCTATGTGTCGCGGGCCAAGGGCGGCGAGGGCTGCGTGCGGGACCTGCTGGAGCAGGCGATGAAGGTGCAGGACAAATGGCTCACCGAGCAAGCGCACCAATGGTAGATGCTTGACTTCATCCGCCTCACCCGCCCGCTGAACCTGTTGATCATCGCGTTCACGATGGTGGCCATGCGCCACGGGGTGGTCGATGGTTTCCTGGGGATGAGCTCGGCGGAATTGCAGGCCTATGCCGTGGACCCCGAACAGACCATCTTCGAGGAGGTGCCCGGCAACACCTTCCGGCACGGCCTTTCCGAGGCGCTCTTCTGGGTGCTGGTGGCGAGCACCGTGCTGATCGCCGCGGGCGGCAACGTGATCAATGACTATTTCGACACGCGCATCGACCGGGTGAACAAGCCGGACGAGGTGATCGTGGGCCGCACGGTGAAACGGCGGGTGGCCATGCTGGGCCATGCCGTGCTCACCACCCTCGGGGTCCTGGCCGGCGCATTTGCCGCCTGGCGCAGCGGGCAGTGGTACCTGACGGCCATTCCCCTCTTTGCGGCGGGTGCGCTGTGGACCTACAGCACCCGCTTGAAACGCGCGTTCCTGATCGGCAACGGGCTGGTGGCCGTGCTGGTGGCGCTGGTGCCGCTCACCGTGGGACTTTACGAGGTGCCGGCCCTTTTCAAGCTCTACGGCACCTCCGCCACCGGCATCAACTACGCGGGCACCGAAATGAAGATCGTCTTCGCCTTCCGCGGCCTGTGGGCGTGGATCCTGGGCTTCACGTTCTTCGCCTTCCTCACCACGCTGATACGGGAACTGCAAAAGGACATGGCCGACATCAAGGGCGACCGGGCGGATGGCTGCCGCACGATCCCGATCGTGATGGGGATCCCCTGGGCGAAGGCCATCACCCTGTTCTATTTCGGCGTGGTCATCGTGGCGTTGCTGCTGGTGCGCTCCGTGGCGCTCACGGACAACTTCTCCTACTGGTACATCGGTGCGGGGCTGGTGGTGCCGCTGCTGCTCTCGGCGGGCCTCACCTGGGCGGCGCACACCCGCATCGAATTCAACCGCGCAGGCAACGTCATGAAGCTCGCCATGGCCATCGCCGTGGCCTTTGCCTTCTTCATCGAAAGGACCCTTCAATGAGCACCAATCCCCCCTTGTACCCGCTGCGCGTGGTGCTGGCCTCCTCTTCGCCTCGCCGCCGCCATTTGCTGCATGGGCTGGACCTGCCGGTGGAGATCACCAAGGTGGATGTGGACGAGGATTTCCCCGATGACCTGCCCAAGGCCGAAGTGGCCGAATTCCTGGCCCGCAAGAAAGCCGAGGCATGGACCGGCGAACTGGCCGATGACCAGGTGTTGATTACCGCTGATACCACGGTGATCGTGGGCGACCTGTTGCTCAACAAGCCGGAAGATGCCGCCGATGCGCGCCGCATGCTGGGCCTGTTGTCAGGGCGCGCGCACCAGGTGGTGACGGCCGTGTGCATCCGTACGAACAAGGGGCTCCGCAGTTTCAGCGACACGGCCACGGTGCATTTCCGGGAGTTGACCGCTGAGGAGATCGCCTACTACGTGGAACGCTATTCCCCACTGGACAAGGCCGGGGCGTACGGCGTGCAGGACTGGATCGGCTACACCGCCGTGGAACGCATCGAAGGGAGCTTCTATACGGTGATGGGCCTGCCGATGCACCGGGTGTACGAGGAGCTGCGGGCGTTGGGGGTGTAGGGGCACGCGAGTTCTTCCACCGGTTACACGGATTGCACGGATGGCGCCCGCAGGCTCGCGGCCGTATTGGCCAGACGCATATCGGACCACGGATCCACTCGGATGAAGTGCCGATGCAGTTGGTGTGCGAGCAGTCGCGACTGACGCGCTGCCTACTGTCGTGACGCTGGGTTCTTGGTTAACGGGCAGAGCACATAACCCGCCCTTGCCTATCACCATTCACCGCCTCAGCGCATCAACACCACATGCCCCACCTGTTCATGGCTTTCACTTACGGCATCGGTGATCCATAGCTTCCACACGTAAAGGCCGTCAGGCAGGCCGCTGCCGTCCCAACCTTGATGCGGGTCGGTGGTGGTGAACACGGGTGAGCCCCACCGGTCGAAGATCGTCAGGCGGAAATCCTTGGGATTGCGTACCGAGGTGATGGGCCGTACCACGTCGTTGATGTTGTCACCGTCGGGCGTGAAGGCATTGGGCATGAAGAGCTGGTAGGCGTCCTCCACGCAGGCTTCGGCGCTGCCGGAGCCGGTGCAGCCGTCCGCGTTGGAAGCGTCCAGCGTCACCGTGTAGCAACCCACGGCCCCGTATGTGAAGCTCGGCGACAGGTCCGTGGAGCTGCTGCTGGCCTCATCGCCGAAATGCCAGGTGTACTGATCGGCGTGGCTGGTGCCGTTGCTGAAATGAAAGGTGGGCTCGTCGATGGTGGCCACGGGCGGCGAGGCATTGAACGCCACTTGCGGCGAGGCCAGGGCATGGACCAGGCCCGGGAGGGTGAGGCTGCCGGAGCACCCGGCCCCGTCAATCACCGTGACACGGACATCGAAGGTGCCGCCCGTGGCGAAGCAATGCTGGGGCGAGGCACCGTCGCCGGTCTGGCCATCGCCGAAATCCCATTGGTATGCGGCGGCATTGGCGGGTTGTGCCTGGAATGTCGCGCACAGCGGCGTGCAGCCCACGGTGTCCGACACCGTGAACGACGGCACGAAGGCCTGCGACACGGCCACGGTGACCGCGGCCGGTGGCGAAGTGCATCCGGCCGCGTCCGTGGCCATTACGGTGTACGTGGTGGTGGAGCCCGGTGTCACCTCCGGTCCTTGAGGTGTCCAGGCATACGTGTATCCGCCGGTCCCTCCCGCCCCCATGGCGTGGAGGGTGATCGTGGTGCCCTCACAGACCGCCGTATCAGCCATGGCCTGCACGGTCACTGCGGCGGGCTCGGCTATGGCCACGGAGGCCGCGGTGGTGCAACCTTGTCCATCGGTGGCCGTGCAGGTATAGTCACCCGGCACCAATCCGGTGATGGTGGCCGTGGTTCCGCCGCCCGGTTGCCAGGACAGCGATACCGGTGCCTGCCCCCCGACCACTTGTGCGGTGGCGGTGCCATCGGCACTGCCGGCGCAGGTGACATCGGTGTGTGACAGGTTGAGCGAGAAGTCGCCGGTGGATGGCACCAGCGTGGCGGTGGCCGTGGCGGGGCAGCTGTTGGCAGCGGAGACGGTCACCGTATAGTCACCACCGCCCAGTCCGGACAAGTCAGGCGTGGTGGCCCCGCCCGGTGACCAGGCAAAGTTCACCGGCCCGTTGGCACCGGTCACCACCGCTTCCAGGCTGCCGTTGTCCTGCCCGCAACTGGGCTGCACGGCGTTGATGGAGACGCCCAGGATACTGATCTGCTGCGTGGAGGTGGCCGTGGCGCCGCAGGCATCGGTGGCGGTCAGCGTCACGGTGTAGGTGCCGGGTCCGGCATAGGTGTGCGACGGGCTTTCCTGCTGCGATGTATTCCCCGGCTGGCCGGGCTCGCCGAAATCCCAGCTGAACAGGTGCGGGCATGGCGTGGAGGCGTTGATGAAATCCACCGTGTTGCCGTTGCAGTCGCCGGTGAACGCGGCCGTCACGGGGTCCGATTCCTCGATCAGGATATCGTCGATGGCGATGCCGTCGTAGTTGTTGCAGGCGCTGCCCGCGCCGAAGAAGAAGCGGAATCGCACGCTGGGCGCATGGGCCAGCCAGCCCAGGCAATGCTTGGCTGTCACCCACTGGCCGCTGCCGCCACCGCCCAGGCAGTTGCCCATGGTAGGCCCGATGCGCCCGCTCCAGCCGTGCTTGGGGCTGATGCTGTTGGGCAGGTTGGTGAGGTTGGCGGAATTGAACCAGTGCGCCGTGTTGCAGTCCGCCGGATCGCTGTAGGAACCCACATTGTTGTAGGTGGCCCCGCCGTCGGTGGAATACTGGAAGGTCATCCCGTCATACTGGCGCTCCACCTCCCAGAAGATCTTGAAGGAGATGCGGGGCCGCTCCAGCGCGGAGAAATCGAAGCACGGGCTCTCCAGCCACGAGCGCTCGTTGTTGGTGTAGAAGGCACCCGTCAGCCCGCCCACGCACCAGCTCTTGGCACCTCCGCCCGCGCTGCTGATCACGATGTGGGCCGGTGTGCCCCAGGCCCAGTCATTCCCGGTGCCACCGCTGGTCCAGGCCGGGGCCGCCTCGAAACCTTCGCCATAGGGGAAGGTGGAGATGATCGGACCGCATTGGCCATGGGCGGCAGGTCCAAGAGCCAGGCATAGCACCGATGCGGCACAGCCACGCATCAAGGATATCAGTACGGACCGTGGACACCACATTCACCAGGGGACGCAAAGATCGGTGCCGCTGGCGCATGCGGACCACGGGCCAGCCGCGATCAAATGGGACTGGCCAGCCCGATTTTGCCCCATGATCCCCAACTGCCCAAGGCCGATTCCCGGATTGGCCCCAATTTTGCCTGCGGGTTCCGGCCACTACTGGCCGACCCTATTAAACGCCACAGATCATGAACCTGAAAACGATCCTTTTCCCCTTGCTGGCGGCATCCATCGGCACGGCCAGCGCCCAGTTCGCCGTCAACCCGCAGCTCGGCGCCAACTTCACGCAATTGACCAACACCCCGTCGGGCTTTGTTTCCTCGGCCTCCTTCGGCTGGCAGGTGGGTGCCGACTTCCGCCTGGGCGACCGCCTCTACTTCCAGCCCGGCGCCTTCTTCGGCCGCAGTGCCACCTACATCAAGTTCACCCCGCTGGACACCGTCTTCATCGAGGACAACATGATCCGCACCACCGCCAAGGTGAAGGCGCTGCTCGGCTACAACCTGATCCACGATGACGGCTTCAAGCTGCGCGTGAACGCCGGCCCCACCTACGAGGCCTTGTTGAGCATCGACAGCAAGGACGACAAGATCGCCTTCAACAAGGACGACTACAACGGGGGGTCCTTCAACCTCGATGCCGGACTGGGCGTGGACATCTGGAAGATCTCCCTGGAGGGCGGGCTCAGCTATGGCCTGAGCAATGCCTACAAGGACGCCGGTAAATTCATGAAGGACTCCAAGTACTTCACGTGGTACGCCACGCTGGGCTTCGTGATCGGCGGCGGGCCGCGGTAGACCGCCCTACCGGACCAAGGTCACCGTGCCGTTGAGGTCGTGCGTCTTGCCGTCGCCATCCTGTGCCCGCAGGGTGTAGAAGTAGGTGCCCTCGCTGAGCACCTCGCCCGTCGGTGAGCGCCCGTCCCATACCTGGTTCACGCGTTCCAGGCGGGCCACCAGCTGACCCCAGCGGTTGAAGAGCCGCACATCCAGGGAGTGTAGGCCGTTGCCTTGCACGCGGAACACGTCGTTCACGCCGTCGCCATTGGGGGAAAAGACGTTGGGGACACGCAGCGTGTCCGCCCCCGTGACGCAGATCTCCGCGCGGGCGGTATCCGTGCAGTCCCACTCATTTGACACGGCCAGCGACACCGGCCAGCAGCCCACGCCCGGAAAGAGGAAGGAAGGCGAAGGCTCGATGGAAGAGGCCCCTTCCGTGATGCCGAAGTGCCACAGCCATGCCGTGGCATCGGTGCTTCCGTCGGTGAACTGCACCTCGGGGTTGCCCACGGTGGGTTGTTCCGGTTCCCAGGAGAACTGTGCGTGCGGCACCGGCATCACGTTAATGGGCCCCACGGTTTGCTCCAGGTCGGGGCAGCCATTGGCCTGCTGAACGGTCAGCGTGGCCACATAGCTTCCCGCCAGCGTGTAACAGTGCTGCACGGCCATGCCGCTCCCGGTACCGCCGTCGCCGAAATCCCAGGTATACGCATCATCCGCGCTGCCACCGGCCGTGAAGGTGATGCAGTGCGGCGCGCAACCGGCCGTGTCCGACGCATCCACCGCAGAGGGCGTCCCACCCTCCACGGACAGCGCCACCTGGGCGCAGACCGTGTCCCCGCATACCGTGATGGCGCAGAAGGACAGCAGCACCCCGCCGCCATCGCCCGCCCCCGGCGCATAGGTGGTGGCCAAGGCGTGCGGATCGCTGAAGCTGCCGCTTCCGCCCTGCCAAAGCACCGACACGTGCCCGCCCGTCACGCTGCCTGCCAGGTTGGCCGTGCCACCGCATGCCACGGCTCCACCGCCGGACAGCACCGTGGCCACCGTCGGTTCAAAAGGTGCCTGGCAACCGTAATTCACGTAGCTCGCCGTCGGCGTGCCCGGCCAGGCGAAATCCACGGTGGCACCATCGTTCTCCTCGGACTGGCCGCCGTAGTTGCCATACACGTTCACCAGCCGGTTCGCATCGTACGCCACCGTGTCGCCGCAACTGATGCCCGGCACATTGATCTGCAGCGTCCGCAGCAGCGGCGGCCCCGGCGTGGAGGTCGTGTCCTGCATCACCAGGTCGTTGTTCTTGAAATGCCCCTGGCTGTTGCCCGCCTTCTGGAAAATGATGTACAGCGTATCGCTCAGCGCATGGAACGGGTTCGCCTCCACGCACATGGCCGTGGAGGTCACGAAGATCACCCGGCTGCCCGGCGGAATGATGCCCGCCGGCGGCTCCAGCAGGTGGCCGCAACTTTGGATCGTGGCATTGAGCTGGGCCGTCAGCGATGCCGTGGCGGAGGTTTGCTCGATGCCCCGGAAGGTGCTGCTGTAAAAGGCGAACTGCAGGTCGGTCAAGGCGATCGGCTGCGGGCCGGTGATGAAACGCACCATCTCATTCATGCCCTCCGTGCTGGCCGGGCAATCGTCCGGCGACACGCAGGCGTCCACCAGGATGCTCTCGATCTCCAGGCACTTTGTCGGGACCTGGCCCTGGACCGCGGGCGCCGTACACGCGGCCGCCATCACCGCCGCCATGGCGTACGGGCGGAACCTCACCGCCGCCATCTGCGCTCGTTCTCTCATGCTGTGCCGTTTCATCCGGTCCGGGCCTGCTACACCGGCACGAACATACCGGGCCGCCACGCAGGCTTCACCCGTACGCCGCGGATCTTTTCCACCGTCGGGCATGGATTGGCCGCGAGCGGCCCGTGGGGTTCTTTTGGGGCGTGTCCCCGCCGTCAGCGCCCAGGTCCCCACACGCGGGGCCGGGCCATCCGCTGTGGCTGCCTGGGCGCTGCGGCCGCCATGGGCGCTGCGGGGGCTCCGCCGTCGCCTCCTCGCCGGGATGTGGCGGATCACCATCCGCCCCTACCGTTGGCATGGCGGCAACGCATCGCCTGCGGCAGGCCGCCGCTGCTGTCCCTCACGCGGGCACCGGGTTGCCAAGGATGATCGGTGGGATCGGTGGGTGGATGGCCAATACACCATCATCGCGCGTGGATGGTCATCCGTCCCTACGGGTTTTGGCGCGTTCCCAATACACATCCATCTCGGCCAGGCTCATCTCGCCCAATTTCTTGCCGTCCTTGCGGGATTCGGTCTCCAGGTATTGGAACCGCTGGATGAACTTCCTGTTCGTGCGTTCCAGGGCCTCATCCGGGTCGATCTTCAGGAAACGGGCGTAGTTCACGATACTGAAAAGCAGGTCGCCAAGCTCATCGGCCTGCCGGTCGCTGCCGGCATCCACCTCCTGCTTCAGTTCCGCCAGCTCCTCGTTCACCTTTTCCCACACCTGTCCGGGGTGTTCCCAATCGAAGCCCACGCCGCGTGCCTTGTCCTGTATGCGGATGGCCTTCACCAGGCTGGGCAGGCCGCGGGGCACGCCTTGCAATACGCTGCGCGGGACATCGTCCGGTCGTCCCTGCGGGTCGGCGCCCTGGCGTTCCTGCAATTTGATCTTCTCCCAATTGGCTTTCACGTCCTCCTCCCCTTCCACCTGCACCTCGCCATAGATGTGCGGGTGCCTGCGGATCAGCTTCTCACAGATGCCGTTCAGCACGTCGGTGATGGTGAAGGCGCCTTTCTCCTCACCGATCTTGGCGTAGAACACCATGTGCAGCAGCAGGTCGCCCAGCTCGCCCTTCAGCTCCTCCAGGTCGCCCTTCAAGATGGCATCGCTCAGCTCATAGGTCTCCTCGATCGTCAGCGGTCGCAGGGTTTCCAAGGTCTGCTTGCGGTCCCAGGGGCACTTGGCACGCAGGTCGTCCATGATGTCCAGCAAACGCTCAAAGGCTTCAATGCGCGGATCCATGCGGCAAGTTTACGGTTCCGTTGCAAGCGTTGGGCCGACGGGGCACGGGTCCGTGGCCAACACCCAATGGGGAAAAACCGCTCCCCAGCCCCTCCCTTCCTCCAACGGAACCCGATACTTTCACCGCCCATCGGACGACCATGACCCAGCGATCGCACACCACCACCGCCGTGCTCATCATCGGCGTGCTGTTCTTCCTCTTCGGCTTCGTCACGTGGATCAACGGGCCGCTGATCAGCTACCTGAAGATCGTGTGCGAGCTCAACAGCGGCGCCGAGCCCTTCTACGTCACCTTCGCCTTCTACATCGCCTACTTCGTCACCGCGCTTCCCATGGCGTGGGTGCTGGGCAAAACGGGCATGAAGCGCGGCATGATGTACGGGCTGTTCACCATGGCCTTGGGCGCCTTGCTGTTCATCCCCGCGGCGCAGGGACGCTCCTACGGGATGTTCCTGGGTGGTCTGTTCATCATCGGCACGGGGCTGTCGCTGCTGCAGACGGCCAGCAACCCGTACATCACCGTGGTGGGGCCGATCGAGAGCGCCGCCGCGCGCATCAGCGTGATGGGCATTTGCAACAAAATGGCCGGCGTGATCGCGCCGTTCGCGCTGGGGGCCTTGCTGCTGGCGGATGCGGACACCTTGCAGGCCGATCTGCGGACGCTCCAAGGGGATGCGTTGGCGGCCCGCCTGGATGAGCTGGCCTCCCGCATCATGATGCCCTACGCCGTGATGGCCGGTGCCTTGGTGCTGCTGGGCCTTTTCGTGCGCTTTTCACCGCTGCCCGAGCTCGATCCCGAGGTGGACGCCCCCGGCGTGGCCACGGACGGGCGCGGCATCCTCTCCTTCCCCAACCTGGTGCTGGGCGTGGTGGCCCTCTTCTTCTACGTGGGCGTGGAGGTGATGGCCGGCGATACCATCACCGTGTACGGCCAGGAGATCGGCCTGCCCCTGGGCGAGGCCAAGCACCTCACCAGCTATACCATGATGGGCATGGTGGCCGGCTACATCATCGGCATCATCGCCATTCCGCGCTTCATCTCCCAGTCCAAGGCCCTGGCGGCCTCCGCCGTGCTCGGCGTGGTGTTCACCGTGGCGGCCACGCAGCTTAACGGCTACGCCTCGGTAATGTGCATCGCCCTGCTGGGCCTGGCCAATGCCCTGGTGTGGCCAGCCATCTGGCCCCTCGCCATCGATGGGCTGGGCCGCCACACCAAGACCGGCAGCGCCCTGCTGATCATGGCCATTGCGGGCGGTGCCCTGCTCCCCTTGGTGTACGGGCAGCTCGCCGGAGAGCCCGGCATCGGCCACCAACAAGCCTATTGGATGATGGTGCCGTGCTACCTCTTCATCCTGTGGTACGGCGTGAAGGGACATAAGAAAAAGGCGTGGTGAGGGGGAAAGGGGAAATGGCCAATTTGCCAAAGGGCCGATGCAGCAAAGGGCCAATTTCGCCAAAGGGCAATGATGCGGGCGGGATTTTCGCGGCACCGGCAGCCAAAACGCTTTCGCACTAAACCCGGCGCTGTCCCGTTACTTTGGCCTCCCCTTTAAGCCGACCACCCGGCGTGCCCACCTGCATGAGGCGATCCCTCTTCCTCCCCACCATGCTGTTTCCCGTGTTGCTGTTGGCGCAGGATGCCACGGTGGCCGGCACGGTGCGCGATGATGAGAACAAGCCCCTGCCGGATGCCAGCATCGCCGTGCCGGGCGTGGCTTCCACCGCTTCCAATGCCAGCGGTGGCTACACCTTGACAGTGCCGGCGGGCCAGGCGGTGACCATCCGTTTCGCCTACCCCGGCGCGGAGATGGTGGAACGCACCGTGGAACTGGCACCCGGCGAAAAGCGCCTGCTGGACGTGGTGATCCGCTCCACGGTGATCGGTGCGGTGACCGTGACCGACGACCGCCTGCGCGATGCGGGCATCGATAAGCTGAACGCACGCACCTCGCACTTCCAGCCTTCGCTGGGCGACGTGAACAGCCTGCTGCAAGGCAGCCTGGGCGTGATGACGCGCAACGAGCTCAGCAGCGGCTACAACGTGCGCGGGGGCAACTTCGACGAGAACCTGGTGTACGTGAACGGCATCGAGGTGTACCGCCCCTTCCTGGTGCGCAGCGGCCAGCAGGAAGGCCTGAGCTTCCCCAATCCCGACATGATCGAGCGCATCCACTTCAGCGCCGGCGGCTGGGAACCCCGCTACGGCGACAAGCTCAGCAGCGTGCTCGACATCACCTACCGGCGCCCGCGCGAGTTCGATGCCACCGTGAGCGCCAGCCTGCTGGGCGGCTCCGTCACCATCGGCAGCCCCATGGCCGGGCAGCGCCTGCGCCAGATCACCGGCTTCCGCTACCGCACCCTCAGCACCATCCTCAAGGGCCTCGATACCCAAGGCGACTACATCCCGCGCTACACCGACCTGCAGAGCTACTGGACCTACGACCTGAGCGACAAGGTGGAACTGGGCTTCCTCGGCCTGTACTCGCGCAACCGCTACGATGTGATCCCCAGCGACCGCGAGACCGAACTGGGCAACTTCAACCAGGCGCTGCGCTACACGGTGTACTTCGAAGGACAGGAGCGCACGGCCTATGAAACCGTGTCGGGCGCGCTGAGCCTGAACGTGCGGCCCAACAGGAACACCGTGCTGCGCTTCACCGGCAGCCTGTTCAACACCTACGAGACCGAGCGGATGGACATCCTGGGCGAATACCGCCTGGGCGAGCTGGACCGCAACCTGGCCAGCGAGCAATTCGGGGAGGTGGTGCGCGACCTGGGCATCGGGGCATACCTGGACCATGCGCGCAACGCCCTGGAGGCCACCGTGGCCAGCGGTACCCACACCGGCTCCTGGCGCCACGGCAACGGGAGCAACCTGCAATGGGGCATCGAGGTGCGCGGCGAGGACATCCGCGACCGCCTGGGCGAGTGGTACATGGTGGACAGCGCGGGATACAGCATTCCGCAGGGCAACGGCGACAGCCTGAGGCTGAACAGCAACGTGAAATCCAGGATCGACCTGGCCAGCGTGCGCAGCTCGGCATACGTGCAGAACGCCTGGGAGTGGAAGACCGGGCCGGGCCGCAAGTGGGCGCTGGTGGCCGGGGTGCGCGGGCAGAACTGGAGCTACAACGGCCAAACGGTGATCAGCCCGCGGGTGCGGCTGGCCTTCCATCCCGGCTGGAGGAAGGTGAACGCCCCCGGCGATACGGTGCCCCGCGACTACAGCTTCTGGTTCGCCACGGGATACTACTTCCAGCCGCCGTTCTACCGCGAGCTGCGCGATTCCCAGGGCCGCATCAACCCGGACGTGCGGGCCCAGGAGAGCATCCACTTCGTGCTGGGCATGGACCGCCAGTTCATGCTTTGGGAACGCCCCTTCAAGTTCAGCACCGAGGCCTACTACAAGGCGTTGTCGCACCTGAACCCCTACGAGCTGGACAACGTGCGCATCCGCTACTATGCCAGGAACAACGCCAAGGGCTACGCCACGGGCATCGACATGAAGCTCAACGGCGAATTCATCCGGGGCGTGGAGTCCTGGGCATCGCTGTCGGTGATGAAGACGATGGAGGACCTCGACGGCGACTTCTACTACCATTACTACAACCAGTATGGCGAGCGCACCGATGCGGAGGAGACCATCGACCGGCGGGCCGTCGACAGCGTGCGCGTGGAGGCAGGCTACATCCCCCGCCCCACCGACCAGCGGGTGAACTTCGCGCTCTTCTTCCAGGACGAGATGCCGCGCTGGCCCACCTTCAAGGTACACGTCAACTTGCTCTTCGGGACCAGCCTGCCCTACGGCCCGCCCAACGAATCGCGGTACGGTGACACCCTGCGCACCAGCCTCTACCGCCGGGTGGACATCGGCTTCAGCAAGCAGCTGCTCGGCGCAGCCGGGCAGGAGAAGACCGGGTTCCTGCGCCATGTGAAGGACTTATGGGTCTCCCTGGAGGTGTTCAACCTGATCAACTTGAACAACACCGTGGACTACACCTGGGTGCAGGATGTGCAGGGGCGCTATTACGGCATCCCGGAGTTCCTCACCCCGCGCCGGATCAACGTGAAGGTGCTCGCCCGGTTCTGACCGCCATGCCCGGAAATGAACATCGGGCTGGTGGCGTGATGCGGGGCGGTGGTTGGGCACGGACCCGATCGGCGGTTTATTTTGTGCGGATGAAGCGCAACCTTCTCCCCTGGGTGGCCGGCCTGGTGCTGGTTTCGGGCTGCTCCACGCGCCACTATGTGGCCAGCAAGCACCCCAACGGCAAGCCGGAGGTGGTGATCTACACCCAAGGCAAGGGTGAACAGGCCGTGAAGGTGATGGAGAAGGTGTATTACCCCAATGGCCAACTGGATTACGTGGGCCGTTTCAAGGATGGCCGGGAAAACGGCGAGTGGATGTACTACTACGAGGACGGCACGCCGAAATACAAGGAGAACTGGGTCGACGGCCTCGAGGATGGCCTGCAGATCGAATACGCGCCCGACGGCCAACCCTACCTCGAGAAGTATTACGAGAAAGGGCGCCTGGTGAGGACGGTGGACAAGTCCAAGGGAGAGTGAAGGGAAAGCTAATCCGCCTTCGCCAGGGCATCGGCAGTGAAAAAGCCGAAAGCTGAAAGCTGAAAAAAGCCTGCCGGCCTGCCTTAGGCGAAGGCCTTCACGCTGTCGTGGATGATGGCGATGCACTCATCCAGCTGTTCGCGGTTCATCACCAAGGGCGGTGCAAAGCGGATGATGTCGCCGTGCGTGGGCTTGGCCAGCAGTCCGTGCCTTGCCAGGATCAGGCAAAGGTCCCAGGCCGTGCGGCCGTCCTTCCGCGGTTCGATCACCACGGCGTTCAGCAGGCCCTTGCCGCGCACCAGCTTCACGAAGCCGAATTCATCCACCAGCTTCTGCATGGACTTGCGGAAGACCTCGCCCAGCTTCGCCGCATTCTCCGCCAATCGCTCGTCCTTCACCACCTGCAGCGCGGCGATGCCCACGCGGCCCGCGATGGGGTTGCCGCCGAAGGTGCTGCCGTGCTGTCCCGGTCGGATGGTGAGCATGACCGCGTCATCCGCCAGGACGGCGCTGATGGGCAGCACCCCGCCGCTGAGGGCCTTGCCCAGGATCAGCACGTCGGGCCGCACGCCCTCGTGGTCGCAGGCCAGCAGCTTGCCGGTGCGGGCGATGCCCGTCTGGATCTCGTCGGCCATGAACAGCACGTTGCGTTCGCGGCACGCTTCGTAGGCCATCTTCAGGTAGCCGTCGTGCGGCACCATCACGCCGGCCTCGCCCTGGATGGGCTCCACCAGGAACGCCGCGACGTGCGGGTGTTCCAGGGCCCGTTGCAGCGCGGGGATGTTGTCGTAGGGGATCACATCGATGCCCGGCGTGAACGGGCCGTAGTCCCCGCGTGCGTCGGGGTCGGTGCTGGCGCTGACAATGGTGATGGTGCGGCCGTGGAAGTTGCCGCTGCACATGACGATCCGTGCCTGGCCGCGCGGAATGCCCTTCACGGTATAGCCCCATTTGCGGGCCAGCTTCATCGCCGTCTCCACCGCCTCGGCACCGGTGTTCATGGGCAGCACCTTGTCATAGCCGAAATAGCCGGTGATGTATTCCTCGAACTCGCCCAGCACATCGTTGTAAAAGGCACGGCTGGTGAGCGTCAGCTTCTTCGCCTGTTCGGTCAGCGCCCCAACGATCTTCGGGTGGCAGTGCCCCTGGTTCACGGCGCTGTAGGCGCTCAGGAAGTCGTAATAGTGCTTGCCTTCCACGTCCCAGAGGTTCACGCCCTCGCCCCTTTCCAGCACCACCGGCAACGGGTGGTAGTTGTGGGCCCCATGGCGTTCTTCCAGCTTGATGGCGTGTTGGCTGCGCGTATCCTTGTGTTGTGTGGTAGGCATGATGGAACGATGGGTCGTTGATCCGTGCCTGCAAAGGTAGGCAGGTCCCCATCGGCAAAGGAACATTGGTGCCTGCGGAAGGTTCGCGCCATGCTTGTGGCGGCAAAACCGGTTAACATTGCCTCAGCCAACACCGGGCCATGTCCTCCACCACCGCCCCGCGCCCCATCGCCAAGCCCATGGCCGTGCTGGCCACGCTGTTCTTCATGTGGGGCTTCATGACGGTGATGAACGACGTGCTGATCCCGCACCTGAAGGCGGTGTTCACCCTGAGCTGGTGGCAAAGCATGCTGGTGCAGTTCTGTTTCTTCGGGGCCTATTTCCTGGGCTCGCTGGCATACTTCCTGTACTCCAGCCGCAACGGCGACCCCATCCAGCACATCGGCTACAAGCGGGCGCTGATCGGCGGGCTGCTGCTGAGCGCCGCAGGCAGCCTGCTCTTCGTGCCGGCCACCTACGTGCATGCATACGGCTTGTACCTGGTGGCGTTGTTCGTGCTGGGCCTGGGGTTCACGCTGCTGCAGATAGCGGCCAATCCTTTCGTGGCGATCATCGGCCCGGCGGAAAGCGCCAGCAGCCGCCTGAACCTGGCGCAGGGCTTCAACTCGCTGGGCACCACGCTTGCCCCGCTGATCGGCGGCACGCTCATCTTCGAATTGTTCAAGGGTGATGCGGCGGTGCGCTGGCCCTACGCCTTTTTTGCGGCCCTGCTCGTGCTGCAGGCGGCCTGGGTGTGGTCCACCGCGCTGCCGGAGCCGCGGCACACGGCGGCCGGTGCGCGCCAGAATGCCTTGCGCCACCGCCAGCTCCGCAACGGCATGGTGGCCATTTTCTGTTATGTGGGCGCGGAGGTGGCCATCGGCAGCCTGATCATCAGCTTCCTGGAGCTGGACGGCGTTCGGGGCCTGCCCCACAACGAAGCCAAGAACTACCTGAGCCTGTACTGGGGCGGCGCCATGTGCGGGCGCTTCCTCGGCGCGGCGGCGCTCAGCGACAAGCCGGCCGGTGCGGCCAAGGCGGCCTTGCTGGCGGCCATCGGTGCGGCGATGTTCCTGCTGCTGTGGGGGGTGAACCTGCTGGGCGGCGGGCTGGAGATCGGCGAGCTGTGGCCCATGGCCCTGCTGATCGCGGCGAACATGCTGGCGTTCCTCCTGGCCGGCGGAAAGCCCCGGCGGGCAACCGGCCTGTTCGCCTTGATCGCGGCCGTACTGGTGGCCATCACCATGTTCAGCACGGGGAGCGCCGCCATGTGGGCCATCCTGGCCATTGGCCTGTTCAACTCCATCCTGTGGAGCAACATCTTCACCTTGGCCATCCACGGCCTGGGCGATGATACCGGCCAGGGCAGCTCACTGCTGGTGATGATGATCCTGGGCGGGGCGCTCATCCCCGTGCTGCAGGGCGCGCTGATCGATGCCATGCAGGCGCGCGGGCTCGGCGAAACGGCGATGCACCTGAGCTTTGCGCTACCGCTGGTCTGCTACGGCTATCTGGCGTGGTTCGGGTTTCGGGGAGCGGAACCGTTGAGGGGTGATTGGTGATTGGTGATTGGTGAGAGGAGTGTCTCGTCCTGAAAAAGCTGAAAGGATGGAAGTTAAAAATGAGCGTTGTGGGGGGGATTGGAGTCATACTGAAAGCATGATCATTGGGATCGACATCGGGGGAACGAGCAGCAAGATCGGCGTGGTGAAGGACGGCCGAGTGCAGGCCACCTTGCGCGTGCCCACCACGGGTCATGTGGACGAACATGCCTTCGCGGATGCCTTGACGGCGGCGGTGAAGGAGTTGGCTGCGGACCAGCAGGAGGCCATCACGGGCATCGGCATTGGAGCGCCGAACGCCAACCAGTACGCGGGCATTATCGAGATGGCGCCCAACCTGCCTTGGAAGCACGACGTGCCCTTGGCCAGCATGGTGGAGCGGCGCACGGGCATCCGCACGGTGCTGGGCAACGACGCCAATGCCGCAGCACTGGGCGAGTGGCGCTACGGTGCCGGCCAAGGGCTGAAGGACCTGTTGATGGTAACGTTGGGCACGGGCGTGGGCAGCGGCTTCATCACCAACGGACAGCTGGTGCTGGGCAGCCACGGCAATGCGGGCGAGATCGGCCACATGACCATCGTGATTGACGGGCGCGAATGCACCTGCGGCCGAAAGGGCTGCCTGGAGGCCTACGTGAGCATCCGCGGGTTGCGGCGCACCTACGAGGAACTGGACGGCGACCCCGCAGTGTTGGAGGAACCGGGCGTGCTGTGCATCGCCAAGGCGGCCCAGCAAGGCGACCAGGCGGCGTTGCAGACCTTCCGCCATGCCGCCCGCTGGCTGGGCGTGGGCCTGGCCAATGCGGTGGCCGTCACCGGCCCTGCGCGGATCGTGCTCTTCGGCGGCATCGCACGCAACGGCGAACTGCTGATGGCGCCGCTGCGCGAATGGTTCCAGCGCTCGCTGCTCAACATCTACCACGGCCGCGTGGACCTGGTGGCCTCCGCCCTGCCGGATGACGATGCGGCGATCCTGGGCGCGGCGGCGCTGACGACGTTGTGAGCTTTCTCCGTCTTTGCGAGCGGTTGTGCACTCAACAGCCTCTCCCTGACGTCATCGCGAGGGATCGTGCATTCAACGATCCCGAAGCGATCTTTGATCTGAGCCCTGCTTGGGAATTAAAGATCGCTTCGTCTGCCTACCGGCAGCCTCGCGATGACGGTGGGGCCGAAACGGCCTCGCAAAGACGGTATGAATGACCTTGCGAGGTCGGTGTAATTCGCCCCGGCCCACGCGAACACCAAGCCCTAATTTCGGCCCATGGACCTCCGATGCCTTACGCTGTTGCTGCTGCCCTTCCCTGTTGCGCTGGCCGCGCAGGACACCACCACCTGGGCCGCCAACTATGCCACGGAGCTGGTGAACCCCTTCGTGGGCACCGGCGGCCACGGACACACCTTCCCCGGACCGTGTGTGCCGTTCGGCATGGTGCAGCCCAGCCCCGACACCCGCACCGATCCGCAGGAATGGGACGGCTGCGGCGGCTACCACTACAGCGACAGCCTGATCTACGGCTTCAGCCAAACGCACCTGAGCGGCACCGGCGTGGCCGACCTGTGCGACGTGCTGCTGATGCCGCTCAGCGGCGGGCGCACCACCGAGCCGAAGGAATACCGCTCCCGCTTCTCGCACCAACGCGAAGCTGCCCACGCCGGCTACTACCGCGTCCATCTTGATGATCCGAACGTGGACGTGGAGCTCAGCGCCACCAAGCGCGTCGGGGTGCAGCGTTACCGCTTCGCCAAGGCCGATGAACGCTCCATCGTGCTGGACCTGCGCCACCGCGACAAGCTGCTGGCCAGCTCCATCCGGCAAACCGGCCCGAACGAGATCTGCGGCGAGCGGCGCAGCAGCTCCTGGGCCCGCGACCAGCGCCTCTTCTTCTGCATCCGCATCAACCGGGACAAGGTGATGCTGGACCCGGGCCTTTCCGACAGCACCAAGGCCGTGATCATCCTGCCGACCGACAGCGCGGACGTGGTGGTGAAGGTGGGCATCAGCGCGGTGAGCGTGGAGGGAGCCCGCAAGAACCTGGAGGCCGAGGTGCCCGGTTGGGATTTCGAGGCGGTGCGGCGGCACGCCGAGGAAGCCTGGGACAAGGAACTGGGCCGCATCGAGGTGCTGGGCGGCACACCGGAACAGCAACGCATCTTCTATACCGCGCTGTACCACTGCCTGCTGGCACCCTGCCTCTTCAACGATGTGGACGGCAAGTACCGCGGACACGATGGCAAGGTGCACAGCGCCAAGCACGACGTGTACACGGTGTTCAGCCTGTGGGACACCTTCCGCACGCTGCACCCGCTGCTCACCATCATCGAGCCCGAACGCAGCGAGGACTTCATCCGCGCCTTCCTGGACATCTACGACCAGGCCGGGCGCCTGCCCGTGTGGGAACTGTGGGGCAACGAGACGGACTGCATGATCGGCTACCACGGCGTGAGCGTGATCGCTGATGCCTACCTCAAGGGTTTCCGGGGCTTCGATGCGGACAAGGCCCTGCGCGCCATGGTGGCGAGCGCCATGCGCGACGAGCCCGGGCTGATGGCCTATCGCGCCCAAGGCTATATCAGCAGCGAGGACCAAAGCGAAAGCGTGAGCCGCACGCTGGAATACGCCTACGACGACTGGTGCATCGCCCGCATGGCACAGGCCATGGGCAAGGACAGCCTGGCCAGCGTGTTCTTCGGCCGCAGCGCCAACTGGCGCAACCTGTACGACCCGAACACCGGCTTCTTCCGCGCACGGCGCAACGGCGGCTTCCGCGAACCGTTCGATCCCTACGAGGTGAATTTCGACTTCACCGAGGCCAACGCATGGCACTACAGCGCTTTCGTGCCCCAGGACGTGGAAGGCCTTGACCGCCTGCTGAAGGCTACCGGCCACGGCGGGCTGGAACAGCACCTGGACGACCTGTTCAGCGCGAAGGAGCGCACCACCGGCCGCGACCAGAGCGACATCACGGGCCTGATCGGCCAGTACGCCCACGGCAACGAGCCCAGCCATGCCATGGCGTGGATGTACAACCGCGTCGGCCGGCAGGACAAGGCCAAGAACATGGTGCATCGCATCCTCACCGGGCTCTATGCCGATGCGCCCGACGGCCTCAGCGGCAACGAGGACTGCGGCCAGATGTCCGCCTGGTACGTGATGGGCGCGCTGGGCCTGTACCCCATCGCGCCCGGCGACGGGCGCATGGAGCTGCTGTCCCCCATCTTCCACGGATACCGCATCCACCTGGCCAACGGCAAACAGGTGCAGGTGCGTTGCACGGGCGAGCTGAACGGGCCGCGCTTCATCCGTTCCGCCACGGTCAACGGTGAACGTAAGCGCTTGACGAACATCCCGTATTCCGCGTTGATGGGCGGGCTTGACCTGCGACTTGAACTGACGGGCATGTGGAGGCCCCTGGAACAGGTGGCCGGGGACAACCAGGAGGCGGTGAGGGTGCCGCTTTCGGCCTCGGGCATCGGGACGGTGGCGCGGAAACTGGCGGGAACCGCCATGGAGCCGCCCGCCGCGCCGGTGATCACGGCTGCCGCCCAGGCCTTCAAGGAACCGATGGAGGTGGTGATCAGCACCTTGGACCAGGGCCGGGCCATCGTGTACACCACGGACGGGGCGGCGCCCACGGAAAAGGGCCTGCGCTACCAAGGGCCCTTCACCATCGACCACGACATCACCATCAAGGCCGCCACCGTTGGCCAGAACGGCCTGGGACCGGTCGTCACGGCACGCTTCGTCCAGGTGGACCCCGCCCGTTCGATCACCGTGGAGAGCAAATGGTCACCCCAGTACGCTGCCGGTGGCGAGACGGCCCTGATCGACGGCATCCGCGGCCCCCGGGACTGGCGCACGGGGGATTGGCAGGGCTACTACGGCACCGACCTGCTGGCCACGGTGGACCTGGGCAGCGTGAAAATGCTGAAGCGGCTTGGCCTGGGCGTGCTGCAGGATGAACGCTCGTGGATCTGGTTCCCGGCGGAGGTGCAGTTCGCGTGGAGCATGAACGGCATCAATTGGAGCAGTGCCACCGTGGACAACACCACGCCGCGCAACGAACAGGGCACGCTGCTGAAGGACATGATGACCGAGGTGCTCGACAAACGGGCCCGCTACGTGAAGGTGATCGCCAGGAATGCGGGCCCTTGTCCGGCATGGCATCCCGGCCACGGCGATCCGTCGCACCTCTTCGCGGACGAGATCCTGATCGAGACCGAGTGATTCCGCGGGTCACCAGGTGCCGCTGGTGCGGGAGGGGTCGTAGTAAGGCGGTGCCCCGTATCGCGGCGGGAAAGGCGCGGGAGGCTGCTCGTCGCCCGGGTCGGTGCCGGACATCCCCTCGTCGCCGCCGTCCTCCTCCTCTTCTTCATCCTCCTCCACGCGCGGCGGCGGCACATGGGCAGGCGACAACTTGCGGTAGTGCCAGGCCATCAGCGTCCCCACGATGCCTCCGGCCAAATGGCTCTCCCAGCTCACCCCCACCTGGATGGGCAGCACGCCCCACCACAGGCTTCCGTAGAGGAAGACCACGATCAACGACACGGCCATCAGTGCGATGCGCCGGCGGAAAAGCCCGCTGAAGAACGTGAAGGCCGCCAAGGCATAGACGATCCCGCTGGCACCGATGTGGAAACTCTCGCGACCCATGGCCCAAACCCACAAACCGGTTACCAACCAGCTGGTCCACAGCACGCGGCCGCTGGCCTTGGGGTAGAAATAGACGGTGAACCACCCGAGGATCAGCAAGGGGATGCTGTTGTTGAACAAATGCTCCACGCCGCCGTGGATCAAGGGCGCGAAAAGGATCCCCCGCAAGCCGCGCACGGTACGCGGGAAGATGCCGAAACGTGCCAGGTCAAGCCGGTAGACCTCATCAAAGGCCAGGATCACCCACAACAGCGCCACGCCCATGGCCGGGAAGAACATGGCGGTGTACATGCGCCGGAGGTCGTGGTCGACGGGCGGGGTGATGCGAGGCATGCCGTGGAGTGCTGCGCCGGGCTAAATTCGGGCCGATGTGGCCACCCGGCCACCTTGGCAGGAAAATGGGTTCAACTTGTCCATCCCGCTGATGAACAGCCTCCGCGTTTCCCGGACCATCGCGTTCCTGGGCCTGGCCGGCATCTTCGCATTGCTTCTCGCCTGCTCGGGCCGCCGGGCCGAAGCCACAGCCGCAAACCCGAAGGTCGAGGCGCCGCCACCGCCGCCCCTTGTGGCGGACCCGTCGGCTGTGACCATTGTGAAGGGAGAACCGCCGGCCACCAGCGAACTGGCCTTGATGATGCGCGAAATGGCCGCCTTCACGGACAGCACCCGCGACCGGCTGATCACGGGCGGGGCGCTCCTGCCCTTCCCTTCCTCGTTCCGCAACATGGCGCAGGCCGAACCCACGCCCAACATGGTGGACCACCGCACCTTCGACCCTTATGCCAAGGCCTGGCTGGTCCATTTGGACCGCCTGTATGCTGCTTCGATGGAGCAACGCACCGGCGTGTTCAACACCCTGGTAGCGACCTGCGAGGCCTGCCACACCAACATGTGCCCGGGACCGTTGGTGCGGATCAAGAAGCTGCATATCCCAGAGTAGCATGGCCGCCATCCGGAAAGTGAGATCAAACCATTCCGGGCATTGAGCGTCCGAAGGGCCATGGGGCACATCCGGTGCGTGGCGATCATCACCTTGGCCATGGCCAACGGCGCATGGGCACAGCCGTACTATTTCCCGCCGACGGACGGCAGCACCGACTGGGAAACCATGGACCCGGCCGTGTTGGGTTGGTGCCCGGACCGCATTGATTCGCTGTACAACTACCTGGACCAGCACAACAGCAAGGCTTTCCTGGTGCTGAAGGACGGCAAGATCGTGCTGGAGCACTACACCGGCACCTTCACGGCGGACAGCCTGTGGTACTGGGCCAGTGCGGGCAAGACCTTGAAAAGCACGCTGGTCGGCATCGCCCAGGAGGAAGGCTTCCTGGACATCGACGCCCCTACCAGCGCCTACCTCGGCACCGGGTGGACTTCGGAAACACCCGCCCAGGAACAACTGATCACCGTGCGCCACCAACTGACCATGACCACCGGCCTGGATGACGGCGTGGCCGATCAGGACTGCACCGATCCTTCCTGCCTTTCCTACCTGGCCGATGCCGGCACGCGCTGGGCCTACCACAATGCGCCCTACACGCTGTTGGGCGATGTGGTCACCCACGCCACGGGCATGCCCTATCGCCAATACTTCAACGAAAAGATCAGGGACCCCATCGGGATGAACGGGATCTGGGTCCCGTACGGGGAAGTGGAATTGTACTTCAGCACCGCGCGCAGCATGGCCCGTTTTGGCCTGCTGGCCCTGAACCACATGGTGTGGGGCACGGACACCATCCTGCACGACACCGCCTTTTTCCATGCGGCCACCACGCCGTCGCAAACCATCAACCTGAGCTACGGTTACCTCTGGTGGTTGAACGGACAGCCCAGTTACATGCTGCCGCAGTCGCAGTGGATCTTCGCCGGACCGATCATTCCCGACGGTCCCGCCGATATGTTTTGCGGCCTGGGCAAGAACAACCAGTTGTTGAACGTGGTGCCCAGCCAGAACCTTGTGCTGGTGCGTATGGGCAACGACCCCGATCCCAACACCCCGAGTGTCTCCACGATCATGAACGATCGGATCTGGCAGTTAATGGGCCGGTTGGACTGCAACGCGGGCCTATCGGAGACATCCGTGACGAGCGTGCGGACCTGGCCCAACCCCTGCACGGACAAGGTGCATGTGGACCTGCCGCAGGACATGGCCCGTGCCCGGATAGTGGTAAAAGATGCTCTTGGCCGAACGGTGGCCGAACGGGAAGGGGGAGGCGAGATCCAGGTGGGCTCGTGGGCCCCGGGCGTGTACCAGGTGCAGGTCGCCGGAAATGGGCACAAGGTGGTTTCCCGCTTCCTGAAACAGTAGTTCCGGCAACGCGTCCGCGGCTATATTTGCGGCCCCTTAGCCCGCCTATTGGCGGAACCTGCCCAGGTGGTGAAATTGGTAGACACGCTACTTTGAGGGGGTAGTGCCTTAACCGGCGTGCTGGTTCGAGTCCAGTCCTGGGCACTTGATGATCGCCCTGCCGCGCATGCGGCAGGGCTTTTTCATGCCCGACAAGCCGGGCTTGCCCGGGCGAAGGCGTGCATGAAAAAGCCCGGATGACGCGAAGCGGCATCGGGCGATCCACTTCACGGCCAAACCTGGACCGACGAGCGCAGCGAGTCAATCCAGTCCTGGGCAGCA
The DNA here is from genome assembly GCA_024103275.1 of Flavobacteriales bacterium. GTDB lineage: Bacteria > Bacteroidota > Bacteroidia > Flavobacteriales_F > PHOS-HE28 > PHOS-HE28. Next base: position 33,344 of record JAGFIV010000123.1, read on the forward strand.
TTCCAGCATATTTTCGAGTACAAGGCAACCACCAATTCCCTGCATCGTCCTTACCGCGTAAGCCAGCGCCCGGGTCCCGCCATCCACGCACATCCATTCATCACCCAGCCGATGAGAGCCATCATCCTTCCGTTCTTCCTCCTCGCCTTTTTCCGGTTGCAAGCCGTAACGGTCCATATCCAGGTGAACCAGCAACCTTCCTGCTCCTCATCCAACGGGAGCCTGTCGGCCATTGCATCGGGTGGGGTGGGGCCTTATACCTTCCTGTGGAGCCCAGGCGGACAAGCCACCGCCGATATCAGTGGCCTGGTGCCCGGCACTTATTCCGTGACCGTGACCGACTTCAACGGCGAACAGGCCTCCGACCAGGTGGAACTAATGGCAAGCAGCTATTCGTTCACGACCTCCTCGATCAACCATTCCGGCCTATGCAACGGCCAGGTCGTGGTGGGCTTCTTCCCACCCGATTGGGGCAATGTCGGGCCGCCCCCGTATTCCGTGAATGGCATGATGATGCAAGGAACGCCATACGGGGGCGGGACCTTGTACACGGTCCAATTCACGGCGCCGGAGGGGTACTATGGGCAGTTCATGCCCATGACCTTCCAGGACGGCTTGGGTTGCTCGGGCTTACTGCAAGCATACGTGGGCTGGCCTTTGGAATGGCCTGACGTGACCGTGTTGGACGTGCAGGGCAGCTGCTCGGGCGGTGCCAACGGCAGCATCACCTTCGAGGTTGGCGAGGAAGGACATCAGCAGGAAGTGGATTTCAGCGTGGACAACCTCTCACAAGGCAGCGGAACGGTCTATATCGGTCCCGAGGGACCCGTTACGGTCACCGGCCTTGCGGCAGGCGAACACTGGATCATCCTCAGCGGCGGGATCAATTTCTCCCAGTCCGGCTTCGGCTGTTATGATTCCATCCCGGTGCAGGTGCCCGACCTGGGCACCAGTTGTGGCAGCGTAAGCGGCATGGTGTACATGGATTATGACGGGGATTGCACCTTCCAGGCCGGGGAGGTACGTGTGCCCGGCGCGTTGCTGGAGGTGCTCCCCGGCCCGTACTATGCACTGAGCAATTCCAGCGGAGCATATACGATCAACCTCCCGCTCGGCAACTTCACCATCCAGCAGATCGATCCCGCCCTTGCCGAGCATTGCTTCGGCACGCCCATCCCCATCACCATCGGTGGCAACCTTACCGGGGTGGACATGGCCGACACCAGCCTGCTGCCCATGGATGCCCGCATCTCCGGCACCCACGCCCCGGCGCGCCCGGGGTTCCAGTTCCGCACCTCCTTGCTGGCCAAGAACCTGACACCGGCCTCCACCGGCGACCTGACCGCCACGTTCACCTTCGACCCCGCATTCAGCTTCGTGGGTGCAGATCCGCCCGGCAACGTCGCCGGAAATACCATCACCTGGGAAACGGCCCCACTGGATGCCTTTGAAGCACGCCATATCAACGTGTACCTGGAGGTGGCGCCGGACATCGGGCTGCTGGGCACCACACTGATCAATACCGCCACACTGATCACTGCCAATACCGATGCCGACCTGGGCAACAATTCCGTGCAAGTGCCCGTGGCCATCACGGGTTCGTTCGACCCGAACGACAAGGTTGCCACCACCTCATCGCGGACCAGCGGCACTCAGTACTTCCTGGACCTCGACGGGTGGATCGACTACACCATCCGTTTCCAGAACACCGGCACCGACACGGCCTTCAACATCGTGATCACGGACACGGTCCCGGCCCAGCTCGACCTGGGGTCGTTGGAGATCCTGGCCGCCTCGCACCCCAACACGGTATCCATCGAGGACGGCAACGTGCTGCGATGGGCGTTCGACGGCATCCAATTGCCGGACAGCAACGTGAATGAGCCGGGAAGCCACGGCTTCGTCTCTTTCCGGGTCCGGCCGCGCCTGCCGCTTGACCTGGGCACCGGGATCACCAATACGGCCAACATCTTCTTCGACCTCAACCCGCCGGTGGTCACCGACCCCAGCGTATTGGTCGTTGACCTCAGCACGGGGCTCCGTGATGCAGCCGTGCCCGCAAGCCTGTGGCTGGCCCCTGTGCCGGTCCGTGATGTGCTCCAGGTCTCCAGCCCGATGCCGCTCACCGGGGTCCGGGTGTTCGCGGCCGATGGCCGGTCCTTGCTGTACCAGCCGATGCAAGGCATGCAGGGCCAGATCCGGGTTTCCGGGTTGAAGCCTGGTACCTACGTGACCGTGGGCCTGCTCCATGATGGCGGGACCCTGCGCCAACGGTTTGTGAAGGAATAGCGGGAGGTGGCATAGCCCTTGAACAACCCCGCGGAGCGATGGGGGCGGCCTCTCTTGGCCCTGGCCTGTGGCCCTCCCCGGAGTGGCCATGCTGCCGCCTGCGGACGGTTTTCAAGTGGCGTGCAAGGAACCCGCGTGGACGTTCCGGTGCAATTGCAAGTTGAAGTCGATATGCGGAGCACAGGGATGTCAATCCCTGATGGATTTCCATCCAAAGGCCGATCGAGGCTGATCGGACATGCCGCAATCCGATCTTTCCCATCAAATTTGGGACATGCGCGCCGGCCGATTGCTGCACTTGACGTGGGCCCTGTTCCTCACGGGGGCCGCATCGGGCCAGTTTTCCAAAACCCCCGGCTTTATGGCCACCATTCCTTTCCAAGGTCTCCCCCGGTGATGTGGCAGCGTTGTCCATCGATCCACAAGGCATGCTATGGATCGGCACGGAATTCCATGCGGGCAGCGGCGTTCACCGTACCGCCCCAGAGATCGCACTGGAACTTGGTGATGCCAACGATGCCCTCCGCCACCGGCCCGGTATGGGTGCCGACGCACATGTGGAAGCAGTGCAAACCAGCCTTCTAGCGCGCCAAGGTCTCTGCCCGGGCGGTATCATCGGTCGCCGCCGCGAGCTCCTGGCGCAGGCCGGGCACCAGATTGACATCCCGTGCGGCCAGGGAAAGTTGCGCCATAAGGCATCAAACCAGTATAGGCCGTTTCATCCCCATTGCCCACATGGGTGGAAATTAGCCGATCAATGCACACCTTCCGCTTGTTTCGTTCCCCACAAAGCCACCCCATGGAATTCAAGCTCCGCCCCTTCCCTCCCGAGGACCTGGCCGAACTGGTCCGGTTGGCACGCGGGGCCAATGGTTCCCGTGGACGTGGATGGACGCGGATCGCGCCCATCCACGTCCATTGCAGCGTCTGGTCAGTCTTTTGAATAGCGCTTCAACGGGCGTTGGTGCATATGGCGGATGCGGTGCAACACCACTGTCCGATCAACAACCGAATAAATAATGACGTACTTGAACCGATCCAACAATGCAAAACGATATGGCGGCCGGCGCATTTGATAGGCTCTTGGATGTCGGCGAAGACGGTTCACTTCGGCATCCATGGCGGCTTCAACCCGCGCTTCGGAACCATCCTTCCGATCACGATGCCACACCATGATCCTCCGCAAGTCGTTACGCGCTCCTTCGCGGAAAACCACCCGTATCATTCTTCCCGGTCCTTGCGCAGCTGCTCCTTCACCTCATCCCAGGAATAGTTCCTTCCTTCCCCGCGCAAATAGGCCGCGTGGTCTTCATCCAGTTCTTCCCATTCCTTCGGGCTCAACCAGGCTTCCGGGACATTCGCGAGTTCCCCTATTCGGCCCAACACCTCATTCAGCAACTTCCGCACCTCATCGGCCGTGTAATTGCGGTCCTCGATCTTCAGGTAGTCGGAAAGGCCCTCGCGCACCACGCTGAGGTGCTCGCCGGGTGTGGCGTAACCGATGGGTTGGTCCAGCAGGTGCTTCAGGGCCCACAGACGGGTTGCATCATCAAGGTTGGCGATACGTTCCAACAGTTCGAGCTTGAGGGTCTTGAGGTCCATGTTGTGAAGGTACGATGGAACGGATGCCCGCGTGAGCGATAGGAGCAAGTAGCCCGGACCGCGAGGCCCTGCGAGCGGGAGGACTACTGCGGATAGCGCGACGGCGAGTCTTCGAGCCGACACGCCCAAAGAACCTGCATTCGCATTCATCCGCGAAATCTGCGGCAACGGCGGATAGCCCTCTCATGCCGAACTTCGCCCCGATGCAACTCCAGAACTACGCCTGCGGCCAATGGGTGGCCGGCACCGGCAAACAGACTGAGCTCACCGACGCCGTCACCGGCGAGACCATCGCCACCACTTCCAGCAACGGCCTCGATTTCGGCGCCATGCTGCGCTACGCCCGCGAGACCGGCGGGCCACCCCTGCGGCGCATGACCTTTCCTGAGCGCGGCCGCATGCTCAAGGCCCTCGCCCTCTACCTGATGGACCGCAAGGACGAGTTCTACCAGGTGAGCTACCGCACCGGCGCCACCAAGGCCGACAGCTGGGTGGACATCGAGGGCGGCATCGGCAACGTGTTCGCCAACGCCAGCCTGCGCCGAGCCCTGGGCAACATGCCCTTCTACGTGGACGGCGACGCGGTGAAGACCAGCAAGGGCGGCACCTTCATCGGCCACCACATCATGGTGCCCAAGGAGGGCGTGGCCGTGCACATCAACGCCTTCAACTTCCCCATCTGGGGCATGCTGGAGAAGTGCGCCGTGAACTGGATGGCCGGCATGCCCGCCGTGGTGAAGCCCGCCACCGTGACCAGCTACCTCACCGAGGCCATGGTGAAGGCCATCATCGAAAGCAAGATCCTCCCCGAGGGTGCGCTGCAGCTGATCGTGGGCGGCGCGGGCGACCTGCTGGACCATGTGGAAAGCCAGGACGTGGTCACCTTCACCGGCAGTGCCAGCACCGGCCGCATGCTGAAGGTCCACCCGCGCATCGTGGCCGAGAGCGTGCCCTTCAACATGGAGGCCGACAGCCTGAACAGCATCGTGCTCGCACCCGACGCGGTGCCCGGCACGCCCGAGTTCGACCTGTTCGTGAAGGAGGTGGGCCGCGAGATGACGCTGAAGTGCGGCCAGCGCTGCACCGGCGTGCGCCGCATCATGGTGCCGGAGAACCTGGTGGACGACGCCCAGCAGGCCATCGCCAAGCGCCTGGCCGGCACGGTGATCGGCGACCCGCGCGCCGAGGGCGTCCGCATGGGCTCGCTCGTGGGGCCCGCCCAGCGCGAGGAGGTGCGCGCCAACCTGAAGAAGCTGCTGGAAGGCAGCACGCTGGTGTACGGCAACCCCGACAGCGTGGAGGTCACCGGCGCGGATGCCAAGAAGGGCGCCTTCATGAGCCCCGTGCTGCTGCGCAACGACGCACCCTGGACCAACCGCCAAAGCCACGAGGTGGAGGCCTTCGGCCCGGTGAGCACGCTGATGCCCTACACCGACCTCGACGAGGCCATCGCCCTGAGCAAGCTGGGCAAGGGCAGCCTGGTGGCCACCATCGCCACCCACGACCCGAAGCACGCGCAGCAGTTCGTGTGGGGCGCGGCCAGCCACCACGGCCGCATGCTGGTGCTGGACCGCGACATGGCCAAGGAGAACACCGGCCACGGCTCGCCCTTGGCCACGCTGGTACACGGCGGCCCCGGCCGCGCGGGCGGCGGCGAGGAGATGGGCGGCAAGCGCGGCGTGCTGCACTACCTGCAACGCACCGCCATCCAAGGCCACCCCACCGTGATCACAGCGCTGGCGCAACAATACCAGCAGGGCGCGGCCTTCCGCGAAACGGAGCGCCACCCCTTCCGCATGCACTTCGAGGAACTGCAGGTGGGCGACACCGTGATCACCGCCAAGCACACCGTCACCGAGGCCGACATCCACAACTTCGCCAACGTGAGCGGCGACAACTTCTACGCCCACATGGACGCCACCAGCCTGGAGGGCACCATCTTCACCGGCCGCGTGGCCCACGGCTACTTCGTGCTCAGCAAGGCCGCCGGCCTCTTCGTGGACCCGAAGAAAGGCCCCGTGCTGCTCAACTACGGCATCGACGAGGCCCGCTTCACCAAGCCTGTCTACCCCGGCATGACCATCGGCGTGAAGTTCACCGTGAAGGAGAAGATCGACCAGGAGAAGAAGAGCGAGGACGACGTGGCCAAGGGCATCGTGAAGTTCCTGGTGGACGTGTACGACGAGACCGGCGAGACCGTGGCCATCGCGACGATATTGACGATGGTGAGGAAGCTGGAGCAGAAGTGATGGCACAGCCAAAGCGGTCGCCACGTCTCTCCTTCGAGATCGACAAGCTCACGCGGTCGATCGAAGAAGTGGCCACGGGCGAGAACTTTCCCACACTGATACTGCCCTTGCACCCAATGGACCTGAAGGAGGTGACCAAGAAGAAGGGTTGGAGCTTCGATTGGAGGCTGGAGTTCAAGACCTCCGGGCGCATCACCTTCAAGATCGTAACTGCAGCCCAGCCTGATATGATCCAAGGGCTGGTGAGCTTGGAGTTGGAGCCGGACCATGTGGTGATGACCCTTGTGGAAAGCGCCCCGTTCAACCAAGGCAGAAACAAGCGATTTGCCGGTGTACTGGGCAACTTGGTGGCGTATGTCTGCAAGGTGTCCTTCGAGCATGGCTTCGATGGGAATGTTGTGTTCAGGGCCAAGACCAGATTGATCGACCACTACGAGAAGGAACTGAACGCGGTGCATGTGGGAGGCCACCTCATGGTGATTTTCCCCGGGCCTGCGCGTTATCTTGTGGACCAATACTTCCCGCAATGAGGACCAAACACCCCGACTTGGATGACATCGGGCACATTGGCGATGGTCGTTCGCTGTCGGCAAAGGAATCGAAGATGATCTCCGCCCACATACAGGCCCATAAGGCCGAACTGATGGTAAAGCGCACCAAACCGGCACCTACGAAGGCGACGGTAGAACAGCCGTTCCCGGCCAACCTTCGCGCAAGGGTGAACGCATTGGCCGGGAAAAAGAACGTATCGCTGGATGACATCGGCTTCATCGGTACCGGAGAGCCTTGGACCGAGGAGGACGCGCGTGCCATCTCAGCCTATCTACAAGCCGAGAAGGCCAAGGCCGCTGCGAAACGCCCGGCCAAGCGTACATCGGCTGTCCGCAAGCGCCCGGATCCGGTGCGGAGCCGGGCTGTGAAGAGCAAGAAGCACACGACCGCATGAGCGCGTTGGGTACGTTTCCCACGGCCTGTTCGTGGACCCGAAGAAAGGCCCCGTGCTGCTCAACTACGGCATCGACGAGGCCCGCTTCACCAAGCCTGTCTACCCCGGCATGACCATCGGCGTGAAGTTCACCGTAAAGGAGAAGATCGACCAGGAGAAAAAGTCCGAGGACGACGTGGCCAAGGGCATCGTGAAGTTCCTGGTGGACGTGTACGACGAGACCGGCGAGACCGTGGCCATCGCGACGATCTTGACGATGGTGAGGAAGTTGGAGCAGAACTGACTCGCGCCTTCCCTAACTTTGAAAGCATGAACTCAAATCCTGAACTGCTCAAGCGGATCACCGTGGATGACCGGATTTGCAACGGCAAGCCCGTGATACGGGCATGCGGACCACGGCGCAGACCGTGCTGGAGTTCCTGATGGCAGGCACACCGGAGGACGAGGTGCTGAAACAGTACCCCATGCTGGAAGCGGCGGACCTGGAGGCTTGCCGCCAGTTCGCACTATCGCTCAAGGGCAACAGCTTTTCCGTGAAGGACATCGCGGCCTGAGATGCCTCGTTCCTCGTCGATGCCAACCTCCCCCGCTGGTTCAGCCAGTGGAACACCCCGGACTATGTGCATCAGCATGACATCGGCCCGGCAGAACACGATGCCAGGATCGAGGGGGTGCGGTGAGCAGACGGCAAGGTTAAGTGCTGAGGGCTGCAGGATTGTCCTATGTTCTCTACGTGGACCGCGCGGTTCCGGATTTGCATAGGACATGGGACAGTCCTGCAAGGGGCGGGTTTGCGGGTCAATTAAAAAATCGTCATACTCGTAAATTTTCCCTCAATGCCTGACGACCGCCAACCGAAATTCCGCAGAGATGATGTTTCTTGTACCCACGGATCCAGCGATGACGCTTGATCCGTCCGGAGTGTGACATGCCCACCATCTACGACAATATCGATCAGAAGCTCCTCGAAGGACTGCGGGAGAGCCTACGCCTGAGCTTCCGTGGCGACTTCTGTACCGGCTATCTGAACCTGCGCGGCTGGAAGGACATCGCCGGGGAGGTCGGTGATCTTGAAGGGGGCGAAGGCAAGCAGGTCCGCCTGCTTGTAGGCATGCAACGCACGCCGGAGGAAGAGGTGATGATCGCCTACGCAGCTGGCAGCAGCAATCCAGTGGACCAGGGGAAGGTGATCCGGTTGAAGGAAAAACTGGTCCTTGAACTGCGTAACCAGCTTACGCGCGGGCAACCGACGGACCAGGATGAGCGGGGCCTCCGTCTCTTCGCCGACCAGATGCGCGAAGGCAAGGTGGTGGTGAAGCTCTTCCTGAAGTATCCCTTGCACGCCAAGCTCTACCTCGCCTTCCGGGATGATAAGATCAACCCCATTATGGGCTACGTGGGCAGCAGCAACCTCACGTTCGCGGGCTTGCAACGCAATGGCGAACTGAATGTGGATGTGCTGGACAAGGATGCCGCCAATAAACTCGCTACCTGGTTCGAGGAACGATGGTCCGACCGCTGGGCCATGGACATCACCAAAGAGCTGATCGAGATCATCGACCAGAGCTGGGCCGGTGAAGTGCAGCACCTGCCCTACCATGTGTACATGAAGGTGGTGTACCACCTGAGCAAAGAAGCCCGGATCGGGCTTGAAGCCTACGACATTCCCTTGGTGTTCCAAGGAAAGCTCCTCGACTTCCAGCAAGAGGCGGTGCGCATGGCGGCCAACGTGTTGAACAAGCGTGGCGGTGTGCTCATCGGTGACGTGGTTGGCCTGGGCAAGACCTACACCGCGGCCGCCCTGATCAAGCTGGTTGAAGAGAATGATTTTCTCAAGACCTTGATCGTATGTCCGCCAAAACTGGAGGGCATGTGGAATGATTACAAGCAGGAGTTCGACCTCAAGGCCGAGATCCTTTCCATCGGTGCCTTGGACACCAAGGTGCTGGATAACCTGAAGCGCTATAAGCTGATCGTGGTGGATGAAAGCCACAACCTTCGCAATCCGGAAGGAAAGCGTTACCGGGCACTGCACGAATACATCCGCTTCAACGGCAGCAAGGTCGTGCTGCTTACGGCAACCCCGTTCAACAAGGATTTCCTTGACATCGGCGCCCAACTTGGGCTCTTTTTGGACAAGGAGGCCGACCTGGGCCTGAGTCCTGAACGACTGATCGCGGAGATCGGGGGAGCGCACGAGTTCAATGCGCGCTTCCAGGTGGTTCCCCAAACACTCGCAGCATTCGAAAAAAGCCCCTACCCGGACGATTGGCGGGACCTGATGAAGCTCTTCACGGTCCGCCGTACGCGTTCCTTCATCATGGAGCATTTCGCGCACGCCGATCCGGGCAACGGGCGGAAGTACCTCCAATTCCAGGACGGCAGTCGCTCCTACTTCCCGGAGCGCATCCCAAGGGCCTTCCTCTACGGCTTCGACCCCAATGATCCCCAGGACCAGTACGCCAAGCTCTACAGCCCGTACGTCACCGGTGTGATCGCACAATTGCACCTGGCACGGTACGGCCTGCGCCTGTACATCGACGATGCCCAACCCGCCACCGAGGCACAGCTTCGCATCATCGACGACCTCAGCCGTGCAGGCAAACGGATGATGGGGTTTGCCCGCACCGGTTTGTTCAAGCGATTGGAAAGCAGCGGTCCGGCTTTCCTCAAGTCACTGCAACGCCACATCCTGCGCAACCACTTGGTGATGCATGCCTTGGACCATGACCTGGAGGTGCCGATCGGTCAGCATGACCAGGATCTGTTTGAAAATGCCGTGGACGACCAGGAGCCCGAAGAGATCTATAACGCCGATCAAAAGGTTCGTACTGCCAGCTACAAGGAAGAGGCGGCGCAGCTCTATGCGGCCCTGCTCCTGCCCAAGCACAAGAAGCGGTATAAATGGCTTCCTGCCGTGTTGTTCAAGAAAACCCTGCGCAAGCACCTGGAGGAGGATGCACGGTTGCTGGACCATCTGCTGCAGCAGGGCAAGGACTGGGACCCGATGCAGGACAAACAGTTGCAGAAGCTTGTCCGGTTCTGCTCCGTGGAGCATGGCAAGGAGAAGGTCCTGCTCTTCACCCAGTACGCAGACACGGCCAAGTACCTCTTCGAGGAATTGGTGAAGCAGGGTGTGAAGGGCGTGGCGGTGGTCACGGGGGAGAATGAAGCGCCTTCCGCCATCGTTGAGCGATTCAGCCCTGTGAGCAACCACAGGCCCCAATTGGCAGGCACCGACCGTGAACTGCGCGTGCTCATCAGCACCGATGTGCTCAGTGAGGGCCAGAACCTCCAGGATTGCCACATCATCATCAATTACGACCTGCCATGGGCGCTCATCCGCCTGATCCAGCGCGCGGGCCGTGTGGACCGCATTGGCCAAAAATCCGAGCAGGTGCTCTGTTACAGCTGCCTGCCGGAGGATGGCATCGAAACGATCCTCGGCCTGCGCGGTCGCATCAGGCGTCGCATCGCCGACAATGCCGAAGTGGTGGGCAGCGATGAGCAGTTCTTCGAGGGTGATCCGGTGAACCTGAATGCCCTCTATGCGGAGAAAAAGGGCCTGCTCGACCAGGAGGACGACAGCGACGTGGACATGGGGAGCATGGCCTACCAGATCTGGAAGGATGCGCTTTCCCGTGACCCCGCACTGGAAAAGACGATCCAGCAGCTGCCCGATGTGGTATACAGCACCAAACGGCTCTCCGATGCCGAACGGGAGAGCCCGGAAGGTGCAGCCGTGTTCGTGCGCACCAGCAACGAGAATGATATGCTGATCTGGGTCGACTCCAAGGGGGAGCTCGTAACGCAAAGCCAGTTCCGCATCCTCAAGGCGATCGGATGCGAACCCGGCACCGCCCCCGTGGAGCGACTCGAGGACCACCACCGGGTCGTGGGCAGCGGGGTGCGGTACGTACAGGCCAATGAGGACAAGCTGGGCGGCCAGCTTGGCAACAAACGCGGCGCACGCTACCAGGTGTGGACGCAATTGAGCCGCCATTTCGAGGACAACCGTGATACGCTTTTCGCCCAACAGGTCCTGAAGGAGGCCTTGGACGAAGTATACCGGTGGCCCCTGCGCGAGCGCGCCAAGGACCTGCTTAACCGCCGTCTGCGCGAGCGAGTCTCCATCGAAAGCCTCGCCGAACTGGTCATCAGCCTGCACGAGGACAATCGCCTGGTGCACAAGCCCGACGATCTGGACGATCTCAACGGAATGCGCCAACCCAGGATCATTTGTTCCATGGGATTGAGGAAGCCCGGCACCTGAACCATGAAGAAGCGTTCCATCAATGTAAAAGGCACCGAGGTGGCCGTGACCACTTTGCACAAGCAGGACTACATTTCCCTCACGGACATGGTAAAGGGCTTCGAGGGTGGAAGTGCTCTCATCGAGAACTGGTTGCGCGCGAAAGACACCATCCTGTTCCTCGGCGCATGGGAACATGTGAACAATCCCGATTTCAAACCCCTCGAATTCGAGGGAATTAAGAACGAGGCCGGGCGCAACAGCTTCTTCCTTTCCGTAAAGCGCTGGTCACACTCCACGGGAGCGATCGGCATTGAGGCACGAACTGGTCGGTATGGCGGCACCTACGCCCATAAGGACATCGCCTTCGAGTTCGGCTCCTGGCTCAGCCCGGAGTTCAAGCTCTACCTCATAACCGAATTCCAGCGGCTCAAAGAGCAGGAGGCCGACACCAGGTCGCTGGAGTGGAACGTGCAACGCACCCTGGCCAAGGTCAACTACCGCATCCACACCGATGCGATCAAGGAGCATCTGGTCCCGCCGGTCTTGACCAAGGCGCAGATGAACGCCATCTACGCCAGCGAAGCCGACCTGCTGAACATGGCCCTGTTCGGATGCACCGCCGCGGAATGGCGGCGCCGCAACCCCGGAAAAGAGGGCAATGTGCGTGATCACGCCACCCTCGAGCAGCTCGTGGTGCTCTCGAACCTGGAGAGCATCAACGCCGTGCTGATCCACCAGGGACTGAACCAGTCCGAGCGACTGACCCAGTTGAACGGCACGGCCATTCTGCAAATGCGCTCGCTCCTCGGTGCGACTTCACTCAAGAAGCTCAATACGCCCAAGAAGCCATGATGCCACCCACAAGCCGACCACCGCGACCCCGGCTCGGAGGCCGGGATGGCACCCCTCATCAACCCGCATGTCGTTCCGGGCTTGGCCCGCCAATCGACCCATGAGCACCACCATCACACGCGCCCGCTTCAAGGAGCTGCTCACCCAAGCCGCCATCGGCGAGCTTTTCATCGAGCTCGGCTGGGACCATGCCGACGACGCCCTCGCCGTGGAGGCCGGCAAGGCCAGGCACCAACTGCGCACCGTGGCCAACAAGCGCGGCTTCGCCGTGCTGGT
>JAGFIV010000131.1 GCA_024103275.1 Flavobacteriales bacterium
GCCGCCTAACGCTTCAGCAGGCGGGCCACCAACAGGCCGCCTGCATGGTGCAGCTCGCAGGTGTACGATCCAGCCGGCAGTTGGGCCATGTCCACATGGATCCGGCCCGACCGTGGGGTGGACCGCACGGACCGGACACATCGTCCCGCCAGATCGCGGATGTAAAGCATGCAGGAGCCTTGGACATTGGGCGGGACCTCCAAGGTGGCCTGCCCAAACGTGGGATTGGGATACGCGGCAAGATTGCCTTCGGGGGCGTAGACCTGGCCGTCCACTGCTGTTTGTACGCCGGTGACCACCACCGTATAGTCCTCGGATTCCCCGGAGGAGTACCCGGAGCCGGAGCAGGGGTCAGCGGGTTGATCCAGGCCATATTGCAGCCGGATACGCAGGCGCACCGGACCGCTGGCGGCATCCGCAGGCACGGTGACCTGGGTGGCCCAAGGCCCATGCCCGCTTTGGTCCAGCACGACCTCGTCCGGCGCAAAGGCCCCATTGCCATCCCAGTCGATCCACGCACGCAGGGTGCTCTCGTCCCAGCTGGTGGTGGATTCCACCAACAACTGGTGCGTCGAACCGGCGGCCACTTCGGTTGACAGGTCCGTGTAGTCGCTGTAGCCGATCGCCATGGGGCAGTTCCATGCCGGGTCCGTCTGCCAGTTGTCCAGCTCGTTGAACCGGACGTGGGAAATGTATTCAATGGGGCCGCCCCAGTGCTCGGGGAGGCAGGGAAGGCCGATGCAGGTATCGCCAGCGAAGAAGGGTACGCGGTGCATGCCGTAAGTGGCCATGGTGAAGGCCATTTCGTTCCAGTTGCGTGCCATGTCCGCCTGGTCCGGGTGCCCGATGGCGTTGCCCAGGTCATCCTGCAGCAGGGGGGTGGAATAGAAGTTCACGTCGTTGCCGCACATGTGGGTGCGCCAGTGCGTGTTGTCCCATCCGTTCCTGTAGTTCTCATTGTCCGGGAAGCAATGGTTGCCGCCCGAGTTGTGGCCTGCCTCGTGGCGGAACACCGTAGGCCATTCCACGCCGTTCACCGTGGCCCGTCCGGGCATGCTGCCCCAGCCGCCCGCCGAGCCGGGGTCGTTGGTGGGTGTTTGGAACAAGGCGATCAGGTCGGGCGCCAGGGCCTCGATCTGTGGCGCGAACCAATCCCAGCCATCATCCAGTACACTGGTGACGATGCCCGGATTTTCCCCGCCCACGCCGGTGCCCACCAGGCGCAAGAAGAGCGTGTCCACCTGCGAGTTGGCCAGGCCCGTGTTCACCGTTTCGATGTTGGCCTGTGCATGGGCCTCCACATCACCGGCCAGCAAGGCGGCATCGGGAGAGTAGCCGGCGAACACGTCCACGACATAGCGCCCTTGCGGATCGACCTCCCGGCAGGCACCGTCACAAAGCGACGGCACCCCCGTTCCGCCACCACCGCGGCTTCGGCCCTGCGGCATGGCCACCCGGCACTGCGTGCCATCAAACGGCTTGCAGTGCCTTACGCGATAAAGCCCCGTTCCGGCCACCGGCAGCACCTGGAAGAAGCCCTTCTCCGTCTCGATGTTGGCCACCAGCCTCCCCGTCCCGCGGTTCAGCACGAAAACGGTGTTCACGTAACGGGGCAGGTGATCAAAACGGGCATCGCCCACACGGCCTTTCCATACCTCCAGACCGGCCAGGGCCGAGCGCTGATCGGGCCGCAGCTGCACGGTGTAGCGGACATCGGGAAAGAGCTCAAGGTCCAAGGGAACGGACAAGTCGATGGCATCGCCGGCCGCATTGGGCACCAGCTGCACCAAGCGCATGCGCAGTTCCGCATTGGCGAGTATGTCCGAGTGGAGAGCAGCCTCATTGACCACCACGACATGGTCGAACAATTGGTGCGGTACAGGTGCCTGCCCATGGGCGCCTATGATGGATAGGAACAAGGCCGTGACCAGGCCACCGGATCGGAACAGGGAAAGAAGGGGGTATCGGGGCATGGTGCCAAAAGTATTCGGGATGTGTGAGCGGGTTCTTCGAGGTATCCTGAATGGCCTCCGTAGGATGGTCCATCAGCGTGGGAATGTGTATTTTGTATGCCCTTGATCATGCCGCGCCGCGTTTTCATCGTGTTGTTTCCAGCCTTGGCCTTGCTTGGCCACGGCCAGCCCCCGATCACGGTGGACACCACGTTCCGCTTCTACTATACGCCCAGCGTACTGCAGATGGGGGATAACCTGGGCAATGGGTATTGGATCCCCGTGGTGAGTGATGTGGTGCAACGCCTGGACGGGCGGATCCTGGTGGTGGGCAATGACCTGATGCCCGTTTCCCAGATCCACCCCTTGGGCACCAAGAGGTCCGTGGTGCTGAACGACGACGGCAGCGCCCACCAGTTCATCGGCAACATGGGCTCCCGGCTGATCGAGATCCCTTCCACCAACCAGTATTTCCTGCCGCACAACCGGCGCTACAACTACGACGGAAGCCCGGATTTCTCTTACGTTTTCGACCACACGCCCTTTGCGGTGGCCGAGCATTCGGGCATCGGCGCCTTCCAGGTGTTCGGAGACCGCTCCGTGCTGATCTCAGGCTATTTCCGGCTGAAGAACGACACGGTGGTCCATCCGCTGGTGAAGGTGGACGAGTGGGGCGGTCGGGATACCACGTTCGCCCTTCGCCCGATCTGGGGCGCCCCCCCACGGGCGGGCTACGAGCTGTTCCCGTTGCAGGGGGGGGGTACCTGTACAACGGCGATGCCTGGACGCACTACGACGGGCACCCGGTGGGCGCGCTGGCGCGCATCGGCGATGACGGCTCGCTGGACACCACCTTCCGCTTCCCTTCTTCGAGCAGTTGGATCGGTACCGTGGTCGAGCAGACCGACGGCAAGTACGTGCTGGGCGGCCGGATCCGGCTGGACGGCTACCCGGATACGCTGCATGTGGTGCGCGTGCATGGGGACGGCTCGCTGGACACCACCTTCCACAATTTCGGCGATTACCGCTGGGGCGACCTGCCACACAGTGCCATGCTGGCTTTCGTCGATTGCGTGGCACCGCTGGATGCGTCGCGGCTGTTCGTGGGGGGCACCTTCACGCAGATCGACGGCCAGGCGCGCAACGGGATCGCGTGCATCGACACCTCGGGCCAACTGCTGGACTGCTGGGCCGAGGGCGGGCTGGTGGCGCCGCCCCCGGTGGATGCCATCACCCCCAGGGCCTATGCCTCGCTGAAATGCCTGCCCAACGGGGATTGCTATATCTACGGCTTCTACCGGGGGCTGATCGACTCGGAGGGTTTCCATCCGGAGCAGGCCTATATCTCCCGGCTGAAGATGCCGGGCACCACGGGGTTGGCCGATCGGCCGGCGGTTATGGAGGGCGTGCAGGCTTGGCCCAACCCGGGCACGGGGCCTGTGCATCTGTCGTGGCCGGGCGAGGCGGTGGCCACGCTGGAGGTCCGCGATGCGCTGGGGCGGCGTGTGTCGGGGCCGGAGGAACTGCGGGCGCCCTTCCAGGCTGAGCTGGGTAGCTTGTCGCCGGGCCTGTACCACTTGGTGCTCACGGCCCCCGGAGGCGGTCGGGCGGTGGTGAAATGGGTGAAGGAATGACCATGCCCCGCTGGGCGTCCGGCGTATCTTGACCGCCCTGACAAGCGATGTTCGGCGCATGGAGCAACCCAGCAAGAAATATGGCATCCGGGGCTATGTGGTCATGGCCGCGGTGTTCCTGGCCATCCATTACCTGATCCAACTGCCGCTGTTCGAGCGGTGGTCCGCCTATTTGCCGCTGGCCTTGCGGTTGAGCATGAGCTTGGCTCTGGTCATGATCATCCTGCTGGTGGGCAAGGTGCTGGAACGGGTGATCGACAACAGGGCGGGCGAGGAGGGGGTGCGGTACAACCTGTTGCGGATCAACCGGCTGCTGACGCTGTTGTTCGTGTTGATCGTTGCGGCCTCCTTCCTGTTCCAGAACCTCTACGGCGTGGTGGCCGGCCTGGGCCTGATCTCCTTGATCCTCGGCTTCGCGTTGCAGGCACCCATCACCTCGTTCATCGCGTGGCTGTATATCGTGTTCCGAAGGCCCTTCCACGTGGGCGACCGGATTGAGATCGAGGGGACGCGCGGCGACGTGGTGGCGATACGCTACCTGGACACCACCATTCAGGAAGTAAGCGGCCCGTACCTGGTCAACGACCGCAGCAGCGGGCGCACCGTGCACTTCCCCAACAGCATAATCCTCCGGTCAAAGGTGATCAACTATTCCGGCCAGCTGGCACCGTTCATCTGGAACGAGACCGCCCTGCAGATCGCCTTCACCAGCGATCTGCCCTTCGTGGAGCAATGCCTGCTGGAGGCGGCCAGGGCCGACTTCAAGGAGCGCTTTCCCGGCCGGGACGGCGATAACGATGCCTCCGTGTATTTCCGGGTGAACACCTACGCCTGGCTGGAGGCGGTGGTCTCCTATCCGGTGGAACCGGAGGACACCACGGGCCGGCGCAACCGGATCCTGCGCCGGG
The DNA here is from genome assembly GCA_024103275.1 of Flavobacteriales bacterium. Lineage (GTDB taxonomy): Bacteria > Bacteroidota > Bacteroidia > Flavobacteriales_F > PHOS-HE28 > PHOS-HE28. Next base: position 4,495 of record JAGFIV010000131.1, read on the forward strand.
CCCTGCCCCTGCTGAATGCACAGCCGGACAAGGTGCGCTTCCCGGAAGGGACGATGCGATGACCCCGGGGAACGTGGACGGAGGATGGAGAGCCGGGCCGGGCGCCCGTGGTCAACGCTTCCTTCCCGCAACAGGCAGCGCCGGGAGGAAGCGGTAGCGTATCCGAAGGGAGGGTGGTCCCGTGGAATCCGATACCACATGGTGGACCATGCCGGACCGGCGGTTGCCGGACAAGGCGGTGCACACCACGGTGTAGGCCGCGAAGGCCGGCGCAGGGCTGGAACAGGTCTGCATCAGACCGCCTTGCGCAAATGGATGGGCTGGATCACCGACTGGTCACCGTCGAGCACCATCAGCACCAGGTCCTGGTCGTGGATGTCCTTGAGGCGTATCCGCGTCACCGGCCCCTTGATGTCGCCGGTCCGCAGGATGTGGCCATCGCTGGTACACAGGTCGAAAAGCGCGTCCTCGCTGCCCGGCTCATAGTCGAACATCAGCAACTGCTCGATCTTGTCGATCCGGATCCTCAGCTCATTGGCATGCGTCTCCCTTTCCATAGGATGGCCATTTGGTTGCAGGCTTTCCTACGGGGCCGGGCCGTCGAAAGTTCGCGCGCCGGTCGGCCGCTGCACCGGTCAGTTGCCCTGGTCGTTGAAGATCCACTGCGGCGCGTACATCGGAAGGGGCCTTGTGGCTGTCATGTCGATGGAATTGGTGTCCTGCCCGAAACTAGCCCATCCGCCTGCAGCAGCGGTGGCCTGAACGAGCACCGGTGCGCCGGCATTCGTGAGCGGCAAGGTGATGCATCGTGCGATTCCGTCCGCCCGGCACCGGCCCTCGGCCCAAAACCGCCGTTGCTGCCTTCGCACGGGCCGCAGGCGTACCTTTCACTACCTTCCCCGGAACCAAAACCCCTTGTCATGGCCATACGTGCATTGATCGTGGACGACGAACCGGATGCCCGGGAGAACCTCCGCCTGATGCTGGAGGACCAATGCCCCGAGGTGGAGGTGGTGGGCATGGCCGCCTCGGCCGGGGAGGCGCGCCGCTTGATCGCGGAGGAAGGGCCCCAAAGCCTGTTCCTGGACATCAAGATGCCCGGTGAGGACGGTTTCGCCCTGCTGCGCTCCCTGCCCGAGCCCCACCTGCCGGTGGTCTTCACCACGGCATACGACGAGTTCGCCCTGCGCGCCTTCAAGGAAAATGCGCTGGACTACCTGGAAAAACCGATCGACCCGGCCGAGCTGCGGCGTGCCGTGGGCAAGCTGGTGCATGCGCTGGGCGACCCCGGGGAGATGCGTGCGCGCAACGACAACCTGCGGTCCGTGATGGCCGACCCCGTGTCGCCGCTGAGCAACCGGGTGGCCGTGCCAAGCCGCGACGGCCTGGTCCTGCTGCGCCACGAGGACATCCTGTACCTGGAGGCCAGCGACAGCTACACCGTGGTGCATGCACGCGACGGCAGGCGCACCGTCAGCAGCAAGCATATCCGCGTGTTCGAGAACAACCTCGATCCGCGGAAATTCTTCCGCGTGCACAAGTCATACATCATCAACCTGGAGCACCTGGCCAGCTTCAGCCGCAGCGAGGGCAACATGGCCGTGCTGGACAACGGTGCGCTGGTGCCGGTAAGCAGGCGCAAACTACCCGAGCTGATGGCGATGCTAAACACCTTCTGACCGTGGACCGCTCCCGCATGCACGCACATCATCCCGGGCACCTGCGCCTGCCCGTGCTGCTGGTGCTGCTGTGGGGTGCGTGCCTGCCTGCCCGGGCCCAGCAATACGGGTTCACCCAGCTGACGCCACGCGACGGGCTGGCACAAAGCCAAGTGCGCTGCATGGCCCAGGACAAGGCCGGCTACCTCTGGTTCGGCACCTTGGGCGGCGCCAGCCGCTTCGACGGGTTGGACTTCACCAACTTCGGCTTGCGCGACGGCCTGCCAGACCCCCAGGTGAACACCCTGCTGGGCGCATCCGATGGCACGGTATGGCTGGGCTGCGGCAGCTCGTTGGTCCGCTTCAACGGCCGCCGCATGCAGGTGGTGCCCCTGCCGCCCATCGGCGAAAGCCGCGTGCTGGCGCTGGCCGAGGGCGCGGACGGCATCATCTATGTGGGCACCGACGGATCGGGCTTGCTACAGGTGCAAGGCGGCGAAGCATCGGTGTTGGCCGTACCACCGGCCGACTCGGCCAGCCATGTCCGCGCGCTGTTGGCCTTGCCGGACGGCGACCTGCTGGTGGGCCTGCGCAACGGCCTGCTGCGCAAAACGGGCGATGCTTGGCACGCCGTTGCCCTGCCCATACCGGCGGCGGTAAGCTCACTGGACCTGGCACCGGACGGCACCATCTGGGCGGGAACATACAACGGCGGCCTCATCGGACTGCCGTCCAACGGCCGGCCGGTGGTGTTCGATGAAGCCAAGGGGCTGCTGCAGAACAATGTCCGCTCCGTGCTCGCCGACCGGAACGGGCGGGTTTGGGCCGCCACCAAGTTCGGGGTGAACCTGCTGAAGAACGGACAACTGCGAGCCTTTACCGTGCACCAGGGCATGCCCAACGACAACATCTGGTGCCTGTTCAGGGATGGCGACGGCAACATCTGGATCGGCACGGACGGGGCCGGGGTGCTGCGCTACACGGGTGACAGCTTTGTCACCTACACCGTGATCGACGGGTTGTGCAGCGACCAGGTGATGGCCGCCCTGGCCGACAAACAGGGCGACATCTGGCTGGGCACCTACGGCAACGGCGTGTGCCGGATGGACGGCATGGCCCAGGTCACCACCTTGGAAGGATTGGCGAACAACACGGTGTGGTGCGGGGTGGTGGCCGCCGATAGCAGCCTGTGGTTCGGCACCAGCGACGGGCTCAGCCATGTGCGCCACGGAAAGGTGCAACCCTTGCCGGCGGACCGCACCTTGGCCGGGCAGCGCGTGCTGGCTTTGTACCTGCATCCTTCGGGCGACCTGTGGTGCGGCACCCGCGACGGCCTGCAGATCCTCCACCCCGATGGCCGCATCGACGGCCGCAACGACCTGGACGGCATCCCCCTGCGCGGGGTGCGCAACATCAAGGAGGATGCCGACGGGGCCGTATGGCTGGCCACCGACCGGGGCGTGGTGAAGCTCAAGGGTGAAAGGGCCGAGGCCTTCACCACGGCGGACGGGCTGGCCCACAACACGGTCTTCAGCCTCGCCTTCGACCGGAACCAACGCCTTTGGATGGCCACCTCCAACGGGATCACCTGCATGGACCAGGGCCGCATCACCTCCATCGACCTCGGCACCGACTTCGGTTCCAACTTTGTGGACCTCCTGCTGTGCGACCCCCACGGCCAGCTTTGGGCCGGCACCAACAACGGCCTCTTCCGGTTCAACCCGGACAGCCTCCTGCATAACCCCACCCAAAAGGACCACATCACCGATGAGGACGGCCTGCGCGGCATGGAGTTCAACCTGAACGCCGGGTACATCGACCGCCAGGGCCGCCTGTTCTTCGGCACCAATGCGGGATTGCTGATGCACGACCCCACGCGGCCCGGTGCGGCGGTGCGGCCCGGCCCGCCGGTGGCACGCATCACCGGGGCCAACAGCTACCAGGAGCCCGTGCCGGGCTCCGACAGCCTGGGCGTGGGTGATGGGCCGAGCGGCCCGCTGGTCCTGGCCTTCGGCCGCAACCACCTCACCTTCACCTACACCGCCATCGCCCTCGCCACCGGGCGACACGTCCGCTTCCAATACCGCATGGCGGGCTTCGACCCCGGGTGGTTGCCCCCCACCGACGCGCGGTTCGCCAGCTATTCCAACCTGCCCCATGGCAGCTATGTCTTCGAGGTGCGGGCAGAGGACAGGCCCGGGCATTGGGGCCCGGTGGCCGGCATCGCACTGCGCATCACCCCGCCGTTCTGGCTGCGCGGATGGTTCTTCGCCGCCTGCGCCGCCCTCATCGCCATGGCCCTGTGGGCGGTGCTGCACTTCCGTGCCGTGCGCCGCCAACGGGAGGAAAAGACCCGCAACCTGATCCTGCGCTCGCGCATGCTGAAGCTCGAACAGCAGGCCCTCAACGCCAACATGAACCGGCACTTCATCTTCAACGCCCTCAACAGCATCCAGTACAGCATCAACCGGCAGGACCGCGACACGGCGAACAAGTACCTCACCAGCTTCGCCAAGCTGATCCGCAAGAACCTCGATGCCAACCAGGGCGATACCACCACCCTGGCCGAGGAGCTGGAACGCCTGGAGCTGTACCTCGTGCTGGAGCACATGCGGTTCAAGGACAAGTTCAGCTACCGCATCACCGTTGCACCGGAGGTGGATGCCCGAAAGGTGGCCATCCCTGCGATGATGTTGCAGCCCTACGTGGAGAACAGCATCTGGCACGGCATCCTGCCCGCCGACCGGCCCGGGAGCGTGGAGGTCAGCGTGGAGCAGGGGGACCAAGGGCGCGTGCGGGTGCGCATCACGGACAACGGCGTGGGCGTGGACACCAGCCGGGAAAGCAAGGCGGGGCGGCCCGCCGACCACATTTCCCGGGGCATCGAGATCACCAAGGGCCGCGCCGACCTGTTGCGCAACCTGCACCTGGCCGACATCCGGATACAGGGGCCGGAGCAGATCAGGGACCTCGACGGGGAAAGCGGAACGCAAGTGATCATCGACCTGCCGCCAGGGCCCGATGGAAAAGTCGTGGAACGGGATTTGTCAACACCGGAATGATCGTTTAGCTTTGTTATCCATGCCAGGGTTGGTACATAGGGCCTTATGGAAGATGGCGGGTGCCGGAGCGGTCCTGCTGGTTGTCCTTGCAGGCTGCGGGAAGGAAGAGCTGATGCCTCCCGCAGGGCACGCGGGCACGCCGGCCAAGGTGGAAAAAGCCGGGGGCGCACGGGGGGACACGGTCATCGTGAAACCCTACCATGGAACGTCCGCCCCCATCTCGGACGACGGTGACGACCTGGGCGACAAGGAAAGCCGGGGCCGGCCGGGTCGCTGATCACGCGCATTGGAAAAAGCCCGGATTTCCGGGCTTTTTTGATGCCCCGGCACCGTTGGTCGTCCGCTTTCCGCCATTCCCCGGCGATGCCGCACCCGGCACCATCAGGCCATTTATCTTGACCGGTACATTCCTGCCGGGGCCATGCCGAACGCCGCACCAGACCATCTGCACCGCTTGATCCACGCCATGACGCGCGCGGAGAAACGCCACTTCAAGTTGTATACCTCGCGGCACCTGCCGGGCGGGCGCAGCAGCCTGCATCTGCTCTTCGACGCGGTGGCCGCCATGCCGGAATACGACCCCGATGCGCTGCGCGAAAAGTTTGCCGGGCAGGCCTTCATGCGCCGGTTCCCCATCACCAAGCGGCGCCTTTACGAGGCCGTGCTGGAAAGCCTGGACGCCTTCCATGCCGGCAGCAACGTGGACGACAAGGTCAGCCGGATGCTGCACCATGTGGAGATCCTTTTCGCGAAGGCGCTGCATGCCGATGCGGCCAAGGTGCTGCGGACCGCTGCCGACCTGGCGCGTGCGCACGACCGGCAGCCCTTGCTGTTGCAGGCGGCCGAATGGGAACGGCGCATCATGGAACGGTCCAACTACGCGGGCATCACCGATGCCGCGCTGGCCGGACGGGCCAAGGAGGTGGAAAGGGCAGCGGCGCAATGGATGGAGGCCGATGCCCTGTGGGCGCTGAAAAGCAATGCCTTCCGCCTGCTATGGCGCAACGGGCAGGCCGCGGGGCGGGAACAACTGCGGGAGCTTGGCGGCGCCCCCCTGCTGGCCCAAGGCGTGCGGCCGGGGAGCGCGTATGCCCGTTTCCTGCACCACCACGTGCGCAGTGCATTGGCCTTCGCCCGCAACGACCTGCAGACCTGCGAGGAACAGTTGGAGCGCTGCGCCCAAGTGGTGGAGCGGGAGGGAGGCCGGCTGTACGACAGCGCGGGCCTGCTGCTGGGCGTAATGGGCAACCTGGCCCACGTACGCATGCGCCTGGGCCGCCACCAGGAGGCCCTGGAAGGCTTCCGCCGGTTCCGCCAACTGCCCCTGATGATGAAGCAGGCCCCCAACCCCGACCTGGGGATGAAACTCTTCGTGATGGGCAGTAGCCTGGAGCTTTCCGTACGTTCCATGCAGGGCGAATTCGCCAAGGCCATGGCCTGCACGCACGACCTGGAGGCGGGCCTGGAAAGGCACGGGCAACAGGTGGGCGCCGTGCGCCGCGCGGAGTTGATGTTGCAGGCCGCCTACGCCTGTTTCGGTGCCGGGGAACATGGGCAGGCCCTGCGCTGGTGCAACCGCCTGCTAAGCGAAAAAGGCATCGAGGGATTCGCCCAGGTACACGCCCTGGGGCGCATGCTGAACCTGGCGGCGCTGATGGAACTGGGGCGCACGGCACAGCTGGCCTACGTGGTGCGCAACACGCAGCGCTTCCTGCGGCGCAACGGCCCCGCCCTGGCGATGGAGGCCGCATTGCTGGACCATGCACAGGCCATGGCCAAGGGCATGGACGCCAATAGCCTGCGGGCCGCATGGCCGCTGCTGCATGCCCGCTTGGCGGCCCACGCAAACGGCCCCTGTGCCGCGCTGCTCGACCAAGTGGACTTCCTGCTGTGGGCGCAGGCCAAGGCCGAAGGGCGCAGCTTCGGGGAACTGGTACGGGACCGGTGGCAGGCACGCCATCGCGGGCCGGCGGCGGCAAACCCCCAGCGGGCGGCGTGAACTACTTTCACTCCGTGGACCAACGCATCAATCGCGCCGTTGCGCACGGACCCTCGTCCAAGGCCCGCCCGTGGCTGGTGGCCGGATGCCTGGCCCTGGCTGCCGCCCAGGCCGTGGCCCAGGAGCATGTCGTGGCGCTGGACCAAGGCTGGAGCTTCCGCCAGGCGGGCACCGATACTTGGCATCCGGCCACCGTGCCCGGCGAGGTCCACACCGACCTGTTGCGCAACGGGCTGATCCCCGACCCGTATCGGGACTTCAACGCCGACAGCGTGCAGTGGGTCGAACGCGCCGCCTGGGAATACCGGTGCACCATCCATGCCGATGCGGCACTCCTGCGCAACGGGCAGGTCGACCTGGTCTTCAAGGGGCTCGACACCTTCGCCGGCGTATACCTGAATGATTCACTGCTGGGCCGCACGGACAACATGTTCCGCACGTGGACCTGGCCGGTGAAGGCACGCCTGAGGCCGGGCGCGAATGAGCTCCGGGTAACTTTCCCGAGCGCCGTGGCCGAAGGTGATGAGCGGCGGAAGGCCTACGGCATCCAGCTTCCGGCGGACAGCGACCCCTCGGGCACCAGCCCGTACGTCCGCAAGGCGGCCTATCAGTTCGGCTGGGATTTCGCCCCGCGCCTGGTGGGCTGCGGCATCTGGCAACCCGTGGAGCTGCACGCGTGGAACGGTGCCACCCTCACCGCCATGCTGCTGGACCAGGAGCTGCGGGGGGACAGCCTGCGGGTACGCGTGCGGGCCGGCATGAAGGGCGACGCCGCCACGGCGGGCTACCTTTTCCTCGACGGCGTCCCGGCCGGGTCCGCGGCGCGGGAAGCGGACCATCTCGCGTTCAGCCTGGCGGTGCACCGCGACCAAGCGTGGTGGCCCCTGGGCAGCGGCCCGCAGCGGATGCACCGGTTGCGCGTGGAGGCGGTGGACCGGCAAGGGCGGACCCTGTGCGCGATGGAACGGGCCGTGGGGTTCCGTTCCGTGCAGCTGGACCAGGAACCCGACAGCATCGGCCGGCCGTTCACCTTCGTGATCAACGGCACACCCACGTTCATGAAGGGTGCCAACGTGGTGCCTCCGGACCTCTTCCCGTCCCGCGCCGGTGATCCCGCCTGGGTGGCCCTGGTGCGCCACGCCCGGCGTGCCCACATGAACATGCTGCGCGTGTGGGCCGGCGGCATCTATCCGCCCGATGCCTTCTTCCAGGCATGCGACACCGCCGGCATCCTCGTGTGGCAGGATGTGATGTGCGCCAACCTGGTGCCTGCGGAGGGCGATTTCCTGGATGGCTTGCTGCAGGAGGTGCGGGGACAAGGTGAACGTCTGTCGGCGCACCCCTCGCTGGCCTTGTTCTGCGGCAACAACGAACTGGAAGTGGCGTGGAACAACTGGGGCTGGCAGGCGAGGTACGGCCTGCACGGCGCCGATTCCGCCCGCGTGATCGACGGCAACCACGCCCTGTGGAAGGAACTCCTTCCCGCGGAGCTGGGGCGGTCAGGGGTGCCCTATACCTGGACCAGCCCGCTGAGCAACTGGGGCCATGCGCCGGGCCTGCGCAACGGCGACCTCCACTACTGGGGCGTGTGGCATGGTGATGAACCCCTCAGCGCCTATGCCCGCAACGTGGGCCGTTTCGTCAGCGAGTACGGTTTCCAAAGCTGGCCGGACAGCACCCTGTTGGCGCGGTACATCCATCCCGGCGACCTGCACCTGGGCAGCGGCGCGCTGCGCTGGCGCCAGCGCAGCTACAAGACCGATGCGCCGATCTGGAAGGCGATCAGGCAGGAGCTGGGCACGGAACCGGCCACGCTGGGCGCGTTCATCTCCGCCAGCCAGGCCGTGCAGGCCAAGGCTTGCCAGCTTGCCATCGAGGCGCATCTGGGGGCACGGCCGCGCTGCATGGGCACGCTGCCATGGCAGCTCAACGATTGCTGGCCGGGGCCCAGCTGGAGCCTGGTGGACTACGGGGGAAGATGGAAGCCCGCGATGGAGGTGGTGGAAAGGCTGTACCGGCCCTGAACTTCCAGGACTATCGCGTCATATTTCTCCCGCCAGTACTGGGAATGTGCCGGAACAGCAGGCCCAGCGTGCGACGATCCCGTCCCCCTCGCGCCCGCCGAACGGCGGGCCCAGGGCGAGGGGGCGGACCAAGGCGAGCGTCGGTCCGGGGAGCAAGGAACGCATGCCGGGCCTGCTGTTCCTACCCCTTTGCCGAAGTCCTGACCGTTGATGAATTAAAACCCGATAGCCCTGTTGAACTTCACGCCTGCGTGGCCGTGCCGGGTACATTTGCCCAACCCCGGTCCCCCGGGACGGGAAATGTTGCAACCACCATGGCCCATCAAAACCTGCTTGTCGCCGATGATGGCGGCATCCGCACCCTCACCATCAACCGCCCCGACCAGTTGAATGCGCTGAACCGCGCCACCATCGCCGAGCTGGACCAAGCGCTGACCGAGGCCGAGGCCGACCCCGCCGTGCGCGTGCTCATCCTTACCGGCAGCGGCCCCAAGGCCTTCGTGGCGGGCGCGGACATCAAGGAATTCGCGCATTTCAGCGTGGCCGAGGGCAAGGCCCTCAGCGCCGACGGGCACCGCAAGCTCTTCGACCATGTGGAACAGCTGAACAAACCGGTGATCGCCGCAGTGAACGGCTTCGCCCTGGGCGGCGGGCTGGAGCTGGCCATGAGCTGCCACATCCGCGTGGCCAGCGGCAACGCGCGCATGGGCCTGCCCGAGACGAGTTTGGGCGTGATCCCCGGCTACGGCGGCACGCAGCGCCTGGCCCGCCTGGTGGGCAAGGGCAAGGCCATGGAGATGATCTTCACCGCCGGGATGATCAAGGCGGATGAAGCCCTGCAATGGGGCCTGGTGAACCACGTGGTACCGCAGGCCGAGCTGATCGCCAAGTGCAACGAGCTGGCCGCTGCCATCCTGAAGAATTCGCCCACCGCACTGGCCGCCGCCATCCGCGCCGTGAACGCCGGCTTCGAGCCCGGCGCCGACGGCATGCGGCGCGAGATCGAGGAGTTCGGCAAATGCTTCGGCACCTCCGATTTCAAGGAAGGCACCACGGCCTTCATGGAAAAGCGCAAGGCGAGCTTCAGTGGGCAGTGATCTTCCACCGATTACGCCGATTGCACTGATTGAGATCCATGGCTGCTTTGGCACTTCATCTGCGAAATCGGTGAACCTGGTGGCCGCAATCCCGTGAACGTACCCTTAGCCCGAAGATTGACACGCGGTACTTTCGTTTCAAAAACCACGTACATGGGAAAGAGTGCATCTATTGCCTCGGGCGACCATATTGAGGCCATGAAAAAGGAAGGTCTCATCAAAGCGTTGGAGCATGGCGAGCGGTCCGGGTTCGTTAAGGACATTGACCGGGTCGAGTTCATGAAAGGCTTGCGTCGCAGAAGCAAGCAATTCGGTGCAGAAGGGGTCAGAGCCTCCGAGGAAAAGCACAAGGAGAGTTTCAGCGGGCGATGATCTTCCACCGATTACGCCGATTGCACCGATGACATGCACGTGCGCCACCAATCTGCGAAATCGGTGAAACCGGTGGACGCATTCCCATGAGTGTCCTGCGCAAGCTCGCCGGCCAGACGGCCATCTACGGGGCCAGCAGCATCGTGGCGCGCTTCCTCAACTACCTGCTCACGCCCCTGTACACCAGCCGCGGCGTGTTCGCCCCGGCCGCCTTCGGCGTGATCACCGGGCTCTATGCCTGGACGGCCTTCCTCAACGTGGTGCTCACCTACGGGATGGAGACCACCTATTTCCGCTTCGCCACCAAGCACCAGGGCAACCCGCGGATCTTCGCCACCTCGGCCTGGCTGTTGGCGTTCACCAGCAGCGTGTTCATCACCCTGGGCCTGTTCTTTTCGCCCGGCATCGCCACCGCCATCGGCTATCCGGACCACGTGTTCTCCGTGCAGATGCTCATCGCCATCATCGGCGTGGAGGCTGCCACCGCCGTGCCCTTGGCCAACCTGCGGCTGAAGGAACGCCCGTGGAAGTTCGCCGGCGTGAACATCCTCAGCGTGCTGGTGGTCGTGGTCGGCAACCTGTTCATCTTCATGTACTGCAAGCCCCGCTTCGATGCCGGGCAGGCCAATGCCTTGATCGAGGCGGTCTACTCCCCCTCCCTGGGCGTGGGCTACGTGTTCCTGATCAACCTCATCGGGTCGGTGCTGAAGTTCCTGGTGCTGGTGCCCGACTGGCCGGCGCCGCACTTGCGACGCAAGGATGTGGGCTTCGATGCCAAGCTCCTGCGGCCCATGCTCGCCTTCGGCCTGCCGCTGCTGGTGGCCGGCCTGGCGGGCATGACCAACGAGACCGCCGACCGCGTGCTGATGAAGCACCTGCTGCCCGCCGACGTGGCCGACGCGCAGATCGGCATCTACGGCGCCTCCTACAAGCTGGCCATCCTGATCACGCTCTTCATCCAGGCCTTCCGCTTCGCCGCAGAGCCCTTCTTCTTCAGCCATGCCAAGGAGAAGGACAGCCGCCAGACCTTCGCCCGCATCATGAACATCTTCGTCGCCGTGTGCATGGGCGCCTTCCTGCTGGTGATGCTCTTCCTGGACCTGTTCCGCTGGTTCATCCCCAACCCGGAATACTGGCCCGGCCTGGTGGTGGTGCCCATCCTGATGATGGCCAACGTGTTCCTGGGCATCTACTACAACCAGAGCGTGTGGTACAAGCTGAGCGACCGCACCGGCGCGGGCGGGGCCATTTCCGTGATCGGGGCGGTGATCACCCTGGTGCTGCTGTTCTGGTGGATCCCCCTTTTCGGATACCTCGGCGCCGCCTGGGCCACCTTCATCTGCTATGGCGCGATGACCGTGGTGAGCTATGTGTGGGGCCAGAAGCACTATCCCATCCCCTACAATGTGCGGCGCGTGCTGGGCTACATGGCGGCCGGGGTGTTCCTGTGGTGGGGCTGCGAACAACTGCCGTTGGAGGGCCTGCCGAAATATGCGTTGCGCGCCGTGGTGCTCCTGGGCTTCCTGGGGTCCGCGTGGCGCCTGGAGCGGCGGCCGACGGCCCGTTGACCACCTCCTCAGCGCGATGGCAGCGCTCCTTGCGGGGTTCCTGAAATACTGGTCACCGCCCAATTGCCCGCGTTCAGGCCGCCGCTGCTGCTGCTTTGATACAGGCCGTAGGCATTGCTGGTGGTGTACACCACGATCTGGTGCCGCGAGGATGCCGCACCGATGGGCGTGCCGGCCAGGGAGGTCACCGCCCAGTTCCCTACGTTCAGGTTGTTGGACATCTCGGATTGATAGAAGCCATAAGCATGCGTGCTGGTGTACACCACCACCTGGTTCACGTTGCTCACGGCATCGATCACCTCGCCCTCCAAGGTGGTCACCTTCCAGTTGCCGGCGTTGGGGCCCGTACTGCTTTCGCTCTGGTTGAAGCCATACGCATGGTTGTCCGTGTATACCACGATGGTCTTTTCGGATGCGACCGCACCTTTCACCGTGCCTTCCAGGATGGTTGTTGCCCAGTTTCCGGCATTGAGCCCCGAGCTGCCGCCGGACTGGTAAAACCCGTACGCTTGGCTATCGGTGTAGACCACCACCATGTTGCCCGCCCGCACCATGTCGCAGCCCGGTGCGCCGGCCGCGCCCGGAGGCCCCGGGGGACCTGCGGGACCTGCCTGGTTGTTGCCCGCATGCAATGCGTAGGGCACGCTCAGCAGTTCGCGGGACCCATCAATGCTGTACGCCGTGCCCCCCAAGGGGTCGGATTCCGTGCGCAGGAAGAACGGCCCGTCGGCCCATTGGATACCCTCCATGGTCCCCTCCACCGCCGTGCCGCCGCCCAGCTCCGCGGTCACCAGCCCGTTGGCGTTGGTGGTGGCCTGGTGCGTCTCCACATAGACGGGAACCCCGTCCCCGCTGCCTTGCACGATGCTCAGGCGCAGGCCCACCGGTGCGTCGGTCAACAGGTTGCCCGACGCATCGCGCATCACCGCCTGGAAGCTCATGCGCTGCGGCACCTGGGCGGCAACGGTCAATACGCATAGGGAAACGAGGGTGAACAGGAGGGTCCGCATGGTTCAGCGTTTGATCAGTGGCAGCAGCGTGGAACGGGCGTCGCCACCGCGGATGAGAATGAAATAGGAGGCGGCCGGCCATTCTCGCACGGGGATGGAAAAGAGCGTGGCCGCGACCGGCCCTTCGGCGATGCGCCGCCCGCTTGCATCCTGCACCTCATAGCGCATGCCCGGTGCCCACCCGCCGCGCAGGTCAATGGCCACCTGGTCGGTAGCGGGGTTGGGCCACAAGACCATGCCCGGGTCCATGGCGTGCGCCGGAACGGAAACGGTCAGCATCTCCACCGGATGCTGCACGCCCTGCGCCATGCTGCCATACGGGGATCCCAGCCAGGCATCATCGATCTGGCCGAGCGTCCAGGCCATGGAGCCGCCGATGCCCGCGGCATCGCCCCCGCCAGCGGGGTTGGCCTGCTGGGCGTGGAGCGGGCCGCATACGGCCCAGCCAAGCATGAACAAGAGCGGCTGGTGGAAGCCCATTCATCAAATTTACGGCCCCGCTCCCAATTGGGCCGGATCTCAGGCGGCGTCCACCTTTACCGAGGTCATCGTCAACGATCCCGCCAAGGGTGCGTCGTTGAAGAGCGTGGCCTGCTCGCCCTTGCCCTGCAGGGCCAAGGTGTAGAGCAGCGGCAGGAAATGCTCGGCGGAGTTGATGGCCAGGTCGAAGGCGGCGCCCTGCTTGTGGAAGTCGATCAGCGGGCGGTGGTCGCCGCTGCGGATGGCCTGCTTCATCCGTGTGTCGGCCTCCTGCGCCCAGTCATAGACGAAGGGCTCGTTGATCTTGTCCCAGGCCACCATCCGCAGGTTGTGCACCATGTTGCCGCTGCCGATGATCAGCACGCCCTTGTCCCGCAGGGTGGCAAGCTCGCGGGCCATGGCGTAGTGCCGTTCCGGCTGCAGGGTGCGGTCCAGGCTCAGCTCGATCACGGGCACATCGGCTTGCGGATACATGTGCTTCACCACGGTCCAGGCGCCATGGTCCAGGCCCCAGCCATGGTCCAGGGTCACCGTGTTGGTGTGGATCAGCGCCTGCGTTTCCGCGGCCAGCCCCGGGTTGCCCGGCGCGGGGTATTGCTGCTCGTACAGCTCCCTGGGGAAGCCGCCGAAATCGTGGATGGTGCGCGGGGCGGGCATGGCGGTCACCTGCGTGCCGCGTGTTTCCCAATGGGCGCTCACCACCAGGATGGCCTGCGGCTTGGGGATCTCCCGTGCCACTTGCCGGAAGCCCTGCACGAAGATGTTCTCTTCGATGGCGTTCATCGGGCTGCCGTGCCCCACGAACAGGACCGGCATGCGCGGGCTGCGCGGCAGGCTGTCGCCCAGGTCCCGAAGGCTGCGTGGTTCCATGGCTTTCAGGGTCAGCGGCAAGGTGGCCAACGCGGCCAGGAATTGCCTGCGGTCCATGTTGCAAAGTTCGGTGATGCGCAGGGGAACCACCGACCTCCACAGATGAACCAAGATCGTTGATTGCTGCACGCTCCTGCGCGTGTGGTGTGTTGAATGGGGACCACGGATCCACACGGTTGGACGCATTCCCTTGGGACTCCTGGCCCATGACATTGAGGCCATCCTTGCTTTCGGCCGGGGCCATTTGGATCAGTGGTACGATCTACTCGGTGAACTGAGACCGGCCAAAGGAACAAACCCGCAAGCCCAAGAATGGAAAGGCTCACCCTGGGATCGCGGCCTTGTCTCGGCTGCCTTTCGCAAGGCCCTCCAACCGATCGCCTCACTCCTGCACGAACACGCGCTTCACCCTAGGGCTGATCGCCGTCAAGGCCTCATAGGGAATGGTGCCCATGCGCTGTGCATGTTCCTGCACGGGATGCGCCGGTGAGAAGACGAAGGCCGTGTCGCCGGGCCGGCAGTCGATGCCGGTGACGTCCACCATGCACATGTCCATGCAGATGGAACCGACGGTGGGTGCAGGCCGGTGGTGGATGTACACCAGGCCGCGCCCTTCGCCGAGGCTGCGCGGGAAGCCGTCCGCGTAGCCGATGGGCAGGATGGCGAGCCGCATGGCTTTCCCCGCCTTGCCGCGCCGGCCGTAGCCGATGGTGTCGCCCGCGGGGATCGTCTTCACCTGCGCGACCACGGTGCGCAAGGTCTCCGCCGGGAGCAGCAGCGCGGTCTCCGCCGCGTTGGCGCCGATGCCGTGCAGGCCGATGCCCAGGCGCACCATGTCCAGCCGTGCTTCGGGGAAGCGCGTGACGGCCGCCGAGTTGGCGATGTGCAGCAGGGGGCCGGGGCCGGTCACCTCCGTGATGGCTGTGGCCATGGTGCGGAAGCGTTCGAGCTGCTGGCGGGTGAAGGCATCCTGCGCGGGGTCCTCGCTGGTGGCCAGGTGGCTGAAGACGGAGGCCACGCGCAGTGCGCTTTGATGGCGCAGCGCATCGATCAGGGCGGGCAGCTCGTCGGCCTGGAAGCCCAGGCGGTGCATGCCGGTGTCCAGCTTCAGGTGCACGGGCGGTGCGTCGGGCACATGGGCGGCGAAGTCCAAGGCGGCCTGCAGCGAGTGTTGGTCGTACACCTCGGCCTCCAGGTGGTGGCGGTGCAGCACCTCCATCGGCACGGGTTCCGGGTTCATCACCAGCACCGGTGTGCGGATGCCCTGGCGCCGCAGCTCGATGCCCTCATCGGCGTAAGCCACGCCCAGCCAGGCCACCTGCTCATGCGCGAAGAAGCGCGCCAGTTGCACCGCGCCGCTGCCGTAGCCGCCGGCCTTCACCATGGCCATGATGCGCACCTGCGGGCCGCACAGCTCGCGGTAGTGGTTCAGGTTGTGGCGCAGCGCCTCGGTACTCACTTCCATTACGGTGCCGTGGGTGCGCTCCTCCCAGCGCTCCACCACGCGCTCCAGGCCGAACTCCCGCGCACCCTTCACCAGCACCACGGCACCGTTCAGCGGCGGTTGCGGCAGCGCCTGCAGCAGGCTTCCGGCATCGGGGAAGAAGCGCGTGTCCTTGGCGAAGAGCGCGGCATGTTCCCGCAGGCCGGGGCCCACGGCGATCAACTGGTCCACTTGCGCGGCGCTGAGCAAGGCCGCCATGCGCGCATGGCGGGGCGCGGGGTCGTCGCTGCTGCCCGCGATGTCGGACAGCACCACCACCTTGCGGCGGCCGCCGGCCGTGCGGGCCAACTGGTTCAGCGCGATGGTGAGCGAGGCGAGGTCGTTGCTGTATGCGTCGTTCAGCAGGGTGGTGTTCTGCAGGCCGGGCAGCAGCTGCATGCGCATGCTCACCGGTTGCAGGTGGCGCACACGCCGCGCGATCACGTCCGGGTCCCGGCCCAGCAACAGCAGCACCGCGATGCAATGCAGGGCATTTTCCACCGAGGCCGC
>JAGFIV010000060.1 GCA_024103275.1 Flavobacteriales bacterium
ATCAAGGACCGCATCCGCGAGGAGGAAAAGGACCCGCGCATGTTCTTCGACCTCACCAAGGAGCCGCTGTTCGACATCAACGACATCACCCGCATGCTGCCCCACCGCTACCCTTTCCTGCTGGTGGACAAGGTGATGAGCATGGATGCCACCAGCATCGTGGGCGTGAAGAACGTGACGATGAACGAGCCGCACTTCACCGGCCACTTCCCGGACAATCCCGTGATGCCCGGCGTGCTGCAGGTGGAGGCCATGGCCCAGGTGGGCGGCATCTTCGCCCTTAGCCAGGTGCCGGACCCGGAGAACTACACCACCTACTTCCTGAAGACCGACGGCGTGCGCTACCGCCGCAAGGTGATCCCCGGCGACACCCTGGTGTTCCGCCTGGAGCTGATCACGCCCATCCGCCGCGGCATCGTACACATGAAAGGCATCGGCTACGTGAACGGACAACCCGCCGTGGAGGCCGAGATGATGGCCCAGATCGCCCGGGACAAGGCACCGAAGGACCAGGCGACGGAAACGAAAAAGGAAGCAAGCAAGGCATGAGCATTTCCAAGCTGGCCTCCATCCACCCGGATGCACGCATCGGAAGCGATGTGGTCATCGAGCCGTTCACCGCCATTGCCGCCGACGTGGAGATCGGCGACGGCACCTGGATCGGCCCCAACGCCACCATCATGGACGGTGCCCGCATCGGCAGGCACTGCCGCATCTTCCCCGGCGCCGTCATCAGCGCCATCCCGCAGGACCTGAAGTTCGCCGGCGAAAAGACCACCGCCGAGGTGGGCGACCACACCACCGTGCGCGAGTGCGTCACCATCAACCGTGGCACCGTGGACCGCAACCGCACCGCCGTGGGCAGCCACAGCCTGCTGATGGCATACGTACACCTGGCGCACGACTGCATCCTCGGCGACCACGTGGTGATCGCCAACAGCGTGAACCTCGCCGGGCACGTCACCATCGACGACTGGGCCATCCTGGAGGGCAACGTGGCCGTGCAGCAGTTCATCCACATCGGCGCCCACAGCTTCATCGCCGGCGCATCCCTGGTGCGCAAGAACGTGCCGCCTTACGTGAAAGCCGCACGCGAACCGCTCAGCTTCGTGGGCGTCAACGTGGTGGGCCTGCGCCGCCGCGGTTTTGACGACCAGGCCGTGGCCCGCATCGAGGACATCTACCGCGAGATCTTCGTGCGCAGCAACAACCTCGAGCGCGCCATGCAGAACGTGGAACAGCAATTCAACGGCACCCCCGAGTGCGCCCTGATCACCGGGTTCATCCGCAATAGCCCCAAGGGCATCATGCGCGGCCTGTCCGAGCTGAGCTGACCTGACCATGGCGGCAATGGTGCCCGCGGAAGGCATGCGCATCGCCCTCAACGGCGTGGCCAAGCAGTTTGCGCGGGAGAAGGTGTTCCAAGGCGTGGACCACGTGTTCAACCCCGGCAGCCGCACCGCCATCCTCGGCCCCAACGGCAGCGGCAAGAGCACCTTGCTGCAAGTGGTGGCCGGTGCCCTGGTGCCCACGGCCGGCAAGGTGGAGCACAGCGTGGCGGAACGCATGATCGGGGAGGAAAACGTGTACCGCCTGGTCAGCATCGCCGCACCCTACCTGGACCTGTATGATGATTTGCCGCTGAACGAGGCCATCGCCCTGCACGCCCGCTTCAAGCCTTTCCGCCTAGGCATCACCCCCCGCGATGTGGCCCGCACCGCCTACCTGGACCCGCACTGGGAGAAGCCCGTCAGCCACTTCAGCAGCGGCATGCGCCAGCGCCTGAAGCTCGGCCTTGCCATCCTCAGCGACACCCCGCTGTTGCTGCTGGACGAGCCCGCCTCCAACCTTGATGCCGAGGGCATCGCCTGGTTCCGCCAACTATTGCTGCAACACCTCGACGGCCGCACCCTGCTGGTGGCCAGTAACCGCCAGGCGGAGGAAACCTTCGCCTGCACGGAGAGCGTGGAGATCGGGCGCTGGAAGTAGGCGGTGCCTCACACCTTCACCCGCATGGGTGCCAGCACCCCGGCCCAACGCACGATCCCGTCCAGCATGTTGCCCGCCGACCGGGTGAGGATGTCGTTCGGCTGGAACACGCCGTCATCCCCGATGAAGTTCTGGAAGAACGGGATGGGCACTTCGCCCGCGATGGTCAGCTGGATGGCCGTCAGCGTGGGCTTCAGCGATTGCAGGCCCCGCAGGCCGCCGCTCACGCCGCCGTAGCACACGATGCCCACGGGCTTGTAATGCCACTCCTGGAACACGTGGTCGATGGCGTTCTTCAGCACGGCCGAATAACCGTAGTTGTATTCCGGCATCACGAAGATGAAAGCATCGGCCTCGTCGATCTTGGCGCTCCACGCCTTGGTATGGTCATGCACGTAGTTGCGCATGCGCGGATGGTTGGGTTCGTCCAACAGCGGCAGGTTCACCTCGCGCAGGTCCAGCAATTCCACATCAAACCCGCCATGGGCCTGCGCCATCCCTGTGGCCCAGTCCGCAACGGCACGCCCTTTCCGCCCTTGACGGGAGCTGCCGAGAATGATCTTCAGTTTCAACATGGCCGCAAAGATCGCCATCACCGCTGCCGATGCATATTGACCCAGGGAACAAGGGAGCGGGCCGAGTGGGTTCCTGCTGCCGCTCCGCATTTACCCACGTTACCCACGTCACCCACGTTACCCACGTCACCCACGTCACCCACGTCACCCACGTCACCCACGTTACCCACGTTACCCACGTTACTCCTTCACGCGCCATTCCCTACATTCGCGGCCTCATTCAAGCACCCTTCCCATGGCCAATACCGGAGACGTCAGCGTAGGTTCCTTCATCCGCTTCAACAACGACATCTGCCAGGTGGTGGAGTGGCAGCACCGCACCCCCGGCAACCTGCGCGCCTTCTACCAGGGCAAGATGCGCAACCTGCGCACCGGCAAGCTGCTGGAGCACCGCTTCCGCAGCGGCGAGAACATGGACGTGCTCCGCGTGGAGGTGCGCGACATGCAATACCTCTACCGGGAGTCCGATTTCCTGGTGTGCATGGACCCCACCAGCTACGAGCAGGTCCATATCCCCATCGAACTCTTTGGTGATGCCCTGGGCCTGATGAAGGAAGAGGCCATGGTACAGGTCGGCTTCGAAAGCGGAACACCCATCCTGGCACGCCCGCCCAAGGTGGTGGAGCTGGAGGTGACCTACACGGAGACCGCCGTGAAGGGCGACACCAGCAACAAGGTGATGAAGGCCGCCACGGTGGAAACGGGCAAGGAGATCCAGGTGCCCTCCTTCGTCAACATCGGCGACGTGGTGCGTGTGGACACCGAAACGGGTGCCTACATGGACCGCGCGAAGAAGTGACCCCACGGGGTCCGGGGAGGCGATCACGCCCAACGCCGCATGCGGCTACATTTGCTCCATGGTGCCTGAACGGGCACGATGCCCAAGGCGTAGCATGGAACTGAAGGAACCCCTGAGCGCCGCTGCGGTGGCCGCGATCATCCGGGCCGAGGTGCAGGGAGATGCCCAACGGTTGGTCACCGGCATCAACGAGATCAACCGGGTACGCGAGGGGGACCTCGTCTTCGTGGACCACCCCAAGTACTACCACAAGGCGCTGAACAGCGCCGCCACCACCATCCTGATCGACAAGGCGGACGTGGAGATCCCCCCCGGCAAGGCCCTGCTGGTGAGCAAGGACCCCTTCAGCGACTACAACGCCCTGGTGCGCCACTTCATGGTGCCCGGCGCATGGACGGCGGAGCCCCCGGCCATCGGGGAGAACACGGCGCTCCATCCCAGCGTGACCGTGGGCACCAACGTCACCATCGGCCGCGATTGCACCATCATGCCGGGCGTGGTCATCTATCCCAACACCTCCATCGGCGACCGCGTGATCATCCACGCCAACGCGGTGATCGGCGGCGACGGCTTCTACTACAAGAAGCGCAACGGCACCTATGGGAAGATGGTGACCGCCGGCAACGTGGTGATCGAGGACGACGTGGAGATCGGCGCGGGCACCACCATCGACCGCGGCGTGAGCGCCGATACGCGCATCGGGGCCGGCACCAAGATCGACAACCAGGTGCAGATCGGCCACGACACCTTGATCGGCAGGAACTGCCTCATCGCCGCGCAGGTCGGCATCGCCGGCGCCTGCGTGGTGGGCGACAACGTGACGCTGTGGGGGCAGGTGGGCGTGCCCAGCAAGATCACCATCGGCGCAGGGGCCACCGTGCTGGGCCAAAGCGGCCTGATCGGCGACCTGGAGCCCGGCAAGACCTACTTCGGTTCACCGGCCGGGGAGTGGAAGCAGAAGATGCGTGAGGCGGCCAGCCTGGGCCGGCTGCCGGACATGATCAAGGCCTGGAAGGGGTGACGATGCCACAGTTCAAGAGGCTTACCGAGCGGTTGAACCTGAAGGAATTCCAGCTGCGCGCGCTGCTGGACATCACCAAGGCCATCAACAACAACGAAAGCAAGGACGACCTGCTCGCGCTCTATGCGCGCATCATCCATGATGACCTCGGCATCCAGCGGCTGGCCTATTTCGAGAACGACGGCGGATGGAGGCAGGTGCGCTCCACCGACCAGGCCGGCGAAGGGCTGGAGCAGCAGGTGGCCGCGTTCATGCAGGGCCAGCGCGACATCGAGTTCATCGGGTCGGAAGCGGGCACGGGCCTCGGCCGCTTCGACATCGCCATCCCGGTGTTCCACCAGGAGCGCCCGCTGGCCTTGCTGCTCATCGGCGACATCGACGACGAGGAGCTGCGCATGAGCCCCACGGTGAAGCACCTGAATTTCCTGCAGACCATCACGAACCTGATCGCGGTGGCCATGGAGAACAAGCGCTTCGCCAAGCGGGCCTTGGCCCAGGAGCGGAGCCGCAGGGAACTGGAGCTGGCGGCCGAGATGCAGCAGATGCTGGTGCCCAAGGACCTGCCGCGCGAAGGCCGCCTCCAGGCCGCCGCCTGGTACCAGCCGCACCAGCAGGTGGGCGGCGACTATTACGATGTGATCCGAACCGGTGCCGACGAATGGGTGCTGTGCGTGGCCGATGTCAGCGGAAAGGGCATCGCCGCCGCCCTGCTGATGGCGAACTTCCAGGCCATGTTGCGCGCCTTGCTCCAGCGCGCCCGCGCCCCCTTGGATGCCTTGGTGCACGAACTCAACGGCAATGTGCGCGAACGCGCACGCGGGGAGCGTTTCATCACCTTCTTCATCGCCCGGACGGACCTGTCCCGCGGCGTGATGGAATACGTGAATGCAGGCCACAACCCGCCACTGCTGGCGCGCCCGGGCACCGGGGTGGAAGAGCTGATGGACGGCACCATCGCGCTGGGCATGCTGGAGGACCTGCCCTTCCTGAACGTGGGCCGGGCCGACCTGAAGGGAGGCATGCTGTTATGCTATACCGATGGGCTGGTGGAGCAGGAGGATGCACAGGGCAATGCCTTCGGGACGGAACCGGTGCGCGAGGCCTTGGAGACCTTGTCCGGTGCCACTCCCGACGAGGTGAACCAGGCGCTGAAGGCCCGCTTCGAAAGCCACCGCGGCGGGTTGCCCTACCTGGACGACATCGCGCTGCTCACCTGTGCATTCCGCTGAGCAGGCGGATCCTTGTGCTTCAGGTCGAGCACCACGATCATGGCGGCCAGCCCCCAAAAGGGAACGCTGGCCTTGTCCAGGTCCAGGAAATTGTTGAGCGCACCGTGGATGAAATAGGTGACCAGCCCGAGGAAGGCCGCACCCACCAGCCGCCGGTCCGCACCGTCGGGCAGCCTGGACCACAGCCGCACGGCCGTCCAGCTGATGCTGCCGATCACCAGCAGCATGGCCACCAACCCGGGCAGGCCTTGTTCGGCCAGGGGCCCCAGGTACTCGCTGTGGGCATTGCCCACCAGGCCGAAGTTGGTGCTGATGATCGTGCGATCCCGCGAGGCTTGGAAAGGCGCATACTGGAACATGTAGGTGCCGGGGCCCCAGCCGGTGACCGGCCTTTCCTTGAACATCCGCAGGGCCGAGTTCCACCGGTTGATGCGCTCCAGGTTGCTCGCATCCGAGCGGATGTTGCTGATGGAGCTGACATGCTGGGCCAGGTCGTCGTGGCTTTCCGCCCGGTTCCGTTCCAGCGCGATGGTGATGCGCTCCTGGTTGGCCCATGCCAGCGACCCCGCCACCAAGGCCGTAATGCCGATGGCCCAGGCGGGGATGCGCAGGCGCATCACCAGGAAGACCGCCGCCGCACCGGCGATGCCGAGCCAGGCGGCACGCGTATAGGAGAAAAGCAGCCCGGTGGCCAGCACGGCAAGGACCAACAGGGCCCATGCCTTGCGGCCGCGTGAATAGCCCGGCAGGAAGACGGCCGCCACGGCGAACGGCAGCAGCATGGCCAGCACCGCGCCATAGCTGGTGTGGTCCTTGAAGAAGGGCGACATCACCCAGTGGGCCGGGTCTTCGGCGAAGCCGTAACGCGCATGCTGGCTGATCGTGTACACCACCACGATCGACAGGCCCGCCGCGAAGTACCAGAAGAACCGGTGGATGTTGCCCGGGCTTCGGAACAGCCGCGTGGCCATGAAGTACATCGTACACACGAACCACAGGCGTGCCGCGAGGTACTTCGCGGAAACCAGGACCATGCTGCTGGGTACCACGCATACCGCCATCCAGGCCACCTGCGCGAGGATCGCGATGGTCACCGGATGGCGCCAGACCCCGGGGGATACCACCCCGCCCTCCAAGGCCGCCTTCAACAGGAACAGCAGCATCAGCGCCACCATCAGCGGCTCGGTGGGCAGCGCCACGCCGATCCCCCCGATGTCCAGTTCCTCCAGGTTGATGGACAACGGTGTGGCGAACACGATGAAGAGCAGGAGCTTTTCCGGGGCGGCCACCAGGGCCCAGCCGGCCAGCAGCACGAGCGGAAGCAGGTTGGGCCAAAACCGTCCTTGCACGGCCATTGCCGTGTTCAACAGCACAAAGCCCGTGCAGGCAACGGGGATCCAGTTGTTGCGCAGCAGCCCCACCATGGCTCAACGTCCTTGGCCGGCCATCCGCCCCGCATTCCGTGCCTGGTCCCAGGCCACCAGGAAATAGCAGAGCAGCAGTGCCGCGATCGTGCTGGCCAACACGATGAGCCAGCGGATGGGGTAGATCTTCTTGTCCGGCACCTCCGGCGACACCACCACGTTCGTATAGGTGATCTCCTTCCCCATGTCCAGCACTACCTGCCTTTCCTGGGAAAGCTGCTTGTTGTAGTCGGCCGACAGGTTCGCGTTCAACAACGTCAGCTGCTCGAATTCCCCGCCATGGGCCTCCAGGGCATTCAGCCTGGCCTCGATCTCCTTGGTCGTCCCCTTGCCCAGTGATTGGACGTAGCCCCGGCTGAATTCCCGGGTCTGGAGGGCATAGTCCAACAGCCCTTGTGTTTGGCGCAGTTCGTTCAGGCGCGCCTCCACGCTGTCGAGCTTCGCGCGGGTATGGGCCAGGCCCAGTTGGATCACGCCCAGCATTTCCGCCGAGGTTTTCCGTTGCAGCCTCCGGGCCAGCAGGTCGGTCTGGTGCAGGATCTCCTTCACCATGTCCCGCGCCATCTCCGGGTCCTCGTCCTCCACGCGGATGTGTACGCTTTCGAAACGGGTTTTTTCGATGGACACCCGTTCGGCGTACAACTTGTTCAGCACGGTCCTGTTGCCCCGGACCAAGGTGTCGATGTCGTAGTGCGCGGCCAGATTGAACCGCATGATCAGGCTGTCCCGGATGCTGTTGCTCTCCAACAGTTGCAGCAACTGGTCCGTGGTGGTCTCCACGGAATAGGTGCTGATGAACACCGGGTACACCACCGCCTCGGACCGGTAGCGGGGCTTGATGAAATACGGGGTGCTGAACACCACGGAGCAGGCGATGGCGACCAGGGCTGTGACGGCAAAGAGCCGCCAGCGTTCCCGGATGGTGTCCACCATGCGCATAAAGGTTATCGGTTCATCCATGCGGGGAGCGGATTTTGCGAAGTTTCTCCTGAATGATAAGCAGCAGCACGGCCAAGAAGACCGTGGCGGCCGTGGTCATCGCCACCACCAGCCACCCGATCGGCCAGCTCTTGCGGTCGGCGGGATAGGCGGAATTCACGGTGAACTTGTGCGGCAGGTCGCTTTCCAGGTCGGCCTTGGCCTGCTCCAGTTTCATGCGCAGCACGCTCAGGCGCCTGATCTCGTTGAACTGCCTGTCCTGCAAGCTCACGTACGCCCCGCCGTACTTGGCCAGGATGGCGAAGCGCCGCTCGAACTCGTTGATCGCGCGCTGGTCGCCCTTCACGATGGCCGCCCCCAGGTATTCGTTGTACCGCTCCGCCTGGGAGTGGTAGTCCTGTACGCCCAGTGAGCGGAGCACCTCCAGGCTGTCGCCCAATTGCTGGATCTCCGCCGTCAGTGCATCCACGCTCTCCTGCACGATCCGGTATCCCTTCAATGCCCGCTCGTGGGCCATTTCATTCCACACGCTGTCCACCATCGCGCTCATGAAGTTGGCCATGTCGGCGGCCCGCTGGGGGTCTTCATCCTTCACCGTGATGTACACGCTGCCGAACCGCGTGTTCCCGAATTTCACGTGCTTCTCGAAGGCGTCGCGCAGCTCCGAATGCTTGTGCCTGCTCTCCGGCTTGATCCGGTATACCGCAGGCAGGTTGAACCGTGCCGCCGTGCGCTCGCGCACCTGGTCCGAGTGCAGCACCTGCAGCAGCTGCTCCACATCCTCCTCGTCACCCAGGGCGAGGATGTCGTCCCGCCCCGTGCTCTGCTCGCTCAACAGGGCCTTGGACACGCTGTTGGTGATGGCCGGGAAAAGGACCACCTCGCTTTTGTACAGGGAGGGTACCGCCACGGCGGCGATGATGCCGCCCAACAGCCCCACCGCCGCCATCCCCAGTACGAAGCGCCGTCGTTTCCACAGGATAAAGGCCGGCCCGAAGGCATCGTCTCCCTGCGGGGTGGTTTGTTCATTCATGCAGTCCGCCACGAAAAAGGACGGCTAAAGTAACCCGATCACGCATCGCGACGCAGGCGGCCCAATGCACGGAGCTGGCCGAACGGAAGGAGCCCGGTGGCGGCCATGGCGGCCAACGACCCGGCGGCCATGAGCGCGGCCATGGCCGGGAACGGCGTCCCTGCATGCCGCAGCCACCAGGCCAGCCCCAGCAGGAGGATGACGTACGCGGCACCGCCCCGCAGGCCGCCCAGGGCAGTGCGCAACCGGTGGCGCCGCACGGCCACCACCATCTGGGCCAGCGCCATCGCCGACTGGGTGATCAGGCTCGCCAGGGCGGCGCCGTGGGCCTGGCTGCGCGGGATCAGCCACAGGTTCAACCCGATGTTGAGCACCATGCCGCCGGCCGCCAGGATGTTCAGGGCCCTTAGGTCGCCGGCGGCGGTGAGCAGCGTGCCGAAGATGTACGAAAGGCATACCCCCACGAAACACCAGGCCAGCAACGCGAAGGCCGGGGCCGACAGGTCCGTGTGCTCGTGGTAGCGCAGGTCCATGACCTCCTTGGCGCAAAAGCTGCCGAACACGGCCACGGCCAAGCTGCCCGCCAGCACCAGCCGCAGTGCCAGCCCTGTGAGCGGCGCCACGTCCTCCCCCTGCTTCAGCATGCGGCTGTACATCGGCAGCAGCAGGCCCGCCAGCAGGAAGCCCAGCATGTTCAACGCCTCGAAGAAGCGGAAGCCCTGCGCGTAGATCCCCGCGTGCAGGTCGCCGTCGGGCAGCATCCGGTCCAGCATCACCGAGTCCGTGCGGTAGTAAAAGCTCATCAGCAGCACCAGCAGGGCATAGGGGAAGCTCTGCCGCAGCACGCTGAAGGTGAAGGCCGTATCCCAGCGCGGCCGCAGCCCGCCCGCATGGCGCACCACCAGCGCCAAGGCCACCAGCGTCGTCGCGCCGTAGGCCGCCGTTTGCGCCCAGGCAAACCATTCGATGGGGAAGGGGCCCGCATGGTCCCGGCCCCACAGCAGCCAGGCACAGATGGCGATCAGCAGCACCCGGTCCAGCACCGACATCAGGCTGTCCTGGGCGAAGCGCTGCGAACCCGCGATGTTGCTCCGCAGGTACAGGATGGTGGCCACCAGCACCTGGTTGAGCACCAGGATGCCCAGCAGCCGCAGCTGGCCTCCCCGGTAGCCCAGCACCCAGGCCACGAGGAAGATGGCCACCGCGTACAGCATCGCCAGCAAGGTGCGCGCCCCCACGATCCCGCTCAGGTGCTTGCGCATCAAATGCGTGTGCTGCGCGATGTTGCGCGTGTTCCAGTTGGTGATGCCCAGGTCCAGCAGGATGTTCAGCAGGAAAGTGAGGCTCAGCAGCGCCGCGTAGCCCCCGTAGGCCGCCGTGCCCGCGCGCACCTGCACCTCCGCATCGATGCCGAAGATGTAGAAGGGCTTCACCAGCAGGTTCAGCACCAGCACCAAGGCCAGGTTCAGGAGGAATTTGCGCTGCATCGGCTTTCAGGGCGCAAGATCGGGAGACTTTGCCAGTCCGGGGGCCGGGAGGGCGGGAACCATTTTTCCGCCCGGCCCTGCACCTTGGCCCCGGCGGACGGGGCATGAAGACTCCCGGACAATCCCGACTTTTACCCCCATGCGTATCGCCGTGAACACCCGCCTGCTGCTGCCGGGCAAATTGGAGGGCATCGGCTGGTTCGCGCATGAAACGCTGCGCCGCATCACGGCCGCGCATCCCGAGCACCGGTTCATCTACTTCTTCGACAGGCCCTATGACGCGCGCTTCGTACATGGCCCCAACGTGACGCCCGTGGTGCTGCCGCCGCCCACGCGCCATCCCATCCTGTACCGCATCTGGTTCAACCGGATGCTGCCGCGTGCCTTGCGCAAGCACCGGGCCGATATCTTCCTTTCGCCCGACGGCTACCTCAGCCTGCGCACCCCCGTGCCCCAGGTGGCGGTGATCCACGACCTCAACTTCGAGCACTTCCCGGACGACCTGCCCCGCGCGTACAGCCGCTACTACCGCAGTTTCTTCCCGCGCTTCGCCCAAATGGCCGCGCGCATCGTCACCGTCTCCGAGTTCTCCAGGCAGGATATCATCCGCACCTACGGGGTGCCCGGGGACAAGATTGATGTGGTATACAACGGCATCGGGGAGGCATTCGGGCCGCTGCCCGAGGCACGGCGCGGCGAGGCGCGGAAAAGGCACACGGGCGGCCGCCCCTACTTCGTCAGCGTGGGCTCGCTGCACCCCCGCAAGAACATCGCGCGCCTGCTGCAGGCCTTCGACCGCTTCGCGGAAGAACGGCCCGAGGCATGCCTGGTCATTGTGGGCGAATCCTTCTGGTGGGACGAACGCATGAAGGCGTCCTGGAAGGGCATGCGCCATGCGGAACGGGTAATCTTCACCGGCCGGCTGGGGCAGGAGGAACTGCACCAGGTGCTCGCTGATGCCTTGGCGCTGGCCTTCGTTTCCTATTTCGAGGGCTTCGGCATCCCCGTCGCGGAGGCCATGAAGTGCGGAGTGCCGGTGATCGCCGCCAACGCCACCAGCCTGCCGGAGGTGGCCGGCGATGCCGCCATCTATTGCGACCCTTTCGACGTGGGGAGCATCGCGGACGCCATGGCGCGCGCCTGGGATGATCCCGCCTTGCGGGAACGGCTTGCCGCCGCAGGATTGGCCCGGTCCGCCCGCTTCACGTGGGAGCGCACGGCGGAAGGCCTTTGGGAGAGCGTGGGGAAAGTGGCGGGAAACCTGCAACCGGGGAATTGACCGATGGCCCGGTTGGCGGCATTCCACACCAAGGGCCTCTTGGAAGCCGGCTGTGACGAGGCCGGGCGCGGTTGCCTGGCCGGGCCGGTGGTGGCCGCGGCGGTGATCCTGCCCGAACGGGTGCGGCTGCCGGGGCTGGACGATTCCAAGAAGCTGACCCGGGCCGACCGGGAACGCCTGCGCACCCTGATCAAGAAGCACGCCTTGGCATGGGCCGTCGGCGGGGCTTCGGTGGCCGAGATCGATGAGCTGAACATCCTGCACGCCTCCTTCCTGGCCATGCACCGCGCCGTGGCAGCCCTGGCCTTGCGGCCGCAACTGCTGCTGGTGGACGGCAACCGCTTCGATGCCCACGAAGGCATCCCGCACCGGTGCATCATCGGCGGTGATGCCAAGTACCGGAGCATCGCCGCGGCATCCATCCTGGCCAAGACCCACCGCGACGACCTGATGGCCGCCCTCCACCGCGATGAACCCCGCTACGGCTGGGACGTGAATGCGGGCTACCCCACCGCCAAACACCGCGCCGCCATCGCCATCCACGGGCCCTCGGAACATCACCGGATGAGCTTCACCCTGCTGAGGGAGGCGTGAGGCACCCGTGCTTCCACAAGCCGCTGTGCGAAAGGGCCGCGCCGCAGCCACGTTTCCTGCCCCGCCCGGGACCAATTTTGACCCCCATGCGCCGCATCCTCACCGCGATCATCCTTACGGCCATCGTGGGCGGCACCGCCTGGTGGCTTTGGCATTGGCAGCAAGGACCGGAGAATCCCGCCGACCCTTGGGCCGCCGTGGCACCCGATGCCGTGGCCGTGCTGGAGGTGCCCGAGCCGTTCAAGGCGTGGGAACGCTTTACCGGGACCAGCCAATTCTGGGGCGAATTGGAAGCACTGCCCGCCTATGCCGCGCTGGACACGGTGATCAAGCGCCTGGGCAGGCCCCGGGCCGATGCCCGGCCGGGGGACGCACGGCCCCTGCTGATCACCTGGCGCATCAATGCGGACAACCGTGCGGTGCCCGTAGTGGCCATGGCCTGGCCCCGATCGGAGGACGCGCTGGAACGCCTGGGCACCGCGCTGGGCACCCGCCTGTCGCCGCAATTGTGGACCGGGGCGCGGCTCACCGCACGGCCGGACACGGCCTTGCCGGCCCTGGAACTCGCATGGTCCCATGGGATCCTGGTGGCAGGCACCGACGGCGGCCACGTGGATGAAGCTCGTGCCCTGATCGGTGCCGCGGCCAAGCCCGACCCGTTGTTCGCCAAGGCCAAGGCCAGCCTGAGCATGGGGGCCGATGCCCACTTGCTGGCCAGGGGCAGCATGGCCACGCGCCTGCTGGCCCTGCCGGACCGGGGACTGCTGCCCACCGGCGCGGCCCTGTCGGGATGGTTGGCCATGGACATCCGGTTCAGGCCAGGGGCGGTGCTGATGAACGGGCTGCTGTTCCCCGAGGGAGGAAGCGCGCCCCTTTCGGCCATCCGCGGCCAGGGGGCGGCCAAGCTCGAGGTGGCCCGCGTCCTGCCGGCAACGGCCACGGACCTGATCGTGGTGCAGGTGGATGATCCGGCCGCCTACGTGCGGGCGCTGCACGGCTCATTGCCGGATGACCAGCTCTTCGGGGCCTATGGCGCATGGGTGCGCGGCGGGGTGGGCGTGGCGCGCGGGGCCGGTCCGGAAGTGGAGCGATGGGCGGTGCTGGGCACCAGTGACCCGGCCGCCGCCTCCACCGCCATCCGGATGCGTTGCCCGGATGGCGGATGCCCCACCACGGACTACCGGGGCATCCAGATCACGCGCCTGGCGGACCCCGGGGCGCTCGCGGATCTTTATGGCAAGGACTTCGCCGGGCTCGGCCAACCCCTGTGGGCCGTGCTGGGCGACCAGGTCGTCTTCGCCGACACACCGGCGGGCATGCGGGCCGCCATCGATGCATGGGTGGACCGCAACGCCCTCGCGCTCGATCCGCGCACCGGCGACTTCTTCGACCGCTTCGCCAGCGAGGCCGTGGTGACCGTGTGGGCCGACGTCCCCCGGTCATACCCCGACGGGACAGGCCCCTTGGGCGAGGCCCAGCGCACCATGGGCAGCGCCCTCCTGCAGTTGGCGCCCCGCCAGGACGGTGCCTTGATCGCCACCTTCTGCCTGCAACACGAACCGGGAAGCGAACAGACCGGGGGCGCCCTGTGGACGGCCGCCTTGCCCGCTCCGCTCGCGGCGCCGCCGATGCTGGTAAAGGACTACCTGAGCAAGACCCTGCAAGTCTTCACGCAGGACCGCGATGACCGCATCAGCCTGATCAGCTGCACCGGCAAGATCCTTTGGCAACGGCAACTGGACGGGCCTTTGTTGGGCGAGGTGCGCCAGATCGACCGCTACAAGAACGGCAAGCTGCAACTGCTGTTCAACACCCGCGGCAGGGTGTACCTCATCGACCGCCTCGGCCGCGACGTGGAAGGCTTCCCCGTGGACATCAAGGCCGGGGCCGGCGCACCGCTGAACGTGTTCGACTACGAGGGCAACAAGGATTACCGCATCCTGGTGCCGCTCGCCAACGGGCGCATCCTCAACCTGGGCCCTGTTGGCCGCCCCGTGCAAGGCTGGGAGCCCGAGGTGCTGGCCAGTCCGGCGGCGGTACCCGTGGACCACGTGCGCATCAAGGGCAGGGACTACCTGGTGGTGGTGCAGCGCAACGGCCAGGTGGCCGTGCTGGACCGCCGGGGCACCGCGCGCTACACGCCCAAACTGCGCATGCGCGGCATGCAAACCTTCCTGGACAGCCGCGACGCGATGGACATTGCGGACAGGCGGTTGATCTGGGCCGACAGCTCCGGGGCCGTGCTCAGCGGCACGCTCGGGGGCGAGGTGGACACCCTTTCACCGGCCACCAGCGGCAAGGTGGCGCTGTTCAGCCCCGGCCCCGAACAGACCGATGCCATCC
Organism: Flavobacteriales bacterium; assembly: GCA_024103275.1. Classification (GTDB taxonomy): domain Bacteria; phylum Bacteroidota; class Bacteroidia; order Flavobacteriales_F; family PHOS-HE28; genus PHOS-HE28. The sequence continues at coordinate 14,713 of JAGFIV010000060.1, forward strand.
TGCGGACCACCGCCTCGGCCGTCCAAGGCGAATACAAGGGCAAGGTGCTCTTCCGCGCCAGCTTCCCCGATGCGCCGCAGGCCGTCGCCTTCGCCGTGCCCATGGGGGCCGAGGGGGACGACGTGGGACTGGTGCAGCCCGAACAGCAACAGGTGCGGCTCTACGACCCCGCCGGCAACATCCGGCCCGGCTTCCCTTTGAAAGGGGCGGTGCCCTTCCGCGTGGCGGACATCAACCTGGACGGCGTGCCGGAACTGGTGACCGCCGACCAGGACGGGGTGGTCACCGTGTACGCCCTTCCCGCCAGGCGTTGAGCACCGGCCCGTGCGATCGCGGTACTTTCCGTTTCTTCGCGACCAGAAACAACGAACATGGCATTCCCCACAGACCTCGAGATCGCGCAGCACGCCCGGATGCAGCCCATCACCGCCATCGGCGAAAAGCTGGGCATCCACGCCGACCGCATGGAGAACTACGGACGCTTCAAGGCCAAGCTCCCCCTGGACCTGATCGACGAGAAGAAGGTGAAGAAGGCCAAGCTGATCCTGATGACGGCCATTTCGCCCACCCCGGCGGGTGAAGGCAAGACCACCACCAGCGTGGGCCTGTGCGACGGGCTGAACAAGATCGGCAAGAAGGCCATGGTGGTGCTGCGCGAACCCTCCGTGGGCCCCGTGTTCGGCATGAAGGGCGGTGCCGCCGGCGGGGGCTATGCCCAGGTGGTGCCCATGGAGGACATCAACCTGCACTTCACGGGTGACTTCGCGGCCATCGAGAAGGCCAACAACCTGCTGGCCGCACTGATCGACAACAACTTGCAGAGCAAGACGCGCAACCTGCACATCGATCCCCGCACCATCGCCTGGAAACGGGTGATGGACATGAACGACCGCTCGCTGCGCCATACCGTGATCGGCCTCGGGGGCACCGGCAACAGCATGCCCCGCGAGGATGGCTTCAACATCACCGCCGCCAGCGAGGTGATGGCCATCCTCTGCCTGGCCACCGGCTTCGAAGACCTCAAGAAGCGGCTGGGCAACATCTTCGTGGGCAACTCGCGCAACCCCGACCGCAAGTATGTCTACGCCCGCGACCTCAACGCGCAAGGGGCCATGGCCCTGCTGCTGAAGGATGCCATCAAGCCCAACCTGGTGCAAACCCTGGAGGGCAACCCGGCCATCCTGCACGGTGGTCCCTTCGCCAACATCGCCCAGGGCGTGAACAGCATCCTGGGCACCAAGATGGGCCTGAGCCTGGCCGACTACGTGGTCACCGAGGCCGGCTTCGGCGCCGACCTGGGCGCGGAGAAGTTCTACGACATCAAGTGCCGGGCGGCCGGCATCGAGCCGCACGCGGCCGTGATCGTGGCCACCATCCGCGCCTTGCGCTACCAGGGCGGCGCCACGGTGAAGGAACTCAACGAGGCCTCGGTGGAGCGCGTCACCCGCGGGTTGGCCAACCTGGAGCGGCACATCGAGAACACGGCCAAGTTCGGCGTGAAGGCCGTGGTGGCCATCAACCATTTCCCCACCGATACCGAGGCGGAGATCAAGGTGGTGCAGGACTTCTGCCGCAACATGGGGGTGGAAGCCGTGCTGGCCAAGGGATTTGCCAATGGCGGCAGCGGCATGACCGACCTGGCCGAGGCCGTGGTGCGCGTGGTGGAGCAGGGCGCGTCGAGGTTCAAGCTGCTGTATGAACTGGAACAGCCCATCGAGAAGAAGGTGGAGATCATCGCCAAGGAGATCTACCGTGCCCGCAGCGTGACATACAGCGGCACGGCCAAGTCGGCGCTGCACCGCATACACAACCTCGGCCTGGACCACCTGCCGGTGTGCATCGCCAAGACCCAGTACAGCTTCAGCGACGACCCCACCCAGCTCGGTGCTGCAAAGGATTTCGAGATCACCGTGAACGATATCGAGATCGCGGCCGGGGCCGGTTTCGTGGTGCCCATCCTGGGCAAGATGATGCGCATGCCCGGCCTGCCGGAGACCCCAGCGGCGGAAGGCATGGACATCGATGCCAACGGCGTGATCACCGGGCTGAGCTGAGGAAACCCGCGTGAAACGCGGGCGGATAAACCTAAATGATATCAGGACTGGTAGCCGGGTTGAGGCCCGATGGATATGCGACCGAGGGATTTCGCAATAGCGTCCATCGGGCCTCAACCCGGCTTTCAGGTCAAGATCTTTGACGTGCTGTGACACCGCCGACGACGCGCACGCCGAGGACGACCTCGTTGTGAAAGGCTTTCAGGTCAAGATCTTTGACGTGCTGTGACACCGTGGGGTGTGCTCGAAAGGGACAAAAATAGATTCCCGGGCCAAAACGGCGAGGGCGCTGTTTGTCGCATGCGAAGAGCGCGTTCTTTGTCCGCCATCCGGACGTGGCTTGGACCAGCTACAGACCTGGCTCCTGAAATGGAAATTCGTGCTGAGGAATCGCCTATCCGTTTGCTGTTCGGCTGCAACGGTATCCTTGGCAGGCCAAGGTCCAGTCCCTCAGTACGATCCATCCATTTGCCGGATGGTGGAGGCTGTCCGTCCTTGCAAGGAAAATGACCTGCCGGGCCTCGGGGGCGCCCTAAAGTTTTTCAGGAACGGTCATTCCGGGCCCCCAATGATCTACCTTCAAGGCGTCCAACCAATATCCATCCTGCCATGAACATCACTTTCAACGAGCTGCGCGATATCAAGGACCGGCTTCCGGACGGCAGCATCCACCGCATCGCCAAGGAGCTGGACCTGAACGTGGAAACGGTCTGGAATTACTTCGGTGGATACAGCCACACGGACGGCAAGCCGATGGGCGTCCACATGGAGGAAGGTCCTGGCGGCGGCATCGTTTCGTTGGACGACACGCGGATCCTGGACATTGCCAAGCGCATGCTCCAGGAGCAGGCTTGACCCGCGCCCTTCTCGGGGCACGGGTATTGGGCGTGCACGGATAACCGTGCAGAAGGGATTTATTTTTCGATCACCCGGAACTCGACGCGGCGGTTGAGCGCACGGTTTTCCTCGCTGGTGTTCGGTGCGAGTGGGCGGCTCTTGCCATAGCCCTTCCAGGTGATCCGTTCCTTTTCCACCTTCCTGTTCCGGAGGAAATCGACCACGGCCCTCGCCCGGTCCTCGCTCAAGGCCAGGTTGAAGGCTTCGCTGCCGATATCGTCGGTGTGTCCTTCCACCTCGATGCGCATGCGCGGATAGTCGATCAGCATGTCGGCCAGTTCGTCCAGTTCCTGCTTGCTCTCCGGCGTCAGCGTAGCCTTGGCGAACTCGAAGCCGATGTTGTCCAGGCGGATGCTTTTGCCCACGGGCGGCGGCTCGATGCGGGGCAGGGCCACTTCCTTGGTGCTGGCATGGTCGGCCACCACCACCTTGGGCGCCGGGGGAATGCTCTCCTTGGGACGCGGCGTCAAGGCACTGCCCGGCGGGGCCACCCGGATGTTCACATCATCGATGAAATAATAGGCGCCGCGTTCACCCCGGTCCTGTTGCTCGAATGCCGTGGCCTCGTCGCTGTAAAAGTTGCCGATGAGCAGGAATCGTTCGTCGCCCCGGGCCTCGACCACGCCGCTGATCTTCTTCCAGCGCGTGCCCTTTACGACCTCGTCGGTGTTGACGTGCGGGGTGAAGTACAGCGGCAGGTTGTTGGTGGTCCTTACCGCCACCGGGGATAGGTACAGGCCGATGTTGTTGCAGGCATGTTCGCTGAAGTTGGCGCGCAAGGCCCAGCATTCCACGATGTAGCGGATGCCGGCTTCCAAGGGGGCCGGCAGGGTGATCTGCAGGTACTCGTGCCAGTAGGTAGGGGTATTCCCCTTGCCCCGGACCTTGATGCCCGCCATGGCATTGCCCGAACGTGGCGATGCCTGGCCACGGGTGCGCTTGGCGGGATGCGCCCAGCAATCGCGGTCGGCCTCGGTCGTGTACAGGTCAGGCGTGGTCTCGGTGGGGGAATTCCATCCCACCATCACCTCATCGTTGAACTTGCGGGCCTGTTGGGTCCAATAGCAGGGCACTTGTTTGTAGGCCTCGAACCCGGGGTTGGGCACCAGGTTGGGCATGGTGTCGTTGTTCAGCGTGCGCTGCAACACGTTTTGCGCGTGAAGGCCGGTGCCGGCGATCATGGCCAGGGCCAAGTAAACAGGACGCACCATGGGTGCGAAGCTACCGGGCCGGCGACCGGGGGGCCGTGGCGCCCACGGGTTTTCTTCAACGATCTCCGGGTGAAACGCAGAGGAGGGGCGACCCGTAGCCGGAGGTCAGCCGTCCGCTCTCCGGGGTCCGATCCAACCCAGATGGGTATGGCGAAAATCGTCGCCGTGCTTCAGTCCGAAGCCCAAGGCGCGGTCCAGGCTGGCGTGGCCGTACAGGATCACGCCGGCTACCAACGCACCGGGCACCCAGCCGAAAGCACCGAAGCTGGCCACCAGCAACGCCAGCCCCTTGTGGTGGAGCAGGTTGTACGTAAAGGCCCCGGCGCGCGGGTTGATGAGGTAGCCGACCATGCCGATGTCCGGACCCAGCAGCAGCAGCAAGTACGCCCACCACGGCACGTCGTGCATGACCAAGGTGCCGATGCAAACGCCCAATTGCGCCAGTTCCTCCACCTTGAGCAGGGTTTTCATGGGGTTCCGCTTTGCGGCTTGCAAGGTTGATAAGGCTGTTCTCAGTTCTGGGTTCTCGGTTCTCAGTTCTCGGTTCTCGGTTCTCGGTTCTCGGTTCGTGGTTCTCAGTTCTCAGTTCCCGGCTCTCAGTTCTCCATTCTTGGCCGCTGCTCGTGGCTCACAGCTCAAGGCTTCACAACTCCCAGCGGCGGTCCTTGCTTTCAGCGCTACCAAACGATCCCCACCGGGCAATGGTCGCTGCCCATCACCTCGTTGAGGATAAAGGCCTCCTTCACCTTCTTCTCGAAGCCCTTGCTCACCAGCACATAGTCGATCCGCCAGCCCACGTTGCGCGCCCGGGCCTGCATGCGGAAGCTCCACCAACTGTACTTCACCTCCTCGGGATGGAAGTGGCGGAAGGTATCGGTGAAGCCGGCATCGAGCAGCTTGGTCATGCCGTCGATCTCCGTTTGCGTGTAGCCGGCCGTCTTGTTGTAATTGTCCTTGGGCCGCGCGATGTCGATGGGCTGGTGTGCCACGTTGAGGTCGCCGGTGAAGATCACGGGCCGCTTGCCCGAGGCGAGCTTGGCCAGGTAGGCGCGCAGCGCATCGTCCCATTGCTGGCGGTAGTCCAGTCGGCGCAGGCCCTCGCCGCTGTTGGGCACGTAGGCGCACACCACGATGTGGTCCTTGAAGGTGGCGGTGATCACGCGCCCCTCGGTGTCGTGCTCCGCGATGCCGATGCCCATGTCCACCCGCACCGGTTCTTCCTTGCTCAGGATGGCGGTGCCGGAGTAGCCTGCGCGTTCCGCGCTGTTGGCATGGACGTGGTAGCCCTTCACCTCGGCCAACGCCTCGGCCACCTGGGCTTCCGTGGCCTTGGTCTCCTGGAAGCAGTAGATGTCGGCGTCCAGTCCGCGGATCGTGTCCAGCAGGCCTTTTTTCACCGTGGCCCGCACGCCGTTCACGTTGAAGGAGATCAGTTTCATGCGTAGAAAGGGAAGGGGAGCGAAAGTACGGGGTGTGACAAATGTGCCTATCCGCACCGATGGGCGGGCCTACCTTCACCCCATGCGCCACCTGTTTGCCATGGCCGCGTTGACGGCCCTGCTCGTTTCCTGCACCGCGCCGGAAGCTCCCTTCGATGAAGCCGCCGCCATCCAGCGCGGCCAAGGCATCGCCAAGGCCACGTTCGAGCAATTGTTTGCCCAGGTGAAAGCGAAGATGGGATCCGTCGGCCCCACCGGTGCGGTGGAGTACTGCTCCGTGGCGGCACTGCCCCTGGTGGACTCGCTTTCCGCGGTGCAAGGCGTGCGGATCAAGCGCACCAGCGACCGCCTGCGCGCCCCGCACGATGCCCCCGATGCCGATGAGCGCCGCCGCCTGGACCAAGTGCTCGCCATGCTGGCCGATGGGGCCAGGCCCATAGACATCCCGCCGCAAGCCCTGGTGTTGGGCGACAGCATCGCCTTCTACCAGCCCATCCTGATCAACATGCCCAACTGCCTGAAATGCCACGGCACGCCGGGGCTGGAGGTGGACAGCGCCACCAGCGCCATGTTGGCACGGAAGTACCCTGGTGACAAGGCCACGGGCTATGCCGTGGGCGACTTCCGCGGGCTGTGGAGCATCCGCTGGAAGCGGTAGGCGCTGGTCGGCAAGTGCGGCATTTCGCCCTCGGCGATCTTCCGTTGGATGCGGCGCATGATCTTGCCGCTGCGCGCATCGCTTCACACCAGCGCCAGGCCCTTGATCCCCGCAAAGTGTTTCCTGTTCAGCGTCAGGACAGGGACACCGTGGGCCATGGCCGTGGCGGCGATGAGATGATCGGCCAGATGGACGTCGTGCTGGGGTGCGATGCTGGAAATGATCTCGCGGAACTTCAAGCTCACCTCCATGGTAAAGGGCAGTATGTGGAAGTTGTTGGTCATCTCACCATGGTTCCTTGTGAACTCGGCCTTGTTGCGCGAACCGGCCAGCACCTCGGCCAGGACCACATCGCAGATCACCAGCTGGCTCCCCGCGACACGTTCGGTCGCCGTGAATGCGGCTTGTTCCCGGCGCATGCGACCGATCAAGATGCTCGTATCGATCAGGACCGCTTCCATGCTTTTTCCCGCAGCTGCTCCAAGGTGATATCACGGTCTTCCCAAACGCCGTCCAATCCGGCGAACGGATCCTTCTCGCGCTTGGCCTCACGCTCCACGAACTCCACGAACAGGGCGCTGATGCTCTTCTTGCGCCGGCGGCTGAGCATGGCCGCCTTGCGCTTGAACTTCAGCGGGACCGAGAGGGTGAGCTTGGTCGTCATCGGGTTACGTATAGACGCACGAAGATACATGATCCCCGGCAGGGACGGTGACCGACCTCACACCCTTCCCCCCTTGACCTCCTCCACCACGCCGGGGTCCAGCAGGGTGGTGGTGTCGCCCAGGTTCTGCATTTCGCCCTCGGCGATCTTGCGCAGGATGCGGCGCATGATCTTGCCGCTGCGCGTCTTGGGCAGGCCCTTCACGAACTGGATCTTGTCCGGCCTGGCGATGCGGCCGATGCTGGCCACCGGCTTAGGTGGTGGGGTACAGTTTGATCCCGGGAAGTGCTTCGAAATGCTTCTTGTTCAAGGTCGCCACCGGCAGTCCGGCCTCCATGGCCGTGGCGGCAATGAGCAGATCGGGCATCGCCACCTGGATACGGCGGCGTTTGAGGTTGGCCTGTAGTGTTGCGGCCAAGCGCACTTCCCTGGAAGTGAGAGGCAGCACGTCCATGTGCTCCAACATTTGATCCCAGTAACCAAGCTGAGCTTCGGTGGCACCGACGAACACCTCGAACTCCGTGATCACGGACAGCACCAAGGAATGATCCTCAAGGGCCAACTTCCGCAACAAGGTCCGGCTCTTGTCCTTCTTCCGGAAATACGCGATCAGTACGGAGGTGTCCACAAGAACTACCGGTCCCGCCATTGCGTGAAGGCCTTGCGGGTTTCCTGCATGCGAAGCAATTGCTCATTGGAGAACACCGGACCGTGTAACAAGAGATCAGCGAAGTTCCCTTCAACCTTGGTCGCCTTGCCGCCCGACTTCTGTTCGAGCACGGCCTTTGCCTTCCGCCGTTGCGTGGGTGTCAATTGCGCCAATGCCCGCAACAATTGCTCGAACGGGATATTGAGCTTGATCTCCATGCTGTAAAGGTAGCGAACGTGCGACCAGACTTCACACCCTTCCCTCCTTGATCTCCTCCACCACACCGGGGTCCAGCAGGGTGGTGGTGTCGCCCAGGTTCTGCATTTCGCCCTCGGCGATCTTGCGCAGGATGCGGCGCATGATCTTGCCGCTGCGTGTCTTGGGCAGGCCCTTCACGAACTGGATCTTGTCCGGCTTGGCGATGCGGCCGATGTTCTCCACCACGGATTCGATGATTTCGCCGGTGATCTGGTCCACCGCGGCCTTGTCGTTCAGGTCCAGCGGTTCGGCAGTGATCACGTACGCATAGATGCCCTGGCCCTTGATGTCGTGCGGATAGCCCACCACGGCGCTTTCCACCACGCGGTCGCTGAGGTTGATGGCGCTTTCGATCTCGGCCGTGCCGAAGCGGTGGCCGCTCACGTTGATCACGTCGTCCACCCGTCCGATGATGCGCCAGCGGCCTTCGGCATCGCGCTTGGCGCCGTCGCCGCTGAAGTAGTAGCCCGGATAGCTGGCGAAGTAAGTCTGCTTGCAGCGTTCGTGGTCTCCCCAGAGCGTGCGCAGCATGCTGGGCCAGGGAAATTTCACGCAGAGCATGCCCTCCACCTCGTTCTGCGTGATTTCCTTGCCGTCGGCGGTGAGCAGCACGGGTTGCACACCGGGCAGCGGCCATGCCGCGTGGCTGGGCTTTTCATCCGTGACACCCGGAATGGAGGAGATGAGGATACCGCCATTCTCTGTCTGCCACCACGTGTCCACGATCGGGCAGCGGTTCTTGCCCACGTGCAGCTTGTACCATTGCCAAGCCTCCTCGTTGATAGGCTCGCCCACGCTGCCCAGCACCTTCAGGCTGTCCAATGAATAGGCCAGCACGTGGTCGAGCCCTTGGGCCATCAGGCTGCGGATGGCGGTGGGCGCGGTGTAGAAGATGTTCACGCCGTGCTTGTCGATCACCTGCCAGAATCGGCCCGCGTCCGGGAAGGTGGGCACACCCTCGAACATCAACGTGGTGGCACCCGCCAGCAGCGGCCCGTAGATGATGTAGCTGTGCCCGGTGATCCAGCCGATGTCGGCCGTACACCAGTACACGTCGCTTTCTTCATACTGGAACACATTGCGGAACGTGTAGTCCATGTACACCATGTAGCCGCCGGTGGTGTGCACCACGCCTTTGGGCTTGCCGGTGCTGCCACTGGTGTAAAGGATGAAGAGCGGGTCCTCGGCATCCATCTCCTCGGCGGGGCAGTGCTTGTCCACGTGCTTCAGCTCGTCGTGCAGCCACACGTCGCGGCCCTCCTGCATGTCCACGGCCCAGCCCAGGCGGTCGGTGACGATCACCTTTTTCACGCTGGGGCACTCCTCCAGGGCCTCGCCCACCACGCGCTTCACGGGGATCTGCTTGTGGCCGCGGTTCAGGCCGTCGCTGGTGAGCACCATGGAGCATTGGGCATCGTTCACGCGGTCGGCGATGCTTTTGGCGCTGAAGCCGGCGAAGACCACCGAATGGATCAGCCCCAGGCGCGCGCAGGCCAGCACGGCGATGGTGAGCTCGGGGATCATCGGCATGTAGATGCAGATGCGGTCGCCCTTCTTCGCGCCGTTGCGCTTGAGCACGTTGGCGTACTGGCACACCTTCTCGTGCAGTTCGCGGTAGGTGTAGCGCACGAAGCGTTCCTTGGGGTCGTTCGGCTCCCAGATCAGCGCCAGCTTGTTGCCGCGCGTGGCCAAGTGGCGGTCCAGGCAGTTCTCGGTGATGTTGAGCTTGCCGCCGATGAACCACTTCACTTCAGGCTTTTGGAAGTCCCACTCCAGCACCTTGTCCCATTTCTTCCGCCAGGTGAAGGTCTCGGCCTGGGCGGCCCAGAAGCCCTCGGGGTCCTCGATGCTGATGCGGCGGGCCTCGTCGTAGTCGGCCTTGGTGCGGATGCGGGTGATGTCCATGGTATAACGGATTGAAGCCGCAAAGTAGGATGCCGTGGAATGGATCCCAAGGGGATAGGGGTCACGATCAGGTCCACCCTACACACTCACGCAGGGTCTACGCACCCGGTGATCCCATTGAGCTCAAGCGGGGCCCTGCGAATGCCTGAAGGGTTCCTTGCAGCTGAGCTGCCGCGAAGGAGCTTGTTCACGAACCGGACGCGGTCGATCCGCCCGGAACTGGGAACACCCAACTCGTGTATCCCTCCGGGAATTCCAGCTTGGTCGGGGCGTGGTCAAACAGGCCGAAGACGCTGGAGCCGCTGCCGCTCATTGCCGCATATCCCGCGCCATGGGCCAGCAGCTTCTCCTTGGTCGCACCGATGGCCGGGTGCTTGGCGAAGACGTATTCCTCCATGTCGTTCACCAGCCGGTCTTGCCATTCCTTCACCGGCCGGGCGATCACGGAAAGAAGGTCCTGGTGGCCGTCGCGGAGGCGCATGCCCCGGTACACTTCAGCCGTGGGCACGTGGATGCCGGGTGCCACCAGTACCAACCAATGGCCGTGCAGGTCCACGGTGATCGGGGTGAGGCGTTCACCCCGGCCTTCGGCCAATTGCGGCCTTGGGTTCAGGAAGAACGGGCAATCGCTGCCCAGACCGGAAGCCAAGGCGTGCACCCGTTCCTGCGGAAGCCCCAGCTTCAACAGCTTGTCCAGCAATAGCAGCGTGTGCGTGCCATCGCTGGAGCCGCCGCCCAGCCCTGCGCCCATGGGGACTGCCTTGTGCAGGTGCAACCGCAGCCCGGGCAGCGGGTGGTCCTTCCGCAAGGCCACCACGGCCTTCATGCACAGGTCGTCCTCCGGCTGGCCCGCTATCGGCAGGCCCGTACGCGTGAATTTCACCTCACCGGCAGGCACCGCCGGGTCGATCACGGCCTCCAGCGCATCGCAAAGCGGGATGGGGAAGAGGATGCTGGCGATGTCGTGGTAGCCGTCCGGCCGTTTGCCCAGCACATGCAGGCCGAGGTTGATCTTGGCGTGGGGGAACACCAGCATTGCGCGGTCAGAAGGGATAGAACACCGGGATCAACAGCGTGGCCAGGATCCAGAACATGAAGGCCATGGGTGCACCCACCCGGGTGAAGTCGGTGAATTTGTACCGGCCGGCGCCATACACCATCGTGTTGGTCTGGTAACCGATGGGGGTCATGAAGCTGAACGAGGCGGCGAAGGTGACGGCCATCACGAAGGGGATGGGACTGACATGGAGCGCCTCGCCCGCTGCGATGGCGATGGGCGCCACCACGGCGGCGGTGGCGTTGTTGGACATCACCTCGGTGAGCAGCGCGGTACACAGGTAGATGCCGCTGAGCACGGCCACCGGCCCCCAGCCCCCGAGGGCCGATACGATGCCGTTGGCCAAGCGCTCCGAAAGGCCGCTGGCGGACATGGCCACACCCAGGCTGAGCGAGCCCGCCAGCAGGAAGACGATCTTCCAGTCGATGGCATCGTACACGTCCTTCATGGACATGCACCGGGTAAGCACCACCACGCACACGCCGAGCAGCCCGCTGACCACGATGGGGAACAGGCCGAACGCGGTGCTGAGCACCACCGCCAGCAAGGTGAGGCCGCTGATCAGGGCGGTGCGCTTGTCGTAGCCGGCCGCCCCGTCCTGCTCGGCGATGATGGCGAAGGGGCTGTCCGCGCTGCGGTCCAGTGCGCGCAGGCGTTCCACGTAGTGGCTGCGCACTTCGGCCAGGATCACGTCGCCCGCCCGCAGCACCACATCCTCCAACCGCTGGTTCACCACCGCCTCGCGCGACCGCACCGCCAGGGGCACGGCCCGGTAAATGCGCATCAGGTCGGCCTCGTGCAGCGGGCTGCCGGCCAGCGGCGAGTTGGCCGTGATCACCAGCTCCACCAGCTTGGTGCCCTGCGTGCCGGCCTCCTGGTCCGTGCGCGCCCCCGCGCCGGTGCCGTGCGCGGGATGGATCCGGATGTAGCGGCGGTCGTTCAAGGTGCGGATATGCCCGATGTCGCATCGCACCTTCAGCACGTCATGGGCCTGCAGCACCATGTCGCCCGCAGGGATGGTGAACACCTGCTCCCCGCGGCGGATCTCGATGATGTCCATGTGCATCTGCTTCACCAGCGGCGATTCCATGATGCGCGTGCCCACCGACGGCGCGTGGGGCAGCAGCTCGATCTCGCTGATGTAGTCCTTCACCCCGAAGCGTTCCTCCAGGCCCGTGGGGTCGCGGTCCTTGCGCAGCAGCTTCCGCCCGGACAGCAGCAGGTAGAGCACGCCCACCACCAGGAAGACCAGGCCCATGGGGGTTTGCTGGAACATGGCGATGGGCGGCAGGCCGTGCTCCACGGCGATGCCGCTCATGAGGATGTTCGTGGAGGTGCCGATCAGCGTGGTGGTGCCCCCCAGGATGGTGGCGAACGACAGGGGGATCAACATGCGCGAGGCGCTGATGCCGGCCTGCCGTGCCGCCTGCACCACGATGGGGATGAACACCGCCACGATGGGCGTATTGGTGAGGAAGGCCGATATCACAGGGATGCCCAGCAGCAGGATGGCCATGCCGCGCACCTCGCTGCGCCGCATGTGTTCCGACAGGGCAGGGGCCAGGGCGCGCAGCACCCCCGAGCGCAGCACCCCCGCGCTGAGCACGAACATGAACGCCACCGTCAACGTGGCCGGGTCGCTGAAGCCCGCCAGCCCCTGCTTGGGGGTAAGCACCCCGCTGATCACCAGCACCGCGATGATGGACAACGCGATCAGGTCGATGCTGAGGCGGTCGCTGATGAAAAGCCCGATGGCCACCACGATCACACCCAGCACGATCAGCTCCTGTGGACCCATGCGGCGAAAGTAGGCCGGGGTGGGAAGGAAATTGAAAAGGGGAATTCGCCAATTCAGCAATTGGCCAATTTGCCAATTTGCCAATGGGCCGATTTGCCACGGAGCCGATCCGCCGAAGGGCAATGAGGTGGGGTTGGCGGAACGCGGAACGCAGTTTTAAGGACCCGGTGGCCGGTGTTCGGGCAAATGGATGCCGATCTACCTTCGCCCCTTTGACAGCATCGCATCATGGGCACTTTTTTGGAGTTCGAGGGACCGATCCAGAACGTGGTGGAGCAAATAGAGAAGTTGAAGGAAGTGGGCTCCGAGGGCGGGGTGGATGTGCAGGGCACCTTGAAGGACCTTGAAAAAAAGCTCGCCGAGGCCCGCAAGGAGGTCTATGCCAAGTTGACCCCTTGGCAGCGGGTACAGGTGAGCCGCCATCCGGACCGGCCATACAGCCTGCAATACATCAATTTCATCAGCGACAACACGTTCATCGAGCTGCATGGTGACCGCACCGTGCGGGACGACAAGGCCATGGTGGGCGGCTTCGGCATGATCGGCGGGCGTACCGTGATGTTCATCGGCCAACAAAAAGGGGTGACCACCAAGATGCGCCAGTACCGCAACTTCGGCATGCCCAACCCCGAAGGCTACCGCAAGGCCCTGCGGCTGATGAAGCTGGCCGAGAAATTCAACAAGCCGGTGGTCACCTTGATCGATACGCCGGGCGCTTTCCCGGGCCTGGAGGCTGAGGAGCGTGGCCAAGGTGAGGCCATCGCACGCAACCTGCTGGAGATGGCGCAGCTGCGGGTGCCCATCATCTGCGTCATCATCGGTGAAGGTGCCTCGGGCGGAGCCTTGGGCATCGGCGTGGGCGACAAGGTGCTCATGCTGGAGAACGCCTGGTACTCCGTGATCTCGCCCGAGAACTGCTCCACCATCCTGTGGCGTACCTGGGACTACAAGGAGCAGGCTGCCGAAGCCCTGAAGCTCACGGCCGCGGACATGCTCAAGAACGGGTTGGTGGATGTGGTGGTGCCTGAACCCCCGGGCGGTGCCCATGCCGATCCGGATGAGGCTTGCCGCCTGGTGAAGGAGGAGGTGAAAAGGCAATTGGACCGCCTGGTGAAGCTGGATGCCGAGAAGCGCATCGAGAAGCGCATCGCCAAGTACTGTAAAATGGGGGTGGTGAAGAAGGCGAAGTGACCAAGGCGGCCCCGGGTCCACGGAGGCCCATACGGGCGTGTGGCGGCCGCTGTTCGAGGTCCCCGGCCCGTGGGCCATTGCGCAGTCCGTGGGCCATACGGCACCGGAGGTAGTGCTGGTGCGCTGTGACCCGCGCCCTGCTCTTCCATCCCTCCGCCCGCTCTTCCATCCCTGCGCCCTTTGCCCCCTGACCTACATCCCCGTTCACCTGTTCGTCAGCGGCAGCACCTTCCGTACCTGCCCGTCCACGGGCCATCCGGGCGCGGTGGTCCCGTTCATCGGGTCGATCAGCAGCACTTGGCCGTCCGTGCCGCCGTACACCCGGCCGTTCACCGGGTCCAAGGCCATGGTGCCCAGCACCGGGGAGTTGCCGATGTGGATGGAGCCGATGGTGTTGTACGTGAACCGCTCCAGGTCGCCGTTGGCCAGCGCCACCAGCCAGGTGAGTTCCGAGAGGCGGACCACCGCCGTGATCGGCGAGGGCCAGGAGTAGGCTTCCCAGGTGCCGCCGCCGCTGAGCGTGCGGTCCAGCACGCGGCCCTGGCCGCTGCGGTTGCCAAAGATCAAGGCATGGCCGGCATCGCGCGGGAAAAGTGCCACGGGGTCCACGTCCAAGACCTGCGTGGAGGCCATGGTGCCCGACTGCGGGTAATAGATGCCCAAGCGGTGTTCCCCGGTCACGAAGTGGCGTTCCGTGGCCAGCAGCAGGTCGCCCATGGTGACGGCCTGCAGGGCACGGAACATCTCCGGAAGGGTGCCGCCGGCACCGCCCGTGCCATTGCCGGCCAGGAAGCCTTGGATGGTGCCGTCGGCCTGGCCCACGTATACCCGGCCATCGGCGCACACATCCATGCTGGTGAACCAAGGGATGCCCGTGGAGCTGAGGTTCGGCCTGCTCCATACCGTCCCCAGCCCATCGGGCTCCAGCGCCTGCAGGTCGCCGCTGACCCCTCCGGCGATGAACAGCCTTTGCGCCGCCGCGCTGATGCCCGCCCCGGCCAGGTCGATGGGCCACGTCCGCGCCAAGGTGGTCTGCCCCGTGCTGTCGGTGCGATAAAGCGCCACGTTCCCCGGTGCCGGCTCCGTGACGGTGAACACGGCGCGCAGGCGCAGGGGCGCGGCGGACACGTGCAGGTTGCGCCAGTCCTTGCCGATCAGCTCCCCGTCGCTTGCCGTGGCGTACAGCTTGTAAGCCCCGCTGGCGAGCTGCTCATCAATGATCGGCAGCTCCAGGGTCATCGTGGCCGAGGTGCCGTGTGCCGTCGCGGAGACCCCGGCCAGCACAGGCACGTTGTCCTGGTCCACCAGGGTCACGGCCACTTGCTGCAGCCCGCGGTCGTCGCTTGCCTCGATCTTCACCAGTAAAGTGTCCGGAATGGACACGGATGCGTTTTCCGGGGGGCTGATGATGGCGACCTGCGGCTTCGCATTCCCCCGCTCCTTCTTGCATGCGCCGAGAATGGCCGCCAAAAGCAGCGGCAGGACCAAGGCTTGTTGATAACGCATCCCCACAAAGGAACGACGGACGTGCCCTTTCGCCTTCGTCAACGATCCCCCGGGGTGACGGTGTTGAAACAATGCGCATAGTTCGGCCTTCCGATGGGGGCCATTCACCTGGGTGCGGGGCTACCTTTGGCCCACTCTCCGGCCTGGCTTTTTCCACCGGCCCGAACACCTGGGATGAACGAAACTTCCGCTGCCTCCACCGGCCTGCGCACCATGGACCGGAAGCGCCGGCCGGCCGCTTCCCTGATCGACCCCGCCCTGGAGGGCGGCCGCCTGCAACCCCAGGCCCCCGAACTGGAGCAGGCGGTGCTGGGTGCGATGATGCTGGAACGGAACGCGGTGAACGAGGCCATCGACATCCTCCAGCCCGAGAGCTTTTACGTGGATGCCCATCGCCGCATCTTCGCCGCCATCCAGCACTTGTTCCGCACCGACCAGGCCATCGACATCCTTACCGTGAGCCAGGAGCTGAAGAAGCGTGCCGAGCTGGACGTGGTGGGCGGTGCCTTCTACATCAGCCAGCTCACCAACAAGGTGGCCAGCGGCGCCAACGTGCAGTTCCACGCGCGCATCATCAGCCAGAAGCACGTCATGCGGGAGCTCATCCGCATCAGCTCGGACACCATCCGCGACGCCTACGATGAAGGCAGCGACGTGTTTGAGCTGCTGGACCGCACCGAGCAGGAGATGTATGCCGTCACCAGCGGCAACCTCAAGCGCAACTACGAGCCGATGAGCGACCTGATCCAAGGCGCCATCGCCCAGATCGAGGCCACCAAGAACAAGGGAGGCGGCATGAGCGGCGTGCCCACCGGCTTCACCCAGCTGGACAAGCTTACCGCCGGGTGGCAGCCCAGCGACATGATCATCATCGCCGCCAGGCCCGCCATGGGCAAGACCGCCTTCGTGCTCAGCATGGCCCGCAACGTGGCCGTGGAGCACAACCAGGCCGTGGCCGTCTTCAGCCTGGAAATGAGCAGCACCCAGCTGGTCACCCGCCTGATCTCCAGCGAATCCGGCATCAGCTCCGAAAAGCTCCGCAAGGGGGAACTGACCGAGAAGGAGTTCGCCACCCTGCACCAGCAGATCGGCCGCTTGGCCAACGCACCCCTGTTCATCGACGACACCCCCGCGCTCAACATCTTCGAGCTGCGCGCCAAATGCCGCCGCCTGAAGGCCCAGCACGATGTCAAGCTCATCATCATCGACTACCTGCAGCTGATGACCGGCGCCGTGGAAGGCAACCGCGGCGGCAACCGCGAGCAGGAGATCAGCAGCATCTCGCGATCCATCAAGAGCATCGCCAAGGAGCTCAACGTACCCATCATCGCCCTCAGCCAGCTGAGCCGTGCCGTGGAAACCCGCGGCGGGGACAAGCGCCCCATGCTCAGCGACCTGCGCGAATCGGGTGCCATCGAACAGGATGCCGACCTGGTCTGCTTCCTGTACAGGCCCGAGTACTACAAGATCTACGAAGACAGCCACGGCTCCACCATCGGCATCGGTGAAGTGATCGTGGCCAAGCACCGCAACGGGGCAATTGACAACGTCCGATTGCGTTTCATCTCCGAACTTGCGAAATTCACCGACCTGGAGACCGGGGACATGAATTTTGGCGGGGGATTTGGACAGGAACCCGTCCAGACCATTACCCTGCCGAGCAGGATGAACGACGATGTGGACGTGGATGATCCCCCTTTCTGACGGCAAGGCTCCCTACCGCCTGCTGCGTACCATCCTTTTCATGACGGTCCTGGCCTGGGGCTACCCGACCGCCCGGGCGGCCAAGATCTTGATCCCCATGGACAAGAGCCAGACCGACCACCTGAAGGCCTACGGCATCGTGTACTGGACCTTGGAGAGCGACGTGCCCGTGGAATGGCTGCTCAACTACCGCGGCGGCAGCTTCATGCTGGACCGCATCGCGGCCGTGGAGCGCGAATGCACCGTGCGCGGGGTCAGCTTCAACGTCATTGCCGATGCGCAGGCGGCCGCCATCCTGGCCGAGATCGCCGACCCCGAGGTGAACATGGAAACGGTGAAGCTGGAGAAGGCGCCCAAGATCGCCGTGTACGCGCCGGAAAGCTTCCAGCCCTGGGATGATGCCGTGGCCCTGGTGATGACCTATGCCGAGATCCCCTACGACCGCATCTACGACCCGCAGATCCTCCAAGGCATACTGCCCAAGTACGACTGGCTCCACCTGCACCACGAGGATTTCACCGGGCAGTACGGCAAGTTCTACCGCATGTTCCGCAACGCCCAATGGTACATCGACCAGGTGCGCGATGCGGAGGCCATGGCCAAGGAGCTGGGCTATGCCAAAGTGAGCCAGATGAAGGGCGCGGTGGCCGGCAAGATCCGCGACTACGTGGCCGGCGGGGGCTACCTCTTCACCATGTGCAGCGGCACCGACAGCTACGACATCGCCCTGGCCGCCGAGGGCGTGGACATCTGCGACACCCCGTTCGACGGGGACCCGCCCGACCCGCAGGCCCAGCAGAAGCTGGATTACGACAAGACCTTCGCCTTCACCAACTTCAAGCTGATCATCGACCCGATGGTCTATGAGTTCAGCGACATCGATGCCACCGACATCCACAGCCGCATCGGCGAAACCCGCGACTTCTTCACCCTGTTCGATTTCAGCGCCAAGTGGGACGTGGTGCCCACCATGCTCTGCCAGGACCACGAGCAGGTGATCCACGGGTTCATGGGACAGACCACCGCCTTCCGCAAGGACCTGGTGAAGCCGGGCGTGACCATCATGGGGGAAAACAAGCCCCAGAACACCGTGAAATACATCCACGGCGAATACGGCATGGGGCAGTGGACCTTCTATGGCGGGCACGACCCCGAGGACTACCAGCACATGGTGGGCGACCCTCCGACCGACCTGAGCCTGTTCCCCAACTCACCTGGCTACCGGTTGATCCTCAACAACATCCTGTTCCCCGCAGCCCGCAAGCGCAAGCAGAAGACCTGAACGCCGCATTCCACACCCGGCAACGCACCAAGGGGCACAATACCGCCCGCGCTTCGCTATGTTTGTGCCGGTAAATCCCCTTCATGGACCTATCAAAGATCATTTCCATCTCCGGCAAATCGGGCCTGTACCGGGTGGTGGCCCAGGGGCGGCAAGCCTTGATCGCGGAATCCCTCACCGACAAGAAGAGGATCCCGGTCCATTCCAGCGTGCGCGTGGTATCGCTGGACGAGGTGAGCATGTACACCAAGGGCGACGATGTGCCCTTGTCCACCGTGCTCGAAAACCTGCACGCCAAGGAAAAGGGGAAACTGTCCGTGGATCCCAAGGGCGACCCGGAGGCCTTGTATGAAAAACTGGGCGAGGCCCTGCCGGACTACGACAGGGACCGCATCTACTCCAGCGATGTAAGGAAGTTCTTCACCTGGTACCAAATGCTGGTGGCGGCCGGCCTGTTCGAGGAGGAGGCCAAGGAGAAGAAGGACCCGGAGGCGAAGGGGGGGAAGAAGGGCGCGGACGACAAGAAGGCCAAGGAAGGGGGCAAGGCCAGGGGCGCGGCGACCAAGCAGGCCCACTTGCCCAAGCCCAGCGGGGCCTCCAAGGCCAAGGCGCAAACGCTGCACAAGGGATCGCAGCGCGGCGCGTGACCGGGGCCGCCCCGTGGACTTTTTGGGTGGGGCGCACCTATATTGCGGGACATTCCGGCATGTCCCATGAAAAGACGTTACCCCTTGATCGCACGACCCTTGGCCTTGGCCGCGGTGGCCGCCACCGTGGCCCTCTCGGTGGCCTGGACCGATGGCAGCCGCCCGCCGGCCAGGGGCGGTTTCCATCACCACTGGAATGACCCCGCACGGGGCGGGGGATGGGCACCGCTGGATTCCACCGAGAACACCTTCTTCAAGGGCAGCGCCCACTGCAACGGATGCCATGGGCACGACGTGGCCGGCATCTCCATGGTCACCGTCAGCGGCCAGGATGTGAACGTGGTGGACCATTGGCGCAGTTCCATGATGGCCAACTCCGCCAGGGACCCCTTCTGGCGGGCCAAGGTGGAGCATGAAGTGGCCGTCAACCCCCAACACCAGGCCCTGCTGGAGGATAAATGCACCTCCTGCCATGCACCCATGGGCCACTTCGAGTACCACATGACCGGCCAGGGCCTGTATTCCATGGCCTACATGGAACAGGACGACATCGCCTTCGACGGCGTGAGCTGCACCCCCTGCCACATGCAAAGCGCCGACAGCACCGGCAGCTTCTTCTCCGGCGACCTGCACTTCGACACCGACGGAAGGCCCATCTACGGGCCCTATCCCGACGACAGCATCTTCGGCGCGCCCATGGAGGCCTTCGTCAACTACACGCCCCACTTCGGGGAGCACATCCTCAGCTCGGCCCTGTGCGCGGGGTGCCATACCGGGATCGCCCAGACCATGGACCTGGACGGCAACTTCACCGGTGACGAATTCGTGTGGCAGGCCACCTACCATGAATGGCTCAACTCGGCGTTCAACAACCTGGAATACCCCGCCACCGGAGTCACCTGCCAAGGGTGCCACGTGCCCGTGCTCGAGGATTCCATCGGCGTGTACATCTCGGCCAACTACATGCCCCCGACCATCACGCTGAAAACCCCCTTCGGCCAGCACCATTTCGTGGGCGGCAACACCTTCATGCTGAACATGCTGAAGGAGAACGGCCAGGCCCTGAACGTGACCGCATCGCCCGCGCTGTTCGACTCCTCCATCGAGCGGACGCTGACCCTGCTGCAGCACCGCACCCTGATGCTGGAGACCAGCGTGCCGGAGCGCAATGCGGACACGGCCTTCATCGATGTGAAGCTCACCAACCTCGCCGGGCACCGCTTCCCCAGCGGGTATCCCTCCCGCAGGGCATGGGTCCAGCTGGTGCTGACCAACGACATGGGGGACACCCTCTACAACAACGGCGCACCCGGCCTGAACGGCACCATCGCCGGCGAAGGGACCGGCTGGCTGCCGCACTACGACCGGATCCGCGCCGCCGACCAGGTGCAGATCTATGAGCTGGTGATGGGCGACGTCAACGGCGACCTCACCACCGTGCTGCAACGCGCCAAGGAACCCTTGAAGGACAACCGCCTGGTGCCGGCAGGGTTCAGCACCGGCAACAGCGCCTATGACACCACCCGCATCGTGGGCGCCCTGGACGACCCGGACTTCAACCACGATACCGACGGCGTCGAGGGAAGCGGAACCGACATCGTGCACTACCACGTGCCCATGGGCGGCTACACGGGGCTGGTCAACATCACCGCACGGGTATGGTACCAAAGCGTGCCGCCGCAGCACCTGGCCGACTTGTCCACCCATGACCTTCCGCAGATCAACGCCTTCATGGACATGTTCCAGGCGGCCGACCATACGCCGGTGTTGGTGAAGGAAGCCTCGCAGACGGATGTGTCCACCGGCATCGACAACCTGCGCGAGCTGGGCGTGCTCATCTTCCCCAACCCCGTGAACAATGGCCTGCTCAACATCGTGGGCCTGGATGCCCGTGTCACCGGTATTGAGGTGTATGATGCCCGCGGCCGCAAGGTGGCCGAACGCCGGGACAACACCGGGCGGGCCTGGAACACGCGCCTGCCGGGCAGCGGCACCTACTTCGTGGTGGTGCGCACCCCGGACCGCAAGTTCGTGGAGAAGGTGGTGAGCCTGCGCTAGGGAATACGCCCGGTGGCGGGAGGGCGGCGTGGCAGGATGTTCCCGCCGCCACGGGGCCGGGTGCGCAGCGAACACCCGGTTGTTCACCGAACCTTGTCGCCGGTCCCGGAAAAGGGGGCGGTACACCCAACTTTACATCCTAAACCACGCCGAAATGAAATCCATACTACTCAGTCTTCCGATCCTGGCAGCCGTGGGCACCTCGGCCCAGCCCGTGCTGCAGTACGCCAACCTCAACCTGGTCGGCAAGACCTTCCCGGTGCATGTCATGACGGATGCGGGCACGGCGGACCCCACTGCCGATGGCGCCAACGTCACCTGGGACTTCAGCAGCATCACCCTGCAGATGAATGTCGGTACGGCATCCTTCGTGGATCCGGCTTCCACGCCTTATGCCAGCTCCTATCCCACCTCCAACCTTGCGCAGGTCGTCACCACGCCGCTGGGAACGAGCTACAACTATTTCCTGCTGACCGCTTCCAGCTTGGATATGTTGGCGGAGGATGTGGGCGGCACGAGCCCCCAGACCTACACCGACCCCAAGACGCCGCTTCAATTCCCGCTGGCCTACCAGGATTCCTACGTGGACAACTACACGTCCGGCGGTTCGTCCGGCACGGTGACACGCGTCTATTCCGCATACGGCACCGTGATCCTGCCCACCGGCACCTACACGGATGTGGTGAAGGTGACGAGTTCGAGCGGCGACATCGACTACTATCACAGCAATCCGCTTGAACCCCTGGGCCATATCGATAGCGATGGCATGGTGATCGTCTATGGCGATGCCACGATGGGTGTTGCCGACCTGGGCCATGTCCCCGTTTTGAGCGCAATGCCCAACCCCGCCACGGACAACGTGGAGGTGACGGGCCTGGCACGCAACGCCCAATGGCAGCTGGTGGACCTGCAGGGCCGCGTGCTGTTGAACGGCACCGCGAATGCCGCACCGTTGCAGCTGAACATGGGCACGCTGGCCGCAGGCCCTTATGCACTGGTGGTGCTGGACGGCAATGCCCGCCGCAGCATCCGTGTGGTGAAGCAGTGAGCGATCGGGCTTCACCATTCTTGTGCAAGGCCCCTGGGCGCGATGGTTGACATCGCGTCCGGGGGCCTTGTCATTGATGCTAGTTCAACGACCAATGGTTGAAAGACGAACGGCACCCGACTCCCTTTCGGGGGCTCGCGCGAATACCTTGCAACCATCGCTCATTCGCCGGTGGACGTTCCTTGTACCGTGCATCGGCACAACGCCAGCCGCATGAACGAGAAAGACTGGGACCGCGTGGCCACCACGTTCGAGGAGGAGATCTTCAACGTGCCCGAGAACGACACGAAGGGTTTGATCACCGATGCGATCCGCCGGCTGTCCGCGCCGGGCGCCACCGCCACCGACCTCGGCTGCGGCGTGGGCCGCACACTGCCCTTGCTGGCGGAGCACTTCGCCAAGGTGTACGCCGTGGACGTGAGCAGCCAATGCCTCGCCGTGGCGGCGGAGAGTTGCACGCAGTATGACAACATCACCTACGTCCATGCCGACCTCTCCAAGGACCGCAACGGCTACCCGGCGACGGACGTGGTGCTGTGCATCAACACCCTGCTCAACGCCTCCATCGCCGTGCGCGGGCCGCTCTTCGACCGCACCTGCCGCAGCGTGAAGCGCGGCGGCCACCTGGTGCTGGTGGTGCCCGCCCTGGGCTCGGCGCTGCTCACCACCTACCGCAGGCTGCAATGGAACCTCCGCGACGGCATGCCACCCGCCGAGGCGCAGCAGGAAGCGGCGCAGAATGATGCCGGCATCGAGCATGGCATCGTCCACATCGACGGTGTGCCCACCAAGCACTACATGCGCGAGGAGCTCGAAGCATCGCTGGCGGAGCGCGGCTTCCGCGTGGAGGCGATCGAGAAGCTCGAATACGGCTGGGACACCGAGTTTGAGGCGCCGCCCCGCTGGATGAAGGAGCCCTGGCCGTGGGACTGGTTCGTCACCGCGCAACGCGTGCGGTGAAGCAACTTTCCGATTGTCCAAGGGTCGCTGAAACACTTGCGCGAGGGCGACTGCTCACCCGATCACCTCCTTCACGCTCCCGCAGGTCATCATCGCCGCGCCGTAGAAGGGATTGCGCACCGCGCGCTCGCGGCTCAGCCAGTCCGCGCCGCCGGGGTACATGGGGCAGTGCATCAGGTACAGCGGCGCATCGAGATCGGTGAGTTGGGCCAGTTGCAGCATACCAGGGGTGAGCTGCGCGAAGAGCGCGCGTTGCTCCTTCAGCCCCTTGGTGACGCCGAAGGGATGCAGCGGCTCCATGATGGTCGCCATCAGCTCGTCCCAAGCGGCTTGCTGCGCCGCGGACAGCTTGTTGCGGTCCATGTTGTGGAAGGTGCCGTCCAGCGCCACCGCCAGCTTGGGCACCTGCACCGAGTCCCCGGCCACCAAGGCATCCTTCAGGCGGAAGTAGGCCTCGAACGCCGGTGCGACGGGATCCGCGGCGGCTTGGGTTTGCGCCGGCGCGTCGTGCAGGTGCGCCGCATGGCCATCCCGGGCCGGGCTGTGGGTGGTTGCGGTGCCGCATGCGCCAAGCAGCAACGCTGCCAGGACGAACGAGGTGAGATGAAGGGTTTTCATGGGCTTGCTTTCTTGGCACAAAGCAACCGGCCCCAGCAGGCGGAGGTGTTACAACATCGTGGGGAAGGTTTGTATGGGGGGCACCTTACGCAAGGCACTATCAGGACATGCAGCGCCTGACCGGTATGCCCCCCGGTGAACGAACAACGCGGATAAGTCGGGAGAACTGGACCGAGGAAGCCGAATGCCTACACCGCGACCAGCCTCACCGGGCCAGCCGCTTCTGCAAGGTCATCGGCGGCTTCCATCAGCTCGGACTTGTCCACCGGAAAGCCCGTGATGTGCGCGTGGTAGTGATGCCGATCGTCCGGTTCATCCGAGACCACGCCGAACTTACGGATCGACCGTACACGTTGGGTCTCCAGGATACACCATCCCTTGAGGGTGCTCCCGGCTTGTTCCACCACATGGCGCCCCAGTTCTTCCACGGCGGGTTCCGATAATGTACCTACCCTGCTTACCGAGAGCATGTTGGCCTCGCGCGGCGGCATGAACAGCACACCCCGGGCCTGCAACGTGGAAGGCTTGTACTGGCTCTTCTGCCGGATGAAGCGGGCCAATGGCTCGCCATCCGCCACTTCCGAGGGCAAGCCGGAAGGCAGGATCATGAACGGGCGATGAACGTGGCGATGTACTCCACCAAGGCCTGAGGAATGCGGTCACCCAGCCATTCCGTGCCGTTCATCTTGCTGGGCAGTCGACGGTAGGCATAGGTGATCCGGCCTGTGGGCCCCACGGCCAAGGAGAGCCGGTGCCCTTTGCCACCGATCCACGAGAAGGCGATCTCTCCATCGGGATGAACCCCTGGTTCGGGTTCGGGCAATCCCATGGGCAGCGCGTCCACAAAGCGGTGCGCGGTGGCCCACGTGGACTGTTCCACCGGTGCAGCGCCTTCCCCGTCCCAATTCGGCATGCTGCAGTCCTGCGCCAGTTCATTCAGGGCCTGTTTCAGCGATCGGCGGGCCGGCGGGTCGAATATCAAGGAGCCGTTGCGCATCTGGCGCTGATCCTCATTGATCCGCCGGATGGACATGCCCGTCTGGCTGGTCAACAGGTCGTCCGTCAGGTGGTGGTCCGGACCGCGGCGCCCGCGCAGGGGCTCGGCTATTGAAAGAGCGCTTTGCATTTATCGGTCAGGCTATGGTTGAACACATGCCAGCACCAGGCATGCAGGTCATTGAACCGGTGCCATGCCTCCCCGGGTTCCGCGATGTTGGCAGGGTCGAGGATGGCCTCGGTATCGAGGGCGAAGGAGAAGTGGCCGGGCTTGTTCTCCAAGGAGGACCAGATCACCCGGGCACGGATGTCACTGGCGGGATCGTTCAGCCAATGTTGTTGATAGCAATGGTGGGTACTGAGTCCGGCGGGCATTCGCCCTGCTATCGGGAAGTATTCGCTCAGTTCCAGGTTGCCGCTGGCCGGTACAGGGATGTCGATGCGGTCGATATAACGCAGGGACAATGCGGCCATCGGTACCTCGCCCACCGCGATCTTGTAGGCTTCCCAATGCCGCTTCAGGCGTTCCATGGCTTGGGCAAAGCCCGGATACGGGGGCAGGTAGTTGAGCACCAGGCCCTGCATCAGGTAATGCGCCACGAACTTCTTGTCGGCCGTAAGGAACCGGTAGCCGGCCACATCCATTTTCACGTTGCTGTCCGCCGTGCCGTCCGCCTTCATGGTAAAGGCCCCTTGCACGGCGTTGAACACTTGATGCTCGGCAAAGAGGTTCGGGAACGCCCCTTCCACGGCCTCGCGGAAGCGGTTCACGTCCACCGGTTCAGGAAGCGCCGCGCGGATGTTATAGATCACCTCAACGGCCGGGGCATTCCTGTACAACTCAGTGCTTTCCGGGGGGAGGGGCGGGATCGGCATGGGGGTGAACCAAAGTTAGACACGTTACACCGGGTGACTGATGACTTGGGAGGATTTAACGCAAGGCGGGGTGTTGATGGTGCCTGGCCATTGCTCATTCCTTCCCCTTCTTCCCATACTTCACCGCCCCCTCCGCCGCCATCGCCAGCCCGTTCTCCGCCGTAGCGCTTCGCGACGGCGGAACCTTCGCCACCGCAGGTGTCACGTCGAGCAATGCCGAAGGCGTAGCTTCTTCAAGCGCACCAGCGCTTGAAGAAGCCGAGACGCGCACCTGCCCGTTCATCAGCAGCGGCAGCAGCCAGTCCCGCAGCGCGGTGAGCTCCTGGTTCTCCTTGAAGGAGACGCTCTTCCTCCGTTCAATGCTCAGTACCAACGTGCCAAAGCTCTCGAGCAAGGCATCATCGGGGATGGCCGTCCGGAATGAGAGCACTCCTTGGAAGTTGAGGCCGAGTATGTTGGTGCCTGCGCAGTAGCCGGATATGTACTTGTGGAAGTACTCTGTGTTGAACAAGCAATTCAGTAGGTACTTCAAGTTAGGCTTGTTCACACCTATCGTCGTTACGTGATGTGATGACAACGCTTCCTTGTCGAAAATGTCCGGAACGAGTAGGGACTTCCCGATGATGTCCTTCGCCGGGTCAAGCGCGGTCTGTTGCGTATTGCACATGACCAGGTCAAACGGTGCAAGGGCTTTCGAGGGGTTGAAATCCCCGGAGTAGAGCTTCAGACCTTCCGGCTTGTATGTGGAATTAGGGTTGAAGGAGTTCAAATTGATCATGGGCAGGCCCACTTCCCCGATATCCGAACTGGTGTAGGAAACGCCTCGGTTCGACTTGAGGTACTTCCTGAGTTCCGTGACCTCCCACCCCTCCGGCACCTCGCGCTTCAGCTCCGGGTTGTACACCATGGGGCCGCCGCTGCTTTTGTAGGGCCGGCCTTCCAGTTGGGCTTTGCCCAGGCGCTTGGCCTGCGCGGCGCTCATGGGGAAATCGAACTGCACGAACCAGTAGTCGTACAGCAACTTGGCCATGGCCTCCAGCTCCGCGTTGATCCGCTGGTTCAGCGTGATCTTGGCGTCCAGCGCGGAGAGGACCGCGGCGATGCGGTCTTGCACTGGTCGTGGGAAATCTGGTATGGGGTAGCGCATTATCTGTCCCTTGTCCCCGCGAGGCATTTTAGTGCCCTTCTTGCCATTCATCATATGGCTGAAGAACTCATCACGCAAAAGGGCGTAGTACAAGAACTTGGGGCTGTAGCCAGTCTTGGCGCGGATTACCAAGACATCGTTGGAACAGCCACCATTTCTGTCCGCACTCCAAATTTTCTTCAGGTATGGCCTGATGTTACCAATGAGTATATCATCCTTTT
Organism: Flavobacteriales bacterium; assembly: GCA_024103275.1. GTDB lineage: Bacteria > Bacteroidota > Bacteroidia > Flavobacteriales_F > PHOS-HE28 > PHOS-HE28. The sequence goes on from JAGFIV010000060.1 coordinate 41,557, forward strand.
CGTACGCTGGCATTGACGCTCCCGCTGGTGGCAGGCCGGATGCATTTGTCAAACCTCCACGATTGGGCAATAGATTATCAACGGTAACGTAATTGTTCACCGAAACAGAAGTAGCAGCAACCCTTCCTGTCCCGTATGTTGCCGCGTTCGATAGGGCGACAACCTTAGTCATGTGAGAGGTGCTTAAGGCTAACCCTTATCCGACCTTCAAGCTCCTGTCCAGTCCTGAACATTTCCTCCAGACGCCTTGAAATACCATGCATCCGTTCGTGGTATTCAGCACGGGTGATAGGCTCATGCTTCAGGACCACGTCAAAGTACTGCCCAGCACTAAGGGAGTAGTCCTTTGCCTTGATCTCGTCGTAAGAAACGACCACCGATAGATCCTCGACAGCTTCGTGCTCGCGAAAAGTGCCTATGATGAGGTCTTCTTCTTCCTTGGATAGCAGGGTCTTTTGGTTCTTGCCCTCTTTCACCGTGGTACCCAACTTGCTGGCATCCATCAGCACGATGTCGCCCTTGGTATTGGCCTTGTCCAGGAAAAGCACGCTCACGTTGGTTTCCGTGGTGGCGAAGATGTTGCTGGGCATGCTCACTGCTCCTCGGAGCATCCGGCGATCAATAAGGGCCTTCAGCACCCTCAACTCTATACCATTCTTTGCTGTGAGAAAGCCCGTAGGGACTACAATTGCTGCTCTACCCTTCGGACCTAGCACATACATGATGTGCTGGATGAAGAGCAGATAGATAGCCATCTTGTCCTTGTTCTTCTTTGGCACATTCGGAATGCCGGCGAAGAAGCGGTCCTTGAAGGCCTTGTTGCCGTCCAGCTCCTCGCGGTAGTCGCTGAAGTCGAGCTTGAAGGGCGGGTTGCTCACGATGTAGTCGAAGCGCTCGGGCCAGGTGCTGCCCGCGTAGGGGTGGCGGATGGTATCGCCCTGGATGATGTTGGGGATGGAGTGCACCAGGTTGTTCAGCACCAGGTTGAGGCGCAGCATGCTGCTGCTCTTCTGGCTGATGTCCTCGGCGTAGAGGCTGCACTTGTCCTCGCCGATGGCGTGGGCCAGGCTCATGAGCAGCTGGCCGGTACCGGCGCTGGGGTCGTAGCAGGTCACGTCCTTCACCGGCCCGTCCACCAGGATGGCGGCCATGATCTTGGCGATGGCGTGCGGGGTGTAGTACTCGGCGTACTTGCCGCCGCCGTCCTTGTTGTAGTCCTTGATCAGGTACTCGAAGATGGTGGCGAAGAAGTCGAACTTCTGGGCGAAGATGCCCTCGAAGCTGAAGTGCACCAGCTTGTTCACGATGGCGCGGCAGAAGGCGTCGCGCTTGGCCGGGCTGGTGATGTACTGGCTGAGGGCGTCGAAGAGGATCACCTTTTCGCCGGTCTCCTCCTTCACGCTGAAGATGTCCGTGTTCTTCACGGCGACGGCATGCAGCGTATCGTCGAACAGCTTGTGGAACTCCTCCTTGTTCTGGTTGTGGAAGAGGTGCGTCAGGGTGTGCTCGCGCTCCAGCTTGGCGCAGTCCGGCCCCAGGCGGTGCAGCAGCTTGGCGTAGTCCTTCTCGCTGTAGGTGGCGGCCACCTTCTCCCAATCGGCGGCCTTGGCCAGCTTGGGGTCCAGCTGCTTCACCTCGTGGGCGAACTTGTCGTTGAGGAATTTGTAGAGGAAGGCCTGGGTGATGATCTTGTACTCGTTGCCATCGTTGCCCAGGCCGTAGCTGGCGCACACGGCCTTCAGGTCGTCGATCAGGGCCTTGGTCTTGGTGGTGAAGTCGGGGGTCATGGGATCAGTGCATGATCATGGATCGCTTCGCTCGGGGACTCGCTCGCGATGACGTGAGCGGGCGTCACTGCGAGGAGGCTCTGCGACGAAGCAGTCCAGCAGGTGGGGTCGTGGATCGCTTCGCTCGGGGACTCGCTCGTGATGACGTGAGCGGGCGTCACTGCGAGGAGGCTTTGCGACGACGCAGTCCAGCGCGTGGATGTATGGATCGCTTCGCTCGGGGACTCGCTCGTGATGACGTGAGCGGGCGTCACTGCGAGGAGGCTCTGCGACGAAGCAGTCCAGCATGACGGGCGCACCTGGATTGCTTCGGCCCAAATGCGGCCTCGTGATGACGGTGGTAGGTGGCTCATCGTCCTTCGGCTTCTTTGACGATGTCGTCGTAAAGATCACGCCATTGCGGATTAAAACCTTCGATCAATGCAAGCTTCTTCTTTCGGCTTCCACCCTTGATCTGCTTCTCTCGTGCAATGGCCTCTTCGATGTAAGGCAAGCCCTCGTGATACACAAGCATGATCAGGTCATAGCGGGCCGTGAAACTGTTCGGATAGGCTTTGGTCCGGTGCTCCCATGCCCTTCGTATCAAGTCGCTTGTGACTCCGACGTAGAGCGTCCCATTCCGCTTGTTGGTCATAATGTAGACTGAACCGCCGCGTTCCATTTGCAGGCCTGTTGATTGTTGATCTCGAACGTATGGATCGCTTCGGCCCAAATGCGGCCTCGCGATGACGTAGTTGTGTATGGACCCGTCACTGCGAGGAGGCTCTGCGACGAAGCAGTCCAGCGCGTGGATGTATGGATCGCTTCGCTCGGGGACTCGCTCGCGATGACGTGAGCCGTCGTCACTGCGAGGAGGCTTTGCGACGAAGCAGTCCAGCGATCTGGATCCCTGCGCACTACCATGGGCTTCGTCCGTGGTATTCGTTCATGTATTCGCGCACCACGCAGGCGTTGATGTAGTCGGCCCCGGCGGGGTCCCAATCCAGTTTCTGCTTGTCCAGCGCGGTGGTCACCAGCTTCATCAGCAACTGGCCGAAGTAGGCCTCGTTGGCCAGGAGCTTGCTGTTGCCGCCCACCTGCGCGTCGGCCTGGCGCTTCACGTCCATCAGCAGGGTATTCACCTGGCTCTCGCGCTTGCTGATGTCGCCGCGCTCCAGGATGCGTTTGTGCACCACGGCGAACTTGCGGTCGTGCTCGTACTTGGCCTTCAGCAGGTCGTTGCGGCGGTTCAGCTCGGCCACCTTGTCGTGGATCTTGCGCAGCTCGCCGATGTTGGCCTTCATCTCGTCCTGGGTGATCTCGTCCAGGTTCTTGCGGTCGAAGAGGCGCTTCAGCTCATCGTAGAGGCTGATGAACTCCGGGTCCTTGGGGTCGAAGTTGGCGGCCAGGGCCTCGCGGGTGCGGCGCAGGGTGTTCTTCAGCTCATCGGCGATCACCATCTCGTCCTCGCTCACCTTGCGGAACATGAACAGGACGTTCTCCAGGGCCACGTTCAGCAGGTTGGTGCTGTCCACGCTGTGCTGCACGGCATCCTTCAGGTTCAGCAGGTCCAGGTGGCGGGCGGCCTCGTTGTGCAGCTGGGCCAGCTTGCGGAAGTCGAACTTCTCCACCAGCTCGTAGTGCCCCAGCAGCCGCATCAGGTTGTACAGGCTGCGGGCGTTCTCCAGCGCCTTCTTGATGGCCAGCACCTCCTTGCGGTCCTGGATGGCGCTGATCTGCTGGCTGAAGACCTCGGCGTTGGAGAGGTCGAACCGGAACAGCCGCTCCTGGATGTCGGCCAGCTCGGCCTCGATCTCGTCCTTGCTCTTGAACAGGCTGCTGTAGGTGCCCAACTCGTCGCCCAGCTCGGCCTGCAGCTCGTCGAAGTAGGCCTTGTTGGTGGCGTCGAACTCCTTGGTGATGTCCGCGAAGTCCACCACATAGCCGTAGCGATGGGCGCCGTAGGTGCGGTTCACGCGGGTGAGGGTCTGCAGCAGGTTGTGGCTCTTCACCATGCGGGCCAGGTACAGCTTCTTCAGGCGCGGCGCATCGAAGCCGGTGAGCAGCATGTTGTACACGAAGAGCAGGTCCACCTTGCCTGCCTTGAAGGCCTCCACTTCCTCATCGCGCGTTTCCTTGTCGCCCACATCGTGCAGGATGAGGCTGGCGGTGAGCATACGCTTGTGCCGGGCCGTGTAGTCGCCGTAGCTGGCGGCGGGCTCGGCGGCCATGGCGTAGTCGGTCACCGGCTCCAGGGTGCGCATCGCCGGGTGGTATTTGGCCACGAAGACCTCCAGGAGCTTCCTGGCCTGGTCCGCACTGTCGCACACCACCATGCCGCCGATGCTGTGGTCGTTCAGCCGGATGCGGCTCTTCATGAAGTCGTCCACGATGTAGTCCAGCAAGGGCTCCACGAAGCGCTCGTGCGCGTACACCTTCCTCCTGTCGCCGCTGCCCTTCAGCACCTCCAGCTCCTCCAGCGTCTTCTTCAGCTGGACCTTGTAGTTGGTCTCGATGCCTTCGCGGATCAGCTTCAGGGTGTAGCCGTCGGCGATGCTCTGGTTGTAGTAGTACTTGTGGATGTATTCGCCGAAGAGGTCCTTGCTGCGGCGGTCCTCGCCGATGAGCGGAGTGCCGGTGAGGCCGATCATGATGGCGTTGCGGTCGGCGTTCACCAGGTTGGCCAGGAAGCTGCCCTTGGGGTCGTAGCTGCGGTGCACCTCGTCCAGGAAGAACACGCGCTGGGTGTTGATGGCATAGTCGCCCCCCTTGATCACATCCGTCTCCTCCTTGAACTTCTGGATGTTCACCACGGTGATCTCGCGCTCGCCACGGTCGTTGTGCACCGCACCGGGCTTGCTGAAGTCGCGCACCATCTCCTCCCGCGAGTTCACCACATGCACCTTCAGCCCCCGCATGCTGAATTCCCGTTTGGCCTGCTTCAAGAGGTCCAGCCGGTCCACGATGAAGAAGAACTTGGGCACCACGCCCTTGCCGTGGAAATGGTCCGTGAGGTACTGGACGTTGTAGTGGGCCAAGGCTGTTTTGCCGCTGCCCTGGGTGTGCCAGATGATGCCCTTCCGCACCCCCTGCTCCAGTTTCCGCTCGATGGCCTTGGTGGCGAAGAACTGCGGGTAGCGCATGATGTGTTTCCCCACACCCGTGCCGCCCCGCACGTACACCAGGCCGTACTTGAGCAGGGTGGCCAGCCGCTGCTTGCTGCACAGGCTGGTGAGGATGCGGTTGGTGGGCGTGCGCGGGTCCTTGTTGGTGAGGAACTCCGGCGAATGCTTGATCACCGCAAGGTTATTGTCCTTCAATACCAGGTCCTCCCGTTCGCCATCCTCGGTCGTGAGCAGGGCGGCCAGGTCGAGCTCTTCCACCTCGCGGAAGCGGTTGAACTGGGCATCGCCGTAGGATGCCGTGGCATAGAAGGCCCCCTGGATGGGCTCGATGTCCTCGGGGTCGTACTCCATGTTGTTGGAGAAGACCAGGAGCTGGCTGATGTTGATGAAGCGGCGGAACTTGGGGTTCCGGAACCGGGTGTTGATACGGTCGCGCTCGGCCAGCACCCCCTCGGGGTTGTTCGGCTTCTTCACCTCGATGAAGGCCAGCGGCATGCCGTTCAGCAGCAGGGTGATGTCCGGCCGGAACTCCTCCTCGCCGTTCTTGCAGGTGAGCTCGGTGACCACATGGTAGCTGTTGCGGCTGCTGTGGTTGAAGTCGAACAGCTTCACCCCGGAGGTCGAGGTGAGCATGTTGTGGAAGGCCTGGCCCAGGTCCTCGTTGTCCAGGGCCAGCTTCACATTCTCCAGGGCCCGCTTCACCTCGTCCGGGCCCAGCTCCGGGTTCAGCCGGCCCACGCTCTCCAGGAAGATGTCCGTGAAGATGTTGGTGTCCGGGTCCCAGGAGGCCTGGCGCAACGGAAGGTACGTGTAGCCCAGCCGGCACAGGTGCAGGATGGCGGGCAGCTTTACCCGGGTGTTCTCGTTGAAGGCCATGGGGCGGACGAAACTAAGGAACGGTAGTATTGCGTGAGGGGGCGCAGCGGCAGCCCGGCGCAGGCGCGGCCCTGCGGACGCGTGGTGCGAGGAGGCGACCGCAGGAAGCCCCCGCAGCCCCGCGACCGCTGGCCGCGACAAGTCCGGCTACAGCGGAGCACCCGACCCGTGCGAGGCGTTGCGTGTGGGGAAAGGGGCACGCCCCCCAAGCCTCCTACTACCGCGCGCTACCAGCCCCGCTCGATCCGGTTGTGCGGTGAGGGTGGTGAGAAGGGTGAAGGTGGTGAGAAGGCAGTACCAGTACCAGTACCAGTACCAGTACCACTCCCACTTTCTCACCTTCTCACTTTCTCACTTTTTCACCCCTCTCACCACTTGCCTCCATCAATGAATCCGCCGCTCACAGCTTCACCCACCGCAGCCGCAAGCTGTTGCTCACCACGCTGACGCTGCTGAGGGCCATGGCGGCGCCGGCGATCATGGGGTCGAGCAGGAAGCCGTTGACGGGGTAGAGCGCGCCGGCGGCGATGGGGATGCCGATGATGTTGTAGATGAAGGCCCAGAAGAGGTTCTGGCGGATGAGGCGCACGGTCTTGCGCGAGAGGGTGATGGCCTTGGGGATGCTGGTGAGGTCGGAGCCGATGAGGGTGACGCGGGCCACGTCCATGGCGATGTCGCTGCCCTGGCCCATGGCGATGCCGACGTCGGCCTTGGCGAGGGCTTCGCTGTCGTTGATGCCGTCGCCCACCATGGCGACGACGTGGCCCATCTGCTGCAGCCCCGCGACGAAGGCGGCCTTGTCCTTGGGCAGCACTTCGCTGCGGAAGTCGGCGATGCCCACTTCGCGGGCCACGGCCTGGGCGGTGCGGCGCGCGTCGCCGGTCTGCATGTACACGGCGATGCCGCTGGCCTTGAGGCGCGCGATGGCTTCCTTGGCGGAAGGCTTGATGCGGTCGGCGATGGCCACGGCCGCCCGCAGTTGCTTTTCGTCCGCAAGCCAGATCACCGTGTGGGCGCCTTCTTGCCAGCGCTGCTCCTGCTCGCGCCACGTGCCGGTGATGGCGATGCCGTGCTCCTCCATCAGGCGGCGGTTGCCCACGACCCACGGGGTGCCGCCGATGGTGGCCTTGGCGCCTTTGCCGGTGAGGGATTCGAAGGCGGTGGGGCTGGGCGCAGCACCTGTTGCGTCGACCCAATGGGTCGACCTTACAGGTGCGCTGTGGCCAGCATGGTGTGCGCTGTGGCCGTCTTGCTGCGGGCTGCGGAGATGCCTCACCACCGCCTCCGCCAGCGGATGCTCGGAGCGCGATTCGATGGCGAGGAGGGCTGCGGCGGCTTCGGGATCGTCCAGGCCGATGGCCTCGACCACGGCGGGCTTGCCTTCGGTGATGGTGCCGGTCTTGTCCAGCACGATGGCGGTGATGTGGCGCGCACGTTCGAGGCTTTCGGCGTCCTTGATGAGGATGCCGTGGCCGGCGCCCTTGCCCATGCCGGCCATGATGGCCGTGGGCGTGGCGAGGCCCAGCGCGCAGGGGCAGGCGATCACCAGCACGGTGACAAGCGCGAGCAGCCCTTGCGTGAAGGCGTGTTCACCGCCGAGGATCCACCACGCCACGGCGCTGAGCAGTGCGATGCCCATGACGACGGGCACGAAGACGGCCGCCACCTTGTCCACGAGTTTCTGCACGGGGGCCTTGCTGCCCTGCGCCTCCTGCACGGTGCGCACGATCTGCGCCAGCAGCGTGGCGGCGCCCACCTTCTGCGCCCGCATGCGCAAACTGCCTTTCTGGTTGATGGTGCCGGCGAGAAGCGGTGCGCCTTCGGCCTTCAGCACGGGCACGGGCTCGCCGCTGATCATGCTCTCGTCCACGTAGCTCTCGCCGCCGATCACCACGCCGTCCACGGCGATGCTCTCGCCGGGCCGCACCAGCAGGATGTCGTCCACGTTCACGTCGGCGATGGGCGTTTCCATGGCGTGGCCGTCGGGACCTTCGCGCATCACGGTGTTGGGGCGCAGGCCCATGAGCTTCTTGATGGCGCTGCCGGTGCCGGCCTTGGCGCGCTCCTCCAGGAATTTGCCGAGCAGGATGAAGGTGATCACCACGGCGGCGGCCTCGAAGTACACGTGCGCCTCCAGACCGCGGCTGGTCCAGAAGCGCGGCCACACGGTGTTGAACACACTGAACAGGTACGCCACGCCGGTGCTGAGCGCCACGAGCGTGTCCATGTTGGCGCTGCGGTGCTTGGCCTGTTTCCACGCGTTGACGAAGAACTGCCGGCCGAAGACGAGGACCACGGGCGTGGCCAGCAGCCACTGCACCCACGGCGACCACGGCGCGTGCATGAAGCCCATGCCCACCACCATCAGCGGGATGCTCAGCGCGACGGAGGCCCAGAGGCGCCGCTTCAGCGCGGCCATACGTTCACGGGCGATCCGCTCCAGGTCGGCGGCGGCGTCGGTCTCGCTGGCCAGCACCAGGTCGTAGCCGATGCTCTGGATGGCGGCGCGCATCCGCAACTCGTCGATGACGCCGGGCACGTACTCCACCAGCACGCTGTTGGTGGCGAGGTTGACCACGGCGCGGAGCACGCCCGGCGTGGCCTGCAGCATGCTCTCCACGCTGGCCACGCAGCTGGCGCAGGTCATGCCGGTGACGGGGAAGGTGCGTTTGAGCACGGGCACGTCGTAGCCGTTGTCGCGGATGGCCTTCACCGCGTTGCGCACGGCATCCACGGGCCGCCCGCTCACCAGCACGGCCTGGCGGTTGTTCAGCTCCACGTGGTGCGCCTGCACCTCGGGCACGCCGCCCACGGCCTTGTCCACGATCAGCGCGCAGTGCTCGCTGTCCATGTTCTCCACGGGCAGCAGGATGGTGGTGGTGTCGGTGGCCATGGGGTCAGGCGTGGGCGGGGATCAGCGCATAGCCGGAAGGCTTGAGGGCGGATGCCAGTTCCTCGGCGGTGATGCTGCCGCGCTCCACCTCCACCTCGGCGGTGTGGCCGGCCACGTCCACTTGCACATGCAGCACGCCGGGCAGGCGGCCCAGGATGGTGCGCACGCTGTTGGCGCAGCCGCCGCAGGTGATGCCGGTGGTGGTGAAGCGGAACCGCTCGGTGGCGGGGAGTGTGGCTTGGGTGTTCATGGTACTGCGTTCGAACGGCACAAAGGTCCGGAGGTCTCGGGGGTGGGTCGTTACATCGCGATGGGGAAGGTTTGTATCGGGGGGGCTTGGTGCCTCATCCGTCATCCCACGTACATTTGGAAAACGATCCGTAAACCTCGGCGCATGAAGACCAAACGGGAATTGACGGCCATCATCGAGCGTGAGGGGAACGGATATGTTTCACTTTGCCCGGAACTTGACGTGGCCAGCCAAGGTGATACGATCGAGGAGGCCCGCACCAATTTGATCGAAGCCCTGGAATTGTTTTTTGAAACGGCCTCGGAAGAAGAGTTGAAGCACAGGTTCAGTGAAGAGGTACTTGTGACGCGGGTGCAAGTGGCGGTGTGATGCGAACGCACAGCGGGCGCTCGGTGTGCGCCATTCTCCGCAATCACGGGTTTGAACAGGTCCGTCAACGGGGCAGCCACATCATCATGCAGAAGCGAACGGGCGGGACAACGATCACCGTACCTGTCCCCGATCACGATGAGTTGCGGATCGGCACGCTCATGTCCATCATCCGCCAGAGCGGGTTGGACCGTTCCCTCTTTGCATAGCTCAATACGCTGCCGTCGTGATCCTACACTGTCGGAAAGTGTGGCTTTGCTGCTACCGGTACTTGAACCACGCCCCGTGGAAGGGGTTCCGGGGCACGAAATGCAGGTGCATTGGCCCGCTCTCAACGGTCTCTGCCTGCTGCTCGTCGCCGTTTGGTAAAATGATCTTACTAAGATCGATCAAGTACGGCGCCCGCCCACCCCTCACCCCACCTTGTCCAGCTCCTTCCTCCCCTGCCCCATCTGCTTGAACGCCGAGGGCGTCATACCGGTGAGCTTCTTGAACTGGGTGCTCAGGTGGGCCACGCTGCTGAAGCCGGTGCGGAAGGCGATCTCGCTGAGGTTGAGCTCGCCGTACTTGATCAGCTCCTTCACGCGCTCCAGGCGCTGCAGCAGGAAGTAGTGCTCGATGGTGATGCCCTCCACCTGGGAGAACAGCGCGCTGAGCGTGGAGTAGTCCTTGTGCAGGGCGTCGGACACGTGCGCGGCCAGCTTCACCCGGCCGTCGGTGTCGCCGCTGTGGTGCACCAGTTTCACGATCACGGCCTTGATGCGGGCGATCAGCGCGGCGTCGCGGTCGTCCACCAACTCGAAGCCCTCGGCCTGTAGGGCGGCGTTCAGCTTGTGCAGGTCGTCCAGCGTGGGCTGGCCGTCCAGCTCCACCTCGCCCAGCTCCACATGCCGCACGGTGAGGCCGTGGGCGGTGATCACCCGCCACACCGCCGCCTTGCAGCGGTCGCAGACCATGTTGCGGATGGTGAGCAGCATGGTACGAAGGTAGTGCCAAGGGGAAGGGTGCGGTGCCAACCCGCTGCCGTTCGCACACGGATGCAGGCTCTTCGGTATTTTGAGCCCGGAATGAGCAAGGAGGCCAAGGCCCGCATCAAGATCAACAAGCTGCTCGAAGAGGCGGGCTGGCGTTTCCTGGCTGATGAACATGGCCCGGCCAACATCACGCTGGAGACCGGTGTGAGCGTGATGCCGGAGTACATGGCCGAGCAGTATGGCGACGACTTCGAGAAGACGAAGAAGGGCTTCATCGATTACCTGCTCGTGGATGGTGACGGCTATCCCGTGGCACTGCTTGAAGCGAAGCGCGAAAGCATCCACCTGCCCGCCGAGCAGGAGAACATCTCCGCGCTGCGCCACTTCTTCAAGGCCTACGTGGGGGACCAGGACGTGCGCGAGATCATCCACCAAAAGGCCTTCCAGCGCCTGGCCAACCACCCGGCCCTGTCCATGGAGGAGTTCAAAGCCCTTTCACCCGGCCGCCGCACCCTGGTGCCCGACCATGTGGACACCTACGTGCCGCTGGACGTCTATGCAGCCTGACGTGTAAAGATTTTGGCAAAAACTTTACACGTCGGACGGCATGTGTAAAGATCCTTTACATGTCCTTCCAAAAGGCGAAAAAACCGACCTGGGGCACCGATGCCCACTAATCTGCAATCATATTCTATTGTGTATCAGTTTGTTACGATGCGATGTCGGATTAAGCATATCGCGATATGCTTAATCCGACATCGCCGTTACTGATACGTGGCCTCCACCGCCTCGATGGCCCGGACACCCCGATAGTAGACATAAAGGGCGGCCGGCACATAGCGCAGTTCCACCTCCTTGTAGGTGAGGGTAAGCGACCGGGTGCGGGTGGTCACCACCGCCCAGGGCACCTTGTTCTGCTTGGCGAAGGCCACCAGGCTCTTCAATTCGCCGGGCTGCTCCGCGTAGCGATCGCTCCATTTCACCTCGCACAGGTGGTCTGGCTTCAGCTTCGCGTTCAGCCGCACCAGGTCCACCTCGCCTTCACCGCGCCCCTCCTTCCAGCTGGCGTAGTACACCGGCTCGCCCAGCGTGAGGTCCTGCGCGTACACCGCCGTTTCCACCAGGGCACCGAAGCCGGGGTCGTTCTCCGGCAGGGGGCCGAACAGCGCGGTGCGCAGGCTCGGGTTGGTGAGGTACACCTTGAACCCGTGCTCCCGCTCGTACCGCCTGGCGCTCATATCCAACCGGCGCAGGCGGCGGATCAGGTAGGCGGCCTCCAGGTACTCCAGGAACTTGCGGATGGTGAGGGCGTCCACACCGCTGGTCGCGCCCAGCGAGCCATAGCTGAACACCTGCCCGCTGTTGTACGCCACCACGCTGAAGAAGCGGTTCAGCTCCTGCACGTCCGCTATGCCGTACAGGCTGGGCAGGTCGCGCAGCAGCACCTTGTCCACGATGTCGCTGCGGATGAAACGCCCGGGGTCCTTCTGGATCAGCGGGTCGAAAAGCGCCTCCGGATAGCCCCCGAAGGTGATGTACTGCACGAAGAGCGCGTTCAGCGCATCGATGTCGATCGTATCGTGGAAAGGCTGCATGGCGCCGCCCCATTCGCGTTTTGTGCGCACCATCAATTGCTGGCGGTCCTGCAAGTGCAGGAACTCATGGAAGGTGAGCGGCGGCAACAGGAACTCCGTGAAGCGCCCCGCCCCGCTTTCCCGGCTCTTGGTCTTCAGCGCCGCCGCCGCGCTGCCGCTCACCACGAAGCGGGTGCGCGGGTAGGTGTCCACCAGCACCTTCAGGTCGCGCTCCCAATCGGCCAGGTACTGGATCTCGTCGAAGAGCACATGGAAGCCCGCCGGGTCATCGTCCTTCAGCGCCGCGCGGCACAGGCGGAACAGGTCGTCCAGGCGCATGCGGCCGTACACCGGCTGGTCCACGCTCAGCAGGCAGATCTTCTTGGGCGGCACCCCGCTCTCGATCAGCTGCTGAACGCATTGCTGCATCATCACCGTTTTGCCTACCCGGCGCGGGCCCAGCAGCACCACCGCCCGCCGCACCTTGGCCTGCACCAGCCGCATGAAGGGCGAAAAGAAGGCCCGGTGCCGCATGGCACGGTAAAGCTCATCCACCCCGGCACCCGTCCACCACGGGTTCTCCGTGCGGATGCGGGCCTGCACATGCTCCTCAGAGGGCGGCTTTATGCTGGACATGATGCAAATATAGCCCAAAATGACATTTTAAGCATATCTGAATATGCCTAATCTGCATGTATATGCAGGTTTATCTATTGAACCGGTCGCACCCCCCCGGCCCGCTTCAAAAGGCCCATCTTCGGGCCTCCGCAGTTCCACTTGGATCCCCTATGCTCGATTCCGTCACCAAACGCCGCATCGACTCCTGCCGCGACATCCTCGTGGGCAAGGTGCCCGACCCCCGAAGCCAGATCGAGCAGATCACCGTGGCCCTCATCTACAAGTTCATGCACGACATGGACCAGCAGGCCGTGGACCTCGGCGGCCAACCCAGCCTCTTCGCCCGGCACAAGGTGGACGGCCGGGAGAAGGACTTCGCCCAGTACGCCTGACCCCGGCTGGCACGGCAAGGCGGCGGTGCTGGCCGCCACCGGCGTGGAGGCCGCGCAATGGCACAAGGTCATCAGCCAGCTGCTGGAAGCCGGGAAGGTGCGGCAACAGGGCCTGAAGAAGGGCGCGAAGTACTGCGCGGTGGCGTGAGCCATTGGCGCTTTGGTCCCTTCCCGGCTTCCATCCGGGGTGAGCGTTCCATCGTCACACCCACGGCCGGCTGAATGCCCGGCTCACTTCTTCCGGTAATCCGCCGGGAGCAGCTCGCCGGTTTCCGTGCGGATGTAGGTCTCCGCGCCGGGCACGATGTCCGTGTTCTGGGCCGAGACGCACAGCCAGCCCGCGCCGCCTTTGCGCACCACGAAGCTGAAGACCGTTTGGCGCGTGCCGGCCTTTCCGCCCAGGTCCGATTGGCCGCTGAGGCGCATGCGCACATGCACCACCGCCACGTCGTCGGCCAGCTGCCGCACCTTCACCCGCCCCATCTTCAGCGTGGAATCCTTGAAGATCACCTTCAGGCCGTAGTCATGCGCCGCGAAGATGTCCGCGCGGTTCTCCCACCACAGGCCCACCACGTTCACGAAGTCGGCGTCCTCCTCGAAGAGCGCGGCCATGAGGTCGGCACGCCGGGCGTTCCAGTGCTCCACGAAAAGCCGGGGTACATCCTCGGGGCGTTCGGCGGTGTTCATGCTTTTGTCATGGTGCCTCATGCCCACACTTTGCTGCACGCAAATTTTAGGCGCGTTCGTTGCTTGGCGTGGTCTTGGACCTTCGCGCTCCTTGCAGGATCAGGGCGGCCAGCACGCTCATCACCGCCATGACGGCGAACATGGTGAAGGAGGAACGGGTGACCAACACGCCCACCAGCGCCGTGGTCAGCGCGCTGACGCCCATCATGCACGCACCCATCAGGGCCGATGCCGAACCGGAAAGCGCTTTGAACGGTGCGAGGGATGCGGAAACAGCGTTGGGATAAACCAGGCCGATGGCGAAAAGGACCACGAACAGGCTGGCCACGACCCAGGAAGAGGGCAGGTCGGGTTGCACCCAGGTCAAAGCGGCCATGGCCACCGTGAGGACGACCAGCAGCAACAGGCCCCTGTCCATCACCTTCAGGTAATGCGCCTTGCGTACCAGGCGGCTGTTCATGTAGTTGCCCAACAGCACGCCGGACGCACTGATCCCGTAAAGAAGGGCGAAGGCACCGGCATCCACCTTGTAGTAGCCCATGAACACCAGGGGCGAGGAGGCCACGAAAGCGAAGATCACCGAATTGGACAGGCTCCCGCCGATGGCGTAGGCCAGGAACGGCCTGGTCCGTAACACGGTCAGGTAGTTCGTGCCCGCATGGCGCAGGCCGGCATTCGGGTGGGCCTCCCCGGTTTCCGGGAGATACAGCAGCAGGGCCAGCGTGATCGCGGCCCCGAACGCGGCCAGGAAAAGGAAGTTGGCCTCCCAGTTGAATGAGGCCACGAAGTAGCTGCCCAGGCTGGGCGAAACGATGGGGGCCACACCCAGCACCAGCATCACCAGCGAGAATGCCCCGGCACGCCTGTCCGGCTTGTACACGTCGCTGATGATGGCCATGGCGGAAACCATGCCGGCACTGCCGCCCAGGGCCTGAAAGAAGCGAACCAGCGCCAACTGGTCCAAGGTGGCGGACCAGGCACAGCCCAGGGAGGCGATCACATACAAGGCCTGTGCCCACAGCAATGGGGTGCGCCGCCCGTACCGGTCGATCAACGGGCCGAACGCCAATTGGCCGATGGTGATGCCGATGAAGTAGGTGGTGAGGGTGAGTGCCACCCTTTGGGGAGCGACCCCGAATTCCGTCGCCATGTGGGCGAAGCCCGGGATGTACATGGCAATGGACAAGGGGCCCAACGCGGCCAAGAGACCGAGCAGGGTGATCAGGAGCGTTCCGTTGATCTGCTTTTTCGCCATTTCGTCCTGTTGGTCATGCGGGGGTTGGTCCAGCCCGATCGGCGAGGATCGCCGGAGGCAACAACAAACCGCAGGGGCATGTTCAGCGAGCGAACTGTTGCTTGTGGTCGCGCACGAATTCCTCCAAGCTGCGGGGCGGCCTGCCGGTGATCTGTTCGATCACCCCGGAGACCTTGGCGGTGGCCCCGCCATGGCGCCAATACGCGTACAGGGCAAGGGTGCCGGCGGCCAACCATACGGGCACACCGGCCTTGCGCAAACGGGCCCACGCCTCATCCTCACTTTCGCGGCGGTGCTCCACCGGGTATCCGAGCTCCGCTGAAAGCACCTTGGCCACTTCATCGTGTGTACGGCCGGCCGGCCCGGTGAGCACAAGCTTCTTGCCTTCCCAGCCGCCCCGGATGAGCACTTCAGCGGCCACCGCCGCGATGTCGCGGGTATCAACGAAGGGTACCAACCCGTCGCCGGCCGCGGACGGGAGCCGGCCCTGGCGGATGTCTTCCACCTGGCCCAGGAAATTCTGCAGGTAGGCATGGGGACGCAGCAGGGTCCAGGCCATACCGGAACGCTCCAGTGCCTGCTCCACGAGGTAATGCCAAAGGCCGATCACCGATTTCGAATGGATGGAGGCACCCAGCGCGGAGAGCTTCACCACCCGCCGTACTCCCGCCTGTTTGGCGGCATCAATGGCGTTCAGCTGGGCGGGCACCATGTTGTCCATGTTGCCGGTGAGCAGGAAAAAACTTTCCGCCCCGGACATGAGCCGGCCCAAGCTTCCCTTGTCGGCCAGGTCGCCCGCCACCCATTCCACGCCGGGCAGGCGCGGGGCCTTGCCCGGATGCCGCGACAACGCCCGCACCTTCGCGCCACGCGCAGCGAGCAACCGCAGCAGTTCGCTGCCCACGGTTCCCGTACCGCCCGTCACGGCGATCACTCGGTCGTTGGACATGTTCTTGTCCTCGTTCATGGTCATATCCGGTTCTGCTTTCATCCAAGTATAGTTATGTCGGTCCGTTGTTCCGCAAGGCACGCCGATCCAGGGCCCCGCAAAGGCGTTCGGCGTGGCGGCCCCGGGGCCGCCACGCCGCTTGCGCCCTTCAACAGGAAAGGAGGTTCATACCTTCTCGGAGTCCAGCACCTCGTTGTTCCTCACCACGTCCTGGGCCTTCAGGTAGGCTTCGTACAGCAGCGGGTACTTGGGGTAGATGTGCGCGGTGGCCATGCCCCATTCGTTCACGTCGGGCCGGTTCAGCGTCGCCTCCAGTTCGGCCACGCATCCGCCCGTATCGATGGGCACCACGCCGGCCTGCACCAGCCGCGCGAGGGTGATCTCATAGGCCATCCGCGAGCTGGCGCCGGAGGCATCGAACACCGCGAAGACCTGGTAGCCGTCGGCCACGGCCTGGATGGCCGGGAAGGCCATGCATACGTTGGTGAGCGTGCCGGCGATGATGAGCTGCTTCTTGCCGGTGGCCTTCACCGCGGCCACGAAATCCGCGCTGTCCCACGCGCTTAGCTCACCGTGGCGCGCCACGTACTTGGCATGCGGGGCGTACTTGTGGATCTCCGGGATCATGGGGCCGTTGGGGCCTTGCGGGGCCGAGGCGCTGGTGATCACCGGGATCTTCGCCAGGCTCGCCACCTTGGCCAAGGCCGTCACGTTCTCCCGCAGGACCCGTGCGGGCATGTCTTCCACCAATTGGAATAAGCTGCTCTGGTGGTCGATCAGCAGCATCGCCACGTTCTTGGGGTCGATCATCGGCTTATTGCCGTTGAAGTTTGCAGGTGTGCTCATGGTTGTGTGATCTTGTTCCACAAAGGTCACCGGGCACAAGGCCCCTTTCCATTGATCTGGGTCACATAATGACCGGGCTGTGAGTCCCAAGCGGATGGGGCATCCCTGTGGCAAGGTGCACAACGCCCGTTCGGGATCCTTGGCCTAGAACAGCAATGCCCCGAGGAAGAGGCCATACTCATCCTCGTGTACCTTGAATGGACCATAGGTGGAATAATTGGCGCCTGCCCCGAAGCGGAATGTCCGATAGCTCACGCCGAGCCGAAGCCGCACGTAGCTGAAGGCATGCATGTCCAATTCCAGGTTTTGGTTGTACAGGCCCTGCACGCGGCCGTAAAGCTTCCAATCACCCTTCAACCTGGGCGTGTACTCCGCGAAGCCGAACAGTTCGCCATTATGCCCCTGGCTCAGGTCGATCCGTGGCGCGAACAGGATAAAGAGATCACCGGACCGCACATGGTATTGAATGCCCGCCGTGGGCCGGAATCCGTCCACATGGTCGGTGATGGCCCCCGCGTTGATGCGTAGGTTCCTCAGCAGTGCGAACGTGAGGTGGGCCTGGCCCATGAACTGGTCCTTGCGCAGTTGCTCCTCCGGTTGATAAACCCCGTAGAACTCCGTGATGGCGAAGATGCCGAAGCGGCTGGAGGGTGCCAGCGGCTTGGAATAGTTCGTTGCGAGGAGCATGCCCCGCGTGCCGGCGAAAGGCTCCAGGTTCACTGGACTACCGGCCGGTGGCGGAGCTGGCGCAGGTGCTGCTTCCTGGCCCCGTAGCGGGGTGAAGCACATCAGGGAGAGGACGAACGGAATGAGCTTGGCGAAAGGACGCATGGTATGTGGATGAATGGTTTTTAATGCACGCGGCCCAGGCTTTCCGACCGGGGCCGCGCATATCGGTTCCGTGTGCCGGGGAAGGATCCTCAGGCAACCGCCTGGGCCGTCCTCGCGGTCCGGGCGGCATCCAGGCTGCCTTTGCCGCCACCCATGATCAACGAGGCGCCGATCAGGCCGAAGAGCAGCACGAAGTATTCGATGCCCTCGCCTTGGCCTTCCACCGCGTTCCAGTTCATGAAGAATGTGCCCAGGTCAATGGAAGTGGCCAACACCCCGATGAAATTGAAGGCGATGGCCAATGCGGCAAACCGCGTGAAGAGGCCCGCCGCCAGCAGGATGGGCGCGAAGAATTCCACCATGATCACCAGGAACCCCAGGATCCATGGGGCGCCCACGGTCCCCGTTACATAGCCCATGAAGCCGGAGAAGCCGTAACCGCCGAACCAGCCCAGCAGCTTCTGGGCACCATGCGGGAAGATGGCGATGGCGATGGCGAGGCGCACGATCAACGCGGCCGTGTTGTTTGCGTCCGTCCGAAGGAAGTTCTTCATGTTGAATGTGTTTTTACGCGGCAAAGGAAGACCTGCCGGCATCCCGCATCCGTTGATGCAGGTCACAAAAGGACAAGTGAAGGAAAGGTCAACGATCCTCGCCGAGGTGCCTGCGGACCCGGCTCAGTGTCTCGCGGCTCATGCCCAGGTACGAAGCGATCATGTACTGGGGAACGCGCTGGAAAATGTCCGGGAAACTGGCGAGCAGGTTCTCGTATTTGGCGCGGGCATCGGTTGAGATGGATTCAATGAACCGGTTCTGGGTGCTGACCAGGTTGTTCTCCATGATCAAAAGCTGGTAGCGCATGAACACGGGTACCTCGGCGAGTATCGTGTCCCAACCTTTGCGCGATATCTGGAGCACCTCTGAATCTTCCAGGGCCTCCACGTGGAATTTGGAAGGCTTCCCCGAGCTGAAGCTTCCCAGGTCGCCTACCCACCAGCCCGGCAGGGAGAACTGGAGGATGTGTTACTGCCCGTCACCATCCAGCACGAACGTGCGGAACAAACCCTGCTGGACGAATGCAGCGTGAACGGCAACCTCGCCGGCCTGTAACAAGTACCCTCCCTTCGCAATTTCCAGGGGATGGAAATGGGGCTCGCAACGCGCAAAATCCTCATCGGAAAGCTTGACATGCTCCCTCATTTTGCCAAGCAGGAGATCGAACATCAGGCTGATCGGGTGGTTCAAGGTTCTTTCTCGAAGATGTTCCGCCGGGTCAATGGCTTTATGCATCCATGGGGGCCAGGGTCGGCGATGCCGCTAAAGATAGCGGGCCACCCAGGACCTGGCATGCTGACGCATGCGAGGCCGACCGGTCGGTGGGCCGGGGAACGGCTATCTTGCACCATGCGCCGTGCCCTTCTCGCAGCAGGACTGGCCGTTTGGTGGCAAGGTGTGGTTGCACAGTCCCTTCCGGTCCAGCAGGCCATCAACGCCGTGAATGCCGACTCGCTGGTGTGGCGGCTGGAGCGGCTGAGCGGCGAGGTGCCGGTGGACGTGGGCCAGGGCGATACGCTGATCCTCTCGCGGCACAAGACGCAGCCGGGGAATGTGATCGCTGCGCAGTGGATCCAGCAGGAGTTCACGCGGATGGGTTATGCGCCCGTGGTGGAACCGTTCGGGGCGTTGGGGGCGAACATCCTGGCGGAGAAGGCGGGCCTGGTACACCCGGAGCGGAAGGTGATCATCTGCGGGCACTACGACAGCATGCCCGGCGGCACCACGGCGCCCGGAGCGGATGATGACGGCAGCGGCAGCTGTGCCGTGCTGGAGGCCGCGCGGGTGCTGGCCGGCCTGGGTTTCGAGAACACCTTGGTCTTCGCGCTGTGGGACGAGGAAGAGCAGGGCCTGGTGGGCAGCGCCTACCACGCTGCGGCGGCCTTCGGGAACGACGAGGAGATCACGGCGGTGATCAACATGGACGCGATCGCCTACGACGGCGACGGTGATGGCCTGATGCGGATCCACACGCGGCCCGTGGCCAACAGCATCGCCATCAAGGATTCGGCGCTGATGGTGAACACCACGTACGGCCTGGGCCTGGACATCGCCGTGAACAACCCCGGCGAGACGTACAGCGACCATGCCTCTTTCTGGACGCAGGGCTACGGCGCCATCCTGGTGATCGAGGATTTCGACGACGACCCGAACCCGCACTACCACACGCCGAGCGACCGCCTGCAGTACCTGGACACCGCCTACTGGCGCGGGCTGGCACGGCTGGCCATCGGCACCGCGGCGGTGATGGCCGTGCCGGTGATCGATGCGGGCATGCGCGAAACGCGGAGCAGCGAGACCTTGGCGATCTATCCGAACCCCGCGCGGGACAAGGTGGAAGTGCGCATGCTGGTTGGCACAAAGGCCGATGTATTTCCGGTGATCACGGACCCAACGGGAAGAGCGGTCCGTGATGTGCGGATCACGAAGGCCGCGGATAACGGCTGGACCTTGGACCTGTCCGGCCTGGCGCCGGGTGCGTACCTGCTCCGCGTGCAGGATGGTGCGAAGGTGCTGACGGGCCACATGGTGCGTTGGCCATGACGGCAGCCGCGTGAGCGGGCGCAGCGGCAGCTCCCGCGCAGGACGCAGCTTGCGCGGGTGTGCAATGAGGAGGCTGCGACGGCAGGAGCAGACCCCGGAGCGCCACCCGCGCGCTGCGGACCAGCGGGACTATAGCGGAGCACGCGACCCCGCCCCTGTCCTTTGTCACTCTTCGGCTGCGCTCAGAGTGACAAAGGACAGGGGGCGGGGGCACGCCCAAAATTCGATTCTGCGGGACTATCGCGGCGTTACGCCGAGGTGCTCGTCGATGTAGTCGAGGATCTGCGTGTAGAGGTGCACGCGGTCCTTGCCGCGCACGTTGTGCTCGTGGCCGGGGTAGTAGAAGAAGTCGGGGTAGATGCCTTTGTCCACGCAGCTTTTCAGGAAGCGCTCCACGTGCTGCGGCACCACGGTCTGGTCCATGTTGTCGTGGATCAGCAGCAGTTTGCCTTTGAGGTCCTGTGCATGATCGGGCAGGTTGGTCGCGGTGTAGCCATCGGGGTTTTCCTCGGACGTGTCCATGTAGCGCTCGGTGTACATCACCTCGTACAGTTTCCAATCCTGCACGGCGCCGCCAGCCACGCCCACCTTGAACGTTTCCGGCGAGCGCAGCATCAGCGCGGTGGTCATGTGCCCGCCGAAGCTCCAGCCGTGGATGGCCATGCGGCTGCCGTCCACGTAGGGCAGGGACTTGAGGTAGTCCGCGCCGTGCAGCTGGTCCTTGACCTCGGTAACGCCGAGCTGGCGGTGGATCACTTGCTCGAAGTCGCGGCCGCGGTTGCTGCTGCCATGGCCATCGAGCGTGAAGACGATGTAGCCGCGCTCCGCCGCCTCGAGCATCCACAGCGAGGCACCGCCGATGAAGCTGTTGGTGACCAGCTGCACGTGCGGGCCGTTGTAGGTGTACACGATCACGGGGTATTGCTCGCGGCTTTGGAAGAAGCTGGGCTTGATGATGCGCCCGTTAAGCACGTTCCCGTTCTCGCCGGTGACCTGCACGAATTCCACGGTGCCCACCTGCTTGTCCGCCAGCGGGTCCTTGCTGACGAGCAGCGTCTTCACGGGCTTTCCGCTCATGGCGTCGAGCACCTCGGTGCGGCCCGGAACGGTGAGGCTGCTCCAGCGGTCGATGAGGTGGCGGCCGTCGCCGCTGAGCTGGCCGTGGTGCGTGCCGGGCTCGCGGGTGAGGCGCACGGCCTTGCCGCTGTTCAGCTCAATGCGGTAGAGCTGCGTTTCCATGGCGCCCTTGGGGTCCTTGGGGTCGATCTCCGCCGTGCCTTCCACGTAGAGGAAGCGCTCGCCGGGATCGGTGCCGATGATGTCCTTCACCAGCCAGTTGCCGGTGGTGAGCGGCCGCACCAGGCCCAGGTTCACGTCGTAGAGGAAGAGGTGCCACCAGCCGTCGCGCTGGCTCCAGTGGATGTAGCGCGTGGGCGTCTTCTTCAGGAAGGTGAGCGGGTGCTCGGGCTCCAGCCATTTGGGGTCGCGTTCCTCGAAGAGGGTGCGCACCAGTTGGCCGGTGGACGCATCGTAGCGGTTCACGCTGAAGTGGTCGGTCTTGCGGTCCAGCAGGATGATCTGCACATGGCGGTTATCCGGGTCCCAGCTGATGTTGGTGAGGTAGTGGTCCTTGGGGCCTTCGGGATCGATGAAGACCGTTTTGCCCGTGCGCAGGTCGTACACGCCGAGGGTGACCTGGTGGCTGGTCTGGCCGGCCATGGGGTAGCGGAACTTCTTGAAGGTGCTGGGCGTGGTGCTGATGTCCTCCACGTAGTAGGGCGTCACCATCGTTTCGTCCATGCGGTAGAAGGCGAGCTTGCTGCCGTCGGGGCTCCAGAAGGTGCCCTTGGTGATGCCGTATTCCTCGCGATGCACGCTCTTGCCGTTCACGATGCCGTCGGCGCCGTCGGTGGTCACCTGCACGATGCTGTCGCCGGGGAAGGCGATGAAGAGGTTGTTGCCGCGCGTGAAGGCCACTTGGTTGTAGGCCTTGTCGTGGTCCTCGTTCTCGGCATCGTCGGGGATGGAGAGCCGCAGGCTGCTGGCCTTCTTGCCCGTGTGGAAGGTGTACACGTGGCCGCCGCTGCGGAAGGTGAAGCGGTCGGCGTCCAGCCAGTCGATGGCCGGGATGCGGCGAAGGCTGTCCTTCGGCAGGATGCCCTTGTTGAGGTCGGCCGTGGTGGCCAGCAGGCGGTCGGCGCCTCGACCGGCGTTGCCAAGCATCAGGCTGTCGCCCTTGGTGAGGCAGTAGTTGCTGGCACCCGGCACCCATTGCAGGCCGCGCACCTGCTCGGGGTACAGGCTCCAGCCCTTGAGGATGGCATCGTTGAGGGTGAGCTTGGTCTTGGCCTCCTGGGCGGAAAGGAAAGTGCCGCCAAGCAGGGCGGCCAGCAACAAGGTGCGGCGCATCAAGCGTGAATGTTCCATGCCGCGAAGGAAGGGAGGAACGGCGAATGGCCCAACCGGTTTATCCCCCAACCGCTGGGACGAACGGCAGGATGCCTGCGGTGAAGCTTCGCGGAGTTGACGTGGAGGTGGCGGTAGGCAGTCCGCCTTCGCTGAAGCTTCGGCGAGACAAATAGGCAGGGGCAGTAGGCAGTTCGCAGCTCATGGCTCATGGCTCACGGCTCGCAGCTCTCGACTCGCAGCTCACCGCTCGCCGCTCCCCGCCCCCTCAAACCACATTCACCTCCCGCTCCAGCTCCACGCCGAACTTCTCCTTCACGCTTTCCAGGATCTGCGTGCTCAGGTCGTGGATGGCCGCACCGCTGGCGTGGCCGTAGTTCACCAGCACCAGCGCCTGGTCCTTGTGTACGCCGCGGTCGCCGTCGCGGAAGCCTTTCCAGCCGGCCTTTTCGATCAGCCAGCCCGCCGCCAGCTTTACCTGGCCTTCGCCCGCCGGATAGGCGGAAAGGTCTGGGTGGTCGGCCTTGATGCGGTCCGCCAGCGCCTGCGGCACCACGGGGTTCTTGAAGAAGCTGCCGGCATTGCCCAGCACCAGCGGGTCGGGCAGCTTGCTGCGCCGGATGGCGATCACCGCGTCGCTCACGTCGCGGATGGTGGGGGAGGAGATGCCGCGCTTTTCCAGCTCCGCCTTGATGCTGCCGTAATGCGTGTCCACCACCCGGTCCTTGGAGAGGCGGAACGCCACGGACAGGATGATGTACTGCCCCTTGCCCTCGCGCTTGAAGAAGCTCTCGCGGTAGCCGAAACGGCAGTCCGCATTGTTGAACCGCACCACCTCGCCGTCGCTGATGCGCAGCGCCTCCAGGTGGTCGAAGCAATCCTTGATCTCCACGCCGTAGGCCCCGATATTCTGCATGGGCGCGGCACCCACGCGGCCCGGGATCAGCGACAGGTTCTCCAGCCCGCCCCAGCCTTGGCCCACGCAATGCATCACGAATTCGTGCCACACCACACCCGCACCGGCGCGCACCAGGACCTCACGCCCGGTCTCTTCCAGCGCCTCTATGCCGGTGATCTCGTTCAGCAGCACCACGCCCGGCCAATCGCGCGTGAGCAGGATGTTGCTGCCCCCGCCGAGGACCATGCGCGGAAGGCCTTGCAGTTCGGGTGCATGCAGCAACTTGCGCAATTCTTCCACGTTGCTGAAGCGCGCCAGCGCCTTGGTCTTGGCGGCAATGTGGAAGGTGTTGAACGGAAGCAGGTCGGCGTCGCGGAGGATCTCCATGGGCGCCGCAAGTTTACATCGGTCATGCCATTGGGCTTCCGCGCCTCATGCCTTCTTCCCACACCCCATCAGCGCAATCTGCGTAATCGGTGGAAAAACCTTTGCAGAGATCCCCGCTCAGAACGGATCGCCCTCACTTCACGCAGCTCCAAACCCTGCTATCTCGTCCTCCCACCCCATCATCGCAATCTGCGTATTCAGCGGGCCAACCTTTGCAACGATCCCCGCGCACATGGGATCGTCGGCATGTACCGTAGGTCCAAACGGTATGTCCTCGCTTTCCCTCCATCCCTGTCAGCTACCCAACCCAACAGTGCAATCTGCCTAATCGGTGGAAAAACCTTTGCAGAGATCCCCGCTCAGAACGGATCGTCCTC
>JAGFIV010000074.1 GCA_024103275.1 Flavobacteriales bacterium
ATGCGCTTGGCGCGCAGGGTGATGTCCTCCAGGTTGCCGATGGGCGTGGGGACGAGCCAGAGGCGGCCTTCACCTGTGGTATGGCCCGGATGTGTGGAACCGTCGTGGAATGGAGTGGATGCCATCAGGTCATTCCGGAGTGTTGATCAGGGCCTGCACCAAGCCCTTTGCCTCAACCGCTCCAAAGTAATATCACGGCCTTCCCAAACTCCGTCCAGGCCTTCGAATGGGTTCCTCTCTTGCTTGATCTCCTGCTCCACGAACTCAACAAACAAAGCACTGATGCTCTTCTTGCGCCTGCGGCTAAGTTGGTGCGCCTTCCGTTTGAATCCGGGTGGAATCGAAAGGGTCAATTTGTTGGCCATGACATGCCCGCCTTTCTCTGGTTGTACGTATTCGACCATAAGGATACACAAACCTGATAAAAACGGAAGGATCCGGAGATCATGCGTTACCGCGGGGAAGCTTTGCCAATGCTGTTGGAGGCTTGCGTAGTTGCCGTATGGTCCAGGTTCAGGCCCCAAGTATCGGTTTCAATGTTCCAATGGGTTCTTGGAAACCAGTTTCAACAGTGCCGCCTGTTGTTCGGCCAGTACCTTCATCATCTCCGTGTTGGCCTGTATGGCCGATAAAAACTTGTCCATGACTTCTTCATCCATCCCATGCCTGTGCTCCATGTGGTAGGCATTGTATCCATTTGAGGATCGGTCATACATATTCAGGGTTGCTCCATTCTGGCGAAGGAGTTCGTCGAGGCCCATCTCGTAGAAGTCGGCCAGCTTGTCCAATGCTATCGCCGTGAACATGGTATGCCCGTTTTCAAGGTCCGAATAGGCCGGTTGGCTGATGCCAAGTACAGCGGCCACCTCCTTCTGGTGCAGGTTGCGTTCCTCCCTCAGAGTCCTGATCCGCATGGCTATCTCCTTCTTGTGCATGGAGATCATATTTATGAGTTAAAGGTATCGATATTCCCGATATCGTCATTCGGAATAGTTATATGGGTGTCCCTTGGCGCGGCCGATCGGCACTTCCCGGCTAACTTGCCTCTACAACCCAAACCCATAATCCCATGCTACGCAAGACCTATACACCCATTCTGCGGCTGCTGGCACTTTGTCTGTTGGCCCATCCTCTGCTGTTGATGTCGCAGACCTACGTGAACAAAGAGTGGTCACAAACCACAGGGCTGCCGGGCAACATTGACTGGAGCGCCTCCGCCGTCGATCCACAGGGGAATATCATCGTGGTCGGCAATACACTGGTCGCACCGGGCAATCCGGACGTGCTGATCAGCAAATTCAATCGTAATGGCGACCTGTTGTGGCAGCAACAATACCATGGCAACACGGAAGGAGAAGACTACGGAACGGCCGTGGCCACAGACTATCTTGGCAACTGCTACGTTGCGGCCACGGTGAGCAATGAAGGAACCGCCTTCGATATCGCCGTGTTGAAATACGACCCGGAGGGAGTGCTGGTCTGGCATACCGAATGGAACGGTGCTGCCAACCTGTATGATGTACCTTCCAGCATTGCCCTGGATGGCAATGGGGCCATTTATGTCGCGGGCACTACCTACAGCTCAGCAACCAATCCGGACTATCTCGCCTTAAAGCTAAGTCCGGCCGGAGCCATACAATGGGCCTCCACGTACGACTATGCCGGATTTCCGGATGTGGCCACCGGCATCTCCTTCGACCTGCTGATGGACCCGGTGGTGACCGGCGGCAGTGCCAATTCCATCAACTCATGGGATTACGCTACGGTCCGGCTCAACAAGATGAACGGGTTCCAGACCGCCGTGGAACGCGTCAACGTTCCCGGGGTGGGCATGGACAATGCCTTGGCATTTACACGGGACAATGCCGGCAGCCTTTTCATCACCGGCTATCGTGAGGTGAACGGGAACAAGGACATCCAGACCGTGAAACTGGACAACAGCTTTACATTGGCATGGGTTGTCAATTTCGATGGTGAGGGCTTGGAGGATGTCGGCAAGGCGATCGGTGCTGATAACCTGGGCAACGTTTATGTAGCAGGCCACACCCGCAAATCCAACGGGGGAAGCGACTATATCACCATCAAGTACGATGCTTCGGGGAACGTGCTGTGGCAGGAACGCTACCGTGCGCGCAAGGATGAATGGAAGGCTGAGGCCAGTAAGTTGGCCGTTACGCCAGACGGTGGCGTGCTCGTGGTAGGCTCCATTTTCGATGGGGAAAAGGATAATTTCGTGACAGTCAAATACTCAGCAGACGGTAAGCTGGAATGGGAAAAAGAATATGATGGGCTGAACGGGGACGACAGGGCCATGGACGTGGTTGCCATTGGCAAAGAAGCTTATGTGAGTGGCATCACCGGTGAGGGGCCGGATAGGACTTATTCCATGGTGAAGTACAGTTACACCACGGTGAAGGACAGCGCGGTGATGGACGTCAACGGTATCCCTCAGTGCATGGATCGCCAGTTGATCGTGAATTTTAGGCGGCTGTACGTCAACACGGATTGGGTGAACAAGAGGGAGATTGAATACGGGACACTGAATGACGCATTGGACCCGGGAGTAGCGGACGAGGTGGCCAATAAGCTTGGCATATCCAGTGGCGGCAAGCTGAATGTGTATAAAGTATTCCGAGGCATTACGACGGCGGACAGTATCTCCATTTCTCGCTTGGGTGAGGAAGTACGCATGCCTGAGTTCTGGCGGATCTTGAAGATCGGCCTGCCCCCGGGCATCGATCTGCCTTCTGCCATAGACAGCCTCAACACACTAGACGCCGTTGCATATGCCCAAGTGAACAACCTCTACCAATTCTACGACATCCCGAATGACCCCCTGCTGAATCACCAGCCCAGCTTGGTGCCGAATGCCACCTATTCTGGTGCCGATATCAACGTGGACCCTGCTTGGGACATCCAAACCGGGATTCCGGAAGTGAAGGTCGGCATTGTAGATGACATGATTGAGGGCATCAACAGAAATGGTGTTGGCTATAACGAAGGGGTGGAAGACTTGGGCGAACACGTGGTCGGCGGGTATGACTTTCCTTTCGGTGGATTTCAGGAAAATTATCAAGAGTTTTATCCCTTCACTGAACACGGAACTGCCTGTGCAGGAATAGTGGGGGCCATCCGAAACAACGGTATCGGCGTTGCAGGCATTGCGGGCGGAACAGGCGAGGCCAACACGGGATGTTCGTTGTATTCGGTAGGCATTGTGGATGGGTATAACTATTTGACTTTGGACCAAATTGCACCCGCCATTGTGGATGCATCCACCGATGGCATTGGCTATGATTGGATCCCGGGGTGCAATATCCTTAACATTAGTTGGGGGCAAGGAGCGGGTTTCTATTCGTTTTCACCGGCCCTGATTCAAGCTGTGGTGAACGCCTACCATCACCAGTGCGTATTCGTGGCTGCACGCGGAAACGTCGGCACACCCGCTGAGCAAACCGCCGCGACCTACCCTAGTTGTTATGGCGGATTATACTTGGACGAGAACGGAATCCTAAGCGTGGGAGCCAGTGGAACGGATGGCCGTTCCATGACTTACACCAACGGACCCTTTTACACGCAGTACGGCCAGGGGATGGATTTGGTCGCCCCAGGTGCCACTCAGCTCATCGTGTCAACCGTAGGGCATAATTCACCCAATTTCCCGAATTGTGAGCCCGGACTCCCCTACTACTACGATTGCTTCCGTGGCACCTCCGCTGCCGCGCCGCATGTTACAGGTGTTGCAGCATTGATGATGAGCGAGCACAACGTGCTGAATGGTGCCGCAAATGACTTGGCTCCGGAAGATGTGGAGCACATTATGGAAGCCACGGCCACGGATGAACTGAACGGACCTGGCACTTATGACGAGCCCAATGGCTGGGGTCGCTTGAATGCGGGTGAGGCCGTGCGACAGGTAGCATCGCCTTATCGGGTCTTCCACTCCGGCCCGACGCAAGGGGTCGCCACCTCCTTTCCAAGTGAGACCATCCATGTTTCCAGCTGGGTTAATGCTTGGAGCGGTTCTTGGGACCTGCCGCCTGGGAATTATACTGCCGCACGAACTCAGATGGAGTACACCTATTCAAACACTTTTGGTCCGGACTTTACGGTTCTTGGCGTTTGGGACCGGGAGAGTTCAATGCGGGGCATTTCTGGCAGTCCGAACGTTGATGGGCGGTATAATGCAAGCTATGTTTACGATATTGAGTCGAGTACCGCAACAGTGAACGTAACTGCGATCACGAATTGCTGGTACGTTATTGCCGATGCTAATGGAAACCCGGTGAACCAATGGATACCTGACAAACCCGACAACCTGAAAACAGCTTATAGTGTCCACCTGCTTGGGCCGGACATCAATGTTTCAGTGACGGACGGGCCCACGCCCACCGATTTTTCCGCGTATCCCTCGCCGACCAGCGACTTGGTCAACATCCGCCTTCCCAATGCGCTTCCGGCCAATGCTACCCTGGACGTGTTTGACATCGCCGGGCGCGCCGTGGCACACAGGTCCTTGGGTCCGGACATCCGCTCCCTGCAGATCCCGGTGGAAGGATGGGCCGGGGGCGTATATTGCCTGAGACTTAAGTTGGATGGGTCTATACGTACCACGCGTTTCGTAAAGCACTAATCCATGATCCGTGCCCTGTCCATTCTTGGTTGCGTATGCCTTGCGCTTGACGGCCTCAACGCTCAAGCCCAAGCCCCCGAACTGGAATGGCAGCGCTGTCTGGGCGGAAGCTATCCGGAGGAGAGTTGGGCTATTCAACCCACACTGGATGGGGGGTACATGGTTTTGGGAACGACTACCTCAAACGATGGGGACGTTTCCGGAAACCACGGTGGGAGGGATTTTTGGTTGATCAAACTCGATCACTTTGGCACGCCCCAGTGGCAGCGCTGTTATGGCGGCACGGGAAACGAGACAGCCAGAGACCTGCTGGCCGCCTCAGACGGAGGCTTCCTGCTGATAGGCTCCGCCGGATCGGCGGACGGGGACGCAGACTGCGCCAACGCCGCCTCACATCCCTGGGCGCTGAAAGCGGACTCGACAGGTAACATTCAATGGCAGGTCTGCTTAGGGATTGATCCGAATGGTTCGGGTGCGGCTTTTTCCCGGGCGGTGGAAACTGCGGATGGCGGCTATCTGCTGGTCGGGGGCACACACGCCAGCCACGGCATCTGGCATGAAAACCATGGACAAGGGGATTTTTTTGCCCTCAAGCTGGATGATGGTGGGATGGTTGAATGGCTGCACTGCTATGGCGGGTCCGGAAGTGAAGAGGCCATACCGGTCAGGTCAACGCCCGATGGCGGTTACGTGATCGCAGGCATCAGTAATTCCACGGACGGGCAGGTCACCGCGGCAGGGTATGGTTCCATCTGGGTGATCAAGATCGATGCCGACGGCAACCTGCAATGGAACCGCCGGATGGGCGGTAGTTCCGGCCCAAACATGGGCCAAACCGTGCAGGACCTGCTGGTGAACCCGGACGGATCTGTGCTTGTGGTATGTACGGTGGGCGCCAACGACGGGGATATCAGTGGCAACCATGGAAGTCGGGATGTGTGGTTGGTGCTGCTGGACGGCAGCGGAACAATCCTGCGCCAACGCTGTTTCGGTGGCACGGGATGGGACAGCGCCTGGAGTGGCGTAACTGCGGGCCAAGGGCGCTATGTGATAGCAGGTAGCACCCAGTCCAACGATGGGGATGTGAGCGGAAACCATGGTGGTACTGGACAGGACGCATGGGTGTTCATGGTGGATGCCGACCTGGACCTGCTTTGGCAGAAATGCTTGGGCGGCACGGGGGGCGAGGCGGCCTTCGCCGTGTCTCGTACCCTTGACGACGGAACCATCATTTCCGGATATACAAATTCCGACGATGGCGATGTGAGCGGCCTTCACCCTCCCGGAACGGATGACATTTGGGTGACCAAGCTTGCCCCGTACATGGATATGGGCATTGCCGACCCGAAGGGTGGGACTATTTCGATATTTCCCTCGCCGACCAGTAATTTTCTGGAGATCCACCTTCCCGATGCGCTTCCGGCCAATGCCTGTTTGGACGTATTGGATCCAAGCGGCCGCATCGTCCTCCATGAACCGATGGCAGGAAGGCCAAGCATCATGCGGATCGATGTCTCAGGTTGGGCACTTGGTATGTATTTCATAAGGCTTGACGTTGGCATGGGAATACGCGCTGCCCGATTCGTGAAACAATAAGATCATGAAGAACAGCCATATTCTGACATGGGGGCTCACCGGTGCTTTGTTCGTGTGCGAGCTCCACGTCGTGCAGGCGCAGGCACCAGGCTTGGAATGGCAGCGCTGCCTTGGGGGCGTACTTTATGAAGAGAGCCAGGGAGTGGTGGCGACGGCTGACGGCGGTTGTGCCGTGCTGGGCACGGTGGCCTCCATGGAAGGTGATGTAAGCGGCAACCACGGGCCTCCGGACATGTGGCTGGTCAAGCTTAGTGCCACGGGTCAGATCCAATGGCAGCGCTGCTATGGAGGCACCGGTGCAGAAGAGGCTTCACGCCTGCTGGCCACTACGGACGGAGGTTTCCTCTTGCTGGGCAAGACCTGGTCATCTGACGGTGACATAACATGCGCTGACTTCGCCCAGCACGCTTGGGCGGCGAAGGTGGACCCGGAGGGTGCCATACAGTGGCAGGTGTGCTTGGCTGGTGGCCAGGACGGCTCGGAAGCATTCTTTTACAGCGCAACCGAAACAGGGGATGGAGGGTATTTGACCGTAGGACAGACTTTTGCCGATCAAGGCATTTGGCAGGAGAACCATGGACTTACGGATTTTTTCGCGGCCAAGATGAACGGCACCGGGGAGATTGAATGGCTGCACTGCTATGGTGGGTCCGAGCACGATAAGGCTTGGGCCGTCCGG
Organism: Flavobacteriales bacterium; assembly: GCA_024103275.1. Lineage (GTDB taxonomy): Bacteria > Bacteroidota > Bacteroidia > Flavobacteriales_F > PHOS-HE28 > PHOS-HE28. Next base: position 6,909 of record JAGFIV010000074.1, read on the forward strand.
GCCACATCTGATGGCGGCTATGTGATTGCAGGAACGACCGGTTCCTCGGATGGACAGGTTACCGCCGGAAGCGTGGGACAGGTATGGGTGATTAAGATTGATAGTGACGGCAACCTGCTGTGGAACCGCCGCATGGGTGGCAGCGGTAGTCCAGGAATGAACGATGATGTGAAGGACTTGGTAGTGAACCCGGACGGTACCATCCTGGTGGTGGCCTCCACTGCTTCGAATGACGGAGATGTACGCGGAAACCACGGCGGTTCCGATGTCTGGCTCGTACTGCTTGATGGCGCGGGAACAATCCTGCAACAGCGCTGCTTCGGAGGAACAGGCAACGAGTATGGATGGGGTGCTGTACGCACCGAACAAGGTCGCTATGTGGTGGCAGGCACTACCACCTCCAGCGATGGCGATGTGAGCGGCAACCATAGCGATACTGGCCGGGATGCATGGGTGCTTACTGTGGATGCCAACCTGGACCTGCTTTGGCAAAAATGCCTCGGGGGCACGAGCCAAGACGCGGCACACGCCTTGGCGCGCAACCTGGCCGGTGAAATCTTCACATCGGGCCAGACATATTCCACGGATGGCGATGTCAGCGGGCTGCATTCGAGCGGTGTTGATGACATCTGGGTGGTCAAACTGGCCAGTGACCTCACCATAGACGTGAGTGACCGTAGCGCACTGGGGGATCTGCTCATCTATCCTTCACCAGCCATCGACCTGCTGAACGTTCATCTCCCGGACGCACTTCCGGCAAATACCACTTGGGATATTGTGGACCTCATGGGCCGCCTCGTAATGCATGGACCAATAGGGCCTGCTACCCAACCAGTGCAGATCCCGGTGGAAGGATGGGCCGGGGGCGTGTATTGCCTGCGACTTTACTCCAGTGGATTCGTAAGCACTACGCGTTTTGTGAAGCAATGAACGATGATTGTATATTCAGTACGCACTCCGGTAGCATCTTGGACCTATGTCCCAAGCTTGGTATGGCAGCGCTTGCGAGGAGGGACTTCAGCGGCAGCACCGCATGTGGCCGGTGTGGCGGCGCTGATGATGAGCGAGCACCATGTGAACAATGGAGCCCCGAACAATCTTGCTTGTGAGGATGTGGAGAACCTGATTCAGCGGACCGCCACGGATATGGGCAGCTCCGGGTATGATGACTACAACGGCTGGGGCCGCGTGAATGCCGGTGCGGCAGTCCAAGCTGTAGAGCAACCCTACTACACGGTTTTCCATAGTGGTACGCCCAATAGCACGCAGCAAACCACCTTTGCGAATCAGCAGGTCATCCTGATGAACAATGCAGGTGGTCTGGCAAATGGCTCTTACATCGCTGACCGCGTGCAGGTGATACATACCTATTTGGATGTCTTCAGCCCCACCACGCAGGTCCTTGATGCATGGCAGCGGCCAAGTTCTTCCCGAGGTTATTCCGCAGTCAACCCTATTGATGGCAGCACTTGGGGTAACTACAGCTTCTCTTTGGTATCAAATGTGGCATCGGTTAGTGTCATTACACATTGCTGGTTGATCAAGTACGCCTTGAACGGACAAACAGTGAACCAATGGATCCCAGCGCCACCAAGCGGGCTCTCCACTGCGTATTCGCTGTATCTGTATGACCCCGGTGCAGTTGGGATTGAGGAAAACGGATCGGAAGATGGATTGGTGGTTTATCCGATCCCTGCGGGGGATATCCTGAACGTGGCCCTCAACATGGATATGACGGGTCCGGTTACTCTTGACATTATCGACATGGCCGGCCGCATTGTACATTCACAGCCAATGGGCAATGGTTCGCACGGTAGGGAGCAGATCCCCTTGGCGGAAATGAGCCAAGGCATGTACACGCTGCGCGTCATGAGCAATAGTCAAGTCGCGAGTCGCCGTTTCATCAAACGCTGACTATGCATCGCAGCGGCCTGTTGGCAATCGCTTTTGCCTTGTTCCTGGTCCTTCCGGCCTGCCGGAAGGACCAGGTCTTGGGCGACCCCGCCCCACCATTGGCAAGTGATTGCGTCCCGACCCCGGACGCCCCGCCCGGGTTGGGCTGGAACTTCCTAATCCCGGCGCATGTGATCATGGGGCCCCGTTTCAATCCGAATGATGGGGATGAGTTCGTGTTCATGGAGCGGCCCAACGGCCATCCCATCCACTACCGTATCTACCGGTACCGGATTAGCACCAATACCCTGTTCTTGCTGCGGGAGGGTGACCATTTCACCAACATGACCAATCCTCTGGACTGGGGCGGCAATGGCTGGATCCTGCTCAACCTTGGCTCATCATCTGAAGATGCGAACATCTTCAAAATGAAAGATGATGGGGACAGCTTGATCCAATTGACGTTTAGTTCCTGGAATTTTAACCCGGTCTGGTCACCGTCTTGTCAGAGCTTTGGCTATCGTCATACAGGTGGTGGATTGGGAAGGTCCGTCTTGGTAAACACAATCACGAATGAACAAGATACACTGTTTTCAGCTCCACTCTCTACGCAGGTCTATTGGTTCGAAGAGGACCGAATTGCTTATACGCAGGTGCAATATGGCATGGACCCGATTAGCCTGTGTAATGTCGCTCTTGATGAATGCCAGGCCATCGGCACAAATCCCATAGCGTCCGCCGATGTGGGTCCGGGTGGTTCGGTGAATACGGGCATCGGCAGCGATGTGTTGCTATGGGCCTCGGAATCGGGTCTGTACCGCACGAGCCTAGTAACGGGGGAGTCGTCCAAGTTGCTCCATGGATGCAGTTCGCGGTACTTCGTAAGTCTCGACTATGCCCCCCAGACCAACAAGCTGCTGGCCTTGCGCATCCGCCGTACCCCGGTGGCGGAAAACACGCTACAGATTGAGAATGAGCTCGTGTTGATGAACCCGGACGGCACGGG
>JAGFIV010000091.1 GCA_024103275.1 Flavobacteriales bacterium
GGGCATCGGCCACCGGGCCCGCCTTGTCCGTGCGCACCCGCGTGAAGTAGTGCTTGCCGCCCTTCAGCGGGCTGGGGTTCAGCTCGCTGAACACGATGTAGTTCCGCGGCTTCTTGATCCGGCGGACGTACCCCGAGTCCGGGTCGGAGAACTCGAACTGGTAGTTCAGCGTCCCGCCCAAGTAGTTGGTGCCCGCCACCTTGTTGGCGAACACCTTGTTGTCCGAACGGTTATTGAACACGCCGCACTCCGCCGGGTGCACGTCCGGTGCCGCCAGGGGCAGGGCGAAGCTGTGGTAGCTGCCGTAGCTGCCAGACAGCGGCGGGTTCGCCGGGCTGGAGCTGCCGGTACTGAACTCGTCGCGCAGGATCACCTTGCCGTCCGTGGTGCGCAGCTCCCAGCCGCCACCGGTGATGCCGTCGCCGTTGCCGTCCATCAGCTTAAAGCCGTACCAGGCCGGATCACCCTGTATGCTGGACAAGGCGACCGTGGTGTTCTCCGTGGTGTTGGCCTGTGTGGGCGACCCGCTGGCCACCACCTGGTTGCCGTCATCCACGATCTCCCAGCTGAGGTCGCCGGGGTTGTTGTCGGTGGTAATGCTCACCACCACCTTCTCGAAGGTGTATTGCTCCCAGGTGATGGTCGTCTCACCTTCATCGGCACCATCCTGCATCATGTAGAAGTTGACCGCTGCGCCGGTGGTGTTCTGCCAATAAAAATCGGCGGCCCCGCTCTGGCAATCCAGCAGCACTTGGCCGGGGCAGGCAGTGCCCGCACCAAAGACCACCCGCCCCACATACGGGGCCACGGGCGCCGATTGGATATAGATGGCATCCCAAGGCTGCACCGTGGTGGTGAACATCAGGTCGCCGCCGGTATCGCCGGCATCGCAGAAGGCCGCATCGTTGTTCGCACCCGTGGTGTTCACCGTGATCGACCCACTCGTGCCGCCCAGGCTGATCACCCGCGAGCAGTCGTCGCCGTTATGCACTGTGAACGTGCTCGCCGCGCTGTTCGCGCTGTACAGGCCGCCGCCGCAATCCTGGCGCACGTACACGTCGTAGGCGGCATCCAAGGTGAGGCCGCTGAGCGCGGTGGTGGTGCCGCTGACCGCCACGGCGGTGCCGCCCGTGCCAGCCGTGCCATCGGTGCCCGGGGTGAAGCCCGAGAGGCCGTACTCAACGACCACATTGCCGCTGCAGGAGGCATTCCAGCTCACATCGGCGCCGTTGCCGGTGTTCACCGTGGAAACGGACACGCCGGTCACGGCGCTGCAATAGGGGCCTGCGGGAGGCGTGTAGGCGTAGTTGAAGACGTAAACAGGGCCGCCGGTCGTGAGCCCATCGGCAAGGAGGTATACGCGCTCCGTTTGGCACCCCGTGTTTGTCCAGATCATGGTTTCATAGCCATTCACTTCCTGCACATGATCTCCCAGCGCGAAGTAGTAACCGCTGTTGGCGCAGGCCAAGCTGGTGTTGCCAGGGCAGCTGCCTCCATAAGCTATCGTCAGCCGGTTGGCACTGCTCCAGGCACCCAGCGAAAGTGTTGCACCTACCTCCACGTCACGGTAAAGCACGACATCCGGCCCGGGTGCCGCCGCACAAGCGGAATTCGTATAGTCGTTGTGGGCACCGGTGCTGTTTGCCACGATGTCCCAATCAATCATGGGAAGGGTGGCCATGTTAATGGCGTTTTCGCAAAAGTCCCCGCCAATGATGCTGAAGGTGGCCTTGGGTACGGAGTTCTCGCTGAAGTCCCCGCCTCCACAATTCTCCCGTGCGTAGAGATCATAATTGCCAGCGGGGATGCCGGTAACGGTTATGGGGCTTCCTGTTGCGGTGACCACGGTTCCGTTCACGCCTGCGGTGGCTCCGGTACCCGGCGTAAAGCCCGTGGGCCCGTACTCAATGATGTAATTGCCGGAGCAGGTGGTGCAAGTCCAGGAAAAGTCGGCTACACCGGGTCCGGTCACGTTCGCTGCCAAAGCCGTGAGCCGCTTGCAAGTGGGTTCCGGTAGAATGCGGAAGTTGTCCACGCCAATGTCATTGCCATTTGCAACGTTGCCCACCGATCCCTTCAGCCGGATCACGGTTTGGGCCGAAGTGGAACCGATGATGAATTCGCGGGTGACCCATGTGTTGAACGGTGCGTTGATCGGTGGCCCGTTGGTGGCGCCCAGGACGCCGAGGGAGGTGAAGTTGCTACCACCGTCCTGTGATACCATTACATCGAGCGTGCCGTTGCCTGCGGAATTGATATACTCGAAGCGCAGCAATTCCCCCCCCGTTCCGGCGGACATGTCGATATGGAAGTCCAGGCTTCCTGTCGCGTTGCCTTGGCGGCTATGAAACCGTGCAGTGGGTTGCACGGCTCCGGCGCCAAAGGAGAAGAAACCGCCGGCAACATTATCCCATCCGGAGGCCAGGGTGCTGGTATTGTTCTGGCGCCAGGAACCCGCGCCCCGCGGAGGCGTATTGGACCAATGGTTCAAGCTTAGCGAGGGAACGTCCACGGTGTCACACCGGTTGCCCCAGGACGCGAAGTCTTCTGTGATCTGTGTGCCTGTGAAGGTGGCATAGGTGACCGCGGGTGCGGATACGACCACTTCAACCGGATTGCTGATTGCCGTGCTCGGCCCGGTGCTGCAGGTCACTTCGCAGCGATACCAGGTGGTGGTGACCATGGGACCCGTGGCCTGCATGGCCAGGCCGGCACCGAAGTTGGTCCAAGGCCCGCTGCTGGTGGGACCGGATTGCCATTGGTAGCTCACGCCGCTTCCCGGGGTGGAATTCTGGAGTGAAAGATTGGCGGAAAGGCCCGGGCACATGGCGGCAATGTCTGCGAGCGTGTTCCCTGGATTGGGGGTGGTGCAGGGTGCAGGCGGCGTGAAGGTGAATGACACGCCGGCACCTGGCCATACATTGAGCGGATTGGTGTCCGTGTTGCTGGCGACCGGCCCTGGCCGGATGTTCAAATAATTATGCGCATCGGCACCCACGATGGCCACGTTGTTGCTGTATGGGGACGAGATCCCGCCCGCACCATACCTGAACTCGATCACATTGGATCCTTCGTACAGCAAGGCTTGGGAAGTGCATAGCTGGCCTCCGTCCCAGCTATAATTCTGGTGTACCCATTCCACCACCAAAACCCGGTTCGGGGCCGTCCCGTCCACCAGGTACTTGACATAGCTTTGGGTTTCATCCCCGTCTGCCGAGAAAGGCAGGATGCTCAATGGCTTGCTGTACTGGAACAGGTTCTGTACCTGGTACATCTGGATCTGGTCCGGGCCGAGCTTCATGCAGGCGTAGTTGTTCACGGAGAATTGCGTGTACACCACACCTTCATACTCGAAGTCAAAGCCGATGTTGGTCACTGATGACCGGTAATCATTTTTTGGGACCAGGATGCTTGCCCCGGTGGTGTCATACAAGGCAGCCGTTCCGGCCGTGAACGAGTAATATGCGGCGTTCTGGGCCGATGCCGCCTCCATCATGCCGGCCAGTGCCAAGGCCGTGATGCCCGCCCGTCCGAAGGAGCGGGATAGGCGGGGTAGTTTTGGATGTCTGGGTTTTTTCATTGCGGGTAGGTTTTTGGTTCAGAGCGCAAAAACAGGGCTTTTCATGCAAGCGGAATTGCAAGCATGCAACCCAATGTAGCGGATTGGCGCAGGGCCGGCAACCGGACGGGGGCAAACCGTTGGGATGGGTATGGACCGTGTGCCGCATGCACAGTTGCGTACCCCATGTACAAGGCGATGCCTCATCCAAGCCCATGGGCTTGCATGAGGCACCGTGCAGGAATGCCAGGTGGCCGGGACCGCAGGTTCAACGCCTGCCGTTGCCCACCACGGTCAGGTGGCCGGAATACCGTTCGCCGCGGCCCTCGTCGGTGATCAGGTAGAAATAGGTGCCGTCAGGCATGTCGGCTGCCTTCCAATTGTTGGCATAGTTCGCCGCGGAAAAGACCTCGTTGCCCCACCGGTTGAAGATCTTCACCGCATAGCCGGTCGGCGACTGGGTGCTGATCCGCCATGTATCGTTGGAGCCGTCGCCGTTGGGGCTGATCACGTTGGGGATGATGAGCTCGCATCCGGCGCTCACGTGTACCGTGGTGCTTGCGCTCTTGGGGCACTGGTCGGTGGCCGTCACGGTGTAGGTCCCGTTCTGCATGCCCGGCACGTAGATGGTGGTGCCGCTGGCCCCTCCCCCCCAATCGGTGCTTATCGCACCCAAACCGCCCTGCACCTGTATGGAGATGGGAACGCTGTCCTGGCTGCAATCCAGCGCCAGGTCTTCGGCCCAAATTTCCATGGGCTGGTATTCCTCGATGTCCAAGGTGGCCGTCGAGACCACGGTGAACCCGCAGCTGGACACCCAGGTCACCTGGATGTTGAGCTGCTCGGTGCCTTCCGCCACGCCATCCTCCGTGGCACCCACATAAAAACTGCTGCTCGTGCTCCCCGCCGGGATCAACACTTCGCCCACCGCGCCGGTGAGGTCCCCGGGCGTGATCCCGGTGCCGGTGTATTCCACCGCGATCGTCACATCGCCCACCGTATCGGCGCGGGTGACCGTAACCATGGCCGGCAGGCATCCCTCGGTGATGCCACCGCCGCCATACGGGGTCTCCACGGACACCCCCAGGGAGCCCGTGGAGGTGAAGCTTCCGCCCTCGATCAGCACCGCCGAATCCAACTGGCCATCGGTGGTGTTGCAAATGGCGATCTTGATGTGGTATTGCTGGCCGCATTGCACCTGGGCCCCGGCCATCAGGGGCACGGTGAAGCCGTCAAGCTCCACCGTCGGGCTGCCCAAGGGGTTGTTCACGTAGTACACCGAGTTGTCCTGCCAATTGGGGTCCATGCTGGTGCAGCTCGACCCGTTGCCCCCGAATACGCCAGGGGTGCCGGGGTTGATGGTGTTGATGGCCACGGGGATGTTGGTGCCCGGGACGCGGGCCAGGTTCACCGCATTGTTGCTGAAGGGGCCGCTGATACCGGGCCCACTGAGGAAAAATCCGAAACCGTCGTTGTATTGCGAACACACATACTCGGGGTATTCCTCCGATCCGAACACGAAGCGGAATTGCAACGAATCCCCCACGGGGATGAAGTCGAACTCGAGCACGGCCACGCACCGCTGCATCATCGAACCGGTGACGATGGCGAGGTCGTTGTCGGGGGTGTTGCGGGGATTGGCGGGGCTGACGGTGAGGCCGGGATAGTTGTTGGGTCCTTGCACCAGCACGGCCTTGCCCGTGGCGATCACCACGCCATTGTTCAGGCCGATGTTCGAGTTGGCCCCGTTGAAGGAGGCTATCTGGTCATTGATGGACGTGGCCGGCTGCCCGTTCAGGGTGATGTTGCTGATGGCCACGCCTTGCCCCGCCAACACGGTGTTCACCAGCTGTTCCGGCGTCAGGGTGTTTTGCACGGTCAACTGGCTGCGGACGATGGTGGTCAGGCCGATGGCCATCAGCAATAAGCCGTTGCGGATCGAAAAAAGGTTCATGCTCATGGTGGACGTTCATCTATCCCGACCCTGCAAGATGGTCCGGTTCATCGGGCATGCCATGACCGCCGGGGCGCACGGTTGGATTGGTTGCGGAAAGTTACCGGAGCAGGACCACCATTCCCCGGTAGGACCTTGTTTCCGCGTTGAATGCGCTCTTCACGCGGAGCATCCAGTTGTACACATCGGTCTTGGGCTCCTCGCCGTTGACGGTGCCGTCCCATCCTTCACCGATGGCGGAGCTGCTGAAGATCTCGGCCCCCCAGCGGTCGAACACCCGGAATTCATAGAAGCGGGGATCGGCATCGCGGAGCACGGGAACCAA
>JAGFIV010000004.1 GCA_024103275.1 Flavobacteriales bacterium
GGCCGCGAGCTCGGCGACAGCGCCGCCGATGGCCGAACGGTGCTCGAACGCACGGTGACCAGCGTCTCCGGCGACCGCGTCGAATTGCGGCAGGTGCCGCTCGACGCATCGACCCGCCGACCGGCCGGCCCGGCGCGCACCCGCTATGCCAGGCCGTCGGTCTGGCACCTCGACCCCGGCGGCCGTTTCTCGGGCGAGATCCGCAGCCTGGAATTCCCGCTCGCGCCCGGCAAGCGCTGGGAGTACGAGTACTGGATGGGCGGCGCCGGCGACTCGGTCACCACCTATCGCTACCAAGCCAAGGTCGAGGCGGTCGAGTCCGTCAGCACGCGGGCGGGGCGCTTCGAGACGCTGCGCGTCGTCCACGAAGGCGAGTGGAGCCGGCCGGTCCTGGAGCGCGGCCAGCCGGCGCTGCGCCGTGGCCGGGTCACGACCACCTACTGGTACGCGCCGGTGGTCGGCAGCTGGGTCCGCCTGGAAGTCGACCTGCGGCGCCCCGACGGCGGGCGGGAGTTCGGCGTCGTCCAGGAGCTGGTCGAGTACTCGCGCGGCCACTGAGCCGCTTGCTCTCCAGTCGCCTCCAATCTATACTAGTCGGCTTTCCGGAAATCACGATACACAGCGCGGCGCGACCGATCGCCGCGGGCCGGCGAAAGTCCGGCAGGAACGCGAGGACACCAGATGCCTACCATCAATCAGCTCGTTCGTCAGGGTCGCGAGACGGCCGTCACGAAGAGCAAGAGCCCGGCTCTCCAGGACTGCCCGCAGCGTCGCGGCGTCTGCACCCGGGTGTACACCACCACGCCGAAGAAGCCGAACTCGGCGCTTCGCAAGGTGGCCAAGGTGCGTTTGTCGAACAAGATGGAGGTGATCGCCTACATCGGGGGCGAGGGCCACAACCTGCAGGAGCACAGCATCGTGCTGGTGCGGGGCGGCCGGGTGAAGGACCTGCCGGGGGTGAAGTACCACATCGTGCGGGGCGTGCTGGACACCAGCGGGGTGGAAGGCCGCAACCAGCGCCGCAGCAAGTACGGCACCAAGCGAAAGAAGGAAGCCAAGAAGTAACCGCATTGACCTGAACGCACGATGCGCAAGAAAGCAGCCAAGCATATCACCCTACCCGACCCGAAGTACGGGGACGTGCAGGTGACCAAGTTCGTGAACAACCTGATGTACGACGGCAAGAAGAGCAAGTCGTTCGACATCTTCTACAATGCCATCGACCTGGTGAGCGAGAAAAGCGGGGAGGACGGCCTGGAGATCTTCCGCAAGGCCCTGGCCAACGTGACCCCCCAGGTGGAGGTGCGCAGCCGCCGCGTGGGCGGGGCCAACTTCCAGATCCCCCAGCCGGTACGCGACAGCCGCAAGGAGAGCCTGGCCATGAAGTGGCTGATCGGCTTCAGCCGCAAGCGCAACGAGCGCAACATGGAACAGAAGCTCGCCAACGAGATCATGGCCGCCGCCAAGGAGGAGGGGGCCGCATTCAAAAAGAAGGAGGAGGTGCACAAGATGGCCGAGGCCAACAAGGCCTTCAGCCACTTCCGCTTCTAAGCATTGAGAGAACAGCACATGTCACGCGACCTTCACTATACGCGCAACATCGGCATCATGGCCCACATCGATGCCGGGAAGACGACCACGTCCGAGCGCATCCTGTATTACACGGGCATCAACCACAAGCTGGGTGAGACCCACGACGGCTCGGCCACCATGGACTGGATGGCCCAGGAGCAGGAGCGCGGCATCACCATCACCTCCGCCGCCACCACCACCTACTGGAACTACCGCGGCAACAAGTACAAGATCAACCTGATCGACACCCCGGGCCACGTGGACTTCACCGTGGAGGTGGAGCGCAGCCTGCGCGTGCTCGACGGTGCCGTGGCCCTGTTCTGCGCCGTGGGCGGCGTGGAGCCCCAGAGCGAGACCGTGTGGCGCCAGGCCAACAAGTACAAGGTGCCCCGCATCGGGTTCGTCAACAAGATGGACCGCAGTGGTGCCGACTTCTTCAACGTCATCGCACAGATGAAGGCACGCCTGCACGCCCACCCGGTACCCTTGCAGGTGCCCATCGGCAGCGAGGCCGACTTCAAAGGCGTGGTGGACCTGGTGAACAACCGGGGCATGGTGTGGAACGAGGCCGACCTGGGGATGACCTGGAGCGAAGTGCCCATCCCCGACGACCTGAAGGACACCGTGAAGGAGTGGCGCGACAAGCTGATCGAGGCCGTGGCCGAGAGCGACGACAAGCTGATGGAGAAGTACTTCAATGATCCCGACAGCCTTACTGAGGCCGAGATCATGAACGCCATCCGCGTCAGCACCATCAACATGACCATCACCCCGGTGCTGTGCGGCTCCTCCTTCAAGAACAAGGGGGTGCAAACGCTGCTGGACGCCGTGATGGCCTACCTGCCCAGCCCGGTGGACATCGAGGCCGTCACCGGTACCGACCCCGACACGGGCGAGACCATCACCCGCAAACCGAGCGTGGACGAGCCCATGGCCTCATTGGCCTTCAAGATCGCCACGGACCCCTTCGTGGGCCGCCTGGCCTTCTTCCGCTGCTACAGCGGCAAGGTGGATGCCGGCAGCTATGTGCAGAACATGCGCACCGGCAAGAAGGAGCGTATCAGCCGCATTTTCCAGATGCACTCCAACAAGCAGAACCCGGTGGAGGTGATCGAGGCCGGCGACATCGGTGCCGCCGTGGGCTTCAAGGACATCCGCACCGGTGATACCCTGTGCGACGAGAACAAGCAGATCGTGCTCGAAAGCATGAGCTTCCCCGAGCCGGTGATCGGCATTGCCATCGAGCCCAAGACCCAGGCCGACCTGGACAAGATGGGCCAGGCCCTGGCCAAGCTGGCCGAGGAGGACCCCACCTTCAAGGTGAACACCGACGAGGAGACGGGCCAGACCGTGATCAGCGGCATGGGCGAACTGCACCTGGACATCCTGGTGGACCGCATGAAGCGCGAGTTCAAGGTGGAATGCAACCAGGGTGCCCCGCAGGTGAAATACAAGGAGGCCATCACCGGCACCGTGGAGCACCGCGAGCTGTACAAGAAGCAGACCGGTGGCCGCGGCAAGTTCGCCGACATACACGTGCGGATCGAGCCCCAGACAGACCCCACGAAGACGGGCCTGGAGTTCATCGACGAGATCAAGGGCGGGGTCATTCCCAAGGAATTCATCCCTGCCGTGCAAAAGGGTTTCGCGGCCTCGCTGCAGAACGGCGTGCTGGCAGGCTTCCCCATGGAGAGCCTGAAGGTGACCCTGTATGACGGCAGCTTCCACAACGTGGACTCCGATGCGCTGAGCTTCGAGATCGCCGCCAAGGCCGCCTTCCGCAATGCGCTGCCCAAGGCCAAGCCCATCCTGCTGGAGCCCATCATGAAGATCGAGGTGATCACCCCCGAGGAGAACATGGGCGACATCGTGGGCGACCTCAATCGCCGGCGCGGCCAGATCCAAGGCATGGAGGACCGCGGCGGGGCCAAGGCCGTGAAGGGGGTGGTGCCCCTGAGCGAGATGTTCGGCTACGTCACCGCGCTGCGTACGCTCAGCTCCGGCCGGGCCAGCAGCACCATGGAGTTCAGCCACTACGAGCAGGCTCCCAACAACGTCACCGAGGCCGTGCTGGCCAAGGTGCGCGGAAAAGTTTCAGCATAAGCAGACCCGAAAGCGAGATGACCCAAAAGATCAGGATCAAGCTGCGGTCTTACGACCACAACCTCGTCGACAAGAGCGCCGAGAAGATCGTGAAGACGGTGAAGGGCACGGGAGCCGTGGTCAGCGGCCCGATCCCCTTGCCCACGCACAAGCGCATCTTCACCGTGCTGCGCTCGCCGCACGTGAACAAAAAGGCCCGCGAGCAATTCCAGTTGTGCAGCTACAAACGGCTGATGGACATCTACAGCTCCAGCAGCAAGACCATCGATGCGCTGATGAAGCTGGAACTGCCCAGCGGCGTGGACGTGGAGATCAAAGTCTGACCGGTTAAAAAGACAGAGCGATGAGCGGATTGATCGGAAAAAAGATCGGGATGACCAGCCTCTACGACGGGCAGGGCAACCTGGTGGGTTGCACCGTACTGGAGGCGGGCCCCAACGTGGTGACCCAGGTGAAGACCGTGGAGAAGGACGGGTATGCGGCCGTGCAGCTGGCCTATGGCGAGCGCAAGGAGAAGAACACGCCCGCGGCGGCCATCGGCCACTTCAAGAAGGCCAACACCACGCCCAAGGCAAAGAGCTTCGAGTTCAAGGAATTCGGGGGCGAGCTCAAGCTGGGCGACCAGGTGGACCTGGGCATCTTCGAGGAAGGTTCCTGGGTGGCCGTCACCGGCACAAGCAAGGGCAAGGGCTTCCAAGGCGTGGTGAAGCGCCATGGCTTCAGCGGCGTGGGCGAAAGCACCCATGGCCAGCACGACCGTTCCCGCGCCCCGGGGTCGGTGGGTGCTTCCTCGTACCCCTCCCGGGTGTTCAAGGGCCAGCGCATGGCCGGCCGTATGGGCGGCGAGCGGGTCTCCATCGAGAACCTGCGCATCGTGAAACTGGACAAGGAAAAGAACCTCATGGTCGTCGAAGGGTCCGTTCCCGGTCCCAAGGGCGGCTATGTCATCCTTTGGAAGTAAGATGGAACTGGAGATCCACGGCGTGGACGGCAAGTCCACCGGAAAAAAGGCCAAGCTGAACGACGCGGTGTTCGGCGTGGAACCGAACGACCATGCCATTTGGCTGGACGTGAAGCAGCACCTGGCCAACCGCAGGCAGGGCACGGCACAGACCTTGGAGCGCAGCATGATCAGCGGTTCCACCAAGAAGCTGTTCCGGCAGAAGGGGACCGGCGGCGCCCGCCGCGGCTCCATCAAGAGCCCCTTGCTCAAGGGTGGTCCGCGCGTGTTCGGCCCCGAACCGCGCGACTACCACTTCAAGCTCAACAAAAAGGTGAAGGACCTCGCACGCCGCAGCGCCCTTACGCATAAGGCCAAGGACGGGGCCATCTCCGTGCTGGACGGCAAGGGCCTGGACAGTGCCAAGACCAAGACCTACGCCGGCATGCTCAAGGCCTTCGGGGTGGACGGGCGCAAGGCGCTGGTGGTGCTGGCGGCCAAGAACGACAATATCCTGCTGGGTACCCGCAACCTGCAGGGTGCCCGCGTGGTGACCGCCAGCGAGGTGAACACCTACGATATCATGAACGCGAACCGGTTGCTGATCACGGTGGATGCCTTGGCACCCCTGGAGGCAACCCTCACCAAGCAGTCCCAATGAGCAGCATCATCATCCGCCCCCTCATCACCGAGAAGATGACGGCCCAAGGCGAAAAGGAGGGCCGCTACGGCTTCGTGGTGGACCGTCGCAGCAACAAGCTCGAGATCCGCGACGCGGTGGAGAAGGAGTTCAACGTGACGGTCACCGGCGTGCGCACCATGATCGTGCGCGGCAAGAAGCGTACCCGCTACACCAAGAGCCAGGTCCTGCGCGGCAGCTCCAGCTCGTGGAAAAAGGCCATCGTGACGCTGGCCCAGGGCGACAGCATCGATTTCTTTAGCAACCTCTGATCGCTGAACACGAAAGATCATGGGAATCCGTAAGATAAACCCCGTAACCGCCGGCACCCGCCACAAGGTGGCCGTGGATTTCGAGGAGGTCACCCACGGCACCCCCGAGCGCAGCCTGCTGCGCGGGCGGGTGGGCAAGAGCGGTGGCCGCAACAGCTCCGGCAAAATGACCATGCGCTACATCGGCGGTGGCCACAAGAAGCTCTACCGCGTGATCGATACCAAGCGCGACAAGAAGGGCATCGCCGGGCTGGTGAAGACCATTGAATACGACCCGAACCGGAGCGCGCGCATCGCCCTGGTCCACTACCCGGACGGGGAGAAGCGCTACATCCTGGCGCCCAACGGGCTGAAGGTGGGCCAGTCCATCATCAGTGGGCAGGGCGTGCCGCCGGAGGTGGGCAATGCGCTGCCGCTGGGCGAGATCCCCTTGGGCACCCTGGTGCACAATGTGGAGCTGCAGCCCGGCAAGGGCGGCGCATTTGCACGCAGCGCGGGCACCTTCGCGCAGCTGAACGCACGCGAGGGCCGCTACGCCACCCTGAAGATGCCCAGCGGCGAGGTACGCATGGTGCTGGTGAGCTGCATGGCCACGGTGGGCGTGGTGGGCAATGCCGAGCACATGCTGCAGCGCAGCGGCAAGGCGGGCCGCAGCCGCTGGCTGGGCCGCCGCCCCCGTACGCGGCCGGTGGCCATGAACCCGGTGGACCACCCCATGGGCGGCGGCGAAGGCCGCGCCTCCGGCGGCCACCCGCGCAGCCGCAAGGGCCTGCTGGCCAAGGGCCGCAAGACCCGCGCGCCGAAGAACCTCAGCAACAAGTTCATTATCCAGCGGGCCAAGAAGAAAGCCTGATCATCCGATAGCCGATGAGCCGTTCACTCAAAAAACCGCCTTTCGTGCACTACAAGCTCGCCAAGCGTGTCACCGACATGCAGAAGGGGGGCAAGAAAGCCGTGCTGAAAACCTGGTCCAGGGCCAGCACCATCACCCCCGATTTCGTGGGGCTGACCTTCGCCGTGCACAACGGAAACAAGTTCATCCCGGTGTACGTCACCGAAAACATGGTGGGCCACAAACTGGGCGAGTTCGCGCCCACGCGGACCTTCCGCGGGCACTCCGGCAACAACAAGAAGTAACCCATGGGATCGCGCAAGAAAATCGCCGCTGAAAAGCGGAAGGAGGCCCGGAAGACCGTGGCCATGGCCAGTCTTCGCAACGTGCCCACCAGCCCGCGCAAGATGCGCCAGGTGGCCGATACCATCCGCGGCGTGGAGGTGGAACGGGCCTTGGGCCTGCTGCGCTTCAGCCCCCGCCACGCCAGCAGGCCGATGGAAAAGCTCCTGATGAGCGCCATCGCCAACTGGGAGGCCAAGAATGAGGGGCGCAAGGCGGGTGACACCAAGCTCATCGTGAAAACAGTGATGGTGGACGAAAGCACCGGCCTGAAGCGGATGCTGCCCGCCCCCCAGGGAAGGGCCTACCGCATGGTCAAACGCAGCAATCACGTCACCTTGGTCGTGGACACCGCGCCCGAAGAAACCGCCGAGAACAACGCATAATGGGACAGAAAGCACACCCGATCGGATTGCGACTGGGCCTGATCAAGGGCTGGGACAGCAATTGGTATGGCGGCAACAATTACGCCGACAAGCTGGTGGAGGATGACAAGATCCGCCAGTACCTCATGGCCCGCCTGAAGAAGGCCAGCGTATCCAAGGTCATCATCGAGCGCACCCTGAAGCTGGTGACGGTGACGATCAACACCGCCCGCCCGGGGGTCATCATCGGCCGCCAGGGCTCGGAGGTGGACAAGCTGCGCGAGGAGCTGAAGAAGCTCACCGGCAAGGACGTGCAGATCAACATCTTCGAGATCAAGCGCCCCGAGCTGGACGCGCGCCTGGTGGCGGACAGCATCGCCCGCCAGTTGGAAGGCCGCATCAGCTTCCGCCGGGCCATGAAGATGAGCGTGGCCAGCACCATGCGCATGGGTGCCGAAGGCATCAAGGTGCAGGTGAGCGGCCGGCTGAACGGCGCGGAGATCGCCCGCACGGAAAAGTACCGGGAAGGCCGGGTGCCGCTGCACACCTTGCGTGCGGACGTGGACTTCGCCATCAGCGAGGCGCACACCAAGATGGGCCGCATCGGGGTGAAGTGCTGGATCATGCGCGGGGAAGTGTACGGCAAGCGCGACCTGAGCCCCAACCAAGGGCAGGTGAAGGGCGCCGGCGGCATGCGCGCAGGCGGCGGCGAACGCCGCGAACGCCGCGAGCGCCGGGGGGGAGGAAACCGTGGAGCTAACCGCAACAACAACCAATAACCATGTTGCAACCGAAGCGCAGCAAGCGCCGCAATATGCACAAGGGCCGCATGAAGGGGCAGTCCCAGCGCGGCCATCGCGTGGCCATGGGCTCCTACGGCCTGAAGGCCATGGAGAGCGTGTGGCTGACCTCGCGCCAGATCGAGGCGGCCCGGGTGGCCCTCACCCGCGAAATGAAGCGTGAGGGCCAAGTGTGGATCAAGGTGTTCCCGGACAAGCCCGTGACCAGCAAGCCCGCCGAGGTGCGGATGGGCAAGGGCAAGGGGGCCTTGGACCACTGGGTGGCCGTCACCCGTGCAGGCCGCATCATCTTCGAGGTGGACGGCGTTCCCATGGCCACCGCCAAGGAAGCCTTGCGCCTGGCCGCCCAGAAGCTCCCGATCCGCACGAAGTTCGTGGCACGTGAAGACCTGGACGTCCAATAAGACCGTGTGATGAAAAAGAAACTGGATACCCTGAAGGACCTGACGGACGTGGAGCTGCAGGACAAGCTGGAGAGTGAACGCTCCACGTTGACCAAGCTGCGGTTCAACCATTCCGTAAGCCCCGTGGACAACCCGTCGCTGATGCGCCGCACGCGCAGGAACGTGGCCCGGGTCCTCACTGAGATGCGCCAGCGCGCCATCGCCAAACAAGCCCAAGCATGAGCACCGAAAGCACACAAACGGCCCCGGTGGCCGAAGGCAATTCCCGCAACCTCCGCAAGGAACGCGTGGGCATCGTCACCAGCGACAAGATGAACAAGAGCATCACGGTGACCGTGGAGCGCCGTGTGCGGCATGCCAAATACGGCAAGTTCGTCAAGCGCACCAGCAAGTTCATGGCCCATGACGAAAAGGGCGAGGCCCACCTGGGGGACACGGTGCGGATCGCCGAGACGCGGCCGATCAGCAAGCTCAAGTGCTGGCGCCTGGTGGAAGTGGTTGAACGAGCCAAGTAAGACCTGACAGAACAATGATCCAACAGGAATCCCGGCTTTCAGTGGCCGACAACAGCGGCGCCCGCGAGGTGCTGGTGATCCGCGTGCTGGGCGGTACCGCGCGCCGCTACGCGCGCATCGGCGACACCGTGGTGGTGTCGGTGAAGAACGCCATGCCCAACGGCGGGGTGAAGAAAGGGGCCGTGAGCAAGGCCGTGGTGGTGCGCACCCGCAAGGAGACGCGCCGCAAGGACGGCAGCTACATCCGGTTTGACGACAACGCCGTGGTGCTCCTGGACGGCGCCGGTGAAATGCGGGGCACCCGCATCTTCGGCCCGGTGGCCCGCGAGTTGCGCGAGAAGAAATTCATGAAGATCATTTCCCTGGCACCCGAGGTGCTGTAGGGCCGAACGAAGGGGGACCATACCATCCCAGCAGATGCAGAAGAAGCTACATATCAAGAAAGGCGACATGGTGAAGGTGCTGGCCGGCGAGGACCGCACCCGGGAAGGCCGTGTGCTGCACGTGGACCGCAAGAGCAACACGGCGATCGTGGAGGGCCTGCGCATCAACAAGAAGCACACCAAGCCCACCACCGCCGCCCCGCAGGGGGGTATCCTGGACAAGGAAGGGCCCATCCACCTGAGCAACCTCATGCTGATCGATGCCAAGACCGGGCTGCCCGGAAGGGTGGGCCGCAAGGCGGGCAAGGACGGCAGGATGGAGCGCTATGTGAAAGTGAACGACAAGAAAACCGCCAAGAAGCAATGAGCACCTACGCACCCCGCATGAAGGCAAAGTACCGGGACGAGGTCGTGCCCGCCTTGCAGAAGGAGTTCAAATACAAGAGCCCCATGCAAGTGCCGCGCATCCTGAAGATCGCGCTGAACCAGGGCCTCGGTGATGCCGTGGGCGACAAGAAGATCGTGGACCAGGCCGTGGAGGAAATGACCCAGATCGCCGGCCAGCGTGCCCAGGCCACCGTGTCGCGCAAGGACATCAGCAACTTCAAGCTGCGCCGCGGCATGCCCATCGGTGCCCGGGTCACCCTGCGCGGCGACCGCATGTATGAGTTCTTGGACAGGCTGGTGGCCGTGGCGCTGCCCCGCACCCGCGACTTCCATGGGGTGAAGGCCACCGGCTTCGATGGCCGCGGCAACTTCACCTTCGGGGTCAAGGAGCACATCATCTTCCCGGAGATCGACATCGACAGGACCCCGCGCATCCACGGCATGGACATCACCTTGGTGACCACGGCCAAGACCGATCCCGAGGCCAAGGCACTTCTCACCGCATTCGGCTTCCCCTTCTCCAAGTAACGACCAATGGGCCCCTGGGCCCGAGAGCAAAAGACCAATGGCAAAAGAATCGATCAAGGCCCGTGAGCGCAAACGCGCCAAGATGGTGCAGAAATACGCCGCCAAGCGGGCCGCGCTCAAGGAAGCGGGCGATTGGGATGCCCTGCAGAAGCTGCCGGCCAACGGCAGCAAGGTGCGCATGCACAACCGCTGCCTCATCACCGGCCGCCCCAAGGGCTACATCCGCCTGTTCGGCATCAGCCGCTACAAGTTCCGTGAAATGGCCCTGGAAGGAAAGATCCCGGGCGTGACCAAGAGCAGTTGGTAACCATCCCCAAGCAAGCGAAACCGCGCCAACATCCAGAACATGACAACAGATCCCATCGCCGATTACCTCACGCGCCTGCGCAATGCGATCATGGCGGGCAAGAAGGTGGTGACCGTGCCGGCCAGCGGCATCAAGAAGGACATTACGCGCATCCTCTACGACAAGGGGTATATCCTGAGCTACAAGCTGGAGGATGACGGAAAGCAGGGCCTGATCAAGATCGCCCTCAAGTACGGGCCCGACAAGCGCAGCGCCATCCAGGAACTCACGCGCGTGAGCTCACCCGGCCTGCGCCAATACACCAATGCCAGCCAGCTCCCGCGTGTGCTCAACGGCCTGGGCGTGGCCATCATCAGCACCAGCCGGGGCGTGGTCACCGACAAGGAGGCCCGCACCCTGGGGGTGGGCGGCGAGGTCATCTGTTACGTCAGTTAAGCAACCGGAAGACAATGAGCCGCATAGGAAAAGAACCCATCCACATCCCCGCCGGGGTGGAGGTGACCATCACCGACAAGAACGTGGTGACGGTGAAAGGGCCCAAGGGCACGCTCAAGCAAACGCTTGACCCGGCCATCAAGGTGACCATGGACAATGGCATCCTCAGCTTCGCCAGGCCCACCGACCTCAAGCACCACCGGTCCCTGCACGGGCTGTCCCGTGCGTTGGTGGCCAACATGGTGGAGGGGGTCTCCAAGGGTTTCAAGCTGGAGCAGGAGCTGGTGGGCGTGGGCTATCGAGCCACCACCAAGGGCCAACAGTTGCAGATGTCCCTGGGCTTCTCCCACAACGTGGTCTTCGAACTCCCCGCGGAGGTGAAGGTCAGCGCGGTGCAGGAGAAGGGGAAGGCCCCCGTGGTGACCTTGGAAAGCATCGACAAGCAGGTCCTGGGCGCGGTGGCGGCCAAGATCCGCAGCCTGCGCAGGCCGGAACCATACAAAGGCAAGGGTATCCGCTTCGTGGGTGAGAACATCCGCCGCAAGGCAGGCAAAGCCGCAGGCAAATAACAACGACCATGGCATTCAACAAGACCGCACGCCGCGCCCGCATCAAGGCCAGCATCCGGCAGACCGTCAAGGGTACCGCCGAGCGCCCGCGCCTGACGGTGTTCCGCAGCAACTCAGACATCTACGCCCAGTTGATCGACGACGAGAACGGGCACACGCTCATCAACGCGGCCAGCCTCAAGGACAAGAGTGCCCATGGGGCCGCCGGCATCGAGCAGGCCAAGTTGGTCGGCAAGGCGTTGGCCGAGAAGGCCAAGGCCGCCGGCATCGACAAGGCCGTCTTCGACCGCAACGGATACCTCTACCACGGCCGTGTGAAGGCCCTGGCCGATGCCGCACGTGAGGCCGGCCTCAACTTCTGAACCCCATTCCACGCAGCATGTCAGACAACAAGAACAAAACGGTCAAGAGCAGCGACCTCGAACTGAAGGACACGTTGGTGAACCTCAACCGGGTGACCAAGGTGACCAAGGGGGGGCGCACGTTCACGTTCGCGGCCACCGTGGTGGTGGGCGACGGGAACGGGGTGGTGGGCCACGGGCTGGGCAAATCCAAGGAGGTGCAGGAGGCGATCGCCAAGGGCATCGACGATGCGAAGAAGAACTTGGTGCGGATCCCCCTGCGCCACGGGACGGTGCCGCACACGCAGGAAGGCACCTTTGCGGGGGCCCAGGTGCTGCTGAAGCCCGCCGCACATGGTACGGGCGTGATCGCGGGCGGCTCGATGCGGGCCGTGCTGGAAGCCGCGGGCATCACCGACGTGCTGGCCAAGAGCAAGGGCTCCAGCAATCCGCAGAACGTGGTGAAGGCCACCATCGTGGCACTGGCCAACATGCGCGATGCCGCCGCCGTGGCGCGCCAGCGTGGGGTGGAGATCGAAAAGGTATTCAACGGGTAATCAGCCATGGGCAAGATCACAGTTACACAGACGCGCAGCCAGATCAAGTGCCCCAAGGCACAGAAGGATACCTTGGTGGCCCTCGGACTGGGGCGGATCGGAAAGCAGAACCAGCTGGAGGCCACTCCCCAAGTACAGGGCATGGTGGCCAAGGTCCGGCATTTGGTGAAGGTGACCGGGGCCTAGGCCCGAATAACAAGAACAGGAGATGCAAGACCTGACGAATTTGAAGCCCGCCAAAGGGGCCGTGAAGAAGACCAAGCGCATCGGGCGCGGGCAGGGAAGCGGATATGGGGGTACCAGCGGGAAGGGCCACAAGGGCCACAAGGCCCGCACGGGGTACAGCCGCAAGCGGGGCTTCGAGGGCGGCCAAACGCCCTTGGTGCGCCGCTTGCCCAAGTGGGGCTTCACCAACCCGTCCCGCGTGGAATACAAGGGGATCAACCTCGACACCCTCCAGGCCTTGGCCGACAAGGCGGGCCTGCAGACGGTGGACGTGGAGGCCATGCGCAGCAACGGACTGATCTCCGGCCATGACCGCGTGAAGATCCTGGGCCGCGGCGAGCTCAAGGGGGCCTTGGAGGTGAAGGCCCACGCATTCAGTGCCACGGCCAAGGCCGCCATCGAGGCCAAGGGAGGGAAAACCGAGCTAGTGGATATCCGGGGATGAAGAACTTCATCGAAACGGTCAAGAACATCTGGCGGATCGAGGAGCTGCGCACGCGGATCCTGATCACGCTGGGCCTGTTGCTGGTCTTCCGGATCGGGAGCTTCATCGCCCTGCCGGGCGTTGACAGCGCGCGCCTGGGCAGTACCTCGGCCGCGGGCTCCGGCCTGGCCGACCTGCTGAGCATCTTCACCGGGGGCGCCTTCACCCGGGCCAGCATCTTCGCCCTGGGGGTGATGCCCTACATCAGCGCCAGCATCATCATGCAGTTGGCCGGCATCGCCGTGCCCATGGTGCAAAAGATGCAGAAGGAGGAAAGCGGCCGCCGCAAGATCAACCAGTGGACGCGCTACATGACCATCCTGATCTGCGTGTTCCAGGCCCCGGGCTACCTGCTGACGTACGTGGATGCCAGCGCACGCCCCGAAGGGCAATTCTGGATGTTCACCAGCATCGTCATCCTTACGGTGGGCACCCTCTTCGTCATGTGGCTGGGCGAGCGCATCACCGAACGCGGGCTGGGCAACGGCATTTCCTTGCTCATCATGATCGGCATCATCGCGGGCCTTCCGCAGGCATTCCTGCAGGAGTTTGTCAGCCGCGCCACCGGCGGCGGCGGCATGGTGGTGATCCTGATCGAGGTCGTGTTGTGGCTGGTCATCATCGCGCTCAACGTCCTGCTGGTGCAGGGCACCCGGCGGATACCGGTGCAGTTCGCCAAGCGGGTGCAGGGCAACAAGCAGTACGGCGGGGTGCGCAACTACATCCCGCTGAAGGTGAACGCCGCAGGGGTGATGCCCATCATCTTCGCGCAGGCCATCGTGCTGGTGCCGATGTACGTGGCGCAAATGCCCGTGTGGGACGGCAACCCGCCCATGTGGCTGCAGCAGTTCACCAACTACGAAAGCTTCCCCTACAACCTGACGCTGTTCCTGATGGTGGTGGCCTTCACCTACTTCTACACGGCCATCACCGTGAACCCGAACCAGCTGTCGGACGACCTGAAGCGCAACGGCGGGTTCATCCCGGGGATCAAGCCCGGCAAGCAGACCACCAGCTACATCGATGACCTGCTCAGCCGCATCACGCTGCCGGGCTCCATCTTCCTGGGCTTGGTGGCCATCCTCCCGGCCTTTGTGACCATGGCCGGGGTGAAACAGGGCTTTGCGCAGTTCTTTGGCGGCACATCGCTGTTGATCATGGTGGGCGTGTTGTTGGACACGCTGCAGCAGATCGAGAGCTATTTGTTGATGAGGCATTATGACGGCCTGATGAAGTCGGGCCGCATCAAAGGGAGGACGGGCTCAGCCTTTGGCTTGGCAGGATAGGATGGCCAAGCCAATCAATCGGTTGAGCGGTGAGGAGATCGAGCTGGTAAGGGAGAGTTCTTTGCTTGTTGGTAAGACCTTGGCCGAGGTGGGCCGCGTGATCGCCCCCGGGGTCACCACCGGTGAACTGGACCGCCTGGCGGAGACGTTCATCCGCGACAGCGGGGGCATCCCGGGCTTTAAGGGCCTGTATGGATGTCCGTCCACCGTGCTGGTGAGCGTGAACGAGGAGGTGGTGCACGGACTGCCAGGCAAGCGGGTGCTGAAGGAAGGCGATGTGGCCAGCGTGGATTGCGGTGTGCTGATGAACGGGTTCTACGGCGACAGCGCCTACACCTTCATGGTGGGCGAAGTGGCCCCCGAAGTGCAGGCGCTGCTGGCCGTGACAAAGGAGTGCCTCGCGTTGGGGATCGCCCAGGCGGTGGCCAACCAGCGCACCGGCGACATCGGGTTCGCCATCCAGCGGCACGCGGAGGCCCATGGCTACGGCGTGGTGCGCGAACTGGTGGGCCATGGCGTGGGGCGCAAGCTGCACGAGGCACCGGAAGTCCCCAATTACGGAAGACGTGGCCATGGCGCCCGCCTCACCGAAGGCATGGTGATCGCCATCGAACCGATGATCACCATGGGGGCGAAGGATGTGCGGCAACTGGAGGACGGCTGGACGGTGGTGACACGCGACGGCAGTCCCAGCGCCCATTTCGAGCATACCATCGCCATCGGGCATGGGAAGGCAGAGGTCTTATCAACGTTCAGCTACATCGAGGATGTGCTGAAGGAGAGGGGGATGGCAGTGGTGTAGGAAAGGAAAAACGACAGGAGAAGAAAACAGGCGGCAACGTCTTAATGAACAGGAAAGGAAACGAATGAGCAGGGCAGGGAACATCGAGCAGGACGGCGTCATCAAGGAGGCGCTGAGCAATGCCATGTTCCGGGTGGAACTGGAGAACGGGCACGTGATCGTGGCCCACATCTCCGGCAAGATGCGCATGCATTACATCCGGATCCTGCCCGGTGACAAGGTAAAGGTGGAGATGAGCCCGTACGACCTCACCAAGGGGCGCATCACCTTCCGCTACAAATCGTGATCAACAGCAGAACACAACGACCCAAATGAAAGTCAGGGCCTCGGTCAAGAAGCGTTCGGCGGACTGCAAACTGGTGCGCCGCAAGGGACGTCTGTACATCATCAACAAGAAGAACCCCAAGTTCAAGCAGCGTCAGGGCTGATAACCGAAAGAACATGGCACGTATAGCAGGCATCGACCTTCCGAAGAACAAGCGCGGGGCCATCGGGCTCACCTACATCTATGGCATCGGCCGCAGCACCGCCCTGTCCATCCTGGAGCAGGCGGGCGTGGACCCGGACAAGAAGGTGCAGGACTGGACGGACGACGAGCAGTCGAAGATCCGTACGGTGGTGAACGACAACATCAAGGTGGAGGGAGCGCTCCGCAGCGAGGTGCAACTGAGCATCAAGCGGCTGGTGGACATCAACTGCTACCGGGGAACGCGCCACCGGCAGGGCCTGCCCTTGCGTGGCCAGCGCACCCGCACCAACGCGCGCACCCGCAAGGGCAAGCGCAAGACCGTGGCGAACAAGAAGAAGGTCACCAAGTAAGATCAGTCACCGGTCACGGGTTGCCGACCCGGGTTCATCCCCCTCGGCAACGGACGGCCGGGCAGGGATAACCGAAAGCTGAAGACAATGGCAAAGCAAGAAAAGGGCGGCGCTGCCGTCGGCAAGAAGAAAAAGAAGAAAGTGGTGGTGGAGGCCTACGGCCAGGCCCACATCCGTGCCACCTTCAACAACCTGATCGTCAGCCTGACGAACAACAAGGGCGAGGTGATCAGCTGGTCCAGTGCCGGCAAGATGGGCTTCCGTGGCAGCAAGAAGAACACGCCCTATGCGGGGCAGGTGAGCGCCGAGGAAGCTGCCCGCGAGGCCTACGAACTGGGCCTGCGCAAGGTGAAGGTGTACGTGCGCGGACCGGGCGGAGGGCGTGAAAGCGCCATCCGGGCCCTGCACAACAGCGGGGTGGAGGTGACCGAGATCCTGGACCTCACGCCCATGCCGCACAACGGCTGCCGCCCTCCCAAGAAACGCCGCGTCTGATCTGAAACATTAACCGTAGGGGGCCGCGAGGCACCCCGTTGTTGGTGCGGAAGACGCACCCGAACCGAAAGAAAATGGCACGTTACACAGGACCCAAGACCCGGATCGCCCGCCGATTCAAGGAGCCGATCTACGGACCCGACAAGTGGATGGAGCGCAAGCCCCATGCCCCCGGCCAGCACGGCCTCACCGGCCGCCGCCGCCGGCAGGAAAGCGAATACCGCATCCAGCTCACCGAAAAACAGAAGGCCAAGTACACCTACGGCATCCTGGAGCGCCAGTTCCGCAAGATGTACCGCACGGCGGTCAGCAAAAAGGGCGTTACCGGTGCCATCCTGCTGGCCCTTTGCGAGGCGCGCCTGGACAACACCGTGTACCGCCTGGGCATCGCCCCTTCCCGCGCTGCGGCCCGCCAGCTGGTGAACCATGGGCACATCACCGTGAACAAGGAGGTGGTCAACATTCCCAGCTACACCCTCCGCCCCGGCGATGAGGTGGCCGTGCGCGAGCGCAGCCGCAGCCTGGAGGCCATCACCAGCAGCCTGTCCACCAACACCAACCGGTTCGATTGGCTGGACTTCAACCCGGCGACCATGACCGGGAAGATGATCGCCATGCCCGAGCGTGCGCAGATCCCGGAGAACATCCGCGAACAGCTCATCGTCGAATTGTACTCCAAGTAAGAACCCCCTAAACAGAGCGAGCACCACATGCCCATCCTAGAATTCCAGAGGCCGGACAAGGTCTCCATGATCGAAGCCGACGACAAGCACGGGATCTTCGAATTCCGTCCCTTGGAGCCCGGCTACGGCATCACCATCGGCAATTCCCTGCGCCGGATCCTGCTCAGCAGCCTGGAGGGATTCGCCATCACCAGCGTGCGCATCGATGGCGTGGAGCACGAGTTCAGCACCATCAAGGGCGTCATTGAGGACGTCACCGAGATCATCCTGAACCTCAAACAAGTACGCTTCCGCCGCCAGCTCGAGGACGTGAGCACCGAGAAGATCAACTTCACCGTGGGTGGCAAGGAAGCCTTCACCGCGGGCGACATCGGCAAGCATACCACGGGCTTCCAAGTGCTGAACCCCGAACTGGTGATCTGCCGCATGGAGAACAACGTGAAGCTGCACGTGGAACTTGCCGTGGGCAAGGGCCGCGGCTACGTGCCTGCCGACGAGAACAAGGAGGAAGGCATGCCCATGGGCACGATCTTCATCGATTCCATCTTCACGCCGATCAAGAACGTGCGCTACAGCGTGGACAACACCCGCGTGGAGCAGAAGACGGACTACGAGAAGCTTACCATCGAACTGACCACCGACGGCAGCATCGACCCCAAGAGCGCCTTGAAGGAGGCCGCCAAGATCCTCATCCACCATTTCATGCTCTTCAGCGATGAGCGCATCACCCTGGAGGCGGACGACCATGTGGCCATGATCCAGGAGTCCGGTGCATCCGGCCCGGAGATGGAGGACATGGATGAAGGAGCCCAGCACACGCGCCAGCTACTGAAGACCAAGCTGGTGGACCTGGACCTGAGCGTGCGTGCCCTGAACTGCCTGAAGGCCGCTGACATCGAGACGTTGGGCGACCTGGTGGCCTACAACAAGAACGACCTGCTCAAGTTCCGCAACTTCGGCAAGAAGAGCCTCACCGAACTGGAGGACCTGGTTGAAGGCAAGGGCCTTTCATTCGGCATGAGCGTGGGCAAATACAAGCTGGACAAGGACTAAGGCGGACCGGTCGGGGACTTGTTCGCAAACAGGAAGAAAATGAGACACGGAAACAAGAACAACGCGCTGGGGCGCAAAAAGGCCCACCGCGACAGCCTGCTCAGCAACATGGCCTGCTCGTTGATCGAGCACAAGCGTATCGAGACCACGTTGGCCAAGGCCAAGGCCCTGCGGGGCTTCGTGGAGCCCTTGATCACCAAGAGCAAGGAGGACAGCACCCACAGCCGCCGCGTGGTGTTCAGCTACCTGCAGAACAAGGAGGCCACAGCCATCCTGTTCCGCGACGTGGCCCCCAAGGTGGCCGAGCGCCCCGGCGGATACACCCGTATCATCAAGCTGGGCACCCGCGTGGGCGATGCCGCCGAGCGTGCCATGATCGAGATGGTGGATTTCAACACGCTGTATTCCGCCAAGGAAAAGGCCGGTGCCGAGGTGAAGCGTACGCGGCGCAGCCGCCGTTCCGCCAAGCCGGCCGCTGCCGCCGGGGCTGCCGCCAAGCCGGAAAACACCGGGAAAGCTGCTGAAGACGCTCCTGCCGAGGAACCGAAAGGGGAATGAACCCATCGTGGACAACTTGCCGGACGGGGTGCCTGAAAAGGTGCCCCGTTCCGTTTCCGCCCGGTTAGCTTTGCCGCACCAAACCTCCTTCCATGCTCATCAGCCTGCGCCCCAAGGCCGTCCTGCTCCTGAAGGACGGCACCCGCTTTGAGGGGCGTGCCTTTGGCGCCCACGGCACCTCCGTGGGCGAGATCTGCTTCAACACCGGCATGACCGGCTACCAGGAGATCGCCACCGACCCCAGCTACACCGGGCAAGTGATGGTGATGGCCTCCCCGCACATCGGCAACTACGGCGTGCGCCGGGGCACCGCTCCCCTGGGAGGGGAGGATGAAGGTCCGCGGGTAAGCATCGCCGCGCTCGTGGTGAAGAAATCCAGTGAAGTGTGGAGCAGGCCCGGTGCCACCGGGTCGTTTGACGACATGCTGGCACAAGCCGGGGTGCCCGGCATCAGCGACATCGATACCCGCAGGCTGGTGCGCCACATCCGCGACCACGGTGCGCAGAACGCCATCGTGGACACCACCGGGCTGGACGACGCGGCCCTGCGCCGGCAACTCGATGCGGCACCCGACATGGAAGGGCTCGAATTGGCCAGCGGCGTTTCCACGCGCCAAGCATACGACGTCGGCCCCGCCGGGGCCTCCTGCCGGGTGGCGCTGCTTGATTTCGGGATCAAACTGAACACCTTGCGCCACCTGGTGGAGCGGGATTGCCTGGTGCGCGTATTCCCCATGGATACGCCGGTGGCCCGCATGGTGGAATGGCGGCCCGATGGATTCCTCCTGGGCAACGGCCCCGGCGATCCGGCGGCCATGCCGGATTCCGTCAGGCTGGTGAAAGAGGTGGTCGCCACCGGTAAGCCCGTCTTCGGCATCTGCATGGGCCACCAGTTGCTCGCCCAAAGCCTTGGTGTGCGCACCTTGAAGATGCACCATGGCCACCGCGGGATCAACCATCCCGTGCGCAATCTGGGCACGGGCAAGGACGAGGTGACCTCCCAGAACCACGGCTTTGTGGTGGACCGCAAGGAGGCGGAGGCCAATCCCGACGTGGAGATCACCCATGAGCACCTCAACGACGGCAGCGTGGTGGGGATCCGCCTCCGGGGCCGTCCCGTGTTCAGCGTGCAACACCACCCCGAGGCCGGGCCCGGCCCGTTGGATTCATTGTACTTGTTCGACGAGTTCGTGCAACACATGAAGGACAGCCGCAAACATGCGGGCCGGGCGGTGCAGCATGCCTGATCCCGCCCGCCCGACACCGGTCCACAAGGCTGCGGCCGGGCCCCAATGACCCATTTCCAAACACCATTTCATCCCGACATGAGCGTAATAGCCAAGATCCAAGCCCGTGAGATCCTCGACTCCCGCGGCAACCCCACCGTGGAGGTGGACGTGTACACCGACAGCGGCCACATCGGCCGCGCCGCCGTGCCCAGCGGGGCCAGCACCGGTGCCCACGAGGCCGTGGAGCTGCGCGACGGCGACAAGAAGCGCTACTTGGGCAAAGGGGTCCTGAAGGCCGTGGCCAACGTGAACGGCCCGTTGAATGATGAGCTTCAAGGGGCCTTCGTGGGCGACCAGGCCCTGATCGACCGGCAAATGATCGCGCTGGACGGCACGCCCAACAAGGGCAACCTGGGCGCGAATGCCATCCTGGGGGTTTCCCTTGCCGTGGCCAAGGTGGCGGCCAGCGAGGCGGGCCTACCGCTGTACCGCTATGTGGGCGGCACCAACGCCTGCATGCTGCCGGTGCCCCTGATGAACATCCTCAACGGCGGCGCACATGCCGACAACAAGGTGGATGTTCAGGAGTTCATGGTCATGCCGATCGGCGCTTCCAGCTTCGCCGAGGGCCTGCGCATGGGTGCCGAGATCTTCCATGCGTTGAAGGGTGTGCTGAAGGCAGGGAAGTACAGCACCAACGTGGGCGATGAAGGCGGCTTCGCACCCGACCTGAAAAGCAACGAGGATGCCTTGAAGGCGGTGATGCAGGCCATCGACAAGGCGGGCTACAGGCCGGGCGAGGACGTGATGATCGCGCTGGATGCGGCCAGCACCGAGTTCTACAACGCCGACAAGCAGCGCTATGTGCTGGGCAGTACGGGCGACAGCCTTACCGCCGATGAGATGGTCTCCTTTTGGCAGGACTGGTGCAAGCGTTATCCCATCCTCAGCATCGAAGACGGCATGGCCGAGGACGATTGGGACGGATGGAAGAAATTGACGAAAGCCCTGGGCGGCAAGGTGCAGTTGGTGGGCGACGACCTGTTCGTCACCAATACCGCGCGCCTGAAGGAGGGCATCGAAAAGAACATCGCGAACAGCATCCTGGTGAAGGTGAACCAGATCGGCACGCTTACCGAAACGCTGGAAGCCGTGGAAATGGCCCACCGGGCGGGCTACACCGCGATCATGAGCCATCGCAGCGGCGAGACCGAGGACAATACCATTGCGGACTTGGCGGTGGCCGTCAATTGCGGCATGATCAAGACCGGCAGTGCCAGCCGCAGCGACCGGACAGCCAAATACAACCAATTGCTGCGCATCGAGGAGCAGCTGGGTAACGGTGCGCGCTATCCTGGCCGGAACCTGAGGTACGTGGGCTGATCGAAGGCCGTGACCGGCGATTTTGGCCGTGGGGCCTCCGGCACCAGGCCGTCAATGGATAATGTGGAGCTGGCCGAGGTTGCGGAGGCCGCCCCCGGCCGTGCGCATCAGGAGTACCACGGTCTGCCCCGCCCACGGGGAGACATCGATGACATTCGTGCCCGGGTGCATGCGCACCGGTTGCCCCATCTGGCGGCCATCGAGTCCATGGATCAGCAGGTCCGTTCCCGGCTCCACGCCTGCCGTGGGTGCCACCACCGTGAGCTCCCTGTGGGCGGGGATGGGAAAGTAGCGCCATCCGTGCGCCGGCACTTCGGCGACGGAGGTGGTGGACGCATGCACGTGCCAAGCCAAGGCATAATCACCGGGCAGCAGGCCCTGCATCTCCACGCGTGCGTTCCGGTCGGTGGGGTTGCCGATGGTATTCACCGACACGGGCCGGGGGGTCCAGGCCGCCGTGGGTGACGGGCGCCACAACATGACAAGGCTATCCTCATGGAAGGCCACACCGTCCACGTCCTGCATCAATCCCTGGTCGTAGGCCGTGGTCATGCCCGCGCGGCCGTCGACCGTGATCCGCAACGCGATCTCCGTGCCGGTTCCGATGTCGGCTTCCACCCGCCACCACCGGTCGAGCGAGACGTGGTAGTCGCCGTTGGGGTAGGGGTCTGCGGGAACCCAGAACTCCTCCACGCGCACGAAGGCCGGTGCAGCCACGGAAGTAGTGGTCAGCCGTACGTCGGTGTTGCCCAATAAGGGTTGGCCCACGGCGGCGATCGTGATCGTGTCCCAGGTGGTGGCCAGGGCCAGGCGGTCGTCATCGTTCAGGCGCACGGCCACAGGCGGGAACGGCGCGGTAAGCTGTATCGTTGCCTGTTCGCCGCCCAGGTCCATGATCTCCCTGTGCTGTGTCCCAGCAGCGCCGATACAGGTCACGGAAACTGGTACGTGCTGGAAGGGGAGCGCCCCGCCGCGTGTTTTCTGCCGCACATGCACGGTGACGGAATAATTGCTGCCTGAAGGTCCCACGTTGAAGCTGTCCACCAGGAAGGCCGCGCCCCCGGGCTGGAAGATCCAGTCGTCGAAGAAATGATCCAGGTCCATGCCGCTTGCGGCGGCCAGGCTGTCGCGCAGGGCAACGCTCCCCATGGCGGAATAGGCGTTGTTGGCGAACACCCGTTTCATCGCAGCGCTGAACAGGCTGTCGCCCATGGTGGACCGCAGCGTGCGGGCGATGTCGGCACCTTTCTTGTAGGCCGTTTCGCCGTAGGTCTTCGACAAGGGCACGGCGTTCAGCGCAAACCACCCCCCGTCGCGCAGGTGTGCCCGGGCCACCACCTGTTTATGGTTGTCGCGCACCAGCTCCATGTATTTCCCGGGCCCGTACAGGTCTTCCATGAAGAGCTTGGCACAGAAGTCGGCAAAACCTTCGTTGATGTACATCTCCTGCGGCGTGGCGCAAGTGATCAGGTTGCCGAACCAATGGTGGGACAGTTCATGGGCGACCAGGTCCTCGTTGCCCAGGCTGCCGTCAGCAGCGAAGAAGGGATAACAGATGTTCGTGGCGTGCTCCATCGCCCCGGCACTGGTGAGCACATAGCCCACGCGGTTCCAGCGGTAGGGGCCGAACCAGCGCTCGAAGGTGTCGAACGCGTTCTTCAGGTGGGCAAAGGAGGCGCGCATATTGGCCGTGTCGGCGGGCAAGGCCGCCAGGATCACTGGGATCTCGCGCCCGTCCACGCTGGGGAAGGTGTCGTTGATGGCCGCGTAGTTGCCTGCGGCCACCGAGGCCAGGTAGGAAGGGATGGGTTCATCCAGGCGCCAGTGGGTGATCCGCTCCCCGTCCCCCATCTCCTGGATCGCTTGAAGGGCACCGTTCGCGAAGGCGGAGCGTCCGTTGTTGGTGTGCACCAGGAATTCGAAGCTGCACCGTTCCACGAAATTGTCGAAGCATGGAACCCAGGCGCGGCCATAGGAGTGGGGGATCGCATCGAAGGCCACACCCAGGTCATATTGGTAGTTGCTCAATGTGTAAAAGCCGCCGAAGCCGCTGGGGTCCGTGGGCGGATCGCCGCCATAGGCCACCGTCACCACCAGTGTGTCCTCCGGGCCGTGGCTGCCTTGCAGGTCGATGGTAACCACTTCATCCTGCTGCGTGAAGGGGAGCTGCACATCGCCCATCATCACCGAGTCCACGGGCAGCAACAGGTCCAGCGGCAAGTGCGTGATCCCGTCCACACGGGGCGTGAAGGTGATGGCCGCCCGGCCGTGGATCACACCGTTGAATGTGCCGGTCAGGTCCAGTTCCAAGCGTGTGTGTACCAGGTCGATGCTGTCACTGCGCGTGGCGCTTCCCAGCGGGCTGGTCTGGGCGTGCAGGATAGCGGGACCCAGGCAACAAAGGAGGGTCACGGAGGGATGAACACATCGCATTGAGCGAAAATAGGACCTGGGCCGGACTGTGCTGGTACCCGGATTATGCAGTAGGGTTCCTTGCGAGGGTCGAAAGCGCAATGGCAGCAAGGCTTTCGTTGAGGAGGAATAGCTTATGCCATCCTGACGAAAGGAAAGCCAGTGAAACGCTTGCTGCCGCAGCGATTTCGGGCTCTAGTAGAAATCCTTCTGCATATTCCGTGAAACCAAGCTGTATGGATTCCTTATTGTTTTCCGATTTGCTCCCAGGTTTTTACGAGCCGTCCGCTGGTATCGTACAGATCATGCGTCAGGGTTCTTACTTTGTACTAAGCTTTTAGCAACCCTGCCTTTTCAGCAATCGCAATATCCGAGAATCCGCAAGGGATGATCATCTCCTGGTTACTCAAATCATATGCCACGCTTAAAATGCCGTCATATCCATTGTCGTTCAATACGACTGCATATCCTTTGCATGGCTTGAAAAGATTCTTCATGCGATCAAAGTGG
>JAGFIV010000010.1 GCA_024103275.1 Flavobacteriales bacterium
GAGGAAACCCCGAGCTGCCTGCCGCCCACGGCCCTGACCGTCTCCAACATCACCAACAACGCAGCCGACCTGTCCTGGACGGCCAGCATCTCCAACCCGGCCAATGGTTACCAGTGGGAAGTACGCAGCAGCGGCAACCCCGGAGACCCCGGCCCGGATGCCAACGGCACTACCGCGGCGGGTATGACCACTGCCAGCGCTACGGGCCTTGTGGCCAATACGGCATACACGCTCTATGTGCGCAGCGATTGCGGCAGCGGATCCTTCAGCACTTGGGCTTCCGCCACGTTCCGCACCCTCTGTGATGCCACCAACGTGCCATATACGCAGGATTTCGAAGGGGCGGTCGTTCCGGCCCTTCCCACGTGTATGAGCAGGGAGGTCATTTCCGGCAATCAATGGATCACGACCAGCAGCGGATTGAACGGGAAGAGTGCCCAGTACAGCTATAACTCCACGCAAGCGGCGAACTCCTGGCTATACACCCAGGGGTTGAACCTCACCGGCGGGCAGAGCTACCGGCTTACATACAGCTACGGCAACAACGGCGGTGGCACCTTCCCGGAAAAGCTTGCGGTCGCATACGGAAACTCGCCCTCAGCCGCTGCAATGACCAACGCCTTGGCTGACCACGACCCCGTAACCACGGCATCGAACACGAATGTGATCGATTTCATCCCCGCGACGACCGGTGTGTACTACATCGGCTTCCAAGCCCATTCCGACGCCGATGAATTCTATCTGTTCGTGGATGACATTTCCGTCAAGGTGACCCCGACCTGCTTCCCGCCGGATGCCTACATCACGGACCTGTCCGGAGGCACGGCCACGATCAACTGGACGAACAATGCCTCGGCGAGCTACAACTGGGAGCTGCGCGACAGCGGCAACCCCGGCGACCCCTCTCCCATTGCCTCCGGCTACCATGTGGCCGGCGGACCGGTGAGCATCCCCGGGCTCACCGTGGGCAACACCTATACCTTCTACATCCAAGGGTGGTGCTCCGCCAGTGATTCCAGCGAATGGGCAGCCACCTCCGTGTACATGGGCTATTGTGCTGCTGGTGCCACGGCCAACAGCACGAACCTGAAAATTGCCCGGGTCGCGTTTGCCGATGTGGACAATCCTTCCTCCTCCGCGGCCGGATATGAGGATTTCACCGCCATTGTGGGCAATGTACAGGCTGGAGCAAGCTATCCCATGACCATCGACATCAGCGAGGGTCTGGATGCCGACCGCCTTCAAGTATGGATCGACATCGACCAGAATTTGGTCTTTACTCCCGATGAACGCGTGGTGATCGAAAGCAATCCGCCCTACCAAGGTGGAGGCAGCGTTTGGAACTACACAATCAACACGAACTTTCACCTTTCCGCCTTTGCCCTGTCCGGCAACACGCGGATGCGCATCCGATTCGACAACACTATCAACGGGCCCAACCCGGATCCCTGCGGCAACAGCGTGTTCGGCCAGGTGGAGGATTACACCCTGAACGTCTCCCCGGCACCCTGCGCACCTCCCGTGGCCACCACCTCTGTGACCCCGGATTGCGCGAACTTCGCCTTTAGCGTGGACGTGGACGTGACCGACCTGGGTGACGGCGCCTCGGTGACCGTGAGCGACAACCAAGGCAGCCCCGCCCAGAACGGCGGCCTGGGCACGTACAGCTTTGGTCCCTATGTGAACGGCACCCAGGTGACCTACCTGATCACCTTCGGCGGCGATCCGCTGTGCGACAACTATGTGACGGCCACATACGCCTGCACCCCGACCAACCAGGATTGCAGCACCGCCCAAGGCCTGACGGTTTACCCGGCGGGTTCATGCGTGGCCACCAACGGCAGCACCATCAATGTGGCGGCGGAATCCATGGCTGGCTCGGGCTGCATCAATCCCGACATCAGCCTGCCTTCGGTGTACTACAGCTTTGTGGCCACCGGCTATGCGAACACCATCACCACGGTGGGCACCCCGCCTGGCAACTTCACCACCACCGTGTTTGATGCATGCGGCGGCAACGAACTGGCCTGCTCCTTCGGAAGCGCCCCGATCCTGGTGACCGGGCTGACCGCGGGGAACACCTACTACATCCGCGTGGCCGCCACCGTGGAGGCCAACTTCACCATCTGCGTGGAGGAAAGCGCGGTGCAGCCGGTACCGAATGATGCCTGCTCCAATGCGGAAGCAGTGACTATATCGCCTTACGGCGCATGCACCCCGGCGACGGGGACCTTGTTCGGTGCCACCTCCTCGGGTGCTCCCCCGAGCTGCATCAACCAATCGCTGCTGACGAATGACGTGTTCTACAGCTTCGTGGCGAACGGCAATCGGCAGATCATCACCCTCAACCAGGATTCGATCAACCAGCCCTACTTCATAGGCGTGTATGACGGTTGTGGCGGCACGGAGCTGCTTTGCGAGCTGATCGGTCCGGGCTACACACCGATCGGCACGGAACTCGGGCTGAGCGGACTTACGGCGGGCAACACCTACATCGTCCGCGTGCTGTGCCGTCCGCCTGCGTCCGGTCCCTTCGACCTCTGCGTGATGGACCCGCCCCCGGCCACCCAGATCCAGTGCGGCGGGCCCGCCGTGGAGACAAACTACTGCTATACGGCAAACGACGACCAGCAATGGGCCTACCACTCCAATGGAACAGGCGACTTCACCCTGACCTTCAACAGCGGGCAGGTGGAAGCAAGCGTGTATGACATCATCACCATCTATGATGGCCCCGATGCCAGCTCCCCGATCCTCTATCAAACGCCTTCCACGTATTTGGTGGATCTCACCGGGGTCTCGGTGACGGCCACGGGATCGGACCTGTTCATGACGCTCACGTCCGATGGATCCATCCAGTATTGCTTCACCTGGACGGTGCAATGCGCCTACCACCCGGACCTGGCGTGTGATGCCAACCCCGTGGAGTGCGGCAACACCTACCCCGGCCTCACCGCCGGCCTGGGCCACCATGCACCGGTGGATGCCTGTGCCTTCAACGGTGCGGCCAGCACCGGCGGCACCGAATGGTTCAGCTACACGGCCGCCGAGGATGCGCACGTCACCTTCAGCACGTGCAGCGACGCAGGCTTCGATACCCGCATCTCCGTGTTCAGCGGCAGCGACTGCAACACGCTGTCCTGCCTGGCCATGAACGATGATTACCCGGGTTGCGCCAATGGCGGCAGCTCCGTGGACATCAACGTGACAACAGGAAATACATACTGGATCATGGTGACCGGCGCAGGCGCCCAGGAAGGCGAATACAGCTTGACGGTGACCTGCCAAGGGGCTTGCACCGTCCCGGCCAACGACAATTGCAGCAGCGCGCAAGCCTTGGCGAACAACCTGGCCGACGGCGGCAACAGCCCGGGCACCCATACCAATGCCTGCGCCATGGTCGATGCCCCCACCACCTGCTCCGGCGCCATGCCCGTGCAGGGCGTGTGGTTCACCTTCAACAGCGGCAACTATGACCATGCCCTGCTCACGCTGGTGGACAACGGAGATGATGCCCAGTACTCGGCGGGTTCACTGGACTACGCCCTCTACTCCGGCAGCTGTGCCGGCATGGGTGCCACCGCAAGCGTGGCGTGCGTGGCC
>JAGFIV010000017.1 GCA_024103275.1 Flavobacteriales bacterium
CCGTCCCACGTGAAATTGGAGCGGAACTTGAACTCGTTCATCCCCAGCACGGGTTTGTAGTCGATGGGGGTGGTGGCAACGCCGCCACCGGGGAACACTTGGAAGCCTGAGAGTGTGGACAAGGTGGTGTGGGCCAGCCGCACGGTGAAATCATTCAAGGTGTCCACGCCCTGCAAGGCGGTCACCTCCCAGCGGATGGTGGAGATCTCGTCCCCGGCTTGCAGGCCGGCCGCGCTCAGCTCCGATGCCAGGTAGATGGATTGCATCCGAAGCCCGGCGAAGTAATCCGCGAACGGTGAGGGATACTGGGTTCCTGTGTTCAGGTTGGTGCCGCTGCCGATGGAGTGCCAGGTCTGCGCCTGCGCCATCCGGGGCAGTGCGAGCGTGCTGATCAATACGGCCGCATACAGCAGGGAGGAGCCTTTTTTCATGGAGATGGGGATGGGATGGGAAAAAGGAGCGGGGCAATTTAGAAAGATTTTCCTGCAGCGGTAAAGGGGTGCCATCGATACCCCGATGTTGGCTTCGCGGTGGCCCTTCCAAACCGCAGGGGACCCCTGGGCACCGCTATTGGAGCGCGGTGCGTGGAGACTCCCTACAAGATGATCTCCATCCGCACCACAGCCCCTTCCCGGAACGTGTACCGGTGGCGCACCAACCCCTTGGACAGCACGGTGCCATCGGGAGACCTCACCGTGCGGATCAGCGTTACCACCACGTCGGCCTTCCCGGGCGCACAATGCTTTACTTCATATTCGTGGGGCTGCATGCGGCCCAGGCGTTTCCAGTAGCGCACCACGTCCGAGCGGCTGGTGAGCATGCCTCCATCGAGTTGGTTAGGCCATTCCACGCGTTCGCCAATGAGTGCCGATGCCTTGTCCAGGTCGCCCGCATTGAAGGCTGCGTAACTGTCCCGGATGATCTGCTCGAAACGGTGCATGGGAAGGGGGGGCAAAGATCGTGGGCGCACGGAAAAAGTGTTCCCCGTGCAGGGTTATTTTCGCGCCGCCTTTCATATGGGGCCATGCATGGCCCTGCGGCATCCCTGGCCTCATAGTTCAACGGATAGAATAGGAGTTTCCTAAACTCTAGATCCAGGTTCGATTCCTGGTGAGGCCACCAGCGGCGCACCCCTACGGGGCGCGGCCCACCGGGCGGCGGGGGCACCAACAAGGGCGTGTGTGAAACTGCGGCCTCGC
>JAGFIV010000051.1 GCA_024103275.1 Flavobacteriales bacterium
GTTGGTGGTTGGACTGCGTGGAGCAGCTGGCTGTGTGGTTGTTAGTGGTGTGGCTCATGGCGGCATGCACTACAGGCTGCGCCCTATGCCTACGCACGTCGCCGGCGCCTTTCGCCTACGCTCTACGCAGTACGGCTACGCCTGTCGCGTAGGCCTTCGCCCTACGCCTACGGCCTACGCCCTGCGCCTACGCCCGACGCCTACGCCCTACGCCTACGCCTACGCCCTACGCCTACGCCCGACGCCTACGCCCTACGCCTACGCCCTACGCCCTACGCCCTACGAACTACGGCCTACGACCTACGAACTAAGAACCATGAACTACGAACTATGAACTATGAACTAAGAACCAAGAACCAAGAACCAAGAACCAAGAACCAAGCCCCTACTTCAATGACCGCTTCTTCCGGAAGAACGCCTTCATCAGGTCCGCGCAGGCGGGTTCCAGCACGCCGCCCGTCACTTGCGTCCGGGGGTGCAGCAACAGCGGGCCCACGCGGCGGTAACCCGCCTTCTCGTCGAAGGCCCCGAACACGATGCGGCCGATCTGGCTCCAGGCCAGGGCGCCCGCGCACATCACGCACGGCTCCACGGTGACGTACAGCGTGCAATCCTTCAGGTACTTGCCGCCGATGTGCCCGGCGGCCGCCGTGATGGCCTGCATCTCCGCGTGGGCCGTCACGTCGTTCAGCCGCTCGGTGAGGTTGTGGCCGCGCGCGATCACACGGTTGTCCGCCACGATCACCGCGCCAATGGGTACCTCGTCCGCCGCGAAAGCCAGCTCGGCCTCACGCAGCGCCTGGCGCATCCAGTGCTCGTCGTCGTTTGCGATGGGGATCGGTCCCGGCATCACGCGGAAGTGCTTTCCAGGTCGTGCTCCCGCTCGTTCATCAGCACGCCCTCCGTGCCCGGCTTGATGTCCTTCATGTTCAGCTGCAGGGACACCTGGCCGTTCCAGTGGTTTTCCTCGATGGTATACAGCATGCTGAAAGGCTGTGCGCCCGATACCACGTTGAGGTGGCGCCCTTGCCCGAAGCCGATGACGTCCAATTCCCGCCGCCCGGGCGCTTTTACCGTGAATTTCAAATGGGCATTGTCCGCACCGATCAGCCGGGCATTCATCGCCGTCAGGCCCCGCGTGAGGAACACCGGCTTCATGTTCATGGGGCCGAAGGGCTCCATGCCGTGGAGTGCCCGGAAGAAGGATGGCGCCACTTCCCCCAGGCCGATCTCCAGGTCGATCTCCTCCTCGGGGATGCGCAGGGCGGGGTCCAACGTGCCGCGCACCACGGCCTCGAACCGGTCACGGAAGGCCCCCACGTTTTCCGGCTTCATGGTCAGTCCGGCCGCGTACATGTGCCCCCCGTGCCGTTCCAGCAGGTCACGGCAGGCCTCCAGCGCGCCGTGGATGTTGAACCCTTTCACGCTGCGCGCACTGCCGCTCACCATGCCGTTGCTTTCGGTCAGCACCACCGTGGGCCGGTAATGCCTTTCGATCAGGCGCGAGGCCACGATGCCGATGACGCCCTTGTGCCACGCGGGGTTGAACACCACGGTGCTCCACGCATCCTTCAGGTGGTCCTCCGAGGCGAACATCGCCAGGGCTTCATCGGTGATCGTCCTGTCCAGTTCACGCCGCATCAGGTTGTTCGCGTCCACCAGGTTGGCGATGTTGTCCGCCTCCCGGCCGTCCTTGGCCAGCAGGAGCTCCACGGCCTGTTGCCCGTGCTCGATCCGCCCGGCTGCATTGATGCGCGGCCCCAGGGTGAATACCAGGTCCGTGATGGTGAGCGGACGCTTGTGGTTGCTGAAGCCCAACAAGGATCTGATGCCCGGCCGGGGCTCGCGCCCGTTCAGGAGCTTGAGGCCGGAGTGGGCGAGGATGCGGTTTTCGCCCGTGAGCGGCACGATGTCGCACCCGATGCTGATGGCCACCAAGTCCAACGTTTCCTCGACCTTCCGGAAAGGGACGTTGTTGCTTTTCGCGAAGGCCTGCATCAGCTTGAAGCCGATGCCGCAGCCGCTGAGCTCCTTGTAAGGATAGCCGCAGTCGCTGCGCTTGGGGTCCAGTACGGCCACGGCCTCCGGCAGCGCCTCGCCCGGCAAGTGGTGGTCGCAGATGATGAAGTCGATGCCCTTCTCCTTGGCGTAGGCCACCTGGGCCAACGCCTTGATGCCGCAGTCCAGCGCGATGATCAGCTTCACCCCCAGCGAGGCGGCCGTGTCGATCCCCCGGATGGACACCCCGTATCCTTCCGTGTACCGGTCCGGGACGTAATGGTGCAGCCTGTCGGTATAGGGTGATAGCATGCTGTAGACCAAGGCTACCGAGGTGGTGCCGTCCACATCGTAGTCGCCGTACACCATGATCGGTTCCTTGTCACGCAGCGCTTGGTTGATCCGCTCCACCGCGCGGTCCATGTCCTTCATCAGGAAGGGGTCGTGCAGTTCATGGAGGGAAGGGTGGTAGAAAGCCGTGGCCTCGGCCTCCGTGCGGATGCCGCGCTGCGCCAGGAGGATCGCGAGGGCCTTGGGGCTGCGCGGGGTCGTCAGGGCCTCCACCACCTGCGGGTCCGGCGATGGCTTCATCCGCCAGCGTTTGGTCGATGTGGACATGCGTGCAAGATACCCACGGCCGGGCCATGCCCCGGAAAGGCGCGTCCGCCGGGGCCTCACGCCCACACCGGGCAACCCTCGCTGCAGTTGCGGCACATGTCGATGCTGTTGCGGTCGTGCAGCACGCGGCTGCGGAAGGCGTTGTAGCGCGGCCCGTGCCAGATCTCCCGGAAGCTCTGCCGCGTCAGGTCGCCCATCACCCACTTCGCATCCTTGTCGAAGCAGCAGGGCACCACCTTGCCGTCCCAGGTCACCACGCAGCTGTGCCACATCTTCCAGCAGTGGTCGCCCTGCTTGCCCTTGATCTCCCACACGCCGTTGCCGTTGCGCCGGTAGCGGGAGTACTTGTCCTGCGTGGGGATCAGCGGGTGGTCGTCGTGCGGATCGTAGATCTGTGCGGTCTTCAGCCACAGGTCGTCCACGCCGATCTGCTTGGCCAGTTTGCGCGCCTCGGGAATCTGGTGCTCGTTGGGCTTCACCACCAGGAACTGGAACACCACGTGGGGTGTGAGGCTCTTGAGCTTCTTCTTCCACTTCACGATGCGCTCGGCCCCTTCGATCACCGTGCTCAAGGTGCCTTCGCGGCGGTAGGCGGAATACGTCTCCTGGTCGGTGCCGTCGATGCTGATGATCAACCGGGAGAGGCCGCTACGCACGGTCTCCTCGGCCTTGGCCTCGGAGAGGAAGTGCCCGTTGGTGCTGGTGTTGGTGTAGATGCCCTTGTCGTGGGCGTAGCGCACCATTTCCAGGAACCGGGGATTGATGAACGGCTCACCCTGGAAGTAGAACGTGAGGGCCCAGAGGTCATCGGCCAGCTCATCGATCACCTGCCGGAACAGGTCCTGCTTCAGGTTTCCGGTGGGGCGGGTGAAGGCGCGCAGCCCGCTGGGGCATTCCGGGCAGCGCAGGTTGCACGCCGTGGTGGGCTCCATGCTGATGCTGAAGGGCATGCCCTCGATCACCGGCTTTTTGGTGTGCTTCGCCTTGCGGAAGCTGCGCCAGATATGGTAGGCGTTCCGCACGCGGCGCGCCGAAAGCGGGCCGGCCCAGATCCGGGCGTCGCGAAGCGCGGGAAGCATGGGCGCAAGGTACCGGTGAACGGTTCCAACCCCTCTTGTTACTTTTCCGCACCTTCGCCGTCACACGCAAAAGACGCATGCGCAATCTGTTGGTCTGGCTGGCCATGGCCTTCGGCTTCACCTCCATGGCGCAGCAGGCCATCACCGGGCGCGTGCTGGATGCCGCCACCAAGGAGCCGCTGGCCTTCGTGCCGTTCGCGATCGAGGGGAC
Source organism: Flavobacteriales bacterium (assembly GCA_024103275.1). GTDB lineage: Bacteria > Bacteroidota > Bacteroidia > Flavobacteriales_F > PHOS-HE28 > PHOS-HE28. Next base: position 3,907 of record JAGFIV010000051.1, read on the forward strand.
GCGCACGGGTACCACGTCGGACATCGACGGCCGCTTCACCCTGCACGTGCCGCAGCTGCCCGTGACGCTGCGGGCCAGCTACGTGGGCTACGAACCGCTGTCGGTCACCGTGGGTGATGGGAAGCCGCTGACCGTGCTGCTGCGCGCCAGCAACACCGAGCTGCAGGCGGTGCAGATCACCTACACCGAGAATCCGGCGCACCGCATCATCCGGCGCGCCTACGCCAACCGGAAGGAGAACGACGGCCTGCGCGGCCACAGCTACCGCTACACCAGCTACAGCAAGACCGTCTTCGACCTGGAGGCGGACAGCACCGCCCGCAAGGACGCCTCCGCCGCCGAGCCGGACACCACCGTGCAGGCCGCCAACGATACCGGCCGCGTGGACAGCGCCGAGGCCGAGTTCCGGAAGTTCCTCGAAACGCAGCACCTCTTCCTGATCGAAAGCGCCACGAAGAAGAGCTTCATCCCGCCGGCGGCGGAAAAGGAGGAGGTGCTCGCCATGCGTGTCAGCGGGTTGAAGGACCCGGGCTTCATGACGCTGGTGGCCCAGACCAAGACCTTCAGCATCTACGCCCCGCAGATCGATATCGGCGACAAGAGCTACCTGGGCCCCATCGGCCCCGCCAGCACCGCCAAGTACCTCTTCCTGCTGGAGGACACGCTCTACCAGGGCGCGGACAGCGTGTATGTGATCAGCTACCGGCCGCGCCGCGGCACCAAGTTCGACGGGCTGGAAGGCCTGCTCTACATCAACACCGACGGCTATGCGGTGCAGAACGTCACCGCCGAACCCGTGCGGCGCACCGGCATGAGCATCCGCTTCCAGCAGCAACACCGCCGCCTGCCCACGGCCAGCGGCGACAGTGCCTGGTTCCCGGTGCAGCTCAATTCGTTCATCTACCTCAACAGCGTCAGCATCAACGGCCTGTCCGTGTACGGCGAGGGCAAGACCTACCTGAAGCACATCGAGCTGGACCCCGACATCACGCGCAAGGAGGTGCGCGGCCCCGAACTGGTGGTGGCCAAACAGGGCCTGCAACGCGATGATGCCTACTGGGCCGGCTTGCGCGAGGATACCCTGGGCGCCAAGGACCTGCGCACCTACGAGATGCTGGATTCCTTGGGCGAGGCCGAGCACTTCGACCGCAAGCTGAAGTTCCTCGCCGCCCTCACCACGGGCCGGCTCCCCATGGGCCCGGTGGACCTGCGGCTGGACCAGCTGATGGCCTACAACGACTACGAGGGCTTCCGCCTCGGCGCCGGCCTGGTGACCAATGACAAGGTGAGCCGCCATGCCGCCGTGGGCGGCTACTTCGCCTACGGCTTCGGCGACAAGCACTGGAAGTACGGCGGCGACCTCACCATCAAGCCGCTGTATGGCCGCGACCTGCACCTGAAGCTGGCCTACGCCAACGACGTGGCGGAGATCGGCGGCGTGGCCTTCGAGCGGAAGGGTGCGCTGCTCAGCACGGACAACTACCGCATGCTCTTCGTGGACCGCATGGACCGGATCGAGCGCTTCTCCGCACAGGTGATGGTGCGTGCGGGCAGCTCGCTGAAGCTCTGGCTGGGCACCGAGCGGGCCTTGCGCGTGAACGACATCGGCTATGCTTACAAGGAACCGGTGGGCGATGGGATCACGCTCCAGCGGAGCGACTTCCTCACCGGTGCCTACACCCTCGACCTGCGCTGGGCCTTCCGCGAGCAGCTGGCCCGGCTGCCGGACCAGGAGCTTTCGCTGGGCACCAAGTTCCCCATCGTGTACGTGCATGCCATGAAGGCCATGAAGGGCTTGTGGGAAGGGGAGTGGGACACCTGGCGCGTGGATGCGATGGTGGAGAAGACCTTCAAGGTGCGGCTGCTCGGCGACCTCTCGCTGCGCCTGATGGGCGGCGTGGCCGATGCCGATGCGCCGATGGCCTTCCTGTACAACCTGCGCGGCACCTACAGCCGGCGCTTCCCCGTGGCCGGCACCAACGTGTTCGAGACCATGCGGCCCAACGAGTTTCTCGCGGACCGCTACGCCGCCTTCCACCTGAAGCACAGCTTCGGCAAGCTGCTGATCGACACCAAGCACTTCAAGCCGCGCCCGGCCATCGTGACCAGCGTGGCCTTCGGCGGGCTGTCCCGGCCGGACAACCACCAGGGGCTCGCCTTCAACGCGCTGGGGCACGGCTACTACGAAAGCGGCCTGTTGATCGAGAACCTGCTGCGCATGGGGTTCACCAGCCTGGGCGTGGGCGGCTTCTACCGCTACGGCCCGTACGCCCTCCCCAAGCAGGGCGACAATGTTGCCGTGAAAGTGACCGTCGGATACGCCTTGTGACCCGGGCCGCCGGGAGCCGGCCGGACGGCTCTCCGCCGCTCCCCTGCTTTTTCGCACCTTTGCCCGCCTCGCCGCGGCCGCCATGGCCAGGCGGGGACATCCATGTGGGCCTGGCTCGCCGGACGCATACTGCGCAACAGGACGGGGATCTTGATCACCGTGGGCATCCTCACGGCCTTCATGGCCTACGAGGCCACCAAGGTGGAGATGAGCTACAAGCACGGCGGCCTGCTGCCCAAGAGCGACCCCGCGTATGCCGAGTACCAGCACTTCCTGAAGACCTTCAGCGAAGACGGCAACGTGATCGTCATCGGCACGCAGGGCGAGGCGCTGTACACGCCGGACAACTTCCGCCAGTGGTACGGGCTGGGCCACGACCTGCGGAAGATCCCCGGCATCGACAGCGTGTTCAGCGAGGCCAACCTGTTCACCTTGGTGCGCAACGACAGCCTGCGGAAGTTTGAGCTGCACAAGCTGATGACGGCGCCGCCGGCCACGCAGGCGGGCATGGATTCGCTCAAAACGGCCATCCGCGACCTGCCTTTCTACAAGGGATTGTTGTACAACGACAGCACGCAGGCCAGCCTGATGATGGTCTTCGTCAACGGCAAGCTCTTCAACACGGGGGAGCGCGACGGGGTGATCCGGGCCATCGAGGAGCGCACGGACCGGTTCGCCCAGGCCACCGGCCTGCCGATGCACCGCAGCGGCCTGCCGTGGGTGCGCGTGAAAAGTACCCTGCTGGTGAAGGGCGAGATGCCCATCTTCGTGATCCTCAGCCTGGTCGTGTGCGCCGCGCTGCTGCTGTTCTTCTTCAAGTCGTGGCGCGTGATGCTCATCAGCCTCGGCGTGGTGGCCGTCAGCGTGGTATGGGCCTTCGGCTTCATGGGCCTCATGGGCTTCCAGATCACCCTGCTCCAGTCCGTGATCGCGCCGCTGCTCATCGTGGTGGGCGTGCCCAACAGCATCTTCCTCATCAACGCCTACCACCACGACTACGTGCAGCACCGTAACAAGATCAAGGCGCTGCAGCGCATGGTCAGCCGCGTGGGGGCCGCCTGCTTCATCACCAACGCCACAAAGGCCGCGGGCTTTGCAGCGTTCATCGTCACCTACAGCGACACCTTGCGGCAGTTCGGCATGGTCGCCACCGTCGGCATCATGGGCATCCTCGTGTTCGGCCTCACGCTGATCCCCATCATCCTCAGCTACATGCCCGACCCCAAGCCGCGCCACCTGAGCCACCTGGACAAGCGCTGGCTCGACCGCATCGTGGAAGGCATCGTCCGCCTTTCCCGGCAGCACCGCCCCGCCATCTACGGGACCACCTTCCTGGTGGTGGTGGCCGCCGTCATCGGCATGCTGCGCCTGAAGGATGAAAGCCGTATCGTGGACGACCTGCCCGCCAACAGCCCCGTGCTCGCCGACCTGCATTTCTTCGAGCACAATTTCCACGGGGTGATGCCCCTGGAGATCATCGTGGACACCCAAAAGAAGGGCGGCGTGCTGAAGGATGCCACCCTCAAGCGCCTGGACAAGCTGGAGGACACCCTGGCCACCTACCCCGAATTCAGCCGCCCCTTGAGCGTCGTGGAGGCCGTGAAATTCACCCGCCAGGCATTCTATGGCGGCGACCCCGCCCGCTACGGGCTGCTCACCGGCACGGACAAGCGCTTCATGCTGCCTTACCTGGAGAACATCGGCGGGAACGGCAAGGGCGGTGCCAACATGGGCAAGGCCTTCATCGACAGCACCATGTCCGCCACGCGCGTCACCGTGCAAGTGGCCGACGTGGGCACCATCCGCATGGAGGGCCTGCTGGACAAGCTGCAGGCACAGGCCGACAGCATCTTCCCCGCCGACCGCTACAACGTGCTCTTCACCGGCACCAGCGTGGTCTTCCTCAAGGGCAGCAGCTACCTGGTGAGCAACCTCATCACCAGCCTCTTCTGGGCCATCGTCATCATCGTGGTGCTCATGGCCCTGCTGTTCAACTCCGTGCGCATCCTGGTGGTGGCGCTCATCCCCAACCTGGTGCCGCTGATCGTCACCGCAGGCCTCATGGGCTTCCTGCACATCCCCATCAAGCCCAGCACCATGCTCGTGTTCGGCATCGCCCTGGGCATCGCCGTGGACAACGCCATCTTCTTCCTGGCGCGCTACCGCCTGATGGTGAAGCTCACCAAGGGCGACCTGGCGCGCAGCCTGGACAGCGCCGTGCGCGAGGTGAGCGTGGGCATCATCTACACCAGCGTGGTGCTCGTGCTGGGCTTCGCCACCTTCGCCTTCTCCAAGTTCGGCGGCATCCGCGCCATGGGCCTGCTCACCACCATGACGCTGCTCACCGCCATGCTCACCAACCTGCTCGTGCTGCCCTCGCTGGTGCTTTCGCTCAACAAACGCATCATGTCCAAGACGCTCGACGAGCCCCTGCTGGTGATCCTGGACGAGGAGGAGGACATCGAACTGGGGGCCCTCACCGTGGAGCGGCATCCCGCAGAAACCCTGGAAAATCCATGAAAGGAATCATCCTCGCCGGCGGCAGCGGCACACGCCTGCACCCGCTCACCCTCGCCGTGAGCAAGCAGCTGATGCCCGTGTACGACAAGCCGATGATCTACTACCCGCTCAGCACCCTCATGGCGGCGGGCATCCGCGAGATCCTCATCATCAGCACCCCGCACGACATGCCGCAGTTCCAAAAACTGCTCGGCGACGGCAAGGGCCTGGGCTGCTCCTTCAGCTACGCCGTGCAGGAAGTGCCAAACGGCCTGGCGCAGGCCTTCGTCATCGGCCGCGACTTCATCGGGAGCGACAATGTGGCGCTGATCCTGGGCGACAACATCTTCTACGGCGCCGGCCTGGGCCGCAAGCTCAGCGCCCACCTGGAGGTGGAGGGAGGACTGGTCTTCGCCTACCACGTCAGCGACCCCGAGCGCTACGGCGTCGTGGAGTTCGATGCGGACAACCGCGTGGTGAGCATCGAGGAGAAACCAGCCAAGCCCAAGAGCAACTTCGCCGTGCCCGGCCTTTACTTCTACGACAACAGCGTGGTGGAGGTGGCGGCGGCCCTGAAGCCCAGCGCGCGTGGCGAGTACGAGATCACCGACGTGAACAAGGAATACCTGCGGCGCGGCAAGCTGAAGGTGGAAGTGCTGGACCGCGGCACCGCGTGGCTGGACACCGGCACCTTCGCCTCGCTGATGCAGGCCGGCCAGTTCGTGCAGGTCATCGAGGCACGGCAGGGGCTGCGCATCGGCTGCATCGAGGAAGTGGCCTTCAAGCGCGGATTCATCGATGCGGTGCAGTTGAGGACACTCGCACAACCCTTGCTGAAAAGCGGGTACGGTGAGTACTTGATGAAGCTGGTGGGGGAGGAGTAGGGCGTAGGAAGTAGTTCGTGGTTGTCAGTTATTAGTTGGCAGTTGTCCGGGAGCCTTCGATTTGATCATGGGTTTTTTGCGCATTGGCGCATTGGCAAATTGGCAAATTGAAAAACCTCCATGCCCGACCACCGCAGCTTGATCGATCAGCGCATTGAGGCGTGGGCCAAGGCTTTGCCGGCGGGCGGCCTCTACGCGCCGATGGCCTACCTGATGGGCCTGCCTGCAAAGCGCATCCGGCCACTGCTGGTGCTGATGGCCTGTGAGCTTTTTGGCGGAAAGCCGGAGGACGCGCTGGACGAGGCCCTGGGCATCGAGCTCTTCCACAACTTCACGCTGATGCACGATGACATCATGGACGCCGCGCCGCTGCGCCGCGGGCAACCCACCGTGCACGGGAAGTGGAACGTGAACACGGCCATCCTCAGCGGCGACGCCATGCTGGTGAAGGCCTACCAGCTGATGGCCCGGCGGCCGGCCGTAGCGGCCATCTTCAGCGAACATGCCCTGGGCGTGTGCGAGGGCCAGCAGCTGGACATGGACTTCGAACAGCGTGAGCGCGTGTCCGTGGCGGAATACCGGGAGATGATCCGCCTGAAGACCGCCGTGCTGGTGAGCGGCGCCCTGCGCATCGGCGCCACCATCGCGGGCGCGGCCGCGGACGACGTGCGGCACATCGGTGCCTTCGGCGAGCACCTGGGCCTGGCCTTCCAGCTGCGCGACGACCTGCTGGACGCCTTCGGCGATCCCGCCAAGACCGGCAAGCAACAAGGCGGCGACCTCTTGGCCGGCAAGAAGACCTTCCTGCTGATTCGTGGCCTGGAACTGAGTGCCGAGCGAGGGTGCCATGCCTTGCCTGCGGAACTGGCCAAGCCCTCCGCCCGGCGCGATGTGCCGCGCATGCTGGCCGAGCTGGAAACCCTGGGCGTGCGCCACGAAGCCGAACGCGCCGTGGAAGTTGAAGAACAGCAGGCCGCAGCATCCTTGGACGCCATTGCCGTGGACGAAGCCCGCAAGACCCCGCTGCGCGCGCTTTCGGCGCAGTTGATGGGGAGGAGCTACTGAGGAAAGGGCTGCTGTTGCCGGGTTGAGGAGGTGGCTTTCACTGGGGAGATCCTCCAGCGCACGAGCGAACTGCCGCACAAGCTCCCGCACGACACCCGCGCGATTCAGGGGGGCTGTTTTTTTTCGCTTGGAGGCATTTCAGTTTGGCTGCGACTCCTTTCGGGATCGTCTTCTCCTATGAACGTTTTTTCCAATGGCTGTGACCCCTTCGGGGTCAATCACTTCGTGGGCATTCGACCCCAACGGAGTCGCAGCCAATAGGCAAATGGAGAAGGGATCACGACCCCGAAGGGCGTCGCAGAAAGTCCCCGGACACCAGTGAAAAGATAAACAGGATAATTTCTTGACAGTTCAAACAACTACAATTCATTATCCCCGCCCATGAGGACAATCTGCTGGATTGTTAAAGAGGCACCCCGTTTCCCAGTTACCATCACAGATGTCGCAATTCCAATTACCTCCGCCGTAAAAATATTCATCTTCTTCAAAAGAATCATTATATTCCTTACTTTTGCGCTTAGTCCATTCGTAATAAAAGAATTTTCTGCCATCCTCCAAGCAAGATAATTTTGCATCCAAAAGTTCTGCCCCGATATTACTAAGTATAAATTCGGGTATGTTATCAAATATTTCGTCAGCAGATTTTTTACTGATGTAGAAATTATCTATGTTAACAAGACACCAATCAATATATTGGCAATCAATATATATGACCTCCCTTAGGGTCTTGCCAGTATACTTGCCAGAAGTAAAGGTGGTTTCAAGGTCAAATATGTCCATGATTTCGTTTTTATCTAAGGTTAACCGCACTAACAAGGCGCTCGGAGCAATCCCACCAGCTTCTAAGCGTAACATTTTCTTCCAATCCACTATTGGCCGAATAGTTTGCTCGAATATGCGTGATGGTAGTTGCCGAATGCATAATGTTCAGGCTAAGGTAAGCATTTGGTCCTTTGAACATAATCTCCCCGCCCCGACGCTCGGCTATGTCGGGTGCCCGTTCCCACCGGCTCTGGCCGCAAAATTCCCTCCTGGCCCATCGTTGACCGAATAGCATGCTTGGACTTTCGAAATAGGTGCTTCTGAAAGCATCTTCTTCCAGCAAGGCATGCAACCGGCTCAGTTTATGGCCCGAACTTCCCGCTGGGCTTGCGGCTGGTGTGCCGCACCTGATGCACAATGACCTTCGACCCGGCCACACGGATGACCACACGATAAGGGAGCTTCGTCAGCATCACATGCCCATAGGGACCTTTGTGCTTCGCTTTGGTCGGGTTCCGTTCCAACTCTTCGACGCAGGCTTCCCAGGCATCTATGAACCGCTGGGTGCGCTTGGGCGCTACCGTATGCTGATAGGCTCGTATCTCCTCCACTTGTTCATGCACATGTGGCAACACGATCACCTCATAGTGCTTCATCCCGGACCTGGGCTTTGCGCAGGCGCTTGACCGACTCTTTTCCGCTGATCCCCTTCAGGTCCCCACGCATGTAGGCCGCGTGGTGCCGGTCGAACTCGGCGATTTCCTCATCGCTGATCTCTGCTTCGGCCACGCCACGGAGCTTTTTCGCGATGAACCGCTGGATCTGCTCCAACACGCTATCGTCGCTGATCAACGCCAGTTGCTCGGTGATGCTCCATTTACGGGCTGCGCTGTCCATGGTCCTGTTATTGGTCCGGTAAAGTTAGTGGGTCAGGCACCCCGCCGGGTGAAACCCGCCCACATCATTTCCCCACCCCGGTGCTCGGCTATACCGAGTGCCACCCAAGTGCGGCGAGCGCACGAGCGACCTGCCGCACAAGCTCCCACACGCCCCCCGCGCGATTCAGATAGATGGATTCACGACAACAGCTGCCCCAGCGCCTCTTCCAACCCCGCATACCGGAACGCAAACCCAGTGCCCACGAGCTTGGCGTTGGATGCCCGTGCGCCTTTCAGCAACAGGCTGCTCAATTCGCCCAAGGCGGCGCGCAGCAGGAACTTCGGCACAGCGGGCAGGAAGGCGGGCCGGTGCAGGGCCTTGGCCAGCGCACGGGTGAAGGCGCGGTTCGTGGGCTGCTCCGGGGCTACCACGTTGTAGGCGCCGTGCATGTCCGCATGGCGTAGGGCGTGCAGGTAAGCGTGGGTGATGTCCGCGATGTGGACCCAGGGCATCCATTGGGTGCCGGAGCCGAGCGGGGCGGCGAGGCCCCAGCGGGCGGGCAGGGACAGCTTCGGCAGCGCGCCGCCTTCGCGGGCCAGCACGATGGGCGTGCGCAGCTTCACCACGCGGCAGTGCGGCGCCCAGGCATCGGCGGCGGCTTCCCAGGCTTGGGTCAAGCGGCCGATGGCATCATTACCGGGCGGGTCGCTTTCGGTGAAGACGTGATCCGTGGTCACCGCGCCGTAGTAGTTGATCCCGCTGGCGCTGATGAAGCTCTTGGGAAAGGCACCCGTCTGTTCCACGGTTTTCCGCAACAGGTCGGCCGCGCCGCTGCGGCTGGCATAAAGCTCGCCCATGCGCCCGGCCGTCCAGCGTTTCTGTGCGATGTTGGCCCCGCTGAGGTGGATCACATGGTCCACGCCCTGCAGCACGGCGGGGTCCATGGTGCCTCGGGCGAGGTCCCACGCGAACTGGGGCACGGGCGCTCCGGGCCGGGGCGTGCGGCTGAGGTGCCGCACCTGGAAGCCCTCGGCAAGCAGAAGTTGCGTGAGGTGCGTGCCGATCAGGCCGCTGCCGCCGGTGATGAGCACCGTGGCCATGGACGGCAGGGGGCGTTAGCGCGATTGTTCCAAGATGCGGAAGTCATCCGCGATGAAGCCCATCTTCTTGTCGAAGAGCGCGGCCTCGTCACGCAAGTACATCAGCTCACCGGTGCTGGCGTTGAACACGCGGCGGAAGCACCACTTCGTCTTGTAGTCGCCCGTGATCACCACATCGGCCAGGGCCACGCCCGGCTGGCTGTTCCTGACGGCGGCCATCAACTGGGCATAGTCCATCACCTTCACGTCGTGCGTGTACGTCTCCTTGATCGCCGCCACGTCGGGCAGGCTCTTGTCCAGCTGGTCCTTGGCCACCCAAAGCTCCATGTCCTTCACCAGCCGGTTGCGGCTGGCATACAGCCGGTCGGCGGTGGTCTTGTCGGTGATCTTCCCGGCCTCCACCTGCTTCAGGAAATCCTGGAGGCTCTTCACGTAGACGCCCAGCATGGCGCCGCCGCCGTTGTCCATCAGCGCCGCATCGATCAGGATGGAGGCGAGCTCCTGCGCGGGCGGCACGTTGGTCACCGCGTTGTCCTCCACGTTGAGCATTTCGCCCTTCTTCATCTTCCACCCCTGCACCAGGGCGAGGAAGGTGGCCGTGTGCTTCTCCTTGTCGGTCTTGCGCAGCTTCACCAGGTAGGTCTTGCCGGGGTCCATCGGTGCGGTCACCAGGTCGGTGATGGGGACGAAGTCGGGGTTGGCGGTGAAGCGCCAGTCGGCCTTCACCGCATTCATCAGTTCCCGGTTGAAGGGGGTGTCCCCGGCATCGCGGAGCACCACGGTGGACGTGCTTTTGGCCTTGGCCACGGCGGCTTTGTCGAAGGTGCCGTACTGGGCGTTGAGGGTGGCGGCCGACAGGAAGGCGGCCAGGGGGAGGAAGTGTTTCATCGGCGGTGTAACGGTGGTTGCGACGGGTGATCGGCCCGCGGCCTGCGAAATTAGTGCCAAGTCCGCCCCACCTTTGGCCAGGCATAGGGAGGCATGAACGAAGACCTGTCGAAAACGGAAGGGAACGGCGGACTGCGCAAGCGCCTGGACGAGGCGGTGGTGCTGGTGCGTACGGTGGAGCAGTTGCGCAAGGACCTGCGGGAGGACGGCCTGCAGGGGCCTCCCGTGGGCGACGGGGCCTTCGAGGCGCTGCGCGCCCAGGTGTTGGAGGTGTTGGGCCGCAGGGAGGCGGAGGGGCCTCACGCCTTCGGGCTGGTGATCAACCGGGTGGACCTGACGGAGCGCCAGCTGCGTGCCGCCATGGCCGCGGGCGGCCTGCATGCCTTGGCGGGCGCGGTGGTGCTGCGCTGCCTGCAAAAGGTGCTCAGCCGCATGCGCTACGCGGGGCTGGCCTGACCGATGGGGCAAAGGCCCCGGACACCGCGCGGCGCGGGGCTTGTCGCGCAGGGAACATACCCGGCCGCATCCCGTACCAATGCGCGAAACCGTGGCTACCTTTGCACCCCGGTTTCGCTCGGGCCATGGACAACAATAAATTCCTCAGCAATATCGACCCGGCCGCGCTGGACGGTATTTATCAGCAATATCAATCGGACCCCGCCTCCGTCGCCCCGGACTGGGCGCGCTTCTTTGAGGGGTTCGACCTCGCCCGGGCACGTTTTCCGGAACTTCCCCATGGCACGGCCCGCGGCGGTGCCGACCAAGGCCCCGGAAGCGAGCAGGTGGCCAAGGAGTTCAAGGTGATCGCCCTGATCAACGGCTACCGCGAACGGGGCCACCTGTTCACGCGCACCAACCCGGTGCGCGAGCGCCGCACCTACACGCCCACGTTGGACCTGGCCAACTTCGGCTTGGGCCAAGAGGACCTGAACGTGGAGTTCGACGCAGGGGCGGAGATCGGCATCGGCCGCGCCACCCTGGCCACCATCGTGGAGCACCTGAAGGCCACCTACTGCCAGAGCATCGGTGCGGAGTACCGCTTCATCCGCGACGTGGAACGCGTCGAGTGGCTGCAACAGCGCATGGAGAGGGACCGCAACACGCCGGCCTTCACCCTGGAGGAGAAGAAGGAGATCTTGCGCAAGCTGGGCCAGGCCGTGGTCTTCGAGCGGTTCCTCGGCAAGAAATTCATCGGGCAGAAGCGCTTCAGCCTGGAAGGCGGCGAAACGCTGATCCCCGCGTTGGACACCGTGATCGAGCACGGTGCCGATGTGCATGGCATCCAGGAGATCGTGATCGGCATGGCCCACCGGGGCCGCCTGAACGTGTTGGCGAACACCTTGAACAAGACCTACGAATCCATTTTCGCGGATTTTGAGGGCCGCGATTACGAGGATAGCTACGTGGAGGGCGACGTGAAGTACCACATGGGCTTCAACAGCTGCGTGGTCACCAACAAGGGGAAGGGGGTGAACCTGATCCTGGTGCCCAACCCCAGCCACCTGGAGAGCGTGGGCCCGGTGATGCAGGGCCTGTCCAGGGCGTTGATCGAGAAGAACCACGACTTCGCCTCCGGCAAACTGTGCCCGGTGCTCATCCATGGCGATGCCGCCCTGGCGGGGCAAGGCGTGGTGTACGAGGTGGTGCAGATGGCGGGCCTGAAGCCATACAATGTGGGGGGCACGCTCCATGTCGTGGTGAACAACCAGGTGGGCTTCACCACCAATTACATCGACGGGCGCACCAGCACCTACTGCACCGATGTGGCCAAAGTGACGCAAAGCCCGGTGTTCCACGTGAACGGCGACGATGCCGAGGCAGTGTGCCACGTGATGAAGCTGGCGCTGGACTACCGCCAGCGGTTCCAAAGCGACGTGTTCGTGGACCTGCTGGGCTACCGGCGCCATGGGCACAATGAGGGGGACGAGCCCAAGTTCACCCAACCGATCCTGTACAAGGCCATCGCCACGCACAAGGACCCCAGGGCCATTTACATCGACAAGCTGCTGGCCAGCAATTCCATTGAGGAGAGCGAGGCCGAGCGGATGGAGCAGGTGTTCAACGACCGCTTGCAGGAGCGGCTCAACGAATCCAAGGAGCTGCCCAAGGCGGTGGTCACCTCCTTCATGGCCGACCGCTGGATGGGCTACGAGCGGGCCACGGAGAAGAGCCTGCTCAGTTCGCCGGAAACGGGCGTGAAGAAGGAGCGGCTGCTGGCCATGGCGGCCAAGCTGGCCGAGGTGCCCCCGGGGAAGAAGTTCTTCGACAAGCTGGAGCGCATCCTGCACGAACGGGCCAAGATGGTGGCCGAGGACCGGCTGGACTGGAGCATGGGTGAATTGCTGGCATACGGGTCGCTGCTCTGCGACGGCCACCCGGTGCGCCTCACGGGGCAGGACGTGGAACGCGGCACCTTCAGCCACCGCCATGCCGTGGTGAAGATGGAGGACAGCGAGGAAGAGTACATCCACCTGAAGCACCTGCAGGAAGGCCAGGCCCTGATGCAGATCTACAATTCACCGCTGAACGAATATGCGGTGCTGGGCTTCGAGTACGGCTATGCCTTCGCCACCCCGGCGGGGCTCACCCTGTGGGAAGCCCAGTTCGGCGACTTCTCCAACGGGGGGCAGATCATCTTCGACCAATACCTGAGCGCGGCCGAGGAGAAGTGGAACGCCATGAACGGCCTGGTGCTGCTGCTGCCCCACGGCTACGAAGGCCAAGGGGCCGAGCACAGCAGCGCCCGCATGGAGCGCTTCCTGCAGATGTCCGCGGAGTTGAACATGATCGTGGCGAACCCCACCACGCCGGCCAACTTCTTCCACCTGCTGCGCCGCCAGGTGGCGTGGCCTTTCCGCAAGCCCCTGGTGGTGTTCACCCCCAAGAGCCTGCTGCGCCACCCGCGCTGCATCAGCCGGATGGACGACCTGGCCAAGGGCCGGTTCCGGGAGGTGTATGACGATCCCGCAGCGGATGCCGCGAAGGTGAAGACGCTGATCCTGTGCCAGGGCAAGGTGTACTACGAACTGCTGGACTACAAGGAGCACGCGAAGGCGGAGGATGTCGCCATCGTCCGGATCGAGCAGCTGTATCCCTTGCCCGTGCCGCAGCTGGCGGGGGTGTTCGCCAAATACGCCAATGCCACGGAGGTGCGCTGGGTGCAGGAGGAGCCGCGCAACATGGGGCCGGCCGCGTACATCCACGAAAACATCTCCCGCGTGCCGGGGGCGCCGGCACCGGAGGACCTGAAGATCATTTCGCGCAAGGCCAGCGGGCCACCGGCCACCGGCAGCGGGGTGCGCAGCGCCATGCAGCAAAAGCGCCTGTGGCTGGAGGCCTTCGATGAACGCCCCGTGAAGCGGACGGCCGGCAAAGCCGCCAAATCCAAGGTGCGGGCGTGATGGCATCGTTAGGTATCGCGTCTCCGCGCAAAAGCAACCGGGCCGTCGCCGGGGACCATGCTCCCTGCCCCGGGGTGCCCCGGACCCATTGATCCATTAAACCGTTTTTCCATTCCTGCCATGGCCCAGATCGAAGTGAAAGTCCCCAGTCCCGGCGAAAGCATCAGCGAGGTGCGCATCGCGCAATGGTTGGTCGCCGACGGCGACGTGGTGAAGAAGGACCAGGTGATCGCGGAGATCGACAGCGACAAGGCGACGCTGGAGCTGAGCGCCGAGGAAGGGGGCAAGATCAGCCTGCTGGCCAAGGCGGACCAGGAAGTGCAGGTGGGCAGCGTGGTGGCCAAGATCGATACGAGCGTGAAGCCCGTGAAGAACGCCCCGCGTAATGTCGATCCACCGGATCGACCCGCTGCAGCCACAGCCGCAACCGCGCCCACACCTGCACCCTCCCCGGCACCTGCATCCGCGCTTACCCCCGCCGCCAAGGCCCCGGCCCCCGCGGCACACGCCACCCCCGTGGCCAAGGCCATGATGGCGGACAAGGGCCTGAGCGAAGGCCAGGTGAAGGGGACGGGCCCCGCCGGGCGCATCACCCGCAGCGATGTGGAGGCCTACATCGCCGGAGGCATCCAGGCCCCCGTGATGATGAACGGATGGGGCGGCACCCGCAACAGCACCACGGCCAAGCTGAGCACCTTGCGGAAGAAAGTGGCCGAGCGCCTAGTGAGCGTGAAGAACGAGACGGCCATGCTCACCACCTTCAACGAGGTGGACATGAGTGCCGTGATGGCCGTGCGCAACAAATACAAGGACAAGTTCAAGGAGAAATACGGCGTGGGGCTCGGCTTCATGTCGTTCTTCACCAAGGCCGTCACCGAGGCCCTGCGCCTGTTCCCCAATGTGAATGCGCAGATCGACGGGGAGAACATCGTCAACTTCGACTACGCCGACATCGGCATCGCGGTGAGCTCGCCCAAGGGGTTGATGGTGCCGGTGATCCGCAACGCCGAGCAGATGGGCCTGGCGGAGATCGAGAAGGCCGTCAAGGAGTTGGCCATCAAGGCGCGCGACGGCAAGCTGAGCCTGGCCGAGATGACCGGCGGCACCTTCACCATCACCAACGGAGGCGTGTTCGGCAGCATGCTCAGCACGCCCATCATCAACCCGCCGCAAAGCGCCATCCTGGGCATGCACAACATCGTGGACAGGCCCGTGGCCGTGAACGGCCAAGTGGTGGTGCGGCCGGTGATGTACCTGGCCCTGAGCTACGACCACCGCATCGTGGACGGCAAGGAAAGCGTGAGCTTCCTGTACAAAGTGAAGGAAATGTTGGAGGATCCCGCGAAGATGTTGCTCGGCGGGAAGGAAGCCGGGGAGATACTGGTCGGGCTTTAGGCCACGCGGGAGGATCCCGCCGACGGGCATATTTCCCAAGTGGCCGCCCCGCCTGGGGCCGGGCTGATGCGAATGCTTGACCACGGGCTTGGGCAATGCCGGTGCGACCCCATTTTCCAGTTGGCTCCGTCATGGGCCCTCCGCCCCAAGGCACCGATGCCAGGGATGGGCGATGACGTGCGTTGCGGAATGGAATAGCGGGTGATCATTGGCATGGCGGCCACGGTTGGCAGCCGCACCGTGCCCAACCTCGGCGGTGTTCGCGTTGGCCACCGCCCCAACATTTCCATGTTAACAACTGCCAACGGCCGCTCCGGACGATGGTGGGGCCTGCCGCTATGTTTGGCTCGCTAACGCGGGGAATTTCCGGAAGGGGAGGCTGGGCCACCCGGGAGGGAAATGGGGAATTCTCCTTGCGTTGGTCGATTTCCCAGGAAAACAGGCCGAGAAGAAGGGAAGTAAAAACCCCGGAGGCCGAAGAAACAACGCCGATCATATCCGAGCCAGATGGTTGATCAGATACCCGCCCGCAACAACATGGACCAGCCCGGCCGCCACCCGATGCGCCAGGTCCTTTCCGTGCTGATGAAAATGGCCTTGGTCCTCGCCCCGGTGCTCATCTGGCACAGCGAGGCCCGCGCCACCCACGCCATGGGCGGGGAGCTCACCTACACCTGCCTGGGGAACAACCGTTGGGAAGTGACACTGAACTTCTACCGCGATTGCAACGGCATCGCCGCGCCCACCAACTGCAACAACGGGCTGGAGTTCCGCGTGCGGTCAACCACCTGCGGGGCCAATTTCACCCAATGCTTCAACAACAACCCCACGGTGACCATCATTACGCCGATCTGCCCCTCGGAGACGGACCGGTGCATCAGTGCCTCGGGTACGTACGGGGTGCAGAGATACACCTACAAGAAGATCGTGGACCTCAGCAGCTATGCATCCTGCGGGGCCAATGACTGGTATTTCAGCTGGTCGCTGTGCTGCCGCAACAACTCCATCACCTCGCTCACCAGCCCCGGCAACCGGGAACTCTATTTGGACGCCCGCCTGAACAAGGCGGCCGGGCTGTGCAACAACTCGCCCACCTTCACCAACTCCCCTGCGGCGTTCTATTGCCTGGGCGAGCAGATCAGCTACAACCCGGGCGCGGTGGACGCGGACGGCGACTCCTTGGCCTACTCCCTGATCGCGGCCCGCGGCGCCAACGGCGCCAACCTGCCCTATGCGGCCAACTATTCCGCGCAGCAGCCCATCCGCAACACGGGTGGCCCCAATGCCGTGGTGCTGGACCCCCAGACCGGCACCATGACCGTGACCCCCAGCGTGATCCAAGTGGCCGTGGTCACCTACCAGGTGCGCGAGTACCGGAATGGTGTGCTCGTGGGCACGATCACCCGCGATGTGCAGTTCGTCATCCGTGCATGCACCGGCAACCAGCCCCCCACGGTCAGCGGCATCAACGGAACATCGAGCTATACCATGCAAGTATGCGCCGGTTCACCGGTGACCTTCACCGTGAACTCCAACGACCCCAATGCCGGACAGGTCGTGACCATGTCCTGGAACAGCGGCATCCCGGGCGCGACCTTCACCTCTGCGGGTTCGCCCCATCCCGTGGGCACCTTCACCTGGACGCCCACGGTGGCCAACCTGGGGAACAACACCTTCACCGTGCATGTGGAGGACAATGGCTGTCCGCTGAAAGCGACGAACGACTACGGCTTCACCATCCAGGTAACGCCGCCCGCCACCGATGTGGACGCGGGCACCGATTTCGCCGTGTGCGGCCCCAACGCCACCATGGCCGCGCCGCCCCTGCCTTATCCGGGGCTTCAAGGCACGTGGAGCGTGGTGAGCGGAAGCGGCACCTTCGCCAACCCCAACTCGCGCACCAGCGCCGTTTCCGGCCTCTCGCTCGGGCCAAATGTGTTCCGATGGACCGTGGATTACCAGACCTGCGGAACGCGCACGGATGAGGTGACCGTGACCAGCTACAGCAATGCACAGGCCATTGCCGCCGCCGGCTTCGACCAGGACCTTTGCGGCCCACCCAACGCGGCCACCTTGGACGGCAATGCCGCCACGGCACCCGCCACGGGTACGTGGTCCTTCGTGACCGGGAGCGGCACCATCACCAACCCCAACTCGCCGACCACCACCGTCACCGGCCTGGCATTCGGCACCAACCGGTTGCGCTGGACCATCAACAACGGCCCGTGCGGCACCACCCAGGACGAGGTGGAGATCCGTGTGTTCAACAGCGCACAGGCAACGGCCTTTGCCGGTACGGACTTCAGCATCTGCACACCGGCTAGTTCCGTCACGCTGGACGGAAATGCCGCAACGGCACCGGCCGTGGGCACGTGGACCGTGGTGAGCGGTGCGGGCACCATCACCAACCCCAACCAACGGAACACCACCGTGACCGGCCTTGCCGTGGGCGTACATGTGTTCCGCTGGACCATCACCAACGGCCCCTGCACGCCGGGTTCCACCTCCGACGAGGTGACGGTTACCGTGTACAACAGCAGCAGCCCCGATGCCCAAGCCGGGGACGACCAGGAAGTGTGCGGCACCGCCATCGCCACCTTGGCCGGCAACACACCCATCTTCCCGGCCACGGGCACCTGGACCCTGGTGAGCGGCGCGGGCACGATCACCTCGCCCAACAGTCCCGGCACCACAGTGACCGGACTGGGCATCGGTGCCAACGTCTTCCAATGGACGGTGCATAACGGGCCCTGCGCCAACGGGGTGAGCACCGACCAGGTGACCATCATGGCATACGACCAAACGGTGGCCGGCGCCAACGCCGGCCCCGACCGGTCCTTCTGCCTGCCCACCACCTCAGTGACCATGCAGGCCAATGCTCCCGCCGCTCCTGCGCAAGGCACCTGGACCTTGGTGAGCGGAACCGGCACCATTGCCGATCCGAACAGTGCGACCACCACCATCACCGGGCTGTCCGTGGGCGAGAACGTCTTCCAGTGGGCCATCACCAACGGCCCCTGCATGGTGACCCCGCCAAGCGACCTGGTCTCCATCTTCATCTATGACAACAACGCGCCGGCCGCGTTCGCCGGCCCCGACCAGGACCTCTGTACGCCGACCACGGCCACGCTGTTGGCGGGCAATACCCCCGTGTTCCCGGCCACCGGCCAATGGACCGTGGTCAATGGCTCGGGCATCTTTGCCGATGCCTCCAACCCCACCACCGGGGTCTCCGGCCTGGGCGTGGGGGTGAACACGTTCCGTTGGACCATCACCAACGGACCCTGTGCCAACCCGATCACCCAGGATGACGTGGTCATCACCGTATACAGCTCTGCCAACGCCATCGCCCAAGCCGGCAACGACCAGGACCTGTGTACGCCGAGCAACAGCACGACGCTTGAAGGCAGCGCGGTGATCGCTCCGGCCACCGGCACCTGGACCTTGGTAAGCGGCACCGGCACCATCGTATCCCCCAACAACCCCAACACGCAGGTGACCGGCCTGGCCGTGGGCGACAACATCTTCCGCTGGACGGTGCTCAACGGGACCTGCAACAACCCGGTGACGAGCGATGACGTGCGCATCCGGGTGTACGACAGCAGCAACCCCATCGCCAATGCGGGGTTCCCGCAGGAATTGTGCTCCAGCTCCAACAGCACCACGCTGGTGGGCAGCAACGTCATCTATCCCGCAGCGGGCGTGTGGACCTTGCAAAGCGGTGGCGGGACCATCGTTACGCCCAACAACCCCACCACGGCCGTGAACAATCTCCCGGTGGGCGTGAACATCTTCCGCTGGACGGTCACCAACGGCAGCTGTGGCACCGGCACCACCTGGGATGAGGTGGCCATCACCATCTATGATGATGCCCACCCACCGGTTACCGTGGGCCCGGACCAAAGCATCTGCGTGCCCACGTCGGCCAACAGCGTGACCGTGACCGGTACCACGCCCGTGGCGCCGGCCACCGGCCAGTGGACGGTGATCGGCGGCAGCGGCACCATCACCTCGCCGAACAGCCCCTCCACCACCATCACCGACATGGGCGTCGGCGTGAACGTGTTCCAATGGACCGTCACCAACGGCCCGTGCAATTTCCCCTCCAACAGTGCCCAGGTATCGATCTCGGTGTACGACGGGGCCATGTCAACGGCCGATGCGGGGCCGGACCAGGACTTGTGTACGCCCATCACCAGCACCACCTTGGAGGGAAGCGCCCTGATCGCCCCCGGCACCGGCCAGTGGACGCTGGTGAGCGGCACGGGAGTGTTCGCCGACCCGGCCGACCCGGCCACCACGGTTTCCGGACTATCACTCGGTGCCAACGTCTTCCGCTGGACCGTGGACAATGGGCCCTGTGCGGCCTCCAGCTCGGCTGAGGTGACCATCTCCGTCTTCAACGGCAATGCCCAGCAGGCGTATGCCGGACCCGACCAGGAGCTGTGCAGCGACGTGCCCTCCACGGTGCTGGCCGCCAACGCCGCGGTGGCACCGGCCACCGGCAGCTGGTCCGTGCTCCAAGGCACGGCCAACATCGCCAACCCCGCTTCCCCCACATCCGCGGTCTCCAGCCTGGGCATCGGCGTCAACATCCTGGTGTGGTCCATCGACAACGGGGCCTGCGGGACCAGCACCGACCAGGTGCGCATCACCGTGTATGACCAGGCGAACCCCGTGGTCAACGCAGGCACCCCCCAGCAGCTATGCACCCCCGTCACCGCCACCACGCTCACCGGCAGCGGACTGATCGCACCGGCCACCGGCACCTGGACCTTGGTGAGCGGCCAAGGCAACATCGTATCACCGAACAGCCCCACCACCCAGGTGAACGGGCTGGGGTTGGGCAACAACATCTTCCGCTGGACCGTGAACAACGGACCCTGTACCAACGGCAATGCGTTCGATGAGGTCACCATCAGCGTCTTCAGCGGCAGCGCCCAGCCGGCCAACGCAGGCCCCGACCAGGATTTGTGTACCCCGGCCTCCACGGCCACCTTGGCGGCCAACATCAGCGTGGCTCCGGCCCAGGGCACATGGAGCGCCGGGGCAGGCATCACCTTCTCCGACATCCACGCGCCCAACGCCATGGTGAGCGGGCTGCAGGTGGGCGACAACATCCTCACGTGGACCATTGACAACGGCTCCTGCGGGTCCACTTCCGCCCAGGTGAACATCCGCGTGTTCGATGCCTCCAACCCGCCGGCCGCCGCCGGTGACGACCAGGGCCTGTGCAGCCCCACCGATTTCACCACCATGACGGGCAGCAACGTGATCTATCCTGCCACGGGCACCTGGATCCTGGTGAGCGGGACGGGCACCATCGTGGATCCGTCGTCGCCCACCACGGCCATCACGGGCCTGGGGGTCGGCCCCAACACTTTCCGTTGGACCGTGGACAATGGTCCGTGCGGTGCCGTCTCCAGCGAGGAGGTGACGATCACCTTGTACGACAGCTCGGTCAGCGGTGCCAATGCCGGCCCGGACCAGGACCTTTGCACCCCGCAGACCACGGCGACCATGGCCGCCAGTGCGGCGCCCAGCCCTGCACAGGGCACGTGGCAACTGGTATCCGGAGGTGGAACGATCACCGACATCCATAGCCCGGTCACCACCATCACGGACCTGCCCGTGGGCGAGAACATCTTCCGATGGTCGGTGAGCAACGGGGCCTGCCCGGTGAACCCGGCAAGCGACGAGGTCTCCATCTTCGTGTATGACGCGAACAACCTGGTGGCCGCCGCAGGCCCGGTCCAACATCTGTGTTCCGATGACGCCTCCACCACCTTGGAAGGCAGCCCGGTCATCTTCCCGGCCACGGGCCACTGGACCCTGATCTCCGGGGCCGGCACCCTGGCGGACGCCAACGACCCCAACAGCGCCGTGACCGCCCTGGGCATCGGGGAGAACATCTTCGAGTGGACCGTGCTGAACGGACCCTGTGCGGACCCCGAGACCAAGGACCGCGTGAGCATCTTCGTGTATGATGAGAACAATGAACCCGCCCATGCGGGGCCGGAACAAAGCCTGTGTACGCCGAACAACAGCACGGCCCTGGCCGGCAACACGCCGACCTTCCCGGCCACGGGTACCTGGACCCTGGTCCAAGGCCAAGGCGTGATCACCGATCCGGCCAACCCGACCACCACCGTGACCGGCTTGGGCGTGGGTGAGAACATCTTCCAATGGACCGTGGACAACGGCCCCTGCGCCAGCGGCACCACCACCTCGCAGGTCAGCATCTTCCTGTTCGACTCCAACGCGCCCAACGCCCATGCGGGGCCCGACCAACAGCTGTGCCTGCCCGCCACCTCCACGGTCCTGGAGGGCAGCCCGGCCGTTTTCCCCGCCACGGGCACTTGGACCGTGGTGAGCGGCAGTGGCGTGTTCGCCGATGAGCACGACCCCAACACCGGCGTGGACGGCCTGTCGGTGGGCGCGAACACCTTCCGCTGGACGGTGAGCAACGGCCTGTGCAGCACCAGCAGCAGCGAGGTCACCATCTATTTGTTCCGCGATGACAACCCCGATGCCTATGCCGGCGATGACCAACAGATCTGCTCACCGGCCAGCACCATCACCATGCATGCAAGCGCCGTCACCTTCCCCGCCGTGGGTACTTGGACCTTGGTGAGCGGCAGCGGTGTGATCACCGACCCGAATGACCCGAACACCGCCGTGATCGACCTGCCGGTGGGCACGCACGTCTTCCAATGGACCGTGGACAACGGCCCTTGCGCCAACGGCATCACGTCATCGACGATGACCGTGCAGGTGTTCGACCAAGACAACGCACAGGCCGAAGCCGGTGATGATGTTGACCTGTGTACTTCCGGCGGCACCAGCTACACCTTGTCGGGCAGCCCGGTGACCGCGCCGGCGGTGGGCACCTGGACGGTGCAGCAGGGTGCTGGCACGTTCAGCGACGACCACGACCCCCAAGCCACCGTGAGCGGCCTGGCCGTGGGCGTGAACATCCTGCGCTGGACCGTGGACAACGGCCCGTGCGCGGCCCCCACCTGGAGCGAGATCACGATCACGCTCTTCGATGAAGCCAATGAGCCGGCCAATGCAGGCACCACCCAGTCGATCTGCACCCCGGCCAGTTCGGTCTTCATGACCGGCAGCGCCCTGATCTTCCCGGCCACCGGACAGTGGACGCTCGTGAGCGGCACGGGCACCATCGTGGACCCGTCCGACCCGGGCACGGAGATCACCGGCCTGGAAGTGGGTGAGAACATCTTTGAATGGACCGTGGACAACGGTCCCTGCGGCCAGCCCACCAGCAGCCAGGTGAGCATCTTCGTGTACGATGCCAACACCCCGGATGCCCTTGCAGGTCCCGCCCAGCAGGTATGCACCCCGGTGACCAGCGCCACCATGGCGGCCAGCCCGGTGATCTTCCCGGCCACAGGCACGTGGGTGGCCATCGGTACCACTGCCACCATCACGGACCCCGCCGACCCGAACACCACGGTCACCAACCTGGAGGTCGGGGTGAACACCTTTGAATGGCGCGTGGAGAACGGACCCTGCGGCAACAGCACCAGCCAGGTGACCATCACCCTCTTCGACCTGAACGCACCGCCTGCCGATGCCGGTCCCGGCGCCAGCTTCTGCGGCCCGCCCACACCGGTACAGCTGGGGGCCAACACGCCCACCTTCCCGGCCGTAGGCACCTGGTCCGTATCCCAGGGAACGGGGTCCTTCGCGGATATCCATGACCCCTCCACCACGGTGTCGGACATGAGCATCGGCGAGAACATCTACACCTGGTCGTTCGACAACGGGGTGTGCGGGTTCACCCAGAGCGACGTGAGCTTCCTGGTGTACGACCCGATGAACCTGCCGGCCTTCGCGGGCGACGATGCGGAATTCTGCACGCCGCAGGACAGCACCTGGCTGCAGGGAAACACGCCGACCTTCCCGGCGACCGGCACCTGGACCGTGGTGAACGGTGCCGGGCTCTTCGAGGACCCGCACGACCCGGGGACCAAGGTGGTCGGCATGGCCATCGGTGCCAACACCTTCCGGTGGACCACGTTCAACGGGCCCTGTGAAAACGCCATCTCCTTTGACGAGGTGACCATCACCATCTACAGCGACAGCACGGCGGCCGCCAATGCAGGCGACGACTTCGAGCTTTGCCTGCCCTTCACCTCCGCACAGTTGCAGGCCGATGTGCCGCAACCGCCCGCATCGGGCACCTGGACCATCCTGAGCGGCGCAGGCACGGTGGTCGATCCCGCCAACCCGCACAGCGACATCGTCGACCTCGGCCTGGGCGTGACCGTCCTGGTGTGGAACCTGGACAATGGCCCGTGCCCCAACAACGGCATCATGAGCGACACCCTGCGGATTTCCGTGTACGATCCCTTCGGGCCCCCGGCCGAAGCGGGAGACTTCCAGTTCCTGTGCACCCCGGATGACAGCGTGTCCATGGATGCCACGGAGCCAATGTTCCCGGCGGAGGGCACCTGGGCCTTGGTGAGCGGCGTTGGCACCATCGCGGATGTCCACGACCCGCACACCGCGATCACGGACCTCGGCATCGGCATCAACGTCTTCTCCTGGACCGTGTACAACGGTGATTGCGGCTTCGGCCCGCCCACGGTGGACACCACGGCGGTGTTCATATATGATGCCTCCGCGCCGGCCGCCCATGCCGGTGACGCACAAGACATCTGCGGGGCGGACCAGACGGTGGGCCTGAACGGCAACGCCGCGACCTTCCCGGGCACGGGCCTGTGGACCGTGGCGGCGGGCAGCGCGGTGTTCGATGATGCCTCCGACCCGAACACCACCGTCAGCGGCCTGTCCGTGGGTGACAACCTGCTGGTGTGGACACTCGATAACGGCACCTGCGGCATCTCCATGGATACAGTTCTCGTCCGGGTCTTCGATTCGCAACTGGCCGGGCCCGATGCAGGGGCGGCACAGGACCTGTGCAGCCCGTCCACGTCCACCACGCTGTCCGCCTCCCCGGCCACCTATCCGGCCACCGGCCAATGGAGCGTGATCAGCGGCAGCGGTGATTTCGCCGATGCCTCCGACCCCAACACGATCGTCACCGGGTACGGCCCCGGCGTGAACATCTATGCCTGGACCTTGGACAACGGCCCGTGCGGAACCCTTTCGGACCAGGTGACCATCACCCTGTACGATGGAAGCATCACCAGCGCCAACGCCGGACCGGACCAGTCGCATTGCGGACCGCTCGGCACGGTCACCCTGGCCGCCGATGACGTGACCGAGCCGGCAACCGGGACCTGGACCATCCTCTCCGGGGCCGGATCCTTGACGGACCCCACTGATGCGCACACCACGCTCACCGGATTGGTGCCGGGGCAGACCATCCTGACCTGGACCGTCTTCAACGGCCCGTGCGGCACGGGCACCATGACCGACACGATGACCGTGACCATCTATGACGGCACCCTGGACCCGGCCCATGCGGGCCCGGACCAGCAATTCTGCGAGCCGGGCGCGGTGACGGTGGACATGTTCGCCACGCCGGCCACCTTCCCCGCCACGGGCCATTGGAGCATCGTGGGCGACGGCACCATCACCGACCCGGCCGACCCCGCAACCACGGTGACCGGCGTGGGCTTCGGAAGCACGGTGCTGATCTGGACGGTGAACAACGGGGAATGCGGCAGCAGCTCCAGTGAAATGACCGTATCGGTCTTCGACATCAATGCGCGCCAGGCGGATGCGGGCGTCGACCAGGCATTGTGCCACGACACCACCTACACGCACATGGCGGCCGTGCCGGCGAACAGTACGGCCACGGGCCACTGGGAGCTGATCGGGGGCCACGGGGAGTTCACGTACCCGGAGGATCCCGATGCCGAGGTGACCGGCCTGCAGCTGGGCACCAACAGCTTCCTGTGGGTGGTGGACAACGGTGCCTGCGGCAGCTCGTCCGACACCATGTTGATCGTGCTGCGCGACTGCAGCATCCTGGTCATCCCCGATGCCTTCTCGCCCAACGGCGACGGCGTGAACGATGTCTACACCATCGGCGGGTTGGATTACTACCCGGACAACAAGTTCCAAGTGTTCAACCGGTGGGGGTCGAAGGTGTTTGAGCGCAGCCCGTACCGGAACACCTGGGACGGCACCAGCGAGGGCAAGCCCAACTGGGGAACCAAGCTGCCTGAGAGCACCTACTACTTCATTTTCGATCCGGGCGATGGCAAGGAGATCACCACGGGTTACATCTATCTGCGCCGCTGATCATGAAAGCAAGCACCAAACACACTACGCCGATGGCCACCTCCGCCTCCCGTTGGAAGCTCGTGATGCTTGCGGCCCTGTTGGCCGGTCCCGCCTTCCTGTTGCCCAAGCAGGCCGCCGCACAACAGGACCCGCAGTACACGCAATACATGTTCAACCTGCTGGCGCTGAACCCGGCCTACGCGGGCAGCGCCGACCGCGTGAGCCTGAAAGCGCTGAGCCGCCATCAATGGGTGGGCTTCGAGGGCGCACCCAGCACGCAGACCCTCACCGTGCACAGCCCCTTCCTGCTGCAAAGCCTGGGGCTGGGCGGCACGGTGATGCGTGACCAGCACGGGCCGGTGACCCAATACGGCCTGATGCTGGACGTGGCCTACCGCATGTTCCTGGGCAACAACCAAAAGCTGGCATTCGGCATCAAGGGCGGGCTGAACCTCTTCCAGGGTGATTTCCTCTCCCTGCATCCGTTGGAGGCCAATGACCAGGTCTTCCAGCAAAACGTGAGCAGCAAGACCGACCCCCAGTTCGGCTTCGGCATCATGTGGTACAGCGACCGGTTCTACCTCGGCCTGAGCTCACCCAAGGTGCTGCGCACGGATTTCTTCGAGACCGACTCGCTCATGTTCATCAGCGACCCCGGCCAGCGCCCCCACTATTTCCTTACGGGAGGCTACGTGTTCGACCTGGGCACCTACACCAAGTTCAAGCCCACCTTCATGGTGAAGGCCGTGGACGGCGCGCCGGTCAGCTTCGACCTGGGCGCCAACTTCCTCCTCTATGAGAAGCTGTGGCTGGGTGCCATGTACCGGTACACGGATGCCGTCGGCGCGTTGGTGCAATACAACCTCACCGATGGCCTATCGGTGGGTTATGCCTACGACTATCCCTTGTCGCCATTGCGGAACTACAGCGGGGGCTCGCATGAGTTCATGCTCGGGTTCGATTTCGGCAACGCACCCAAGGGGATCCGTTCACCTCGCTATTTCTGATCCAGATGCATCGACCCACAATACTGCGAATCCGGCCTGCCCTCGCGGGCACCTTGGTGGTGCTGGCATCCATGGCGGCCCAGGCCCAGCAGCTCAAGCACCGCATGGCCGACCGCTATGCCGCGGTGTTCGAGTACGACAAGATGGCCAAGGTCTACGAGGACATCATCAAGGGCAAGCATGCAGCGGCCGCGGATTACCGGCAACTTGCTTTTGCCTACAAGAAACTGGGTGACCATGCCCAGGCCGCCGCCACGTACAAGAAGTTGATCGACCTGGGCGACCCGTCCGCGGACGACATCCTTGGCTATGCCGACCAGCTGCGCGCGCAAGGCAAGTACGAAGAGGCCCTGCCTTGGTACAGGACCTACGCGGAAAAGGCACCGGACGATGAGTGGGTGAAGGCCTATTTGAAGGGGGGCGACTACTTCGAGCGCCTGCGGCGGGACAGCACCAAGGATGCCGTCCGTACGCTTGCGATCAATTCCGCCGACGCGGACCTGGCCCCGGCCGTGATGGAGGACCTGTTGCTCTTCAGCAGCGCCCGCGGGGAAGGCGCGGGCGGCAGATCACCCTACAACTGGGACAAGGAACCCTTCCTGAACCTCTACTCCGCCCTGCTGAAGGGTGAGACGGCCACCGACCCGATGGTGATGCGGAAGGATGTCAACAGCCGCTTCCACGACGGGACCGCCGCATTTGACCCCGCGCGCAAACGGCTCTACTTCACCCGCAACAACTACTACTACGGCAAGTTGTCCAAGGCATCCAACGGCGAGGTGAAGCTCGGCATCTACTACTCCGACATCACCAGCGGCGAATTCGGCCAGCCGGAATGGGGCGCCCTGGCGCCGTTCACGTACAACGATCCCGAATACAACCTGGGGCACCCCTGCGTATCGCCGGACGGCACCCGTCTCTATTTCGTCAGCGACAGGCCAGGCGGCCGGGGCGGCACCGATATCTGGTATTGCGAGGCGGCCGGCGACGATTGGTCCGAGCCGAAGAACATGGGCGGCAAGATCAATACGCCCGGGAGTGAGATGTTCCCCTTCGTCACCAAGGATTCCACCTTGTACTTCAGCAGCACGGGCCACCCCGGGCTGGGCGGTTATGACCTGTTCTCCGTGCGGCTGACCCCCGACGGGCCGGGCCGGGTGTTCAACCTGGGCGCGCCGATGAACACGTCCCACAACGACATCAGCCTGATCCTCCTGGCGGATGACAGCACCGGGTTCTTCGCTTCCGACAGGCCCGGCGGACGCGGCAGCCTGGACATCTATGGTTGCACCGTACACCCGCCGCGGATCCGGATCATGGGGACCGTGGTGGACAAATTGGCCCAAACGCCGGTGGATGGCGCCCAGCTGGACATCAAGGATGCCAACGGCCGGTTCATCGACGGTGCCCAGGTGCAGATGCTCGACGGGGGGCGTTTCAGCGTGGAGCTGCCTTACAGCGACAAGTACACGCTGTCCGCCAGCCGCAACGGCTACCGCCAGGGCTCGCGGACCGTGGACAGCGAGCTGGACGACCTGGACCATGTGGTGATCCAACTGGAAAAGTATGACTACGGCGCGGAGGGCATCGTACGGCATGGGGATACCAAACAACCGTTGGACAGCACCGTGGTGCGGCTGCTCGATGCCAACGGCACCGTGGTGGAGGAAATGGTCACCGGGCCGGACGGCCACTACCAGTTTGCGTTGCAGGCCGAGGGCGACTACAAGGTGACCGCGGAGCGGCCCGGCTTCTTCAAGCAAAGCGCGCGGATCAGCACCAAGGGCAAGACCAATACGGTGATCCACACCGACTTCAACATGTTCCCCTTGCAGGTGGACCAAGTGGTGCGCCTGGACAACATCTATTACGACCTCGCAAAGTGGAACATCCGCCCTGATGCGGCCGTGGAACTGGACAAGCTGGTGCAGACCTTGAACGACAACCCCACCGTGAAGATCGAGCTCAGTTCACACACGGACTGCCGTGGCAAGGATGCCTACAACATGAGCTTGTCGGAGAAACGTGCAAAGAGCGCGGTGGAATACCTGATCAAGCAGGGGATCGCCAAGGACCGCCTGCAGTACAAGGGCTATGGGGAGACCAGGCCGGTGGAGACCTGTGAGTGCGCCAAGTGCACCGAGGAGCAGCACCAGGCCAACCGCCGCACGGAATTCAAGGTATTGGCGAAGTAGGGTTAGGGTTAGTTGGGTAGAGGGGATGCGCCCCGGCGGAAGCCGGGGCGCATCATTTCGGGTCCATCCCTGCGCGGATGGAGATCGCCTGCCTCTGGCCGGTGCAAGGTGGTTCCTTGCTTCCCGAGACTCCTTGTTTAGATTTGTTCCAAATAAGAATGATGCCAAGCACCGAAATACTTGAACCGGTGGCCGCGGAACCTCACAAGGCACCTGCCCCGCACCGCTCCACCGCCAATGAACATTTGAACTATGACCAGGGCCATTGGCTACTGGCCAAGATGGGCAAGAAGGTACTGCGCCCCGGCGGGAAGGAATTGACGCTCCAGCTGATGGAAAAGCTCGCCATCCACGGCGGGGATGACGTGGTGGAGTTTGCGCCGGGCATGGGATACACGGCCGGGATAACCTTGGCAAAGGGCCCCAGGAGCTACACGGGCATTGAGTTGAACGAGGAGGCCGCCGGCATGCTTCGCAAGAAGATCAACGGACCGAGGCAACGGATCGTCATCGGCAATGCCTGCTGTGCGCCGGTGGAAGCCGATACCGCCGACAAGCTTTATGCGGAGGCCATGCTCACCATGCAGGCCGACCACCGCAAGGCGGAGATCATGGGCGAGGCCCATCGCATCCTGCGGCCCGGCGGGCTGTATGGCATCCACGAGATCGCCCTTGTGCCGGACGACATGCCCGAAGAAGGCAAGAAGACCATCCAGCGTGAGCTGGCCCAGACCATCAAGGTGAACGCCCGGCCGCTGACGCGCAGCGAGTGGACACGCATGCTGGAGGCGGCCGGCTTCGAGGTACAAAGCATCATGACCAACCCCATGCACCTGCTGGAGACCAAACGCCTGATCGATGATGAGGGCTTTTTCCGCTTCCTGAAGATCACCTGGAACATCCTCACCCACGGCAAGGCCCGCAAGCGCATCCTCGAAATGCGAAAGGTGTTCCGCCGCTACGACAAGTCCATGGAGGCTATCGCCATCGTGGCCAGAAAGAAGTAGGTGCCGCAGGTCCGCACCGGGCGGGTACAAAGAAGAAGGGCCACCAACCGGCGGCCCTTCCTTTTTTCCATGCGTTCCGCTTAGCGCACCACCTGCACGGCGAAGGTCCGTGTGCCTTCGAGGGTGCGGAGCGTGAGGTGGTACAGGCCGGCCGGCACGTCCGCCACGTCGATCCGGTTGGTGGCCGCGGCCAACTGCCCGCTCAGCACCGTGCGGCCTTGCACATCGGTGAACCGGTAATTCACCGGTTGGCCCGCTGCATCCCCAAGGTGGACGGTAAGCAGGTCATGCGCCGGGTTGGGGCCCACGGCCACCGTGGCCAGTTCCCCGGCATCACCCACCGCGGTGCTCAGGTCCACATCGGAGGCCATGCGCGGCTGGATGTTGTACTCGCCGAAGTCGTAGAAATTGACGCCGATGATGGTGAACACCTGTCCCACCTCGGGCGCGGGCGTGGTGGTGTACATGGCCTTGCCGATCACGCATTCGCCGGAGCCGTCATCCACATTGTACTTGCCGAAGGTGGCGCCGCTGGGGGCCACGGTGCAAGTGGCATCCACCACGCGCACCAGCACGCTTTCCAAGGGCTCCAGGGACACATCGCCCGTGGCCACGTCGAACGGGGTCACGGAGTTGCCGCTGGACACCACGGTGAAGTTGGAGATGCCGGAGAGCTCGGTGATACCGAAATACTCGCTGACGGCGGCCGTGAAGGTCACGCTGTCGCCAATGGCCGGCGCGTGGTCCGCGTCATACACGTAGATGCCGCTCCACGGGCCGGTGCCGCTCTGGATGAAGTAGCCGTCGCCCGTATCGGGAAGGTCGCCGGTCACGATGCCGCCGGTGGAAACGGTCTGGCCGGCCAAGGGTGAATCACCGCTGGCGTCCGTGGTGTATTGGATGGCATAGATGCTCACCTCTTCAGGGGCGCCGGCCTCGGAGATGGTCACGTCGTCCACCACCAGGTTGTCCGGTGCCGCAGTATTGCGCACGGAAAGAATGAACTCGGCATCCGTGGTGTCATTGCCGGCCACGATGGTCTGGGTTACCTGCACCCACGTGGTGGTTGCCGCGGTATACGCGGAATACGTCGCGTATCCCGAGCTTCCGCCCGGACGGCCGTCAAACAGGCCGACACGGATATCGCCGGTCCCGCGCACCCAGAAGCTCACCTCGTAGCTCTGGCCATTCACCACCGGCAGGACCTGGGTGGTGAACCGCTTGTGGCTGGAAGTGGCGTTGGTCAGGCTTACCGCGGAGGTGCCGCCATGCACGTTGTCGGTCACCTGGGCCACATTGGCCGCGCCGATGTTGCTCTTGGAGCCCATCCATCCGTCGGGCGATCCATCCGTCCAGGTTTCAAAGCCGCTTTGGAAGATCTGTGCGCTGGCCATGCCGGCAATGGCCAGCGAACTGAGCAGTAATGCTGTTCTCATCGGGTCTGTGGTTTATGGTTCAAAGGTCGGGGGATCAATTTACTTGGACGTTATCCACGCGATAGGTGGTGGAATTGGCTGCATCGCCTTGGTATTTGAAGGCGATCACGAAGTTACCGCTATATCCCGAAGGGAGGAAGCTGGCCAGGGTGACGGGACCCGAATTGACCCAGGCCCCGTCGGCATCGACCTGGCCCGCAATGCTGGCACCGGTAACCTGGGTCCAGGTGGCCGCGGTGACGTTACCGCTGAAATCGGTGCTCACCCATACGGTGAGGCCGTCGTGCACCCAGTTCACCTTGGCCGAGGAGAAGGAGAGCTGCTGGGTACCGTTGAAGGCGATCTCCGGCGTGATCAGCCACATGGTACTGGCTGGGCCCAAGGAGATCCTGGCCTCGGCGCTGCGGTCGGTATCGGCCACCTTTCCACGCCACGCCACGCTTCCCTCGGTGAAGGTGTTGGTCCAGCATTCCAGCGTCACGGGGATGTTGTTCGTCACCGTTGAAAAATCCTCGCTCAGGGTGGCCACCGGGTCACAGGTGCTTTCCCCGCAACGCGGCCCGTTCAGCTGCACCTCGTTGATGTTGCGGATGTAGAGCTGCGCAGCACTGCCGAACCAGCTGGCGATGCCCGTGAAAACACCCTTCCCGTTGGGAAGGTTCTGCCCGGCGAAGTTGGCGTACCCGCTGTTGCGCACGATGGTGGTGTTGCCGTTGCAATCCTCCAGGGTGCGGTTCAGGGTTTGCTGCGTGACCGGGTCGGCGTAGGTGAGGCCCGTGTCCGATGCGGCGAACTGGACGCCGCTCAATTTCACCAGCATGCTTTGGTAGGGACCGCCCAGGCCGAAGTTGGCGTTGGTGAGTTCGCTGATGAGCGTGGGCCTGGGGGTGATGGTGACCCCGGTGGCCTGCTTCACCACGTTGTTGTCCACGTCCACGCTGTCGATCTGCATCAGGCCGTTGTAGGGGCTGAGCACCGTGCCGGGCAAGTAGATGCGGATGGAATCGCCCTGGTAAAGCCCACCCGAGGATAGCAGGCGGATGGCGATGGCCCCGGTGTGGTCCTGGATGTAGAGGTTCTTGTACAGGTTGCCGTTCTGTTCGTCGGCGGTGACCACGCCGTATACGGTGTTCACCGCCCCGGCGGTATCCGAAAAGTGTACGGGGGTGAGTTGGTTGAAGTAAAGGGCCTTCAGTTGCGCGATGGTGACCACGCCGCCGCCGGGGATGGTGCGCACCGGCGGGGTGTCGAATTCCTTTTTGCAGCCGGAGGCAAGTACCAGCAACAGGGGCAGGGCCAGCAGGCCGGAGCGATTGAGGGGACGGATGCGTTGCATGTGCGAATTGTCAGAAGCCGAATGAGACGTTGGTGCTTGCAGGCATGTTCGGTATGTAGGTTCCGGCTGCCTGTAATGGGAGTTCTGCCGGATTGATGGAATTGGAAGGAGTGGACATCAATCGTGCAGGGAGAGTTGGTCGCCGTATTTCATCACGGTTCCGCTGGCAACAGTGATGCCGTCAATCTGTAGGGAGGCTGATGTCGGTCCAGTGGCGTAGTATTGTTGGATCACCTCAAACCGTGCCGTACCATCGTGGGGTGCATCGAAAGTGTACGTCCATGTACCTGGAACAGTCACCGTCTCTTGGTAGGTGAGCGTGGTGTCTATACCCGAGATAACCGTGTCAATGCTGTATGTGGTTGCCTGGTCATATCCGCTAACGGCCGCTACTTGCCAAGTTTCGGACCCGTCCACATAGTGCACGGCACTACCGTAGCCCGTGGCCGTATAGGTCACTTGCTTGTCCGGTTTCTTGCAGCCAGTGGCGAAGGCCAGCAGCAAGGGCAGGGCCAGCAGGCCGGAGCGATGGAGGGGACGGATGCGTTGCATGTGCGAGTTGTCAGAAGCTGAGGGTGACCATGGCGTAGTACGTGCGGCCGTACATGTAGCTGAGCTTGGGCGGGAACTTGTCGATCTCCTTGGGTACGTAGCGCAATTGCTCGTAGCCGCCGGTCACCAGGTCGGTGTTGTCCAGCACGTTGCTCACCGACAGGTTGAGGCCGATGCGGTATTTGTGCTTCACGCGCCAGCTTTTGGTGAAGAACAGGTCCACGGTGAAGCCGTCATCCAGTTTGGTCTGCTCCAGCAGGGCGTTCCACTGGGGGTCTTCCACCACCAAGTTGCCCAGGGCCTCGGCGGTGCGCCGGTCGGGGTTGGGGTCCAGGTAGATGTTGCCGAAGTAGTTGGCGTTGGCGCCGATGGACCAGTACTTCGGTGCGTTGTAGCGCAGGCCCGCCGAGGCCGCGCGCTGGGGCATGCCGCCCACGCGGAAGTTTTTCCAGTACACCGTGCGGCCGACGGCCAGGGCGGTATCGCTGTTGTCGCGTGTTACCGTCGCAGTAGGGCGCGAGCTGTACACGTACTGGCCCTCGGCGTAGGCCGCGGTGGCCTCCAGGGTGGGGGAGACCTTGATCTGTGCCCCGAGCTCCAGGCCGAGATGGTCCTCCGATACGCCGGTCATGGAGTAGTTCACGAACGTGCGGTACACGTCGTGGTAGAAGCTGCGCGACCAGATGCCGTCGCTGGTGTGCACATAGTAGAGCGTGGCACGGCCTTTCACGCGGCGCATGCGGGCCTCGTAGCTGATGTCGCCGCTGAACGCCTTCTCGGTGGTGAGCCCGTCCACCACGGCATCGCGGGTGCGCGGGCTCAGGTAGGCGGTGCGTGCGGTGGGGGCGTTGGAAAGGAAGGCGGCGTTGGCCGTGATGTACTCGCGGCCGGAGATCTTGTACACAGCCCCTGCCTTCACCCCGCCGTGCAGGAAGGACTGCTTCTCGCTCTTGCCGAATGAATTGTCCGGGAACAGGGCCTTCCGGAAATGGCCGTCGCGCCAAAAGACGGTGCTGGTGACGCTGGCGCCGAAATAACCTTCCACCTTCCGCCATTTCCGATCCACTTGGCCGAAAAGGTTGGCCTGGTTGGTGCGTATATCGTAATCATAGCCGAACTCGTCACCGACCCGCACAATGTGGTTCGGGGTGTTCAGGTCATTCTGTGCGGCATTGGGGTCATCGCTGTCCCGTGCGGCAAACTGGTCCAGGTCCAACCAGAAGTCACCGCCCAGCAGGTCGTCGATCACTTTGAAGTAACGTGTCTTTTGGCTGTTGTAGCTGCCACCCACCGTAAGGCCAAGCTCATCGGTGATGTTGCGGCTCCAAACGCTGTTGGCCGCGATGCGCGTGGGGTCGGCGCGGCGGTCCTCCACGATGTACTTGCTGCGCATGCCCGTCACATCGTTGCCCGCAATTCCTTCCGCATCCTTCACCGTATACAGGTTCTTGCCGTTGGCGAAATACAGCTGGGCCCAATCGATCTGGCTGGTGTTCGGGTCGTTCTGCCAGGCTTGGGTGAGCTGCGCGGCCACCCAGGGCGCGGTCTCCTCATAGTAGCTGGGCAAGTACCGGTAATAGTCCGGCCGGGGGTCCGGCGCATCATACCAGTTCAGTGCCGTGTACCCGTCGCGACCGAAGGTATACAGCACACTGGTGTTCCACTTGGTGCGCTCATCCGGCTTGAAGTAATGGCTGAGGATGAACACGGGCTTGTGGTCATTGCTCACGTTGGCATTGCGCTTTTTCCCGTCCTGCCAGCCCCAGTTCGGGTTGTAGTAGTGGTCACCCGCGAGGGTCTGGGCCTCGGCCACGGCCAAACCTTGGCGGCCGGAGACGATGGGTGAACCAAAACCGACGAAGCCGATGCTGTGCTTGTCGTTGATCTTCTTTTCGGCGGAAAGGAAATAGGCACCGGCATTGTAGAAGGTGCCCGGCACGTAGCCCTCATCGCTCCAGCGCAGCGAACCGCTCAGGCTGAAGGCCCAGCCGTTGGCCATCAGGCCCGTGTTGTAGGTGGCCATGGCCCGGTTGCGGTAGGTGCGGTTGGCGGAGGCGTAGGAAAGGCGGGTGCCCTTGCGCAGGTTGGACGCGCGCAGGTCGATGTTGGACCACCTGCCGATACTGCCGAAGCCGTAGGGCGATGCGCTCACCCCGGTGCGGCTTTCCGCCCAGCGGGTCACGTCGTTCAATCCGCCCCAGAGGGACCAGGAGGCATAGCCGTTCTCCAGGTCGTTCATCACGATCCCGTTGATGCTTACAGGGTTGAATTCACCGCCCAATCCGCGCACACGAAACCGTGCTGCGCCGAAGTTGTACCCGGCGGTGGCGTCAAACACATCGCGGGAGGAACGAAGGATGCCCGATACGTCCTGGCCGGTGATCTCCGCATCCAGGTCGCTGGCCCCCACGGTGAATGAGCCTGCGCGGATGTCCTGGTCAATCGTCGAGGTATCCGGGACTACCATCAACAGGGAGCTGTCGCGCCGTACCGCCCCGGTGCTGTCGGTCTGTGCCAGCACGGGCAGGGAGAGGGCCGGAATGAACAGGAGCGCCAACCAGATCGCATAGGATGGACCTGCGGCCCGCTGGGGAATGGTGAACGGGCTTCCGTGCATCGATTGTCAGCGTTGAGGAAAGGAGGGCAAGGGTGCCAAATGTAGTGTCGGGAAAAAATGGCACGCACAGGCACCGGAAAGAATTCACTGACCGTCAAAAGATGGGTTAGACAGATGCCCGTGCAATAGGTTAGTTTTGAGGGTTCCTTCCGGGTCGCTATGCCCAAGTACATTCCCCTTTAGCCACCCCATGGTTTGATGCGCCACGTTCGGGCCATTCTTGTGGGCACCATGCTGGTGCTCGGCGTGCACGCCCGGGCATCCCATGTCCTTGGAGGAAACATCACCTACCAATGCCTGGGCGGCAATAACTACCTGGTGACCTTGGACCTGTTCTACGATTGCTCGGGCGTGGCGGCCATTGAGCAGACGCTGAACTTCACAAGTGGATGCGGGAACCAGAGTGTGACCATCCAACCTCCCACGCCCGTGGAGGTCAGCCAGATCTGTGCATCCCAATTGCCCAACAGCACCTGCAATGGAGGAGGGCTGCAAGGGGTGAACCTGTACAGCTTTCAAACGACCGTGAACCTGCCCCCGTGTCCCGGCGGCTGGCTGATCAGCTGGGTATCGTGCTGCCGTGCCACCACGCTCAACCTGGTGGGCATGGCCGGAACTTGGCTGGAGGCGCGTTTGCGCAATGACCTGGCACCTTGCACGAACTCCCCCCAATTCACGGAAAACTCCGTGCCCTATATCTGCATCGGGCAACAGTACGATTACAACTTCGGCCTTACCGGCCTTTCAGGCCAACACCTGATATTCACGTTGATCGGAGCGCGAGGGTTTGCCGATAGCGCCACGCCGATCAATTATAAGCCCGGCTACACCGGTACCATGCCCATCCCCGGGGCCGTCATGGATCCGCTGACGGGCCAATTGACCTTCACCCCGTCCGCGGCCGGCAAATACGTGATCGTGGTCCGGGTGGACATGTACGATGTGAACGGGGTGTTGATCGGATCGGTGATGCGGGATATCATGGTGATCGCCATGCCCTGCACAGGGAGCACGCCCACGGTGAACGGGAACGCGGTGATCGTAGGGCCCGATGATGGGATCCTATACCTCGGCAACAATACCATCGAGGTCTGTGACGGATTCCCTTTCTGCTTCAGCCTGGCCTTCTCCGATGCGGATGCAGGTGATGTCCTTGCCGTGAGTTCCCAAGCGGCCACTTTGATGCCCGGTTCCACGGTCACCCTGGCCGGGACCAACCCGGTGACCGTCACAGTCTGCTGGACAGGTGACGTGAATAACAGCCCGGTCCACCTCCTTCTTCAAGCCAATGACGGGGCATGCCCGATCATGAACACCGCATCGGTGGGGGTGAACATCAATTCAGTGATCCCCCTTGCCAGTACTCCGGACCCGGGGAATAACGCGAACGTGCAAGTGTGTCCCACGGCGGTACCATTCAACCTGATCGACCAACTCGGGGGTGCACCCGCAACCTCGGGCTTCTGGACCGCCCCTGACGGGAGCGTCCATGGGCCCCAATTCAATCCGGCGACGGATGTGGCGGGCACGTACACGTATACGGTGGGCAATGCATGTACCCATGCCACGGCCACGTTGAACATCACCTTCACCACGAACATGCCCGACGCAGGGGTGGACGGCACCTTGAACCTATGCGGGAATGGAGCACCTGTCGCTCTGGCCACCGGCCTGGGCGGAACCCCTGACGCCACCGGTTCTTGGACCAGGCAATCCGATGGGGCGGCCGTAGGACCTAACTTCAATCCCGCCATCGACGCCCCCGGTGCATATGTGTATACCGTGCCGGGCATCGGCGGGTGCGCATCCGCATCCGCCACCGTCACGGTTTCCGTCGTTGCCCCGGCAAATGCCGGTACCAATGGTGCGCTTACAGTTTGTTCCTCGGGTTCACCTGCCAGTTTGTTCACGGCTTTGGGCGGCACACCTGCTGCCGGAGGTACCTGGAGCGGCCCCAGCGCGGTGACGGGTGGGATGTACGACCCGGCCGCCATGGCCCCGGGCGCCTATGTGTACACGGTCAACGGCACGGCCCCTTGCGGCAATGCCACGGCCACGGTGACGGTCACGGAGCAGGCCGCGCCTGACGCGGGCACGGACGGGGCGGTGACGGC